>JAAEZT010000002.1:0-46100 GCA_018222765.1 bacterium | reverse complement strand
AAGAAGTCTTCAACCTCGGTTGTAAGGCGAAGAAGATTCGCGCGGTTCCGGTTTACGGTGGAACTCCCATTGATAGACAACTAAAGAGTTTTCGAAAAGGAGTGCATGTGGTGGTGGGAACACCGGGGCGTCTGCTCGATCACCTGAAGCGGCGTAGTTTCAACCCCCAAAATATTCAAACCGTCATTCTTGATGAAGCAGATCGCATGTTGGACATGGGTTTTCGCGAAGAAATGGAGGAGCTGCTCGATGCTCTCCCTCGCGAGCGCCAGACGATGTTCTTTTCAGCGACGATGAATCGTCAGGTAAGTCGTTTGATCGATGGCTTTGGCAAGAATCCCGAGTTGATTGAAATTGAGCGAAAAGCCCTCACGGTGTCTTCCATTGATCAGTCCTGCTACGAAGTGCGTCAACGATCCAAGATCGAAGTGCTCTCTCGCTTGATCGACATTGATCCGCCACGCTTGGCGGTGATTTTTTGTAACACCAAACGTCTCGTTGACGAGGTTACCGAATCACTTTTGGCGCGTGGTTATACTGCGGACCGCCTTCACGGCGATATTACCCAGCAAATGCGGGAGCGCGTTTTGGCGCGATTTAAGGATGGTGTCGTGGAGCTTCTCGTCGCCACTGATGTTGCAGCCCGGGGGCTGGATGTCGAGAATGTCGAGCTCGTGGTGAATTACGAATTGCCCCATGATCCCGAAGATTATGTTCACCGAATTGGTCGAACTGGTCGTGCGGGTCGTTCTGGAAAAGCAGTGAGCTTTGTTTTTGGTCGCGATATTTATCGTCTCCAGACAATCGAGAAATTTACTCGTCAGAGTATTCGTCGCGAGCGGGTGCCGACGCAGGAGCAAGTGGAAGGCAAGCGGGCCGACAAGGTCTTCGATATCATTCATGAGAAACTTGAGGCCAAAGAGTATGGCGACTATCAGACTTACCTTGATCGTTTGCTTGAGCAGGGTCATACCGCAACCGATATTGCCAATGCCGCGTTTTCTCTTCTACGGGAATCCACCAGCAGGGAAGGGGAGTTCATTGCTGAAGATCGGGCTCAAGAAGTATTCGCGAGTGAGAAGCGAGGCGGCAAGGCCGTTAACCCAAATTGGCGGGATCGCAAGAAAAGTGATCGAGGAGATCGTTCCGAGCGGGGAGAGCGTAAAGAGCGTCCCAAGCGTGAAAGAGGTCCTTCAAAAGGGATGGTGTCTTTGGTGATGACTTTGGGGAAAGCCCAGCGCATCAGTCCGGGAGACATTGCCGGGATGATTTATCGCGAGTGCAAAGTGCCCGATGGCTCCCTTGGCAAGATTACCATTTTTTCAAAACATACCCTCGTCGACGTGGGCAAGGAAATCGCCGATGATGTCATTCATGGTTTGAAAGGCGCGAAGCTTCGCGGTCGCACTTTCCGGATCGATCACGATCGTGGTAACAAATAAATAACGACGCGCTAGGCAGAGCCGAAGCTGAAAAAAGCCCCACAATCATTCAGCGAGAAGGTGAACGAGCCAAACGATGGCGTAGATGAGGCACCAACTGGCATTTCCAGCGAGAAACACTGGATCGTCATTTCCTCTGAAAACTCGAACCCGCCAGACCACGATCTCGGCGGAGAAAGAATGCCGGTGAGCCCGAGCAGCCCCATTGAGAGTGAATCGCGGGACCGGTCAGCTGTTGGTTGATCCGTTATGTGGCTCTCAGATAAGGTTCTACAAGGGATTTGAACAGATTGAATCGGTGATTTGGACGGTGAGAGTTCTTCGAATTAGAATAATTCCAATTATTGCTTGCGTGCTGCCTTTAGGTAGCTAGTTTCCCGCCGTCATGATTTCGCTCGAGGCAAACAGCAGTCCAACTCCCGAGGAATTACCGCCGGAGATTGGTGGGCTGCGAATGACCAAGCAGCGCCGCGAAGTCTTTTCGGTCGTCCTCGCTGAACGGGACCATCCGACCGCAAACGATGTTTTTTCCCGTTCGCAAAAGCGGATGCCCACGATTTCGCTGGCAACGGTCTACAATTGCCTCGAAGCCTTAGTTTCCCATGGACTCGTTCGGCAGGTGAATTTTGAGCGCGAGCCCTCACGCTACTGTCCGAATCTTTCCGATCATTGCCATTTCCAAGATGAAAAGACCGGCACGATTCACGATGTTGTCTTTAAGGAAGGAGTTAATCTTGCAGATTTTCTCGAATTACCTCAGGGCACCGAAATCAGCCACCTCGAAATCAGTCTGAAAGGGCGGATCGGCAGTCACTAATTTTTCTACACACATGAGCCTCATTATCGAAAACCTCCACGCAACGGTCGACGGGACCCCGATCCTCAAGGGCCTAAATCTCGAAATTCCAGCCGGCGAAGTGCATGCCATTATGGGACCCAATGGTTCCGGAAAGTCAACGCTCTCCAAAGTCGTCGCCGGTCATGACGACTACGAAGTTACTGGGGGTCGCGTTCTGCTGGACGGAGTCGATATCTCTGAACTTGAAGTGGACGAACGTTCGCGTGCCGGAATCTTCCTGGCCTTCCAGTACCCCTCCGAAGTTCCCGGCGTTTCCAACGCTAATTTCCTCCGTGCTGCACGGCAGGCCCGTCTTCCGGATGGTGAGGAAATTGATGCCGTTGCTTTCTACAAGGAAATGTATGCCAAGATGGACGAACTGGAAATGGACCGGAAGTTCACCAGTCGTTCGGTTAACGAAGGATTCTCGGGTGGAGAGAAAAAGCGTAACGAGATTCTCCAAATGATGATGCTCGATCCACGATACTGCCTTCTTGATGAGACAGATTCCGGTCTCGATATCGATGCTCTCAAAGTGGTCGCGAAAGGCGTCAATTCGATGCGTTCGGAGGCCCGCGGATTTCTCGTCATCACTCACTACCAGCGCCTCCTTGATTACATTAAGCCTGACCACGTGCACGTAATGGCCGATGGTCAGATCGTGAAGTCCGGTGGAGCCGAACTCGCTCTCGAACTCGAGAAGAGTGGATACGATTTCCTCAAGCAAACTGCTTAATCTATTTTGTCATGACTTCAGAAACCGCTACCGTCCAGCAGGTCGCCCTCGAAAAGGATGACATCGGAAACTTCTCCTTCCCTGAGAAACACAAGTTTGATGCCGGATACGGTCTTACCAAAGATACCATTGATTATATCTCCAAGGTGAAGGACGAGCCCCAGTGGGTGAATGACTTTCGGCACCGCGCTTTAGAGGTTTTTGAATCCAAGCCCATGCCCACCAACTGGGCGACCGAGGATCTTAACAACATTGATTTCGATGGTATTCGTTATTATCTCTCGGATGGTGCCAAGCCCAAGCGTTCTTGGGACGAAGTTCCTCCCGAGGTTCTCGAAACCTTCGACCGGCTTGGAGTGCCCGAGCAGGAGCGCGCGTTCCTCGCCGGAGTGGAGGCCCAGTATGATTCGGAAGCAGCATATTCCAATGTGAAGGAAGCGCTCGCTGAAGAAGGGGTCATCTTCGTGACTTGTTCTGAGGGACTCAAAGAGCACGAGGAAATTTTCCGCCCCTGGTTTGGCAAGGTCATCCCGACCGGCGACAACAAATTCTCAGCGCTCAATTCCGCTGTGATGTCCGGTGGTTCGTTCATCTACATCCCCAAGGGGGTTAAGGTGAAACACCCGCTGCAGGCTTACTTCCGGATCAATTCCGAAAACTTCGGCCAGTTTGAGCGCACGCTCATCATCGCCGACGAAGGATCGGAAGTGATGTATATGGAAGGCTGCACCGCTCCTAAATTCGAGACAGCCACGCTGCACTCCGCAGTCGTGGAACTAGTCGCGATGAAGGGTGCCAAGATTCAATACGTCACCGTGCAGAATTGGTCGTCGAACGTTTATAACCTCGTGACCAAGCGTGGTCTCGCACACGAAGATGCTGAGATTCGCTGGATCGATTGCAACATCGGTTCACGTCTTACCATGAAATACCCTGGTGTGGTAATGAAAGGGGAGCGGGCTCGCGGAGAAGTTATATCCATCGCTCTCGCAAACGATAACCAGCATCAGGACACGGGTGCAAAAATGATTCACGCTGCTGATAACACGACTTCGAACGTGGTTTCCAAATCGATCTCGGTGGGCGAAGGTCGTTCGACATATCGTGGGCAGGTCCACATTCCCAAGCACCTCAAAGGCTGCAAGAATAACACCGAGTGTGATGCTCTGCTGATTAATCCCAAGAGCCGCACTGATACCTATCCCGCGATTACGGTGAAGGGAAACCAACACGTCACTCAGCACGAAGCGAGTGTGAGTCAAGTTAGTAAGGAAATGCTCTTCTACATGCAGCAGCGTGGCTTGAACGAGGCCCAGGCGATGTCTCTGGCGGTGAACGGATTCATCAATGACCTCGTGCAGGAATTCCCGATGGAGTATTCCGTCGAACTCAAACGCCTCATCGATCTCGAGATGGAAGGCTCGGTCGGTTAGGCCAAATTTTTAAAGAACACTTTCTATTTAATGTCCGCTACGATGATACCACCATCTGCTCTTGAGGCAATTCGCGCCGAAGCTCTTGCAAAATACGAGTCCCTCGATTGGCCGGCTCGTAACGAGGAAAACTGGCGTTTTGGTTCCTGGAAGGAAGCGAACCTTTCCGGGCTGGAACCTGTGGGCGCTGGAGTTGGGATAGATCTCCCCGAAGCGCTCGAAGGAGCGCAGCGCTTTGTTTTCCATAATGCCGAACTCGTTTCCGGGTCGGCAGATTCGGTTCAGCTGCTGGCTGATGCTCCAGAACTTCTCCCGCAAACCGAATCTCGTTTGGGCTCGCCTAAGCTTTCCGCTCTGCATCGGGCCCAGTCCTCGCACGGCATTGTCATCAAGACCGATTCCGGTGCTGACATCGAAATCATCCACCTCGTTTCCGGAGAAGGGCTTCTCACTCCGACCGTCGTCATCATCGCTGACGATGGAGCCAAGGTTCGCGTCGTGGAGCGCTTTATCTCTGCTAACGATCTCGATGCAACCACCGTTCTTTGCGGTGCTGACCTCATAGCTGGCGAAAAGACCAAAGTGACTTATCTCGTCACCCAGGAGCTCAATGCGAACAGTAAACTTATCCGCCTGGCTGATTCCCGGCTCGAGGCTTTGGCTCATGCCAAGCAAGCAGTCATTCACACCGGAGCCAAGTGGGTTCGCGAAGAAACCTATTCCACGGTTGATGGGATGGACGCCCGCTCCGAGATTCTTTCCGTCGCAGTCCCGACTACTGGTCAGGAATATGATCAGCGCACTTTTCAGCATCACGGAGCTCGCGATACTCACTCGGATCTTTTGTTCAAAAATACGCTCTTTGGAAAGGCCAAGACCATCTTCTCCGGTCTGATCTTCGTCGATGACGGGGCGCATGGCACCGACGCCTATCAAACTTGTCGTAATCTCATGATGACCAACGAGTGCGAGGCCAACTCCATGCCTGGACTCGAGATCAATGCCGACGACGTCAAGTGCTCCCACGGAAGCACCAGCGCTCGTGTGAGTGACGAAGAAATCTTTTATCTTCAGGCTCGCGGTATCGACTCCAAGTCAGCCCGAAATCTCGTTGCCCAAGGTTTCTCCATCGAAGCCATTGAGAAGCTCGAAGACGAGCAACTTGAGACTCTAGCCATTGAAGTCGTCGCCCGTAAGTTTGCAGCGATTGAGTAAGGAGGTCGTGACGATTAAGGCGTATGAGTGCCCCTTCGAGGTGGCCAAGCGGCGGTTTTTAGGGGAGTCCGGGCTGGTTCGGCCGTCTCAAAATAGACAGCGTTGATTTATCACTGATCGTTATTTTCCCCCAAGGATCTTTGTCGTTAGGACTGAACTACGTCGCGATCAGTGATTGGATGAGTTTTGGCAGCCTTGGCAAGGTGCCGTCCACTCCTGCTCACCGTTGGCATAAGTCTCGAATTTCCAGATGGGGACTTGATGTTTGATGAGGTCGATGAGGTAGCGGTTCGCCTCAAAAGCGGCTTCGCGATGAGCGGAGGCGATCAAGGTGACAACGGCGATGTCGCCGATCTCCAGCTCACCGACCCGATGGACTGCCAGAGCGTGGGTGATGGGGAATTTTTCGAGCGTTTTTTCGAGGATCTTTTGCCCCTCTTTTTCGGCCATGAGAGGGTGGTGGGTATACTTGAGAGCGGTAACATCCCTGCCTTCATGGTGATTCCGCACTAGTCCCTCGAAGGAAACGATGGCTCCGCAGGTGGGGTCCTCCATTTCCTTTCTCAGGGCTGTCAGGTCAATGGTGCTTTCCTGGATGGAGAATTTACCCACCAGCGAAGGGAGGCATGAAGGCGATGGTATCATAATTTTTGAGCGGCGTTTCCCAGTCTGAGAATTCGTTGTCGACGGCCGCCTTGATGTGGGGCAAGTCGAGAGAGAAGTGGTGGCGCAGGCGAACTTCTTCCCAGAGGCCTGCCAGAGTGGCTGCGGTGGTAGTGAGGTCCTCGCGGATGGTTTTGGCTTCCTGGGAAAGCTTGGCAAAATACTCGATGGTGATGGTTTTTTTCTTGCTCCCGTGTTGGTTCAAAAGTTGCAGTTCAGTGAGGAGCTCGGGTCGGTTGAGGTTGAGGAGCGCCTGGGGCTCCGGGAGCCTGAGTTCCACGCGATCGAGAGAGCGAATGAACCTTCGGGCACAGCGACGGTTTTCCGAGATGATTTTATTGAGAGTCGTGGATGCCGAGGGAGCATAGATGGCACAGAGCGGCTCCGGGTGGTCATCGAGGGGATTCAGAAAGCAGGTGACGTCTTTTCCTTTGTTTTCAAAGAGTTGCGACAGGTCTTCCGGGGAAAGTTTTGGAAGATCGCAGGCGATCAGGAGCCAGGCTGAATCCGGGTCATGAGTGAAGGCTGCCTGAAGGCCGCCTAGGGGACCGGGAGAGGGTTCAAGATCTTTGATCGTGGGGAGGGGATACTGCTCGGCATCATCGTGGGCGACCGAGATGTAGATGTTTTCGGTGAGGGGCTTGATGAGGCCAATCGTCCGTTCAAGCAAGGTGACACCGCCGATTTCCAGCTGGGATTTGTCGGTTCCCATGCGGGAGGATTTCCCGCCGGTGAGAATGAGCGCTTTCATGGTTGGTCGTTGGGAAGGTCGTCGATCTTGGGCGGGAGCTTGAGTCACCTGTGGGACAAGGTCGAGAGAATGCTAATTTTTTGGGGTAAAAAATACTTCCATCAAAAGAGGAGAAGGTGTTGAAAAAACTTGTCCGGAAAACCTTAGTTGTGGGGGACTATGGCATACATATGGGAGGCTGTTCATCACTGCCGTGACGAATAACGGTTTGCTCCCGATGGGGTGAATGTGGTTTAAGGAGAGGCTTTGGGCGCTCTTCTCAGAATCTCCGTAGGACGGTGTCGCTCTCGAAGCGTGATTCGGTGTTTGGGTAGTCGAGGGTGTGGTGGGACCCGCGTGACTCTTTCCGGAGTTGGGCGGAGTCGATGATGATGGAGGCGGTGGCAACAAGGTTGCGGAGCTCGAGAATATCGGGTGTCACGTTGTGGCCCCAGTAGAATTCCTTCACTTCGCGGCGGAGGTTTTTCAAGCGATAGGCGGCGCGACGCAGGCGGTTGTCGGTGCGGACGATGGAAACGTAGTCCTGCATAGTACGGCGGAGCTCGTCCCAGGCGTGGTAGATATTGACTAGCTCATCGGGTGGGGCGGCGTTGCCACTTTCCCATATCGGAATTTCGGGTGCGTCGGGGATCTCTTTTCCGGGTGGGTAGAGGCGCATGATTTCGGCGAGAGCCCGCCGGGCCATGACGTTGCCTTCAAGTAGGCTGTTAGAAGCGAGTCGGTTGGCTCCGTGCAGACCAGTGAATGCGACTTCGCCGACGGCATAGAGACCGCGAATGGTGGTTTTGGCATTCATGTCGGTCACGACGCCGCCGCATTGGTAGTGCGCGGCGGGGACGACCGGGATGGGTTTCTCCAGAGCGTTATGTCCGTAAGAAAGGAGAGTTTCGTGGATGAATGGGAAGCGTTCGGTGAAGTGATCGCCGAGTGGGGAGACGTCGAGGAAGACGCAGGGTGCGCCGGTCCGTTTGATTTCGGTGTCGATGGCGCGGGCGACGATATCGCGGGGGGCAAGTGATCCGCGCCGGTCATGTTCTTTGATAAACTCGATACCTTCGTCGTTGACGAGAATGGCACCCTCGCCGCGCACGGCTTCGGAGACGAGGAAGGAACGCGCTTCTGGGCCAGAGGCAGCCGGGTTGTAGAAACAAGTGGGATGGAATTGAATGAATTCCATATTGGCAATGGATGCCCCGGCGCGCCAGCTCATGGCGAGTCCATCGCCAGTTGAGGAATCCGGATTGGTGGTATAGAGGTAGGTTTTTCCGCAACCACCGGTGGCGAGAATAACGCGAGGCGAGGTGATGGTCTTGACTTCGTCGGTCTCGATTTCGAGAACGTAGGCCCCGAGGATGCGGTCATCGGTTACAGAGCCAAGCTTGCCGGTGGTGATGAGATCAATGGCGTAGTGGTTTTCGAGAATGGTGATGTTTGCAGTTTTGTGGGCAGTCTCGACGAGCGAGGTGGCAATTTCGCGTCCGGTGGTGTCTTTAGCGTGAAGGATGCGTCGGTGTGAATGTCCTCCTTCTTTTCCGAGGGAAAATCGGGAGGGGTCTTTTTCATCGTGATCGAAATCAGTGCCCCAATCGACGAGTTCCTCGATCGTTTCAGCGGCTTCCTCGACGACGATACGCACAGTATCTTCGTGGCAGAGTCCGGCGCCGGCATCAAGGGTGTCGGCGACGTGTTTTGCGCAATCGTCGGCGGGATCGCGGAGTTCGGGCGGTAGGACGGCTGAGATCCCTCCCTGAGCCCATGCGGTATTGGACTCCAGTAGCTTACCTTTCGTGATGACCGTGACTGTTCCGTGTTCGGCTGCTTTGATGGCGAATGAGAGCCCGGCGATGCCGGAGCCGATAACGAGGAAGTCGGACATGTGCTGGGGAGGATAGGGCAAATTTCACGAAAAATGAAATATCAATTAGAATTCTGTATCTTCCGGCGTAAAAGAAGGCGCATGAGATTTCTGAGATGCTTCTTTCTGGCAACTGGCATGGCGTGGGCCGGTGCTAAGGTGAGTTTTGAAGAGGAGATTGAACCTTTGCTGGATGCCTATTGTATTGATTGTCACGGCGACGGAAAAGCGAAGGGGGAGTTCTCGATGGATGAATTCAAGGATCTCACTAAACACCTCAACGATGTGGATCATTGGATGGCGATTTGGCGCAATGTGCGTTCGCAAATCATGCCGCCTTCCGAAAAGGATCAGCTGGAAGTTGAGGAGAAGAAGCAATTGCTCACTTGGATTGAGAGAGAGGTTTTTAAATTGGACCCGAAAAATCCGGATCCGGGGCGGGTTACCATTCGGCGGCTGAATCGCACAGAATACTATTACGCCATTAAAGATCTCCTCGGAGTGGAGTATGCCACCTGGGATAATTTTCCGGCGGATGATACCGGGTATGGTTTCGATACGATTGGCGAAGTGTTGACGATCTCTCCTCTGCACATGGAGAAGTATATCGAGGCGGCATCAAGCATCGTAGAGATGGCTCTTCCAAGAGGAGCGGCCACCGCGATGCCGGTGCGAGAAGTGGAGGGGAGCCAATTCCGCTTGGTTGATGATGGCAAGCAACGCGGAAGTTGGTTGCCTTTTAAAACATCCCCCTCATCGGAGGCGGAGATCTCAGCTCCGGCGCAGGGGTATTACGATGTGAATTTCGATTTTGCGATTCGCGGTGCGGATGAGGCGACGGATCAGAGCGCCTACCTCGAGTTCTTTATTAATGGGAAAAAGGTTGCCCAACGGGCCTTGGGTTGGGATCAGCGGGATTATATTCGTTTGAGCTCGAAGACGAAATTGAAGAAGGGAGGAAATCATCTCGAGGTGAAATTGATTGCCAAAAAACCTCCTGGCGAGAATCAGGGGGAGCAAGGTTTGGTCGTCAAGGTAGTGAGAATCAAGGGTCCCCTGGATGGAAGTTTCAAAGAGCCTCCGAAGGGCTATAAAATGATTATGGTGGATGGTCCGGCTCCGAAGGAGATGCGGGATCGTGAATTGTATGCCCGCAAGATTATGAGGAGCTTCGTGAGCCGGGCTTTCCGGCGGCCACTCGATAGTGGAACGGTGGCTCGCTTGGTGAAGATGGCGATGAAAGTCGATGGTTCTCCCGGACGGACTTTTGAAGACGGCATCAAGCATGCCATGACGGCAGTATTGGCTTCCCCGCGATTTCTATTTCGCGCTGAGATTCAGCCCGAGCCGAACAACAAAGACAAGGTAGTCCTGCTTGATGAGTATGCGCTGGCGGCGAGACTTTCGTTCTTTTTATGGAGTTCGGTGCCCGATGATGAGTTGCTGAGTTTGGCTTATAAGAAAGAGCTTCGTAAAAACCTAAGGTCTCAGGTTGACCGGATGCTCGAGGATTCTCGTTCGCGGCGTTTCGTGGAGAATTTTGTCGGACAATGGCTGCAGTCTCGGGATATCGAGGAATTTGCGATAGATCCGCGGCGGATTTTAAACACGACGAGCCAGTTGGAAGCGACAAAAGTATTCAATGGTCGAGTGAAGAAAGACATGAAAACAGAGACCGAGATGTTCTTTGAGTTCGTGCTTAAAAATGATCGTCCAGCGGAAGAGCTGATCTCGGCGAAATACAGTTTTCTGAACTCGCGTCTCGCGAAGTTTTACGGAGTGAATGGCGTTGTTGGAGAAGAGCATCAACTGGTCGACCTCACCGAGCACCCAGAAAGGGGGGGGATTTTAACGCAGGGAACATTTCTGGTGGTGACATCGAATCCCACGCGGACCTCTCCGGTGAAGAGGGGATTGTTTGTGCTCGATAATCTTCTGGGGACGCCCGCACCTCCTGCGCCGCCGAATGTTCCCGAATTGGAGGAGATTACTCACAAATCCGAGAAGTCGATGACGATGCGGCAGATGATGGAAGTGCATCGCGAGAAGCCGATCTGCGCGGGGTGCCATGCGCGCATGGATCCGATTGGCTTGGGATTGGAAAACTTCAATGCGCTCGGTCAGTTTCGCTCGGATGAGAAAGGGGTGAAGATTGATTCCGGAGGGCAGTTGGTGACGGGAGAGAAATTTTCCAATGTGACCACACTCAAGTCGATTCTGGCCGATGAAAGGAGGGATGATTTTTATCGCTGTCTTAGTGAGAAGCTACTGACTTACGCCATTGGTCGCGGGCCGGAGTATTTTGATGCGGTAACCATTGATGCCCTGGTGAAGAGATTGCATGATAAAAATGGCAGTCTCAAAGAACTAGTGGTGGGCGTGATTACGAGTGCTCCTTTCCAAAAACGCCGTGGGGATTGATTTGCTCGAGAAGTTGGGGGCTTGCTGAAATATATTAGTCTATCTCTCAGCCGTCAGGGGTTGGGCTGCCAGAGGAGTATTTCCCGGAAAGGATCTTTCGGGCTCTTGAGAAGCTGATTGGATTCTAAGTCGGTAATTTTATGCGAGATAATTTCGAGATTTATCGTATTATTTCCACATGAAGAGCCCATCGGGTATCAATCGCCGCGGATTTTTACGCGGTCTGGGAGCGGCCGTGACCTTGCCGGCTTTGGAATCTATGCGCCCCTTGATGGCTGCGACGGCTTCGAGGGTGGCAACGACGGCGGCAGGGAGCCCGCTACGTATGGCATATTTGTATATTCCAAATGGCGTGAATTTGGAGCACTGGCGTCCGTCTGGCACGGGAGCTAACTATAAGCTCGGAAAGTCGATGGCACCGCTTGAGGGGCTGAAAGACCAGTTTCAGGTTTACACCGGATTTGCCCACCAACATGCCAAGGCGGGACCGGATGGCGCGGGTGATCACGCACGGAGTAATGCGACATTTCTGACCGGCCAGCGGGCCAAGAAAACTTCGGGTGCGGACATCAAAGTTGGAGTCTCCGTGGACCAAATCGCGGCCCGGGCTGCCGAGGATCAAACGAGGCTTCCCTCTCTGGAACTCACTTGCGATGGCGTCCGCAAATCAGGAAAATGTGACTCCGGTTATTCTTGTGCTTATCAATTTAATCTTTCCTGGCGATCCGATTCCCAGCCGATGACTCCGGAAGGAAATCCGCGGCTTGTTTTTGAGCGCTTGTTTGGAGCCGGATCAGCGGACGAGCGAAAGAAGAGTCTCGCGAGGCGAATGGGATCGCAGAAGTCGATTCTCGATTTCATTTCCGATGACGCCAAGGCAATGCAGCGTCGCCTTGGGCGTAATGATCAGCACAAACTTGATGAATATCTCACGGGAGTTCGTGAGATCGAACGTCGGATTGGGAAAGCTGAATCATTCACTTCGATCGATCCTGGCGTTGCTGCTCCCGAGGGTAAGCCGAAGAACTACGCGGAGCATATGCAGCTCATGATGGACATGATGGTGCTCGCTTTCCAAACTGACTCGACCCGGATTTCCACTTTCCTGATGGCTCATGACGGAAGTAATCGAAACTTCAAAGAGATTGGCGTATCCGAGGGCCATCACAATCTTTCCCACCATAAGGACAAGAAGGATAACCTCCAAAAGATCCAAAAGATTGATCAATATTATTTGACGCAGTTGGCTTACTTTTTGGAGAAGATGAAGAATACCGAGGATGTCGACGGGAAGTCGCTTCTAGATAATTCCATGATCGTATACGGAAGCGGCATTGCGGATGGAAATCGTCATAACCACGATGATCTTCCGATCATCGTGGGAGGTGGTGGCGGAGGTGCATTGACGCCTGGGCGTCATGTTGATCTTCGTGGAGAAGTTCCTCTTTCAAATCTTTATGTGCGGATGCTCAATGAATTTGGGGTGAGCGCGAAGAGTTTCGGTGATTCAACCGGTGTTTTGGGTAGTGTATAAGTCCACTGGGCAATTATCAAAAAAGCCCGGGCGATGATCTCGCAGCGGGCATTTTTTGTGAGTGGGTCGGAGGCTTCAGGGGACGCGGAAAATCATTCCTCTGTTGTCTGGATCTTCGGCGAGGTCACCGGATTTTAACTTGCTCACGCGGACTTTGTTGTAAGGCTTGTAGGGGCTCAACACGATTCCGGCTTCGGGAGTCGCCACCGCAAGCGGATAGCTGCTGGGGTTCCGCGTGATTCTTTTGGTGGGTTCCGGAGTAGGTGTGGGCGGCAGGGTGACGATCTGGGCTTGAGCGGCCACTCCCCGGGGTGCGCCGAGAAGAGCGGCCGGGGCTCCGTGATTTTGAGGAGGCGGTGGAGATTGTTGGCAGGAAACGAAGGCACAAGCCAAGGCTCCAGAGAGTATCGCAGGGAATAGTTTCATCGGAATATAATCGTCTTTGATTATCGGGTGGGGTGAAGGCTACCGAATATGTCGGTGAATTCCATGCTGAATTGCTAATTTGTCTGCACCTATTTTTGAATCGGGGCGGTAATGATGACCCAGTAGTGGTGGTAAGTAGAGCCGGGATCATAGGCGTATCCCACGCCGTAGCGCAGATGGTTTTCGTAAAAGGGCACCGCTGCGAGGAGGTGGCTGCGGTGCCCGGATGAATTTACGAGTGTGTGAAAAGCTTCTTTGGCAGTGGCTTTGCCTCCGAGGATGGACTCCACTTGATTGGAGCTTTTGAAAGCAGTCCACTCGATGGGTAGACGGTATCCAGCGCGGGTGAGGTGCCAATTGGGGCCGTGGCCATCGGGATCGACGTGGCCAAAGTAATTTCGCCGGGCCATGTCCCGGGCGCGGGCCCTCGCGACCGAGGTGAGACGAGCATTGTAGAGGAGAGTTCTTCGTTTTTGTTTTGGATGGCCTCGCATGAGCCCTGCCATTTCGCGTTCTTTGGCGGTCCCTCCGTCGCTCACGATGGGGCGGGGGTTGACCGTGATATTATCGGTTCCGCCGCAGGAAATCAGGACGAGGCATGGGATGAGGCTGACAATAAAGAGGCGCAACTTGATCCCCGACAAGATGGCTCTTCTCATCGGCCGAGGGAAGCCAAGGTCTTAAAATTTTTCAAGGGAGAAAAAATTACCGTCCTTTACCATGGGCGATTCTCTTCTAGTTTGTCCCTATGAAGCTATTGCTCCTTGCGGGATTGATGACGGGGTCATTGTGGGCCGGAGGATTGAGGGTTCATTTGGTCAGTCCCCCGGAATTGAAGGAAGCTTGGCGGGAGTGTGCCCGGGAGCATCTTGAGACGCATCGATATCAGATTATTATCCTGGGTGGTGATGGGTCGCTTGATTCCAGACCGGGATACCTCTCATCAAAATCAATGGGGCAAGGATGTCGATATTCCGACCGACGTTTATTTCATCAGTCCGACCTCGTCGATAACGCTCGCAAGTCGGCGACTTACCGCCAGGGGATCTGCGAAATCAGTCTTCTGGGAGATCCCACTCTCCAAGTGAAATAATGAAATTCCCTCTTCCAACTGAACGCGCAATGGGGCTGGTGACAGTTCTTTCGGGAGTGGCGATACCGGTCGCGTTATTGATCGGTTCCGGAACTGATTTGGGTGGAGGTGGTGCAGGGGTGCCTATTTTCAATGCTGTGATGTGGACCTTGAATCCATTTGGGATGGAAGCTGTCAAACTGATAGGTGGAATCAGTGGAGGTCTGTTTAAGTTGGTCGCCAGCTATATTGTGGGAACCGGCCTCTCTGCATTGCTTTGGGGCATGATCGATGGCTTTTTCCGCTCCCGTCGAAAATCTAGTGCTTCTGCCGACTGATCCAGTGGCCAATAAGCCCGAGGAAAATGATGCCAAGAATGCTCGCAGTCAGATCGGCGAAGGAAAACGTTCGCGAAGGAATGAAGGCCTGTGAGAGTTCGTCGATCGAAGAGAGAAGAAAGACGCAGCCCATAACAACGAAGCTTGAGCGCCAAGGTGGGAAGGGAAGGCAATGGGCTAATCCGGCCACGGCACAGAGGCTGATCAGGCCCATGATGAAAAAGTGGCCCACTTTGTCGAAGTAGGGGATCTTTCCAACCGTGGCAAAAAACCAGGTGGCCTCCGTGTCGCGGGCAATAATAAAAATGACCATAAGCAAGACGACACCTAGCAGGCAGGAAAGCCAGAATCGGGTCGGATGACGCGGAATATTCATTTTTTAGCGGGCAAAGACAGCGTCCCGTTCTTCCTGACTCAGTTCGCGCCACGTGCCCACGGGAAGGTTTCCCAGAGGGAGGGCGCCAATTCCTTCGCGTAAGAGACGCAGCGTGGGATAACCTACCGCCGCGGTCATACGACGAACCTGACGGTTCTTACCTTCCCGGAGTTCAAGACGCAGCCAGGTATCGATGATTTGTTTGCGCACTCTGACCGGAGGATCACGATCGGGAATATCGGGAGCTTGTTTGAGAATCTTGGCGCGACAAGGGAGGCAGCGGTGTCCTTTGATGACTAATTTTCCGCTCCGTAATTCGCTCATGGCAGCTTCGTCGGGGACTCCCTCGACCAAGGTAAGGTAGCGCCTCCGGTGTTGGAAGCGAGGGTGCAGCAGTTTGTTTTCGAGGGCTTTCTCGTCGGTGAAAAGAAGAAGACCTTCCGAATCCATATCGAGGCGTCCAAGTGGCAGGACTTTGGGAGGAAAATCGAATTCCTTCAAAGTCCGTTGCCCTTTGTCTCCAGGATTGGAGTTGAATTGGCTCAGGACGCCATAGGGCTTGTTAAAAGCGATGAGCATTTCAGGTAAAGGCTCCGCCTTATGGTTTGGGCCTAAACGAGCATCAAGGCTGGGTTCTCGAGGAGACGCTTGATTTCGCTGATGAACTTGGCTCCGACCGCTCCGTCGACGACACGATGGTCGCAACTGACGCCCAGATTCATGCGGAGGCCCGGCACGATCGCTCCGTCCTTCACGACGGGTTTTTCGATGATGCCGCCGACGCTGAGAATGGCAGCTTGTGGAGGATTGACGATGGCGTCGAATGATTCGATGCCCCAGGCTCCGAGGTTGGAGATCGTGACGGTACCGCCGTCGAATTCGTTCGGCTTGAGTTTGTTCTCGCGAGCTCTTCCGGCCATTTCCTTGATTTCCTTGGAGATAGCGAGGAGGGATTTCTGTTCGGCGTTTTTGACCACTGGAGTGACCAGACCGTCATCGACTGCGATGGCAACGGAGATTCCAACGTGAGCGAATTGCACGATGTGGTCGCCGTTAAATGAGGCATTGACCTCGGGAACGGCGACGGAAGCGTTGATGAGAGCCTTCACGACAAAGTCGTTCACGGAATACTTGTTACCGTGGGTGGCTTCGGCCTGTGCGTTGATTTGCTTGCGGAGCTCCATGAGAGGAGCGGCGTCTACTTCCAGGTGAAGGTAGAAGTGAGGAATCGTGGTCTTGGAAGTGAGTAGGCGTTCTGCGATGATCTTCCGCATTCCGGAGAGCTGGATCGTCTGATCTTCACCGCTCATGACGGGAGAAATGGACACGGGAGCAGGAGTCGGCGTTGCGGTTGGAGTAACGGTAGGTGCTTGAGTGGCTGGTGTGCTCGCGACAGATACTGGTATTGCGGGAGCTGACACGACGTCGGCTTTGACAATGCGTCCGCCCGGGCCAGTGCCGGTGACGTTGGAGAGATCGACTCCATCGGCTTCGGCGATTTTCTTGGCGAGGGGAGAAGCCTTGAGGCGTGTTTCAGCTGGCTGTGCGCCATTCGCGAGAGGCGTTGGAGCGGGCGGAGCCGCAGCAGGAGCAGGAGCGGCAGCGGGAGTTTCCACGGGAGCAGCAGGTGCTGGAGCAGCGGCTTGGGCAGATGCTGCGGGAGCGTCGCCTTCACCGTCTTCGAGAAGAACCGCGATAACGGATCCGACGGGAGCTTTGCCGCCCTCCTGGATTGAAATTTGTGAGAGGATTCCTTCGTCGAAGGCTTCCATTTCCATGGTGGCCTTATCGGTTTCGATTTCCGCGATGATATCGCCGATTTCGACTTCATCGCCCTCTTTTTTGATCCAGCGAACCACGGTTCCTTCGGTCATGGTGTCGGAGAGCTTCGGCATTTCAATATTGATCGGCATAGTCGTGATGAAGTTGGAAAATTGGAAAGAGAGGATGCCCGGTTAGGGCGGGGGAGGGATAGCAGAGCTTGGACCGAATTTGAAAGATAATTCCAAGAATCGGATGTGCAATCCAGAGGCCTGAAAAGTGAGCGGGAAGTTAGTTCGCTAACTTTCCAGCTTAGGCCATGGAGACGACGCTCTTTCGGGCGAGGCGGCACATGATATTGCGGATCTCGCTGCGTCCGGCATCGGTAAGGCGGAAGGTCTTGTGGGAATTGAGCGTTTCCCCAGCGACAAACTCCATAAAGCCCTTCTTCTCGAGGTTTTCCACGGTGCTGGTTGTGTTGGAGGGTTTGCGGCCATAGCTGTCGAGCCAGATGTTCAATCCTCGGGTGTCGAGGAGTTCGGCCTCTTCAAGGTGTTTGTGAAGGCTCCCGAGAAGAACACACTCGGGGCCATTAAGGTCGAGCTGAGAGTCGCTGAGGAAATGGCGGATTTCGCGGAGGTCGTCGGCTGTTTCGCGATCCTGACGCACGCCAATCTTCGCTTCTGCGCCCAACATGGCCTCTTTTGTATCGATCATTTTGGCAATGACATCTTGCAGGCTTTGGAGTTCGTCGGCATTCCAGGACCAGAGTTGATCGGCGACGCTTGCTAATTTTGAGGGCGAGCTCATGGTGCGTTTTTAGTGAATTTTCTAAAAAATGCAAGTTATTTTAGAGCAGTTAAATAAATAAACCCTTAAAATTAGGAGAAAACTCTAAATTACTCGGAAAATTATTAAAAAACGCTAATTTAAAACCGTCCGCCGCCCAGGACGCTATTATTATAAAAATCATGAGCATTCAAAGACCTCGTTCAAAATCATTGTTTCCCGTATTCCAGCGCGAGATTTTCTCTTCTCGCAACGGCTTTGCGGCACTTTCGAAATCTCCCCGGGAAATTAGCAAATCGGATAAAGTTAGCCAATCTCTCGCCTCTTGCTTCAGCAATGAGGAGGAGAACGCTCCATCGTTGGCTGATGAGATCCCCAGTAGAGCTCTAAATTACATTATTGGAGAATCCCGAGCCTTGATGGCTGTCGAGATGGTAGGTCAGGCTCATTGGGATGCCTTGAGTGGGTTTCTCTCTCAAGAGCTACAGGGGTTCGTTGATTTGAAGAAGCAAATGAATCAAGCCCAGTGTGATTGTGAGGCGATGTTGAAGATTGCCGAAGAGGTTTGTGATTCTCCCAATGGTGAAGTGAGTCCGAATCGTGTTCTCGAGGTCGCGGTCGCCCTTCAGGAGGCTAAAATGCGTCGGGACAACCTTCGAACCCGGGTGAAATCGATGATTGATGGACTGTGCAAAGAGATTCTCGCCGGAAATTCTGCAGGTGATTCTCTCGAAATACGTCTTCGGGGAGTTTTAGGGAAGTTGGGCTAGTGCTCCATCTTTCCTCGATTGACGGATATTTTCTGGTGATGACCTGAGACTATTTTGAACACCTACCCAATGGGATGGGTGCCTGCAAAACTCCACCTGATCAAATTAGCGTTCCTTGGCTTAAAAAAACGAAACCAGAGGACAGGTTCTTTTGTCGAAGGTGGAATTTCAACAGCTGATTTTTTAAGCGATCGTGAGAACTTTCTCGATGATCCGGCGGGCATTTGGGAGCTGCTCGTCCTCAATGTGCTTTGAGTAAATGGCCGGAGCGTCGATGGTGCAGACCCGTTTGATCGGGGCGTCGAGATAATCGAAGGCGTGTTCCTGAATCAGGGTGGTGATTTGGGCGGAAACCCCGCAGAAAGGCTTGGATTCGTCAACAAGGACGGCCCGGTTGGTCTTTTTGACTGATTCGATGATGGCATCTTGGTCGAGCGGGCGGATCGAGCGGAGATCGACGACCTCGGCATTGATTCCGTGCTCGGACTGCAGGGTCTCGGCAGCCTCGAGGCAGTGCAGGACGCTGCGACCGTGGGCGATGAGGGAAATGTCGCTGCCCTCGCGCTTGATGTCGGCTTTTCCGAGCGGGACGACGTGGTCACCTTCGGATGGATCGGGGACGTGGCCCTTGTTTCCGTAGAGAAGAGTGTTTTCCATGACGTAGACGGGGTCGTTGTCGCGAATGGCGGCCTTCATGAGACCTTTTGCGTCGGATGGAGTCGCGGGCGAGCAGACCTTCAGCCCAGGGAAGGCGGCGAAAAGCCCTTCCGGGGTGTGGCAGTGGGTCGCTCCGACGTTCGTTCCGCCGTTGGCGGGTCCACGCATCACAATCGGGACATTAATCAGGCCTCCTGACATGTAGCGAACGCAGGCCGCGTTGTTGACGAGTTGGTCAAAGGCCACGGAGTGGAAGGACCAGAACATCAATTCCATCACCGGGCGAATGCCCAGCATGGAGGCTCCGATGCCCATGCCGATGAAGCCGGCCTCGGAAATAGGAGTGTCGACGACTCGCTTGTCGCCCCATTTTTCCCAGAGTCCCTTGGTGACTTTATAGGCGCCATTGTATTGGGCGACCTCCTCACCCATGATGACGACGTTTTCGTCGCGGGCCAGTTCCTCGTCGAAGGCTTCGTTGAGGGCGTCTCGGTATTCGATTTCTCTCATGGTCGTGGAAAATTAGTCGTTGAAGAAGTGACGGCCGATCTTGGAGGCCTCGGTGTTGTTGTCGGATTCCCAGTAAACGTCATCCGTGACGTCTTCAATGGTGGGAGCGGGAGACTCGTCGGCGAATACGACGGCGGCGTCGGTTTCCTGCTTGGCGGAGCGGTCAATTTCCTTGGCAGATTCTTCGGTAAGAATTCCCTCGCTGATCAATCGCTGTTTCCAAAGATTGATTGGGTCGTGGTTCTTCTTGTAGTCCTCAATCTCCTCGGGCGAACGGTATTTTTTGTGGTTCGCGTCAGCGACGGAGTGGCCATAGTAGCGGTAGGTCTGAATTTCCAGAACGGTGGGGCGGGATTGCTCGTGAGCGCGCTCCATGGCGATGCTGACCTTGGCGCGGAGTTCATAGAAGTCCTCACCATTGACGAGGTCCCAATCGATATCGTACCCATCGGCCCGCTGAGCGAGGCAGTCCTTGTAGGCGCTGGAACGCTTTTGCGAAGTTCCCATCGAGTATCCGTTGTTCTCAATAATGTAGACGACGGGGATGTTGAAGAGGCCCGCGATGTTGAGTGATTCGTGGAAGGCTCCCTGGTTGACTGCTCCGTCTCCCATGAAGCACAGGGCGGCCCCTTTGTGGCCGTTGTATTTTAAGCCGTAGCCAAGACCGAGGCCGAGCGGGGTCTGTCCGGCGACGATGCCGTGGCCACCCCAGAAGTTCTTGTCAGGAGCAAAGAAGTGCATCGATCCGCCTTTGCCTTTGGAGCAACCGGTGGTTTTACCGAAAAGCTCGGCCATGCATTCGTTCATGTTCATTCCAACGGCCAAGGCGTGTGCGTGACAACGGTAAGCGGTAATCATGTGGTCGTGTTCGCCCATCAGTGAAGCACAACCTACCGCGATCGATTCCTGACCAATGTAGAGGTGAAGGAAGCCGCCCATCTTGCCCATGTTATACTGCTTCAATGAGCCTTGCTCGAAGCGTCGGATCCGGGACATTTGGCGATAATACTCGATCTTTTGTTCCGCCGTGAGAGCGCGGTTGATCGGGGAGCTCGCAAAATCGAGCGGGGACACACTTGGGTTGTTGAAGGTCTCCATAACGAAATATTTCTCCTTCGACATAGCGGGGGTCGGGAGTTGCGGCAAGACTAATGCGGAACTCTCATTTTTGTCGCTTTCAGACAGAATTGTGGCCAGGAAGCGGTTTACAAGAGATGAAAACGTTCGTCCTCTCTCTCTCTCTGTTGTGTCCCTCATTTGCAGAGGCTTATGAATTCCAAGCCCCGGCTCAGCTCAAGGGCGGAGATCAGCCGATCAAGACCCAATCTCCCGGCTACGCCGCTCCCTGTCTCCATGATCTCGATGGCGATGGGAAAAAGGAACTTTTAGTCGGTCAATTCGCCAATGGTTACATTCATGTCTTTAAAGGGCTTGGCGACGGGAAGTTCGCTCAAGGGGAGCTTCTCGAGGTCGACGGCCAGCCGGTCAAGATACCCGGTGTCTGGTGATGCACCTCCTCGACTCCACAGGTTGTGGATCTTAATGGCGACGGAAATATCGACATTCTCTCCGGTTCATACAGCGGAGACGATCTTCCCGAAATGGCTGGTCTCTTTCAGGTGCTTTGGGGGAAGAAAGGTGGCGGATTTAGGAAGCCGGATCCGCTGAAAGGCACAGACGGAAAGTTCCTGATCATCACGCCTGAGAAGCTAGGAAAGACCGATCCCGTCACATCGCGCATTTGCACTCGGCCGACGGCTGTCGATTTCGATTCCGATGGCGACCTCGATCTTGTTGTGGGTAATTTCAAAGGAACATTTTATTGGTTCGAGGGTGAAGGGAAAGGAAAGTTCAAGCCCGAGTCGAATCGCATCGATTGCGGAGATAAGGCGCTCAAAATCCCCAGCTATCACAGTGATCCCTTCTTCATCGATTGGGATGGCGATGGTGATCTCGACATGCTCTCCGGTGGTGCCAGAGGGGAGGTGGTTTGGTCTGAGAATTCTGCCGGCAAGGGAAAGCCGATTTCTCTGGGTAAGTTCGAGACACTCACCACAGGAACTGAGATTGCCAGTCGTTGGGCAAATGAGAATGCTTTCGTTGGCGACTCTTCACGTGTTTGGGTCGATGACCTCAATGGCGATGGAAAGCTCGACCTCATTGTCGGTGACCGGGTGATTCTGAAGTCTCCTCTTGGGGACGCTTCCTGGGAGGAGGCTAAAGAGCAGATCAAGGCTTTGGATCGAGAATTCAATGAGCTCCGTGACAAGCTCTCAAAAATTCCCACCAAGGAGGCTCGGCAGGAGCGGAACAAAAAAAGGATTGAGCACGATGACAAGTGCAGGGAACTCATGAAGGAAGAACGGACCGGCTTCGTCTGGGTGTATTATCAGAAATAGCTTTTCCTAATTCGTCATAAATTCCGCTGGGAAGAAATGCTGCATCAGCAGTGTGAGGAAGAAGTTGGCAATGAGAATAGCCAGGGAGGAGTAGACCATCGCGTTGGTGGTTCCTCTTCCGACGCCGACGGCTCCGTTGCTGGCTTTGAGGCCTTGATGGCAGGAAATAATGACGATGAGAATGCCGAAGCTCAGCCCTTTGATCACCGCGATGAAGACGTCGGAGAGGTCGGCGTATTTCGTCATGTTAGCAACCCAGTAGGCGGCTTCGACGTGGAAGACATGCACGCCAATGACGTAGGAGGCAAAGATTCCAAAAGCTGCTGCTTCGGCAATGAGAAGAGGAACAGAAATGATCATCGCGACGAGGCGGGGCGTGACGAGATAGTCGATGGGATGCACCGCCATCGAGCGGAGGGCGTCGATTTGCTCAGTCACCTTCATTGTGCCAATTTCAGCGGCCATCGCCGACCCGACCCGGCCTGCTAACATCAGTCCCGTGATTGAGGGTCCCAGCTCACGGAGCATAGCGACCGAGACGAGGCCCCCGGCAGCAGTTTCGAGGCCGAAGAGTTTGAATTGGAAAAGCGCCTGCGCTGCCAGCACCGCGCCAGTGAATGCGCCGGTGATAATGACCACCGTTTGAGAGCGTCCACCGATCTCCGCGACTTGTGCGAAAGTTTGTTTGTAGCGACGTTGGCCTTTGAGAAGAGACTCGATGACTCCGCCGACCAGATACCCCAATTGCCCAAGGTAGCTCATGAAGCTGAGCGTCAGGCGTCCGAGGGAGTGGAAGGGATTCATTACCATTCGCAAATCGATTCGATGTAGGTGGCGCTCCCGTCGCGGAGCCAGGCGTCGAGTTGGGCGGGGTCTTTGAGCTGCTGCCCACGGAGGCGCGGGACCACGATGAACTTCGAGGTGATTTCAGGTAAGGTAGTGAGGTCCCCCCAAAGTTTTTCGAATTGCGTGACGGGGAAGACGTCTTCTTGTCCATGACCCCAGCGCTTCTTCACGTCCTTGAGCGTGATGTAGGTCGGGAGATGGGAGGCGATACTCCGCACGGCGGCGGAGATTTTTTCCTGATCGTTGGAGAGGATGTCTTCGCGGGTAAGGCCGAAGAGTTCGAGCAAGATATCGAGGTCGATCCAGGTCGTCATCGAGTTGTAGTAGGAGAGCTCAAACTCGTCTTCTTCGCGCGGCATGGCGAGGCCTTCGAGGAGGCGAGTCCGGCCGTCGACGGAGGCGAGGCCACCTCCACGGTCTTCGAGGCGGCGGGTGATGACTTCGAAAGTCAGCCCGGCGTCGCTTTGGAGGTGGTGCCCCAGAATAGCAGGATCAACATCGGCCCCCAGGGTGTCGATGTTGTGCAGCATGAGAGTCTTGAGCTGTGGACGGTCCTTGAGGAGCTCGGCGAGGGTGCCGTTGAGGAAGAGGTTGGGTACTTCGTAGAAGTGACCGACCGGGTGGAGGCACTGGAGCGGCAGGTTGTCGTTGTAGTCGGTTGCTTCGCCGGACGATTGAGCCCAGCCAATGAGGGCGGAGCGCAGCGAGTCGCGCATCTTTTGTTGCTGCTCGTCGAGGACTTGTTGGGGCATTTCTTCCCAGGCGAAACGGAGATCACGTTCGGTGGGAATCATGCGCTGTCCCACGGAACGGCCGGGGGAGAGGTGCAATGGTCCGGGGTAGGAATAGTGATCGACGTTATCAAGGAAGTCGCTCGTAGGTCCGTGGGTTAAGTAAGAGGTCGTGAAGAGATGCGGAATGGTATTTCCGGCCTCGGAGCCTCGTTTGCGGGACTTGCCGAGGTGGGTCTCGATGAATGTGCGATGCTTTCCGCCGAGGCGGGCGAAGGGATGGAGGGCTTTGCAGACACCGGCGCCTTGGGTCCAGCGGGATCCAGCTCCTGCCGCGAGGGTTACCACGGCGACTTCGCCTTTGGCGAGTGCCTGTTGTCCCAGCGCAATCGCTTCATCGGACGGGCCCGTGGTTGTGAAGTCCGTGATGTCTTCTGCGGTGACGTCCTTGATAGTGGTGTTGGCGGAGAGGCGGTTTTGGGCAAGTCCGATGCGGCCGTCGTGCAGGTCGCGGCGGATTTTTTCGTGCTGGGCCCTGTCGAAGCCGTGTTCGGTGAGGAGTTCCTGAAGCGAGCTGTCGCCATCTTCTTCACCGGCGGCGCGAGGAATGAGGGTGTCGAAGAGGGCTTGCACCGACGACTCGAAGGCTGGGTTGGTGCGGCATGCGTTCGCGAATTGGTCGAGCTCGGCGCGGGCGATGGGGGAAAGATCGGCGGACGGAATACGAAGGGTTTGTCCCAGTGAAAGGTGGTAGTAGCTGGGGGGGAGAACGGCGTCTGCTCCTTCGCGGAGATCGCCAAAAGTGCCGTGCGGGTTGATCCCGAAATCGTAGACAACCGGGTCCATGGCGAAGGGAAGGGCATTCTCCAGTTCGCGCTTGGTGCGGATCATGATCTCATGGATTGCTTCGAGTGCTTCCGCTTTCCGGGAGGGTGCGACAATGAAGCCCATTCCGCCGCCGGACATTCCGCCGAGCATCCAGAAGCCCCAGAAATCGTCGCCGAATTTTTCGGAAATTCGGGCAATGAGAGTTTCGGTAAAGTGGTTGGTGGCCCAGGGGATGATCGTTTGGAGCGGGCCGCGGAAGTTCTTGGTGGTAAGCTTTCCGAGGGTGCGAATGTCGCCGGCGCGTAGGGCATTGAGGATTTGGTCGAGGAGGTCGAGGGCGTCCTGGCGTCCCTGCCATTCGGCTTTGGAACGGAGGAGGTATTTCTCGGTGACCATCTCGAGAATGGGGCCGACATTTTGGGCCATGCCACCGTGCACGAGGATGAGGGAGTCGGTGAGAGCTTGGCGGGCCTCGGTGGAAATTTCGTCGTCGCTGAAGACGTGGTGCTTGGGCATGAGGCGACCTCTGGAGACGCCGTGTTCGGGGTCGGTCTCTCCGGCGACTTCACCTTCGATGAGCTTGATGCCGGGCCAGACTCCACCAGAGTCCTGCCAGCCGCCGCCGGAGCCGCCGATCCATTCGCCAAGAATGGCCCTCGCAAGTACGAGACGCTTCTCACTTTCGGTGAGTTCGCCGGCGAGTGATTGGGTTTGGCCGGTGGCGCGCATGCAGGTGCTAATGAGAGCGGCGAGGAGATTGGTCGAGACGGCAAGGCGGGAGCCTTTCGGGATGTCGTTGACTGAGGAGATGACTTCGATGCCACGGCCGGGGCCCGCAATTTGAGCGAGGAGGTCGGCGAGGGATTTGCCTGATCCTTCGATGCCCGGGGGGACGATCCCGGAGGCGATAACGGCTGCTTTGAGGAGACCGAGGTGGTCTTTGGCAAAGTCGAAGACTTCGGCAAGGGCACTGATGTCGGCGCTGGCCTTGAGGTCGATGCTGGTGAGGCGTAGGATCGGTCGGTCTATAATGCGGAAGTAGGCTTCGACGGGCGGCTTGGGTGGGCCGTCACGTCCGTGGACGGCAAGGTCGACGGAGACGTTGATGACGCGTGCTCCCTGTGGGAAGTCCATGCCAAGGAAGAAAATGTCTGACCACGCGGAGTGGGTAAGATCCATGCGAACGGGCGTGCGTTCGCAGAGGACGGGAAAGAGATTGTCGGTGAGACTGAGGAGTTCGGGGCGAATGCGCAGCGGGTGGTCGGCGGGGTGCCCCATGCGGAACATCCATTGGTTGCCACGCACGGTGCGGACAGATTTGCGGACCTGGTCGGCGAGAGTTTGGAAGGCTAGCTGATGGTAGGCGGCGGCGAGGGAAGAGCAGATAGCATCGCTGGGGCCTTCCTCAGTTTGTTTGGCCAAAAATGTGTCGATTGCTTCTTCAAAGCGGCGTCCGAGGAGGTCTTCGTGGCCGGTGAAGGGAATGGAGCCGGTGGCTTCGGCGGAGAGTTTTTTAGGGAGGTGGAAGCGGTAGATTGCTTGTAGAAAAAAGATGGCCCGTACGCGGTGGTAAAGGTTGGCGGAGCGGCGGCGAAAGGCGTCGAGCTCTCTGCATTCGGCAAGGAGCGCTGTGGGATCGAGCTCGGCACATGCCTCGGCCAGCGAGCGGTCGCGCAGGACGGGATCGTCCGCCGTGATGATGGAAACAAGCATGGCTTATCGGGTCATGGCGATGAGTTCGATGATTGAGGCCATGACTTCGTCACGACTTTCGCCTGCCAGAGCCATGCCGAGTTGGGCTCGGAGGAGTCCGTGGGGTTCTCCGATGTTAAAGCGGATGCCTTCGATTTCGCAAGCGAGGTAGTTTTCGTTCTGCGCGGTGGCGTTCAGGCTGGGGCTGAGAAGGAGGGGAGTGCTATCGCTTTCAGCGAGATGTTTCATTACCGCCGGGTTGATGACATGCATGCCGAAGAAACAGAGGTAATTTCCAGAGCGCAGGCCTGGGATGATCAGTTCCTGTTCGGCAACGGTGGGCGTGGGTTTTTCGAGAACAGTGGAGACTTCGTAGAGTCCATTGCTGCCACTGACGCGCTGTCCGCCAACGGTGCCGTAGATCGGGAGTTTGCTTTCGTGAGTGGGTTGGACTGCCGAGACTGAGCCTTCGACTTGGTTGGCGACAGCTAGAAATTGCCCAAGGCAAGACTCGTCGCTTTGAGTGAGGTAGAGGTGATCACCGAGCATCAGGAGAATGCGGTCTGCTCCAGCGAATTCCCGAGCGCAGAGGACGGCGTGTCCATAGCCCAGGGGATCTGACTGCTCAATGAAGGTGACCTTCGGGAGGTGTTCGCCAACGGCGTTGGAGAAGTCACGTTCGCAATTCGGGGCAATGACGATGGCAGCTGATTCCATGCCATTAGCGAAGATCTCGTCCAAAAGAAAGGCGATGGCTGTCTTGGTGTCGCCGTTCGGGCTAACCAAAGTCTGGAGAGGGAGATGATGTTGGCCGGGGCCAGCCGCTGTGATGACAGCTTTTTTGATCTTCATGTTGCGTTGCCGATTATGCTGAGAGCACGCTCAATGACAAGGCGCAAGAGATCGAAGGCAGTCAGCGTCCTCGACGAATGGCTGCTCCGGTCATCGCTAAATTTATCAAGAGCTCATGTGGAGGTTCGGGGACAGGGTCGTAGGGGTGGGGTCAGGGTGACGAAAGCTCGGGAGGTTCTTGGGGTGGGATAATGGGTTTTGGTAACCTCGGCTTCAATGCGCAGAGATTTTTTGGGATTTCTGAGCCGGCCCCACTCCCGCTCCGTCACTAAAAAAATTGGGGTCATTGACGGTGCTGCTGCGGCCTCAGTCCCTTTGCGGAGGGGCTGTGCTATTTTGATTGTCGCGAGCGATCAGAAGATTCATTCTCCAGTTACCTTTAATCTATTCATGAATTTCGCGTTGAGAAATATGGCACTGGAATACGAGGCTATTGATCAATTACCGGTGTAATGTCATTGAGAACGGAAAAGATTAAAGAGGTCGTGGGTAAGATTCGTAAGGCTCGGAAGTATTGGGATGCGCATCGAAACAAGGCAGCAAGGCGCGAGAGGGAACTGGCACTTGAGTTGTATTCGGAGTTGTTGGAGGAGGAGAAAAAAGAGATCCCCGAGCAATTGCGGGTTTGGCTGCGCTACCGGAGCGAGAAGTATTTTGGAGCGGAGCGGACGTCGCCGGGGCAGAGGAGAGCGCAAAGTAAGAAATTAGCTAAGACCAAGAAAAGAGCGCACGCGCCTCGTCATTCGATAGCGAGTCGACGAATCAATAGTCCGGTTGGATCACTGGTCATACTGAGTTCCAGGAAGGGGATCTCTGGGGTTTATTTTAGTGATCGGATTGAGCGCTCAAGCTTGCCGGAAGGAAACGACAAGGATCGCTTTCTAAATCAAGCGGAAGCGGAGTTGGGAGAATATTTTAGAGGAGAGAGGACGAGTTTTACGGTTTCTCTTGATCCAAAAGGGAGCGAGTTTCAACGGGATGCCTGGCGACAGCTGTCACCGATTCCCTATGGAGAGACGATTTCATATTGCGAGCAGGCACGAAGAATGGGGGATTTCAAAGCGGTGCGTGCGGTGGCAGCGGCAAATGGGGCTAATCCGATCTCGATTATTATTCCGTGTCATCGCGTGATCGGAAAAAACGGCAGCCTGACCGGGTTTGGGGGAGGTTTGGACCGAAAGGAAAAATTATTGAGGCTTGAGGGGGTATTGTTGGATTTGTTCGGATGATTGAGTCGGGATTTCTCAAAAGCCTGCAAATTAGTTAGGAAAGCTGAATAATTGGAGGGGCGTCAAAAAGGGGAGTTGGGTCCATCGCTAATAATCATAATCTATTGATTTACAGTTTTTTATTGTTATATCCAATCTGAGTGGAGAGTTGCGCTGAGAAGGGATCCTCATTTTGGGGGTTGCTTTGAAAGCACAATGTGTTTACATAGTGGGCATCATGAAGCTGCAACGAGTTTCTCCATTCCGTCCTGGTTTCGCGCTTATTGCGACAATTTCGGTTTTGCTTTTGTTGACCTTGGTCGCGGTCGCATTCCTTTCACTATCAGCACTCACTGTTCGAACGGCTCGTGATGATTGGGCCCGGGAAGAGGCTCGCGCGAATGCTCGTTTGGGATTGATGATTGCCTTCGGAGAGTTGCAGCGTGAGATGGGCCCCGACCGCCGGATTTCGGCCAGTGCGTCAATTTTGGATCGCGAGCCCGACTCTCTTGAGATTGACGGTGTGGAACATCCCAACTGGTTGGGCGTTTTTTCCACGGTATACGAGGGAAACCAAAACGGCAGTCCTTGGTCCCGGGACGATGAGTATAACGGTGGAATGGCAGACGCCCGAGGAGGCACGGCTTACCGGGCCCGAGACGTCGTGAATGGATATCTGGTGAGTGGAAACGAGGGCGGCAAGCGTAAGATGTCGGGTAAGCGACAGTTTCTGGATGCGATTAATGCAAATTTGGGAAACGGCGATGAACGGGTGAATATTGTCGGGCCAGGTTCAGTGAATAATCTGAATGATCAGGTTTTCGTGAAGAGGGTGTCCACTGAGAAAGAAAAGCTGTTGCCAAATGGCACTAAAGATTACCGCGATCTGGGTGGTTATGGGTTTTGGATTGGTTCCCTTGGCGCGAAGGCGGCAGTCTCCGTGGCCGACACTCACCGTGACGAGATGATCGATGGAAAAGGGGGAGGGATTCAGCGACTGATTAACGCCCAGGATGTCGAGGCTGCGGTTATCGATGGCATTGCCGACGTTGTTGAAGACGAAGCGGCCAAGTTGATTACGCTGAATACGATGGCCTTGGTTCACCCAAGGAACAAAGAGGCAATCAAGGACAACTTCCACAATATTACAGGATACTCCAGGGGAGTATTGGCCAATGTTCGCGACGGGGGACTCAAGCGTGATTTGACCGCCTACATTTTGAGTGATGGCAGTATTCAGGATCTTAGTACTGAAGCGGCCCATTATCAGGGGCTCGATGATGAAGATTTCCTGGTAGGACCAATTAATGAAAAAATGGCCGGGTTTAGAGGGTTTGATTGGGACTCTGCGCGCTATAAAGAGATTGCGCCGACTTTCGGGGTGTTCAGAGAATGGTTTTTGTTCTCCCAAACCAATAGCTTTAACCGACAAACGATGGATCAGGTGACTCCGGAAAGATGGAGAAATCCACCTTCGGCAAACGATGGAGACGGCTTCTATGACAGAACCAATAAAAGCACGGTGGCTTTCACCCCATTCACTAAGCCAAATATTACCCCTCTTCTGACGGAGGCCAACATGTACTACAATGTTGGCTACAAGAAAGTGGGATCCGGGACAACCGCCAAGTATCGTTTGAGCCTATGCATGTATCCCAGGGTGGCGTTGTGGAATCCCTATAGTGTTGACTTGAAGGTGCCGGCAATGACCTGCCAATTGTTTGTTAATGGTAACAAACGAATTGAGGTTACCACTGCGAGTGGATTGAAGTATCAGAATATTTATTTTGGTCAGACCGGAGCGCCACCAGGATCGCCAGGTCGTCAGAGTGGAAACCTTTCCGGCATGATTTTCATGCAGATCCCCAGTTCCAATATTCCAGCAGGTCAATCGCTCGTCTTTTCTCCATCTACTGCCGCTCCCTTGGATGCGATCAATTTTAGTAATAATCGTTTGTCTGCCAGTGTTGCGCCTTCTGCCTCGAGATGTTTTTATCAGGATTACATTGGACAACAGAGAGTGAGAGGTCAGATGATTTCTGATTTGCAATTGGACTCCCCGCCAACTTCGGTTCGGGAAGTGCCAGATACTGGCAAGATCAATGGGGCGGATAACTACATGGTCTCATTGAGGCTTAACGAAGGAAGGACGAATATTAACTACTCGACCTTTGCTCAGTTGCCCTTGTTTTCCGTGGCAAACATCTCTTTGCAGGCAGGGGGATCTGACGAATTGCCTCTTGAGTTGATTACCTCCTTCCCAGTAACCGACATTACCACCGGTTTTGACCGACTGCCTGAGCCATCGGTGTTCACCAGAGATGGCTTTCGTCTGAGGTGGTGGAAGGAGACGAAATCCAATATTTTGAACTCAGGCAAATTAACCAAGACTGATGGGGCCCACCTTCAAACTGCGGCTCTGGGGACCTGGAATTTGCGGGGGGCTTATTACACTCGAACTCCCTTTGATAATGTGAGCGATACTCCGCCATATTTCCACGGAGTTTATATGCGTGATTTCCCGGATACCGAAGTGACCTTCAGCGACATGACTCCGGTTTCGAGAGATGGTCTCAACACAACTTTCCCGTTTACCTCGCCTAATGCGGGGCCGTCTGGCCTGATTGCTTTTGAGCTCCCGAGTAAGGATGTTGGCCTACCCTCAATTTCGTATCTTCGACATTTGAAGTTGTCGGAGTTTGCGTGGCATCCCAGTTATGCCATCGGGAACTCACTTGTTGATCCGCGTGTCGAAAGAACGGGAACCAGCCCGATTTTGAATGGTTCTTCCGAGCAAAAATATACCGGTTGGAATGGTTATTTCTTGGGACGAGGCAGTCGGGGTGGATCGAAATTCGAGGGTGAGTATTGGGCCTGGTTGATTCGCACTATTCTATTCGACACAATGAAGGAGAGCAATCTGATCTACGATCAGAGTTTTGAGCTCAACTTCAATCTTTGGGATGACTTCTTTGTGTCAACGGGAACGATTAATCAAAAGCAGAGATTTGCAGATGATCCCGGAGCGAATCCATTGCCAAACGGACGTTTTGGAGTGTTTGATGGAGGTGAGGACTTGTCTGGTGACCTTCTTGATTTCCACCGTGCCGCCTCGCGCTTAAGTCTTGAAGGGGCATTTGATGTCCACTCGACCAGCAAGCAAGCATGGAAAGCCATTCTGTCATCGACCCGGGATATTGGGTTCGGAAGTAAAGGAGTTACTCCTTATCCGAGACTTTTGAGTAAGGACAATCGCGATTACCTTGGAGATCGGATTAATGAGGCTGCCTACGATGGATTCAGGAGTCTGCAGGTTGACGAAATCGATGCCCTTGCCGAAGCGATGGTATACGAGGTGAAAACAAGAGCGCCCTTCTTTGGGCTTGCTGACTTTGTAAATCGCAGACTGACCATGGATGAAACAGGTAGAGAGGGCGCAATTGAAGCTGCGATCTATCGGGCAGGAATCAACGATACTCTCATTGCGGAGTATCCAATCAACCGGGATTATGAATTGCCGGACGTCAATTTGGTTGTTCCCGGTCAGGCAAATATTTCGGATTCCACTCGTCTCAGACAGGTGGATAAGCCTCCCTCAACAGCTTGGGGTATTCCGGGTTACCTGACCCAAGGTGATGTCTTGCAAATTATTGGTTCAACCCTCTCGGCTAGATCAGATAGTTTTGTGATTCGCTCATACGGAGAGTCAAAGGACGTTAGTGGAAAGATTCAGGCCCGGGCTTGGTGCGAAGCGAGAGTGCAGCGCACGCCTGAGCCAATGAATCCCGACAGAGTGGGCTTGAACCCCGAAGCGGTCGTCGGCAGCGCCGTCGATTTCGGTCGTCGATTTCGGATCGTATCTTTCCGGTGGTTGGGTAAGGATGAAGTCTAATCTCTCCATCGGAATCTAATTTTAGTTCCTCTGATAGATCGGCTTGCTGGTGTGTGACAGCATTGGTGCGCTAACTTCGACTAATTATCCAAAGGTGAATTTCTTAAGGACCGAGCGATAATGAAATTTGACCTGGGGATTGTAACCAATGATGAAGGCCATTTTACTGCTACCACTTCTTTTGCCCCTTGTTGTCACAGGGCAGGAAAAACTACCTCCAAAGTATTTGCGATTCGTTCCTCTGGGTGAATTGCCTCCGTGGAAAGAAGAGATTCGAGAAGACCGAAGAATCCAGTCTCCGCCCGAGCCCGGACAGATGCCTCCGAGTAAGATTGAGGTTAATGGAGGCGAACTCAATGGATTTGGGGGAAACCTCTATTTGAGAAGACTGACGAATTATTACTCGATCGCCGGAAAGCAACAGAGATTGGAAATTCTGGAGAAAGGAGGAGATCCACCGTGGATCAGCCATGCCATGCCGACAGCATCACACACGCTGGCGATCCTCTTTCGAGATCTTCAGGAAATGACTTGGCTCAAACCGGTTGTGAAAATTTTGAGAGATGATCTGCAGGCCTTTCCTCTGGGGTCGATGCGTCTGGTAAATGTCTCTCATCTGGAAATTGCGGTGAGAGTCGGGGATCAAGATCCGGTTTTCATTAAGCCTGGCGAGTCGGGTCAGCAGAAATTGAAAGAGGGGAAAAATCTCGTGAGGGTTGATGTGATTGATCCGGATGGTGGTAACAAAATGATCTTTCGAAATGACTTTTCGATACGGAAGGGGCAGCGAGTGCAGAGTTTTGTCTTTAAATCACAGGGTTTGGGCCCAAGTCGCCCGGTACGCTTCACTTATGAGGTTGATCGCTTTCAGGATCCCCAATCCCTCTTTAAATCCCAGGCCCCGACGGTGGAGCCCGAGATAGCTCCTGCCGAGACCGAAGGGTCCTGATTTTTCGTCCAGCATGATTAGCGGAATCTTTGTCTGGATACCCTCTTGTTCGATATGCTAAACCTCAGCCGATGATGAAACGCCTACTGATTCTCTCTCTTTGTTTGACTTGGACATCCAGCGCGCAAGAGGCGCCGAGTAAAAACGTGCGCTTTCTTCCATTGGGAGAGTTGCCTCCCTTTAAGCAGATCATAGGAACTGATCGTCGGAAACAGGGAGAATACCCCAAAGGGTCCATGCCTCCGGAGGGGACTGTTCTAATGACTGAACCCGGAGAGGGAACACCTTTGGGTTTGCGTTTGAAAACCTTTACGAAGTCTTTAAAAATCAAGGCGTCCGCGAAAGGAGTGGAGATTTATGAAGGAGGAAAGGTGGCCGGCGAGCCTTGGTTTAAAAGTCGATTTCCGGCCCAGAAGGAGGCTTTGTTTGTACTTTGCAAGGACAACAAGACGATGACCTGGGATAAGCCTCAAGTGAAAGTTTTGCCGGAAGATGTTCGCTCTTTTCCACTTGGGACAATTCGTTTAGCCAATCTTTCTGATCGAGGAGTCGCCGTGATTCTTGGTGATGAAAAGGCGTTTGCCGTAAAAGCGGGGGAGGTGGTGCTCAAGCCAATGAAGGCTGGGGAGGTTCTGGTGAAGTTAGCGGTGAAAGATGCCAGCGGAGCTTGGAAGACAATTCTTCAAAACAATTTGACCATGAGTAAGAAGGGTCGCATGCACGCCTTCTTCTACAAGGCACAGACCAAGGATGCGAAAAAGACACCGGTGAAGTTCTTTTCCAAATTGGAAGGGGTATAGCTGATCCCGGAATTTTTCGGGCGCGCTGCCCGAAGACCGGTTGCCTTGTTCGCGATGACCGGGGTCAGAGAGCAGGTGGCCTTTGGTTCTTGGTGCCATCCATTTGAGTGATCGCCGAAGATTTTTCGTGGTGTTTTTCCCCTCGACGTTGAGAAATTGCTGGGCGATTGTCTGCCCTCCTAAGTCATCAACTATGAGAACTTTATCCGTCATCGTCTCTGTCATTGCGGCCCTGCCGCTCTCCCTGTTCGCTCAAGGTCCCGTGCAGCAGTTTCAAGCTGCTTGTAAGGCTGCCGAAAAGAATAAGAGGGACGTGATGGTGGTATTCTCCGGTTCTAGCTGGAATAAACAGAGTGAAGAATTCGAGAAAGAGTTCATCGGAGCCGAGGCCTTCAAAAAGCAGGCTGATGAGCTTTTCGTTCGGGTCGTTTTTGATTTCCCTCGCGAGCGGGAAAAGACGGATACGAAATTATTGGAGTTCCGTATGAAATATAAAGTGCGCCAAATGCCCAGCGTCGTCTTGTTGGACCCAGCCGGGCGTCCATTTGGCTATGCCGGATTTATGCGTGGAGGGGCGGAGGAATTCTGGAAGCGGATGAAAGAGATGGTCGATCTCAGAGTGAAACGCGATGAGTTGTTTGCCAAAGGAAGATCCAAGAAAGGCTTGGAGCGCGCCAAGTTGCTGGTAGAGGGGTTGGAATTGTTGCCGAGTCAGGTTGTGCGTGATTTTTATGTGTTGGAGATGGCCGATATCGCCAAGGCCGACCCTACGGGAAAAACGGGATTTATTGCCAAGATAGAAAAAGAGGAGGCTCTGAAAAGAGAGCAGACATATTATCAAGCGCTTTTCCGGGAGAAGAAATATGATGAAATCATCAAGGTCTCAACCGAGGCGGCCCAGGAGGCGAGTGGCGAGGATTCACAGCGACTTTCCCTCTATAAGATCCAGGCCCTGGCCACTTTGGAGAAGTTTGATCAGGCGAAGAAGGCAATCGATGCCATGGCCTCGATAGCCCCGGATTCGACCTTGGGTAAGCGGGCGCCGCAATACCATCAGGCAGTTGAGCGCATGAAAGCCCGTGCTCAAAAAATGAAAGAAGCCAAGACGGCCAAGCCGATGGTGAAAAAGAGAACCGGTCCGATCGTTTCCAAGCCGGTGGCAATAGTGAGCGATATTAACGAGTTGAAAGAGGAAGCCGTGATGCTGGAGAAGCAGGCTCTGGAGGCTGCCAAAAAGGAGAATGAACTCAGGAAACAGGCTGCTGACCGCAAGTCGAAAATGGCTGCGCTCGAAAAGGAGTTGGCTGTTTTCAAAGAGGAGGAGGAAAAATCAAAAGGAGAATTGGAAAAGGCTGTTGCTGAGCGCAGCAAGCTGGAAACCAAGGCTCAGGCGATGAAAGATGTCATTGAAAATCATGAGGCCATGGAGGCCCGTAAGCGCCAGGTAAGAGAGCTGGAGGAAAAGGCCAAAAAGCTCAAGAAGGAAGCCGATGATCTGAAGGGCGATTCCCAGAATCTTAAAAAATCCGAATAAGGAGATGGGCTCGATCTTTTTGAAATCGCTTTTATTCCTGCTGATTGCGAGTTCTTTGGCGGCGGCGTGGACTTCCGATCTTGACGCTGCCCAAAAAACCGCGGAAAAGGAAAAAAAGGCTCTCTATTTGGTGTTTGTCTCCACCGACTCCTCGGGAGCCTGTCAACAGCTGGAGAGGCGCATTCTCTCGTCCGAGAAGTTTCAATCCTTAGCAGAGGAGAAGTATGTTCTGGTCAAAGTAGACCTGCCCTTAAAACAGCGTCTTCAGAAGGAAAATCACCAGAGGATGTTGGATTTGGCGAAGCGGTTTGGAGTCGGAGGCGCTTTTCCGACCTCCTTTTACCTTGATGCCAGTGGGCGGCCTTTTCATCAGGAGACTGGTGTTTTGCCAGGAGGTCCGGAAAAATATGCGGGTCATCTGTTGGGGATTCTTCAGAAGAGAGAGAAGCGAGATGAAGATCTAAAAGCGGCCTCAAAAATGTTAGGCCTGAAAAAGGCCCGTGCACTGGTTGATCTCTTAAAGCCCTTGCCGGATGAAGTGGTCTTGAATTTCTATGCCGAGCAGATGGATGAGCTGGCGGAATTGGATCCCGAAGACACCCTCAAGTTTCGAAATGAAAAAGTGACCGGAAAGGCCTATGCTGATTTTGAGGACGCCGTGAAAAAGGTGTTTCACAAGGATAGCTACGATCAGGTGGTGACCTTGGTGGATGAGTTTATTGGGAAGCATGCCCCTGAAGGAGACCTGAAACAAAAGGTCTTATTCCGGAAGCTGGCGGCCCTCAACCACGGCGGTAATTTGGAGCCGGCGATCAAGGTTGCCGATGAGATCATCTTTATCGATAAAGAGTCTTCTCATGGTCGTTTTTCCGCTCAGATTAGAGAAAAGATTAAGAAGCGACTTGGCCGTTAAGATCTAAAGAGGCCAGCCATAGGAGTCGCAGCGGTTGTGCCAACCTGCGCGCCATCGCGATTCTCCACGGGCGGGAGGTGAGTTCATGATACGGAGGTCGAGACGGCGTTTTGCAGCGGCTCCAAATTCCCTGGCGGCAGCTTGTCCGGAGGGAACGTTTTTCATTTCCATGAGAACCCACATCAAGCCCCATCCCTGAGCGCCATACCTTTCTTTGGGGTTGGTTCCGTCCCCCTTGAAATTGACATAATCAACGAGGGCATAGATTCCGTTTGGAGTGGTGGCGACCTTGTTGTAGTTGGCTTGAATGCGGGCTCGTTGATTGGCGGGTGCGGCCTGAAGAACTTTTGGAAGCGCAGCGCGGGATTTGAAGGCGATGAATTCCGTCTGAATGGTAATGTTTGTGGCGAGCCAATTGCGTAATCCGGTAAGCTTTGGGGAATTGGAGTCAGCCAGGAATGACGCCCGGCTGTTCCAGGGACAATCGGGAAGTAAAGCGACTGCGGGAGGCTGGGCTCCTTTGCTCCGGGCATAGCGCACGAATTCAGGAAAGGACTCGGTCCAGCGACCATTAAAGTTCTTGGGATACCAAATAAAATGGCCAATTCCCATTGAGGGGAATTCCTCGCCAACATTCCAGGCGGTGAGCCCGCTGACTTTTCCGCCTGATTCGTTTTGCCAAATCTTACGGCCGATGCTCGATTTTTGAGCAGCGGTCAGCCTGAGCGCATTCGAGTTTTGAGGCAAAGGCTGGGTGAAAACCGATGGATCGGGCGCGCAGGCGGCGAGTAGACACGCGAGAGGAAGAAAGAAACAGGCAACTTGCATAGAGAGGAGCTTGGGCTCAAACTCGAGGCATCGCAATGGACAAAAACGAACTTTTAAAAGCGCTCACGCCCAATCTCTTTGATGTGGTGAAAATTCTTCTTACTGCCGTGGTGATTCTGGTGGTTACCAAATTACAGCTGGTGAGCGACAGGCTTTCCGCTCTTCTCATTGCTCTGCCGCTGACTTCGATTCTCGCCATGATCTGGATGAGGCATGAAAGTAAGGTGAGCGACCAGGCCGTTCGGGTCGAGAGTATCGCCAATCATGCCTATTATACCTTTTGGTTTGTCTTACCTACCATGCCGATGTTTCTCGTAATTCCCTGGATGTTGAAAAAGGGATACGGATTCTATTTCACTCTTGGGGTCAACGCAGTGATGACCACGGCCTTGTTTTGGCTCCTGGTGATTACTTTGAAAAAGTTCACTTCGATTGAGTTGATGTAGATTTTGCGATTGCCATCCCCGCGAGCCTTCCGGTGGTCCAAGCCGCCTGAAAGTTAAAGCCGCCGGTAATGCCATCAATATCGAGAACTTCACCGGCAAAGTAGAGCCCGGTGTGCTCTTTGCTTTCCATGCTTTTGAGCTGCACGTCATCGAGAGAAACGCCGCCGCAGGTGACGAATTCATCCTTGTTGAGGCTTTTTCCATCCACGGAAAATTTCGCCTGAACCAACTCCTTTGCAAGAGTTTGACTTTGGCGTTTTGTGATCTTGGACCAAGTCGTGGAATCGACGATGCCGGAGGTTTTGCATATTCTTTGCCAGAGTCGTTTACTAATGCCGCCGATGGGGCTTCGCTTGCTTATTTTCCAAACGCCATGATCCCGACGATGTTGGTGGAACATTTCTTGCACGGATTCCAGGCTTTCGTTTCCGGTCCAGTTGATCATCACGGAGAACTGGTAATTGGATTGGGAGAGATCACGGGCGCCCCAGGCGGATATTTTAAGGATGGCTGGACCACTCAATCCCCAATGGGTGATCAACAGGGGGCCTTCACTTTGGTGGGTTTCGGTAGAGGCGGTGGCGTGGGGGACTGAGACTCCTTGCAGGCCGTGAATCCGTGCATCGTTAATTTTAAAAGTAAATAGGGAGGGGACGGGAGAACTGAGATCGTGGTTGAGATCCTCGGCAGGAATACGAGCATCCTTGCTTCGGATTCCTCCGGTTGCGACGAGGATATTTCGAGCTGTGAAATGATCTCCGGTTGAGGTGAATAGTTCATAGGTTTGATCGCTTTGATGAAGCTGTGTCACGCCGCAATGGGTGCGCCATTTAATTCCCAAATCGTTTGCGGAGTTGGTAAGACAATCGATGATGGTGTGCGAGTCGTCGGTAGTCGGAAACATGCGTCCATCTTCCTCCGTTTTTAGTTCCACCCCGTGATCTTCAAACCAATTGATCGTATCGGCAGGCTGCCAGCGGTGAAAGGGTCCAATAAGGTTGCGGTGTCCTCGGGGGTAGTTTTTGGACAAGTCTTTGGGATCGAAACATTGGTGGGTCACGTTGCAACGGCCTCCTCCGGAGATTCTTACCTTGGTGAGAATTTCCGGACCTTTTTCCAAAATGAGAATCTTTGACGCGCCAAACTCGGCAGCAGTGATGGCTCCAAAAAATCCTGCCGCCCCGCCACCGATGACGATGAGATCGTAATGTTGTTCGGAACGGCTCATGAGGACGGCAGAACTATGGATAAAATGAGTTAAATACCAGAGTGCAAATTGTCTTCGGACAAATTATAGAGAGGGGGTGCAGGGAGATATCTTCATGGAGATTCGGGAACTCAGAAAGAGTTTTGGCTCGCAGGAGGTCTTGCATGGGATTGATCTTGATATTCATCGGGGGGAAACGCTGGTCCTGCTGGGTGGATCTGGATGCGGGAAGTCCGTCTTGATGAAGCATATGACCGGGCTCCTTCAGCCGGACTCTGGCACGGTCAGTCTGGAGGGGAAGTTGATCTCAGGATCCAGTGAGCGCGAATTGACCTGGGCTCGGCGAAAGATTGCGATGATGTTTCAAAGTGGGGCTCTTTTCGACTCATTGACCGTGGGTGAAAATATCGCTTTCCCGCTTCGCGAAGCCGGGATCAAGGATGAGGCGGAGGTTGAAAGAAGAGTGGGCGAGGCGCTTGAGATTGTGAAATTGAAAGGCCAGCGGGCCAAGAGGCCCTCGGAGCTTTCCGGAGGGATGCGGAAGCGGGTCGCCCTGGCTCGGGCGGTGGTTGAGAAACCGTGTTGTGTGCTTTACGACGAACCGCATGCGGGGCTCGATCCGGTGACAGGGGACTCGATCGACCACTTGATTAAAGACCTGCAAATTGATCATGGCATTACCAATGTGGTAATTACACATGAAATACGGAGCGTTTTCCGTATCGCCACTCGGGTGGTTTTTTTGAAGGATGGATTGATTTATTGGCAAGGAACGCCTGAAGCCCTAAAGAAGACAGTCGACCCGGAATTACAAAATTTCATCGAAGGACGTTCAGAAAAATCCGCTCATTTGTGATTTGAGCTTTTAGGGATTCACGACGATAATCAAAAAAGATGGCAGGATCTCCACAACGGAACGAAACACTAGTCGGCCTGTTTGTCTTCGTGGGGTTGGCGCTGTTGGCGGCATTGGTTCTCTTGTTCGGGAATGCCCGTGATTGGTTTAAGGATCGCTACGAGCTGAAAGTCTATTTTGATGAAGCCTCGGGGGTGATCGAAGGAAGTACGGTGCGATTTCGTGGTGCCAAGGTGGGTCAGGTGGAGGAGAAGCCGCAGCTAACTTCGGAGGGGAAAGTGATGATCGTGTTGGCTATCGAGGAGCGGTATCAGATCCCCGAAGGGTCACGATTTCAGGTCGGACAGGCCAGTTTGTTGGGAGATAAGGAGATTTTGATTACTCCGCCTGGCGAAGTGTCGGGGGCAAATATTGACGCAGATGCCGAGATATCCGGAACCTCGGGTGGGGGGCTTGAACAGTTGCAGGATGATGCCACCGAGGTTGCCAAAGAGATGCGCTTGTTGGTGAAGGAAGCGCGTATTGCTCTGGAAGCCGTTGAGGTTTCGATTCGGGATATTCGCACCGTTGCTTCAAAGTTGAATCAAGGGCTGAATACGGTGAATGCGAAATTGCTCTCAGACGAGAATCTAGACCACTTGAGTCAGTCGTTGGCTAATTTTGAGCGGGCGACGGCGTCGGCGGAAAAGCTGGGGGCGAAATTTGATCCTGCGTTGGAAGAGGCGCGGGCCGCATTCGCCGAGGTGAAGACCGCAGCCCAGAGTGTTCGTAACATCGCGGGGAATGTGGAGCCGGCTCTGGAGAGTGTCCCGGAAGTTCTCGCATCGATTGAGCGAACATCTGATCAAGCGAGCGCGGCGATTGAGAAGGTGCAATCGGGTGACGGGGCTCTGGGAGCGCTGGCTTATGACAGGGAGACGAAGGAGGACCTGCAGTCGTTCATCAAGAATCTCAAGAAGAATGGTATTCTCCGCTACCGGGACGAGAAGAGCAAAGAAGACGATCCCCGCGACCGTTTCCGAGGGCGCCGGAGGTAGCAAATTTCATGATCACCTGCCGGGAAATCGAGGAACTTGAGAAACGGGTATTCCGGACAGGGATTTCGGCAGAGACTTTGATGGAGAAAGTTGGTCGTCGCATGGCCCGCGTGATTTTGCGGGATCACCCAATTTCGGGACGAGCCGAAGCCTATTTAGGGAAAGGTCATAATGCCGGAGACGCCTTAGTGGTATTGCGGGTTTTGAAGCAAGAGGGATGGCAGGTTTCGGTAAATTTGGCTTTTCCTGAGACCGAGATGGCAGTGCTGACCCGGAAGAAATTGCGGGAGCTGGGTGAGTTGGGCGGTGATCATGGTTTTCGTCGAGGTCCCCATCTTTTGCTGGATGGAATGTTGGGAATCGGAACCGAGGGAAGCTTGCGGGAGCCGCTGCGGGGGATGGCGGAAGAGATGAACGAGCGGCGGTTTAATTCTGGTGCGCGAGTGGTTGCGATGGATATTCCTACGGGTCTGGATGCTGACACGGGTGGGGAAGGAGCGGTTGTCGCGGATCTGACCCTGACCGTGGGAATTCCCAAATTAGGGTTGGTGGCAGATTCCGCGACGAATTTTGTCGGGCGTTTGGAGCTAATCGAAGTGGAGGAATTGCCTCTGCCCGACGAGGGCGATCGGCTCATCTCCCGTCCATTTCTTCGGCCTCGTCCGTTTTCTTTTCACAAAGGACAGGCTGGTCGGGTAGGGATTATTGCGGGTTCTCCGGGGTTGTTGGGTGCGGCGGCCTTGGCGTGTCAGGGGGCATTGAGAGGAGGCGCGGGTTTGATCACTTTGTGGGCAAAGAGGGAATTGCTGTCGGACTTGAGGGCAATGGTTTCTCCCGAGGTGATGATTCGGGAGTTAGGAGACGATTGGGCTGAGGTGTGTCAGTTGAATCCTGATGCCTTAGTGATTGGGCCTGGGTTGGGGACTGATTGTTCGGATTTGTTGTTTCGCCTATTGGAGAAGAATCAACTACCAACGGTTTTGGATGCGGACGCTTTGAATCTGATCGCGACCAACGGGCGACAGGATTTGTTAGGCGCAAATATACTGGCGACGCCTCATCCGGGGGAGATGGCGCGGCTTCATGTTGTTGACGGGACTCGCGCCGAAATTACCCGGTCGTTTTCTGAAGCCTATCCCGCGACCTTGCTATACAAAGGGGCGAGAACAATCGTGACTCGGAGAGGGGAGCCTTTGTTTTACAACACAACGGGAACCCCTGCGATGGCCACGGGCGGGCAGGGGGATCTTCTGTCCGGGGTGTTGGGCGCGCGCCTGGCCGGAGGGCAGGATCTGCTCTCTGCAGCTTGTCAGGGTGCGTGGCTGGCCGGGCGGGCCGCCGAGTTGGCACTGCTCGATGGAGAAAGTGAGGGGTCGCTAACTCCGGGTGATGTGGCGCGGCATCTAGGCCGCGCTACGAAAGGGTGAGACGCTCGTCAGACTCGAGAAGGCCTCCGAGATTATCCCAGCCGTTTTTGGTCTGAAGATTGAAGACGGTGAGGTAGAGAGTGACCAATTTGGCATCATGGGCGTCGAGGAGAGCTTCGATGGTAGCCTTGAGTTTTTCGTCATCGAGAACTTCCGGAAGAGTTCCTTCCACGGACCCCTCGCCATCGTGCTCGATACCCATGCCGTCGCAGAACCCAATCAGGAGTTCTTTTTGGCCTTTCATAAACCAGACCTGGAGGAGGTGTTCTCCGATGGTGTCGCTGGTCTTGAGCTTAAGGGTTTTGTGCATCCAGGCGATTTGATCAACGACGGATTTCTTTTCGACAAAAATGGGACGGAGCTTGCGATTCGCGGCGAGGCTGGCGACGGCGGTTTTGTAGAGTCGGCGGTCGTTCTCCCGGATCCACTTGAACATGTCAGAGATGAGGGCGGGATCGATGGTCTGGTAGATTTCGTATGAGTTCACGGTTCGTCTTGCTGTGATCGAGTCAACACCCCGCAATCCTGATAGCAAGCGCAAAGGCAGACTTCATCGAGTGGGGGGATTATTGACTTTCACGGCGACGGGATCACCATGTGCATATGAAAAAAATCCTCACGATTTTGGCGGCCTCGGTATTGGTTTCTTCAGCTGATGACTGGCCTCGTTGGATGGGCGAAAAAGCAGACGGGTTCTGGCGTGAGGAGGGTGTTCGAAAAGATCTTCCCGAAGGCGGAGCGCCGGTGAAATGGCGTGTTCCGGTTGGTTGGGGATACGGAGGACCTGCAGTGGTGGGCGACAGCGTTTTTCTTGGCGATTATCAACGGAGTAAGGGTTCTTTGATGAATAGCCCGAACAAAGCGGTGACCTGGGAAGGTAAGGAGCGTCTCCTTTGCCTCGATGCCAAAACGGGGAAGCAGAAGTGGGTTTACGAAGTAGACAGGGAGTATGAGTTGTCCTATCCCGGCGGGCCACGCGCGACCCCGACGGTTGTCGATGGCTTGGTTTATTTTTTAGGAGCGATGGGGCACTTGGCCTGTGTTGATGCGAAGAGTGGAAAACTGATTTGGGAGAAGGATTTCCAGAAGGATTTAGGAGCGCCCCTTCCGATCTGGGGCTTTTCGGCGCATCCTTTAGTTGCGAACGGCATCGTGTATTGTGTTGCAGGAGGTGATGGTAGTGTTGCGGTTGCTCTGGATGCCAAGACAGGTGAGGTGAAATGGAAAGCGCTTGATGCACAGACCCAAGGCTATTGCCCCCCCTCGCTTGTGGAAGCTGGTGGCGTGGAGCAGTTGATTATTTGGCACGCCGAGGCATTGAATGGGCTCAATCCTGTTACGGGAGAATTATACTGGAGTCTCCCTCTCAAGCCAACTTATGGAATGTCGGTGATGACTCCACGAGTGGTGGGTAACAAGATGTTCGCTTCGGGAATTGGCCGGGTAGGAGCGATGGTGAAGCTGGATGAAAAGAAGCCGACGGCGAGCTTTCTCTGGAAGGGGAAACCCAAAACCGCGATGTATTGCTGTAACAGCACTCCCTTGATTGTGGACGGAGTGATTTATGGTTCGGATATTCGGACCAGTAGTGTGATTGCTGCTTCGATGGAGGACGGAGAGAGATTTTGGCAAAGCCAGGAGCCCTCAATCGCTAAAGACCACCGCAAGGGCGGGGGGAGTCATGGAACGGCATTTCTCACCTTTCACGAAGAGAATAAGCAGTTCTGGATTTTTGGAGAAATGGGTGATCTCATTTTGGCTGAAATGACCAAAGAAGGGTATAAGGAGTTGGGACGTCAGCATTTGTTGAAGCCTACCAATGAAGTCTTTGGTCGTCCGGTAGTTTGGAGTGGTCCGGCTTTTGCTGGAAAGAGCGTTTACGTTCGCAATGACGAGGAGCTCGTGAAGGTGGATTTGAGCGAGTAGCGCTTAGGCGAAGTCGAAGTTCGAGAGGTCCTGGACGTCGACGAGGCCGACGACATTTTTTTTGCCGTCGGTCACAATGACGTCATCAATGCGGTTGTCGCGGATGATTTTGACTACGTTAACCGCGAGTTCGTCGTATTGGATGGAGACGGGGTCTTTAGACATGTGGTTCTGGACGAGGTCGTCGCCAATCTCGCGATTTTCCTGATAACCGCGGACGAAGTCTCCGTGGGTGAAAATTCCGAGAAGTTTTTTGTTTTGGTCTGCGACGACGGCAGCGCCCGAGCGAGACTTGAGCATGGCGAGGACAGTTTCTTGCACGGTGGCTTCCGGAAGCACGACGGCCAGATCGGTGTCGCTCCGCATGATATCGGAGACTTTGGTGAGGAGATACTTTCCGAGATTGCCACCGGGGTGAAGTTCGGCGAAGTCTTCGGACTTGAAGCCACGTTTCTCCAGAAGGACCATCGCGAGGGCATCGCCCAGGGCGAGCATGTTGGTGGAGCTGGAGGTGGGAGCAAGGCCAAGGGGGCAGGCTTCTTGTTCAACCTCGGTGCTGAGTACGATGTCGCTGTGCTTGGCGAGTGTGGATTCGATGTTTCCCGTGATCGCAATAATGGTGGCGGCCCGCTTTTTGACGTGGGGGAGAAGAGAGGTCATCTCCGGAGTTTCGCCACTGTAACTCAGCGCGATGATGAGGTCGTTGGTGGAAAGGATGCCCAAATCTCCATGAAGGGCATTCTGGCAACTTAGACTCACGGCGGTGGCACCGGTACTGTTGAGAGTAGCGACGAGTTTTTTACCAATGCTCTCGGACTTACCCACGCCGATCACGACGATTTTATTATGTCGGTCGAGGGTGTCGTGTAGCGCGCTGACCGCTTCGGCGAAGTGTTCGTCGATACGATCTGCCAAGAGTTGTAGCTGTGAGATCTCAATTTTGAGGACCGCTTTCGCTTTCCCAATAAGGTCGGATGTCTCGGTAATGGCCACGGCGACAGCGTGCATGAGGGAAATAACAAGGTCAATCACGCGAAGAAGTAAGTCTGGAGGTCTGCTTGGGCTCGCGCTACCCTCTTGTCTCTCAAATGAAGCGCTACCTGCCCTATCTTAAGCTTTTAATACCCGTAAAATGGCATCTTGCTGGCGGGATTATTGCCGGTTTGATTTTCGCTGCGGCGACGGGAGCCGGACTTCCCTTGGCTGCCAAGACGATTTTGCCCTTAATATTCCCTCCTGACGGAGAGGTTGCGGCCGAAGTTGAATCGAATTGGCTGACCAATATGATGGCGGGTTGGATGGGGGATGTAGAGCGGGATACGCTGATCGTTGTAGCTTGCATGTGGTTGCCGGGGATGTTTTTTATCCGAGCTGCCAGTGGGTTTGCGAACACTTATCTGACCAGTTACTGCGGTTTTAAGGTCCTTGAGAAAATCCGCATCGATGTTTTTTCAAAGCTGCAATATCTCCCCTTGTCATTTTTTAGTCGCCATCAATCTGGCGATCTTCTTGCCCGATTGATCGGAGATGCCGAATTGCTGCGTGCCACGGTTAAAGGAATCGCCCGGGATGTGGTCAAACAGCCATTTACCTTGGTTTTTTCCTTTAGTTATCTGATTCACGAAGCGATGAATAATAAGGGAGCTTTTGTGGTGTTGATTTCGATTTTATCGATTCCAATTTGCATCATTCCCCTGCGTGTAGTCGCCAAGAAGCTCGGGAGGAGGGCTCGGTCGCTTCAGCAAAATGCGGGGAACTTGAGTGGGCATATCGCTGAGGTTTTACAGGCTCCTATGGAGATTAGAGCATACAATCTCCAAGGGAACGTCATCACGCGATTTAAGAAAACGGTCAATGAAATCGTGAAGTATTCGATGAAGGTCGTGAAGTATCGCCAAATGGTTTCGCCTTCGGTTGAATTCATTGCGGTTCTGGCGTTGACCGTTACGCTTCTCATTGGTGCCCGACAGGAGGATGTTATGACTCTTCCCCAATTTATGGGGATTGGGTTGGCGCTTTTCTTCTCTTATGAGCCGTTGAAGAAGCTTGGTGAGATTCATAGTATCATGAAGCAAGGCGAAGCTGCGTTGGATCGATTGGAAGAAGTCCTCCACGCGCCTGATCGAATGGTGGAGGCGCAGA
>JAAEZT010000027.1 GCA_018222765.1 bacterium | reverse complement strand
GAACGCCGTGGCCCCGCGGTCGGCCAAAACATCATCGGCAACCTCCACCAACCGCTCTTCAAAGCGGGCGTGAATTACTTCTCCTAGTAGCACCAAAAGGACCTCTCAATTATTCGACAGGCGCTGGAATTAGCTAATTTGGAATATACAAATCGTAATTGCTTTAACGAAGAAATTGGCCCACGCGTAAGGACCAACAATGGCGAAGGCGGTGGCCAGAATGAAAGTCACTTTACCCAAATTTGAGAACTGCTTCTTGTAGGCATAGGAACACCCCTCCAAATTTCTCCTCTAACTAAAAGACGAACCATCCCGATTCATTGATTTGTGACGTGATGAATCATCCCGAAGAAGCTAGCATCCTTCCGAATGCAAATGCAGATCGACAGCTTCATCCTCTACCTCGCTACCGAACGGGGCCTGTCGACGGCATATCAACTTTCGGTGCAGCAGACTCTTGGAAAGCTCCTCCTCTGGACTTCAAAAAACAGCCATGAGCAATGGCGAGATTTGGGGACCGACGATCTCACCGCTTTTCTTACTTCATTGCGCAACTCCGACCTAGATGCTTCGTCGCTGCGAATTGCCTTGGTTCATCTCAAAATTTTCTTTCGCTTCCTTGTGAAACGCAATCTTATCGAAGTCGATCCGGCCGAGCCACTCCTTGCCCCCAAGGCGACGACCAAACTCCCCGAAACGCTCGATGCCACGACTGTCGACAAGCTTCTCACTTCCATCGATCTCACCAAACGACTCGGGCTACGTGACCTCGCCATCATGGAGCTTTTCTACTCCTCAGGACTCCGACTTTCCGAGATCTGTAATTCCATGCTCGAATCGCTCGATCTCGACGACAAGTTCCTCCGCGTAACCGGCAAGGGTAACAAGACCCGGCTCGTCCCCATCGGGGCGCGCGCGCTCGATGCTCTAAAACGGTATCTGAACAACGAGCGCCACACCTTGGCTGGAAAGAAAACCCACTCTAATATCTTCCTCTCCGTGCGAGGCGGCCCACTTTCCCCGGACCGTGTTCGCCAGATCGTCAAGGAGCGCGCTAAAGCTGCGAACCTCGATCAAAACATCTACCCTCATCTCCTGAGACATTCCTTCGCCACCCATCTTCTGGAAAATGGAGCCGATCTTCGCGTCATTCAGGAACTTTTGGGACACTCCGACATTGCCACCACTCAGATCTACACACACGTCGATCAAAAGCGGCTCAAGTCCGTTCACAAAACCTTTCACCCACGCGGATGAACCCACACCTACCCACCGCACAACCTGACCTCAACCCTACACACACCCGTCAGTATCGCGACGAATGTGGCTCCAACTTCTATCGCGCCTGCCTTGAGTTTTCGCAATCGCTCTGGCTTCAAAATAAACCGGCCCAGGCTATTCTTCAGCTCAATAAGTCATTCATGGCAGATATCTCTGAACCCGAGATCCCCCTTCCATATGCAGCCATGATTTGGTTTCTGAAAAATCGACGGGACGATCTTTTTATCGGGAATCCCGTGCGCCATTTTCAACACCTCGCCACACGAGTGTCCGGACCACGCGCCGGCCTACGATCGTGGCGGGCCTGGGCTTGCTTCCATCTTGCAAAGCAAACCCTTCCCGGGGAGGAATTCCCCATTGACCACGAACAAATCTCAAATGAGGCCTTGGTGCTACCAGACCTCAGAGAGGTCCTAGAAAACCTTCCACAGGACGAATCCCAGCTCGTGAAAAATCTCGTGCTGTCAGATCAATCCTGTGGAATCTAGTCTTAGTTTTTCACAATTTTAAAGAAGACCTTCAGAGCTCCCGCTCCTCCAATAGCGGACCGATTGAAACTTCTCGTTGTCGTCTCACCCTGGCTATCGATGTCGTCATCAACATCACTCAGGAATCCGCCTGAAAGATCAGGATCGTAGACGAGAGCATAATTTTCTCCCGCTTTCGAATTCCATGTAAGAGAGATATTTCCAGTATCCTGGTCGAAAGTTAAATCCGTAATGCGCAAGTAGTCGCTATTCGGTGAAGGAGCACCAATGGGACTCTCTCCGGCAGCGAGGGCCTCAATTCTTGCAACCGGCAGAACTTCATCCCAAACTACGATCTCATCGAGGCAGCCTTTGAAGCGAGTCGCTTGATCATCGTCGTTTTTGTGGGTTCCGATCATCAGGTTTCCTCCGCCGGTCGTCGGAGTCTGAGGAGTCGGTCCTCCATCAAGAACGCCATTGAGATAGATATTAGCGGTATCGCTGATTCCATCGTAGGTCCAGGTCGCATGCACCCAAACATCCTGCTCAAGAAGAGTCGCAGCATTCCAATCAGAACTCCAGTGGGCACTATGGAGTGTTCCATTATTGCGTAAGCCATGATGCATTCCCTGATTCGTTTGACCGAAGATAAATCCAGTCCCTCCCGCTGTTCCTGCACCCGGCTTAAGCCAGCAGGATACAGTGTAACTTCCATTTTCAGCGCCGCCAACATTCCGGATCATTGAATTAATATCCAGTCCCGGCACATCGAGATAACCATTGGCAGCCAAGGTGAATTCTATCCCGAATCCGGGTGTTGGACCACTTGGCGCGCCACTAACAAAGAGCAAATCACCCACGACATTTCCGTCGAAGTAATTGAGCGTCTGATCAAGAATCACATCGCCCGCTCCTTGTTCGAAATCGTAGTAGAGAATCGGGAATCCACTTGGCGCAAGACTACCAGCATCGGTAGGATCACTTCCCTTGACAATCTCAACGCGATCATTCGTGCCGTCAGAATCGGTATCCGCTAAATTGGGATTTGTGCCGGGGTTATCGATGCCAACGTGAACACCGGGAACCTCAACTCCGTCGCTCAGCCCGTCACCATCTGAATCCGGATCTAGTGGATCGGTTCCAGTCTGATCGGAATCAACATAGTTATCGTCGTTATTCTCAACGCCATCGCGCAAGCCATCACCGTCAGTATCAGCATTGTTGGGATCGGTGCAGGAAAGGAATTCCTGCAGATTGGTCAGATCGTCGCTATCCTTATCGTCGCCGGCATCGTTGGTCCCGACAAGCAAGCCGTTGTCTTCTTCCCAGAAATCCGGCATGCCGTCTGAATCGGAATCAGTGAGTACGCCGATTTCGACCTCCTCGAGATTACTGGAGCGCCCACTACCCTCACGGTTATGAAACGCGATATGGTTGAAGGTGGCTGAGGAAGAAACAATGGAATCACTCACCCCGGCGGCATTAGCCCGGTTTCCCTGTTCCCAGATACAGAAGCCCAGAGCGCCCGCGCCGTCATCCATGACCACGAATTCATAGGTTGTCCCTGCCTTAAAATCGATCACACCTGATTTCTGATTTCCAGCCAAAGTAAATTGAGTGCCGCGAACACGGATATCGAAGCCGCCATTGTTTTGGCTGGCATTGAATTCGATACCATTCTGAGTCTCACCATAAAACTGAACATTTGGAACCGCGTCAGTACGAGTAAGAATTTGCAGGAAATCATCTCCTCCCAAGAAAGTCCACTGTCCCTTGATATAGAGACCGCCGATTGTTTCCGGATCATATTGATCACGGGTATAGAGATGGCCTCGCCCTGTCATCCGGACATGTCCCATCTCTTGCACTACTGCAGCCCCGCCTGCCGGGATCTCCAAATTGGAAAGCCAAACGACTTCATTCAAACTACCGCTTTCGAAATCATCCACGATAGGAAGTTCCGTGGGCGCTGGAAACACCATGGCATCACCAGGGTCCGTTCCCGCTCCGACTTCCACATCATCGGAAAAACCATCCGAATCAGAATCATCAAGGTTGGGATCACTTCCGGTTTGATTCTCATCGAGATACGGAAGGTCCGGATTTTCAACTCCATCTAAAAATCCGTCGTCATCAGAATCAGCATCCTTCGGGTTGGTTCCCGTATCAGTGGCGCTAATCCAAGTCTTGCTATCGGTTTCGTAGCCATCCCAAATAGTGTCATCGTCAGTATCATTATCGAGTGGGTCGGTGCGCCTTGTGAACTCCTCAAAATTTGAGGAAGTATCCGCGTCGGGATCGCCCAAAGGGCCATAATCAGGATTCCCTGATCCATCGTCTGTTTCAGCTCCCGCACCGAGATTCGCGATTTCCCACTGGTCGGTCATGCCATCCGAATCGGCATCATCAACCCCCCCCGGGTTGGTATTCGCAAGGTCAGCGATCTGAGCAGCTGAGAGAACCTCATCGTAAACTCTCACATCATCAAGGTCTCCATTGAATGATCCCTTGTTACGAGAAGTTCCAACCAAAAGATTTTCGACTGCGTTGCTAGTGTATGAACCAGCGTTGCCACCACCGCCAGAAGTGGCAAGGACACCATCAACAAAGATACTCTGCACATTTGAGCCAGCGGTGTTGGTCCATGCAACGTGATGCCACACTCCAACTTCAGTAGAGGGAGCAGCGCCTGAGTTAATATCGTCACCCCAGTGGCCTGACCAATGAGCTGCACCTCTGGAGCCAAGGTGAAGGACGTTACCATTACTCCCACCGAAGACCATGTTATCGTCAGTTTGATTGTTATACCGAACCCAAGCCGCAAAGGTGTAATTTTGATCTCCACCGACATTCAGAGCAGCAATCGAGCTCCCAGTGCCGATATGAGGAGCTGCAGTTCCCTCGCTTGCGTCATCCGACGGAGCAAGCGAAAGGTAGTTGGTAGTAGTCCCAAGAGGACCTGCGCCAGTGACAATCGTCGCTGTTCCTCCTGCTGTTCCGGCAATGGTTCCGCTGATAGCTGAAGATCCAGAGTTTGCAATACTAGCGGCCTCAGCGAGAACTCCCGCAGTCTCTGATTCAAAATCATAGACGATCAAATTGGCTGCCTGTGCTGACGCACCAATGGCCAAACCAACAGCTATGCTTAACGTTTTTGTTTTTCTCATGTTGTTGTGGGTTGTGCTGTAGATTGGGTATTTCGGAGTAAGGTTTTGGGAGGTAACTCTACCCAGATCGGAGAGGTAATTTAGCCTCTCCCCACCCACCAGCAAGGATATTCACCCTTGGCTCAACACTTCCTGGTAGACAACTAAGTAATCAAGCAACCCGAGGGAGTTTGCCCCACCCTCCCCTCTGGCGCCGCTCTCCCCCCCAGGGACACCAGTCATACCAAAAACGACCGAATTTTCAGCCTGAGACCAGCTCAATCTGCACAAGAATTCAGGTTGGCAGATCCGTCTTTAAGGTTGGGGAGAATCCGGCTTTGTCGACCACTTTTGGTAAGGCTAAGAGTCTCAGAAAAACCGAGCAAGTGCCGAGCAGAAAGCCGAGCGTAGTAAAAAAGCCCGCCCCGAACTACGCCGCACTTGGTTCGACAGCGTTACAATTTCCCCGGGAAACAATCATTTTTCGCCCAATCTCACACCGGCGATGATATGCCGCTCTTTTTCCCTCATAACAACTGACAAAATCGTCATGACCGTATGACCTCAAAACAAAAGTGAGTATGGTGTCCGAAATTCGGCTAAGAACCATTTCCCCTTCCTGCTCCAAACAGAACGTCTCTTTTACATTGGATGCATCATTCCCTTCGTCTTGCGCAAGCAACTCTTGAATCTCCAATAATCGTCCAGATTCACAGGCGACCCCACAAGCCATCTCGGCAATTTCATGGGCCGGTAAAGTTGCCGTAAAGAATACAAGATCCTTCGGCAAAGTCGAATTCTCAACCATCCCAACTCCTATCAACATTCTCCGATGGTAGGACCTCGCAAGATCTCGAGCACTTCCGTCGCCACCACGAGCAACATATTCACGCTCCTCTCGACGAAGCTCGCGCATTTTCTGTAGCGATATTTCCCCGTCTATATCCGGCTCTTCTTCGATGAGACTAAAAAACGCACTCAAGACCTGTGAGGCGAGAATTCCATCTTGTTTTACTATTTTCATTAGGGATCTGTTAGGTGTAGGTGGACACTGTCAAAAATACTGGGAGACTAAAGAAATATTCGTCAGAAAAATCTATTTATATGATTTTTGATATGAAGGTCACTCATGTTGCAATTCCAGCTGAGTCTATGATGCATTCGGTGGTGATCAGTGTCTACATGGTGGTTTCGGAAAGGGGCAGGCTCTGCCCAATATTAGAAGACGCGGAACGGGCCGGAGCGTTACGAAAATTTTGGTCCAACCAGAAAACAGTCGAATTATCGAATCCCCCCTCCTAGACCGGTCTTAAACGGACATACTCTGAATTGGTAAGTCAATCGGGGAGAAACCATCCCCACAAAATCCCCTGAAAATCTCACCGGATCATGGAAGCCATTCAGCGCCCGCACCGGTGAGTCATCTGACTTTCAATATTTTTAACTAGCAGTCAGCTTGGAAAAACACTTCTTCCGCCACGACTCTCCACGTTGAAACGGCAGGAAACTAAAGCTGCTCCCATTCTCCAAATTGGCGAAACTTCTCGTACCGTTGGTCGCGCAGCACTTCGGGAGACAGACTGCTCAGCTCTTCAATCTGACGCACAACTTCATCTTTCAGCGATGCTGCTGCAGCGTCCGGACTATGGTGGGCTCCACCTGGCACCTCGGGAATCACCCCGTCGATAAGCTTTAGCTTCATCAAATCCGGCGCGGAAATCTTCATCGCCTCTGCCGCCTCCTCGGCATACTTTCGATGCTTCCATAAAATCGCGGCACATCCTTCCGGGCTGATTACCGAATAATAGGCGTTTTCCATCATAAGCACGCGGTCAGCAACCCCGATTCCCAAAGCCCCTCCAGACCCACCTTCGCCAAGGACAACGGCAATGACCGGGACGTTTAAGGCCATCATTTCACGCAAGTTTCGTGCAATCGATTCAGCGATATTTCGCTCCTCGGCGCCAATTCCCGGAAAGGCTCCCGGCGTATCAATCAAGGTGATAATTGGAAGATTGAACTTCTCAGCGAGCTGCATCAGACGCAACGCCTTGCGGTATCCTTCCGGATGAGCACTCCCAAAATTGCGTTTGAGATTCTCTTTCAAATCACGCCCCTTCTGATGACCTATCACGACACAACGATGACCTCCGATCCTCGCAAAACCTCCTGGCATGGCGTGATCATCACCAACCACGCGATCTCCGTGCAGCTCGGTAAAGTGATCAAATGCCTTGGCAACATAATCGAGCATGAAAGGACGTTGGGCGTGACGGGCGATCTGCACACGCTGCCATGGTGTCAGATTACTGTAGATCGAACTTTTGGTCTCAACAAGTTTCGTCTCGATGGCGGCGATTTCATCGCTCAAGTCTATGTCTTGCGACCGAGACTTTTCCTGCAACTGGGACAATTCCTTCTCCAGTTCGGCAATCGGCTTTTCAAATTCAAGCAACTCCATGGTTTTTTGTATGTGGGGACTCTATCAGCCAGCGGGTTTGATTTCCACCTCATTCCCAATCCGAATTAACATCGATAATTCCTCCATATCGGAATTCATCAGAAAAATCCCCCGTCCGGGGTCTTCCTCGTCTCTTTCCGGAACGGGGCGCATCTGGATAAAGTGTCTCCCCGCCTTAAAGCCGAGAACTTTGGTGGCATGACGATAGTCGGACAAAGCCGGACGAACGACTTCCCCATTGATCTCACCCTGCTTTCTGGAAATTTTCGAATGGATCGAATTTCCCCTCAAACTTGCCAGGTCAAGATTCATGATGGGGTAATCTTTTACGAAGATATGCTCCTTTTTCTCCTCATCAGGCCGAAAAAGCTCAATTCTCCGCTTCGTCAAATCAACCACCAGTTTGAAGTTCAAGGACATTACCACCAACTCATCCCCCACATGCAATGGACTCATCTCCAGAAGACCGTTGAGAAACATCATGCAGTCCAGAGTAGTGCCACTGTTGTTGGCAACATTAAGATACCCTTCACCAGGTTTGATCGTGTAGATCATTTTGTTGGACATGTTCTCAATTGAGAGAAGTTCATCTAAATTGATCTCACCCAGAATCCGCCGGGCTTCTGTTCCGTTTTCGGTGTCAGAATAGAGATTTTGAATAAATAACAGTTTCTCCACCGCCTCGTCCTCGCGATCCATCGCGAGCAACTCCAAAGCCCGGTCATATTCTCGCTGCCCAGGTACGAAATCGTCACTTTCTCCGTCCCCAACAATCTTATCGAGAACCTCGTAATTTCCCACGCTATTGTCCTCGAACCGCTGGGTCCACTTCGTGAGATAGAGATAACCGCCACCGAGCAAACCAACCACAGCCAGGGCTGCAAAAAATTTGATAACCGTCAGGACTCCGCTCATAGCAATCGCACCTTAAAGAAGACCGCGACGTTTAAAATCGAAGTGATTAATCTCCCGCGACTTCATGATCATTTCCAAAGTGAATTTCATCACTCCTACCTCCCAGGTGTCGTCGACACTCTCGATGATCGCGAGGGAGGGATTCCCTTCCTTCCAGGCAAGCTTTACCGCCTTATCACGGACACTCTCAATTCGCTCATGAACCAACTCCTCGGAAACCTCACTCCGTCTAAATTGAAAGCCATACTGGAGGAAACTTAGATCCAATCCCTGCTCCTTGAAGTGGTTAATCACGCCGAGAACCTTGGGGTCAAAGCCCTCCAGCTCGATATCGTTAAATCCTTCCGGCTTGATCAAAGTAGGCTTCTGCGCCTCGACCTCTCCTCTTCGGACACGCACTGCTCCTACCGAGTCCATCGGCTCGCTTAGAATCTCAAAATTAAAATTCGTAGAGCCAAAGGTATCGATCCGACGATCCGGTTCATAAAGAACCTGGGTCATCTCCATCGCGTATTGAAAATCGTCGGGGCTCAGCATCGTCTCGCGGAGAGTATCACCCAATAATTGAGACGTTGCCAATGAAAAGGGCAGGTTCCCAACATGGGAAGCCTGCCTCTAATTCAAGGGAGAATCTCAGAAATTAGCTCTGAGCCCCTTCAACGTGGGAAATGATGTCACCCACCGAACGGAGCTTCTCAGCTTCCTCGTCAGGCACTTCGATGCCAAACTCTTCTTCCACAGCCATAACCAGCTCGACTGCGTCGAGTGAATCGGCTCCGAGATCTTCGATCAAGTTGGACTCGGGCTTGACCTGGTCAGCGCTGACGCCGAGTTGCTCTACAATGATTTCTGTGACTTTTTCTGTGATGTTTTCTGCCATGACTTAGTAAATCTTAATTCGGAATTAGTGGGAAGTGGAGAAATTGGCAATACTTAAAATTCACTCGCTCTTTTCCCCTGATTCCGGGCTTTCCTCGTTTTCTGCTTCGTCTTCCTCATCATCCTCGACAACAAGCTCAATCAATTCGCCATCAAAATTGGCAAGAATCCTCTGGAATAAGGCCTCCGCAGGCGCTCCCTCTTCTTCCTTGAACTGTCCGTAGACCATACCATCAACTTTGGCTCTCTGTTCTTTTCCACTGGAATCCTTATATTTAATGGTGGCAAGCCCCTTGGTTTCCCACTTGCGCTTATCAATCTCGATTATCTCCGAGAAGGGAATATAAGACCCGCCGGGGGCGTAATACGCCTCGGTATCCACACGCATATTTCTCCTTTTAGTCCGGATGAGGAAGAAAATTGCTACTGCAGCCAAGCAAAAGCATACAATCGAGGCGTAAAGTTGTTCCTTGATCTTATAGGCAGGCTTCGGATCCTCTTCAAGGTTGATGGTTTGCGGCCAACCTTTTTCTCCGCTGTATATTTTCCAAAGGCCTTCATCGCTCTCCTTATCCATCGCCTCCTTGTCGGCGAGAATCTGAGGCCATTTTTCCTCAAAATCTGTGCCTTCAGGATAAATACTCTGATCTTCCCCAAATGGAATCGTCTGCGCCCCCACGAATGCTTCCCAATCTTTCCATATTTCAGGGTTGGTCTGGGCCTTTCCCGCCTGATTAAATGCGCGATACTGGGCAATGATGTAATTCTTATTGGGATATCCCACCTTCCAGTCGTAGAGAAAATAGACGGCAAACCCGCCAAACATGACCAGCATCAGCAGAATGCGGGTGAAAAACCATTTGGTTGGCAGGCAGACAATCTCTTCGGGGCGGGACATATTGGCTAAAAGGAAGAAATCAACTCTGCCTTCACATGGCAAGCAAGCAACCCAAGAATCGCGCTCCTAGATCAAACCAACTCCCTCTTTCCTCGCAATTACGGCCAATTTAAAAGCTTCCCGATCTCCGTAGCGCTTGATGGAGAACTTCACACAGCGCCGCTCCCCCGGAGCAGGCGACCAGGTAGCCTGCCAAAATCGATACGATGCCCCATTGGTCACGACGGTGACTTTGGACACTCCCACAACCCCGGAACGGTTGCGGACAGATCGGGTGCAAATCCTGGCCTGCTCGCTTGCTTCAATCTGTCGTAAGAGCTCATTGCGCCAGGCCCGGGCGACACCGAGAGCATTTTCCGACCCTCCGTGAACACCATCGCCGAAATATTTGGCGTATTTCACTCCCCGACGCTGCAAGCGAACTTGCCACCCGTGCGTACTAGCACCAGGCAGGTCGATTCGCGCCAAGGCGTAGTTTTCATCGATCCGAGGCATCTATCTCCCTAAAGTTGGAAACAGATCCACGAACTGTCAAACTCTCGGGGAAGATTTTTAGCGATCACGCCCCCAACCACGGCTCTCACCGTTGATTCGGCCAAGAATGCGCTCCTTCGAAGAGTCGTCAATGGCTTGAGACTCCTGCACTTTTGAGATGGCTCCTTCCTTATCAGAGGATGCCATTCTCACCGCAGTCACCCCAACGGTCCATCCACGGGTCCGATCGTCTCCAATCGATTCCGCCAAGGCAAAAGTATCCGGCCCGGATTCCGAGCTGTTCATGATATATGAGGACACCCCGCTATCACGAACTCTCCCCTCGGGTTGATCGTCGATCCAAGCGCGAGCTTTTGTCGGATTCTGGGAAACCCAGCTTCCCATGACATCCTCAATCGTCTCCCGTTGAGCATCTTCGCTCCCGTTTTCCATCACCCAAGAAACGGCTTCCCCAGGGTCGCCCTGAGAGGCCATTTCTTCCGCCACTTTCTCCACGGCTTCATCGCGAGCCTCACCTTCGGCCATGGCCAGGGCTTTGGTTGCCGCCAACTTAGGATTGTCCATGGCCAATGATTCCACGGCAGCACCCATCGCGGCATCTCGCTCCTCAGATGGTAATCCGTTGACCCACGACTCGGTCTCCGTCCAGCTCTTCTTTGCCCACTCACTGGCAATGGAGGAGTAGGCATCCTTAAGAGCCCGGCCTTCCAGACCTCTCGTCAACTCTGAAGCACGACTTGGATCGGTCACCGCCATTTGAGAGAGCGCTTTCACGGTAGCATCGCTTTTTTCCTTTCCCTCCAAAGTATTCGCCCATTGCAATGCGGCATCGGGATCCTGCTTTGCCCACTCACCGGCAATCGTCGCTGACCCGGAGCCACCCCCTCGGCCACCCATCAAACCCATCATGGCGAATTGGGTCTTATTACTTTCAAAATACGCGGCAGCTCCCTTGGGGTCGCTTGCGGCCCAACTCTGCAAGACAGTGGGACGTACAAACATCCCCGCACGTCCCATCTTGGTGTTGACATGTTCCATCGCCAGATAGGGATCAACTTCCGCCCAAGCCCCAAAAAGAAGGTATGCCGCCAAAATGCGCTCGCTAAATGGCAGATTATCCAGAGTGCTCGCTTCATCCGCAAATTCATCAGCGGAAAGATTTGAATAGCGATCCAACAAGGCCTGCAACCGAGCAGTCTGCCCCGGTTCCTGCATAATTTCGACATAAGAAGAGGTGGAGCGACTCCCTCCGGAATCACCAGACGAGGAGCTTCCCCCGATGCTGCGGGAACGGTCTCCGCCCCCACTGTTGGCCACAACTTTATTAGACTGTTCGTCTTCCGAATCCGAGGACCCGTTTCCTGCGATATAGCCGATGGCACCACCGACTAAAAGACTTGAGAGAGCGATGGGAAGAATACTTTTCATGGGGTTTTCATACGGAGTATAGTCAAAGATACCAAACCCGTAGTAGAAAAGTTACTACTACGGGTGATTTTGTGGAATATAAGACAAAGAACTCCTTAGTTGAAGCCGAAGGCGTTGCCGTGATTGTGGTCGTTCAAGGAATCTTCCTTCTCCTTGGCGGCCTGACATTCCACTGTGAGACGGGCAAATGGCATCGCTTCCAATCGAGGTTGCGGAATTCTTGCCCCCGAGACTTCACATTTTCCGTAAATCCCCATTTCAAGACGCTGCAAAGCTTCTTCAATCTCACCGAGTGCGTTTGCTTCCTTCGACAGAAGAGTCAGGGCAAAATCGCGGTCATAGGCGTCTGAACCGGCATCAGCCTGGTGCATTCCCGAACCATTCGCTTCGTTGCCTTCCACGGCATTTTTAATGGTATCCTGCTGCATACCATACATCGAGTCAGTAATCTGATCGCGAAGATCCAAAAGACGTTGCTTTTGCTTTTTCTCAAAAACGGTGAGCTTGGCCAGAACAGCCGGACGAACATATTTCCGCTTCACGACGATGGGTGGCAAGGCCGCCTCATCATCAAGCTTCTTCTGCGCAGCCTTACTCAATTTCTTGGCCGCTTTTTTAACCGGGGCCTTTTCCTTCGCCGGAGTGGACGCTTCCTTGGTTGAGATTTTTTTTGCAGGCTTTTTAGCTACTTTCTTCGCGGGAGCTTTTTTCGCGGCTTTCTTTGCAGTTTTTTTAACGATCTTTTTCTTGGCCGCTTTCTTTACTGGAGCCTTTTTCGCGGCTTTCTTTGCAGGTGCTTTCTTTGCGGCTTTCTTCACCGCCTTCTTCGCAACTTTTTTCACTGCTTTTTTGCCGGACTTCTTAGTAGGTGCTTTCTTAGTAGGTGCTTTCTTAGCAGCCTTTTTGGCGGCTTTCTTCGCAGGTGCTTTCTTAGCAGCCTTTTTGGCGACTTTCTTCGCAGGTGCTTTCTTAGCAGCCTTTTTGGCGGCTTTCTTTTTTACAACTTTCTTAGCCATGGGAAAATGCTTGGGGAAAAGGTTTCAGATGGGGCATGGGCCACTGAATACGAAAAAACGGTTCAGAGGGCGGAGACAACTAGAGGGTTTAGAACGACGGCGCAAGCTGATTTTCCACCACGACTTATTCACAATGCCACCACGCTCTTGAATTCTGCTCGCAGCCTCCTAGGATCGGAACCGTCATATGGATCTCGCCTCGATACTCGAATCTCTCCTCATTGCCTCGGAGTCCCCTCTTCCTACCTCAGAATTAGCCCGTTTGGTAAGAACAAGGGCTGCCGAGCTCTCCGATGACTCAATCACGGAAAATCCTGAGCACACTCTGGACCCCGATAGCCCGGAGGCTTCTCTCGCTCTTGAAAAACTCTCTCAACTCGCTGATGAAGAAGTTCTTTTAGCTCTCACAGAACTCAACAAGACTTACGAAGCCACAAATCGCTCATTCGTCGCTGCAGAGCGGTCCAAAGGTTGGAAAATCTACACCAAGCCGGATTACGCCGGTTTCGTGAAACTCCTCTTCCCCGGGCGGAAGCCCGAACGCCTGAGCGCTCCGGCGATGGAAACTCTCGCCATTATCGCCTACCGCCAGCCAGTCACAAAATCTGCGCTCGAAGCCGTCCGCGGCGTGTCCTGCGACGGAATGCTCCAAAAACTTCTCGATCGCGAACTCGTGAAAATCGAGGGCCGCGCCGATCTCCCCGGTCGTCCCCTCCTCTACGCCACTACCGAACTTTTTCTGGAACACTTTGGCATCACCGACATCGAAGCCCTTCCAAACATCGGCGAACTCCGCCAAGTCGAGCTTCCGGACGGGACCGAAGAGGATGAGGCCTCAGAGGAATCAGAGACCAAATCCAAAGAAGCCGAAAAGCAGCTCGCTCTCAGCGCAGTGGAAAAACCCAAGGAAGGGGCTTCGCCGGAGGAAGAGCCCTCCGAAAAGGGAACCCCAATCGACTCCGAAAGTCCCGGGGAATCCTCCGAAGAGGAATAAGCAATCCTTCCCTAATACAATAACATCGTTCCATGCCTCTAGACGACATTCGTAAAACGATCGATTCCATCGACACCCAGCTTCTCAATCTCCTCTCACAAAGAGCGGACGCAGTCCACGAAGTTGGTGAGATCAAGAAAAAGGAAGGTCTCCAAATCTACGCCCCCGAACGTGAAGACGCCCTCCTCAAGTCTCTTGTCGAAAAAAATAAAGGACGTCTCCCCGAAAAATCGATCCGCGCAATTTACCGTGAAATCATGTCCGCCGCTCTCGCCTTGGAAGACGACTTGAAGATCGCCTACCTCGGACCTGAAGGGACCTGGACCCATCAGGCCGCCATCCAAAAATTCGGCCACTCCGTCGAATACCATCCCCTTGCCAACTTCGCCGAAGTCTTCGACCACGTCACCCGGCGCAGAGCCAACTATGGCGTCGTTCCCATCGAAAACTCAACCGAAGGGGCTGTCTCCCACACCCTGGATCTCTTCGTCGAGTCCCCCCTCCGCATCTGTGCCCAAATCCTTCTCCGCATCGAAAACGGCCTTATGGCTTCCATTCCACGCGAGGAAATCAAGACCCTCTATTCCCACCCACAGGTCTTCGGCCAATGCCGTAATTGGATTCTCCAAAATTTTCCCGAAGCTGATCTCGTCGAAGTTTCCTCCACCACAAAGGCCGCCCAATTGGCCAAGCAAAATGCCGCCGATGGTGCCGCCGCGATGGGAGGACCGCTCGCCGCAGAACTTTACGAGCTCACCATGCTTGAGGAAGCCGTTCAAGATCGAGCCACTAACACCACGCGCTTTCTCGTCATCGGCGAAGAAACCTGTCCTTCCACCGGTAAAGATCGCACTTCCATTCTTTTTTCCGTCCACGACCGACCTGGCTCTCTCGTTAAAGCCCTTCAGGCCTTCGATTCCTTCGAGATCAACATGTCCAAGATTGAATCCCGTCCCTCCAAACAAAAGGACTGGGAGTACATTTTCTATGTCGATCTCGCCGGTCATTGCGAGGACCCCGAAGTCCGCGATGCTCTCCATACCCTTGAGACCCACTGCTCTCTTGTGAAAATCCTGGGATCCTATCCGGATCTCTCCCTGTAGATCCTTGATTTTTTCTTCCCCTTCGGCGAATTGTCTGACAACTTTTTGCCGCCATGCTTCAAGAAGGTATTCTTAATCCACAGCTCAACGATCTTCTCTCCCGAATTCGCCATACCAACACTCTGGTCATCGCTGATTGGGCCTTTCCCTATTGGAATGACGTTGAAATTGTCGACCTCTCTCTCACTCGCGGGATTCCCCTCATCACCGATCTTCTCGCTGTCCTGAAGGATAACTTCAAAGTCGGCCACATTTGGCAGGCCGAGGAATTCCTCAGCACCAATCCGGACGAGGTCATCACGAAATACAATGACAGCTTCGACGGCTTCAAAGCGCTGTATCCCGATCTCGAAGTGAGCCGCCTACCCCACAACGACTTCAAAAAAATGGTTCCCGACGCCATTGGCCTCATTCGCACTGGCGACCCTACCGCCTATGGCAACATCATTCTCGAATCAGTTTAACTATTTCAAATTGACGCACCAATGAAATCCGCAATCACCCTTTCGCAGGTCCCCGAGGCCGCCGCCGGACCCTTCGTTTTCCACGAGCCTCTCGCCGAAGGCTTTGCCTCTGCAGCAAAGCACGGCTACGACTCGGTCGAACTTTTTTTTCCGGGACCAGACTTCATCACGGTCGATGAAGTGAAAGCTCTCGCCGCCAAACACGACCTGGGCATCGCCGCCGTCGGAACCGGGGCAGGCATGGTGAAGCACGGCCTTTCTCTCACCGATCCCGATCCCTCCATTCGCAAAGAAGCCCTCGACTTTATTCTCCAAATGATCGACTTCGGAGGCCAACTCGGCTGCCCTGCCATCCTTGGATCAATGCAGGGAAAATGGGGCGGCGACGTCTCCCGTGAACAAGCTCTCCAATGGCTCGCAGAAGCCCTCAAAGCCGCCGGTGAAGCAGCTGGTAAACACGGCGTCACTTTCATCTACGAACCCCTCAATCGCTACGAGACCAACTTGATCAATCACCTCGCCGAAGGTGCCAAGTATATCGAAGACAACAATCTCGAAAACATCGTTCTCCTTGCCGACCTCTTCCACATGAACATTGAGGAAAGGGACGTCGCTCAAGCGATCATCGATGCCGGAAAACACACCGGTCACGTTCACTTCGCTGACTCTAACAGAAACGCCATGGGCATGGGCCACACTGATTCCGCGCCCATTATCGCCGCCCTCAAACAAGTCGGCTACACCGGTTACCTCTCCGCCGAAGTCTTCCCAAAACCCGACGCACAAGCCTGCGCCGCCCAGGAAATCAAGGCCATCAAAGAAGCTCTCGCCTAATCCAAAACATGGAAACACGCCCTCTTGGCAACACCGGAATCGACCTGCCGGCTCTTTCTTTTGGCGCCTCCTCACTCGGTGCCGAATTTCGCTCCATCGATCTCAACGAAGCCTTCGGCGCAGTTCACACCGCTCTCGATCTCGGCATGAACTTCATCGACACTTCGCCCTTCTACGGTCGCGGCATGTCGGAAGTAATGCTTGGACAGGCTCTCAAAGGAATTGATCGCGAGAGCTATCTCCTTGGAACCAAACTTGGACGTTATTCGCTCGAGCACTTTGACTTCTCGGCCAAACGTGTCGACGAATCTCTCCACGTTTCCATGCACCGTATGGGGACAGATCACCTCGACCTCATTCTTCTTCACGACGTCGAGTTTGTGCAGCTTCCCCAGATCTGGGAAGAAGCCATCCCCGCCCTTCTAAAAGCCAAGGCCGAAGGAAAAGTCCGTGCCATCGGCTTCTCGTGTTACCCCATGGCTTGCTTCAACACCGTGCTTGATCAAGTAGAGGACGAAATCGATTGCGTTCTCTCTTATAACCAAAACACCCTCCAAAATACCGCCTTCGCCGACGAACTCGTTCCTCGTTTAAAAAGCAAAAATCTCGGAGCAATCAACGCCGGGCCCTTCTCAGCTCGACTCCTCACCAACGCCGAACTTCCCGAATGGCTCAAGGAACCCAAGGAAGTCAAAGCCGCCGCCCGCGCCGCAGCCAGACTCTGTCAAGATAACGGCGTCGACATTGCACAGCTCGCACTACAATTCTCCTGCGAAAATCCCGACATCGCCTCTACCGTCGCCGGATCCGCCAACCCCAAGAATGTCGCGAAGTGGGCAAAGTGGCTATCCGAACCCATCGACCGAGATCTCCTCGCAGCCGTCCAGAAAATCTTTGAACCCGTCAAAAACATCGGACACCTCGAAGGTCTTCCCGAAAACAATTAATCACTTTCCAAAATGTCTTACGCTATCGAATTTACCGACGTCAAAGAGATCAATGCCGTTGATCTTCCCGACGTCGAGGCGCCCAAGCCGGGAGAAGCTCTCGTCCGAACCCATCGGATGGGAATCTGCGGCACCGACCTTTCCTGTTACCTTGGGAAGTTCCCTTTCTTCTCTTATCCGCGCACTCCCGGACATGAACTCGGACTGGAAGTCATCGCAGTTGGCGAGGGCGTCACGAATGTGAAGCCCGGGGACAAGTGCTCGCTCGAGCCTTACCTTAACAACCCCGAGTCCATTCCTTCTAAAAAGGGACACTCCAATGCTTGTTCAGACGTCTCCGTGGTTGGCGTTCACCAAAGCGGCGGACTTCGAAAATCAGACTGGACCGTCCCCGCTCACAAGCTTCATCCCGGCAACGATCTTTCCTACGACGAACTTGCTCTCGTGGAAACTCTCGCCATCGGATACCACGCTGTAAAACGCGGCAACCCGCAACCCGGCGAAACCGTTATGGTCATCGGCGCCGGCCCCATCGGCCTTTCCTGCCTCGAGTTTCTCAAGCTCATGGACCTCAAAGTCCTTGTCGTCGACTTTGCGCAAAACCGTCTCGACTTCTGTGCCGAAAACCTTGGCATTCCACACCCCGTCCTCGCCAAGCCCGACGGCTCACACCTTGCGGAAATTGAAACTATCACCGGAGGTGGATTTTGCGACGTCATCATCGACGCCACCGGTCACGCCGGTTCCATGGTGCAATGCCATCAATACGCTGCCGTTGGAGGACGTGTGGTTTATGTCGGCATCACCGCGCAAGACCTTACCTTCCCACAAGCACCCTACTTCCACCGCCGTGAACTCTCCGTCATGGCCAGCCGCAATGCCCTTCCCGCAGACTTCCCCGAGATCATCCAGATCATCACTGACGGAAAAATCAATCTGCAAAACTGGATCACCCATCGCCTCGACATCACCGAAGTCCCCGAGGAATTCGACAAGTTTACCGACCCCGCCACCGGCGCCCTCAAAGCGGTGATCACCGTGAATGACTAAAATCACAATACTCAGAAAACCAACTCACTCTTCTTATGAAAACCTGTCCTAAATTCACCTTCGGCGTCGGCGATCGTTTCGCTCACGGCGCCCACGCCCAACTCCAAGCCTTCATCGACGCCAAAAAACTCGGCGTCGACATCTGCCCTACCTGGAACAAGTCCAATCGCGAGCACGAAATCATCGGCTCCGAGCCTCAGACCACCCGCGATGCCGCCGATAAAGCCGTCGCCGATCTTGGCTGGGAAGGCGAATACCTCCTCGATGCCGATCACATCAATCTCTCCACGGTTGACCGCTTCGTGGCACCTTGCAACTTCTTCACCCTCGACGTCGCCGACGACATTGGCGAAGCCGCTGCTCCCGAAGACGTCGAAGCTTTCATCAACAAGCACCCCGAGCTCATCGGCTCCGTTTCCGTCGAGGGCATCGACGCTCCTCTCGAAATCTCCCGCGAGCTCGTAGAGAGGACCGCGAACCAATTCCTCAAGGCCACTCAAAAAGCAAAAGCGATCTACGATCATATCGTGGCAGCCAAGGGCGGCACCGATGACTTCGTCACCGAAGTCTCCATGGACGAAACGGATAACCCACAGGTTCCTGCCGAAATGCTCATTATCCTCGCTGCGATCGCTGACCAGGGAATTCCTATTCAAACCATCGCACCAAAATTCACCGGCCGCTTCAACAAAGGTGTCGACTACGTCGGAGATGTTGCGCAATTCGAACAGGAATTTAACGATGACCTAGCCGTCCTGGCACACGCCGTAAAAGCCTACGGACTTCCCGAGACTCTCAAACTTTCCGTCCACTCTGGGTCCGATAAATTCTCCATCTACGAACCCATCAAAAAAGCCATCGCCCGCACCGGCGCCGGACTTCACATTAAAACTGCAGGCACCAACTGGCTCGAAGAAGTCATCGGACTCGCCACCGCAGGCGGAGACGCCCTCGACCTTGCTAAGGAAATCTACGCCAAAGCTCTTGAGAAAAAAGAAGCTCTGTGCGAACCCTACGCCACCGTCATCGACATCGACCACTCAAAGCTTCCAAGCACCGGGGAAGTCAACGGATGGACCAGTGAGCAATACGTCAGCGCTCTCACGCACGACCAAAGCAACCCCGGCTACAATGCCAACGTTCGCCAACTCCTCCACGTCGGCTTCAAAATCGCCGCCCAAATGGGTGACCGCTACCTCAACGCCCTCAAGGACAACGAAGCCGTCATCTCAAAATGCGTCACCGACAACCTCCTCGACCGCCACATGAAACCCTTGTTCGCTTAGACTCCGCAGACATTTATTTTTCATAAACGGCCTTGGGAAACCGGGGCCGTTTTTGCGTCAACAGACCGACTTTTGGGCTCCTAAAGAGAGAGAGGCATATTTCACATCAAAAGGAATCGGACACGCCACACCCCCTTCTTCATCCGGAAACGCTGTCGTTTTGCGAACCGACGAATGCTTGCGTGGAAACCTTTATGACATTCCTTTAAGGTGATCTTCCCATCGAGACGGTCTGCAATCTCGGAAAACCCAATCGTTTTTCGGCAAGCGGTCGAAGCTGTTTCCTGCACAATTAGTCCCACGGCCTATAAAATCCCCAGTCATAATGCCGGTTGCCCCCCGGCCCTTGGACAGCTATAGCAGTCCGCATGTCCGCACCAGTCCGCACCCGCTTTGCGCCCTCGCCCACCGGCTACCTTCACCTTGGGGGTGCCCGCACCGCACTCTTCAATTGGCTCTTTGCCAAGAAACACAGAGGCAGCTTCATCCTGCGTGTTGAGGATACCGACGAAGCCAGGAACACCGAGGAAGCCCGCGCAGCAATTTTCGAAGGAATGGAATGGCTCGGATTGGACTGGGAAGGCCCGGGAAATGAAGGTGACGTCGGTCCTTATTTTCAATCCGAGCGCACGTCCATCTATCAGGAATGGTTTGAGAAACTCAAGGATGCCGACCGCGTCTACGAGGACGAGGGCGCGTGGAGATTCCGCTTTGATCGCAAACTCATCACGATGAACGACCTGGTTTGTGGAGAGGTCTCTATTGATTACACCAACGAAGAAAACACTCCCGACATGGTAGTGCGACGTTCCGATGGTTCCTTTGTCTTTCACTTTGTCAATGTCGTCGATGATCTCACCATGGGAATCACACACGTGATCCGTGGCGAAGATCATCTGATGAATACCCCGAAGCACCTTCAGCTCATCGAAGCCTTTGGAGCCACTCCTCCTGCCTACGCCCACATCCCCCTGATCTTGAACTCCGATGGTTCGAAAATGTCCAAACGCGACGAAGGGGCTGCCGTGGGAGATTACCCGCGCCAAGGATTTTTTTCAGACGCAGTGGTAAACTTCATCGCGCTTCTGGGTTGGTCACCAAAAGACGAATCCGAAATCTTCTCTCTTGCTGAATTGATCGAGAAATTCTCGCTCGAAAACATCAACCGCTCACCGGGACGCTTCGACATCGAAAAGTGCAAGTGGGTCAACCAACAACATCTTCTCAAACTCAGTGCCGAGGAATTTTCAGCGGCCTGCCACTCGGACGCAACTCCAGCGATGCTCGCCTCCGTGCAGGAAAAGGTCTCCCTTCTTACGGAAGTTCCCGACGCCGTGGCTTTCTATCTCGATCCCGATTACCCCATCGCCAATGACGCACTGGATAAGGTAAAGAAAAACCAAGCGTCCGGAGACCTCCTCACCGCACTTGCGGTAACATTCACTGAGCTTTCCGACTGGTCCGAGGCCAAAAATTCAATCGGAGAAACGGCCAAGGAAAATGGCGCCAAACCCGGACAGCTAATGTTCCCACTCCGGGTAGCTCTCTCTGGAAAAAGCGGCGGTCCCGATCTGGAAGCCATTCTGGAAATCCTTGGACAAGAGGAATGCGTCCGTCGTATTAATCGTTGCACCGCTCTTCTCTAATGAACTATTTCACTCTCGATCAGCTCTCCGAAATCAACTCCGGCCACGACCATCCTGCCAAATTTGCTGTCATCGGAGATCCGGTAGCCCATTCTCTTTCACCCCAATTGCATCAACCGGCACTCAACGAGCTCAAGCTGGATTGCCGCTACATTCGTGTTGAGGTGCCCGAAGGACAGGTGAACGAAGCGTTAGAGAAAATGTATGCCGCCGGAATTCGAGGCATTAACGTTACCGTCCCTCACAAACTTGAAGCCCTGGAGGCCTGCCATCAAGTCGACCCCGCTGCCTCCAGTATGGGCGCGGTAAACACCATCGTGTTCAACGCGGCAGGTCAAAGAACTGGATTCAACACAGACGGCCCCGGATTTGTCCGGGCTATTCGAGAGGAGTTCGGCATGGATTTGGGAGACCTCAGGGTCATCATTATCGGGGCGGGAGGAGGAGCTGGAAGAGCCATCGCTACCCAGTGCGCATTGGAAGGGTGTCCCCAACTGATTTTAGCAAACCGCACTCTCGAAAAACTCACCCCGATGCGCGAAGAGCTCACCAGACTGGCACAGTCCGAAAAGCTTGAAGGACCACGTGACCGGATTGAAATCCATTCACTCGATGATCCTATTCTCGAGGAAGCGATTGGAGCCAGCGAACTCATTATCAACACAACTTCAGTGGGACTCAAATCAAGCGATCCCGCCCCTTTCCCTTCACACTGGGTGGAACCTCATCATCTGGTCTACGACACCATCTACAACCCTTCAAGAACCCACCTCCTTCGTGATGCCGAGAGCCAGGGAGCCAGAATCGCCAACGGACTCTCCCTCCTTCTTCATCAAGGGACGCTTTCTCTGGAGCACTGGCTCAATAAGGACGCGCCGGTTGACGCAATGCGACAGGGTCTTTTGGATTTCCTTAAGGCCTGACCCAGCTCTCGTGTTCGAGGCTGGTAATCTCAAATACGTTAGACGTTCCTTTTTCGTTTCCAAAACGAACACCCAGAGTTACCGGCTCATTTTCTTTTAACGGGAGGATAAAATTTCCGTAATCAAGAACACCCTTCAACTGCCCGTCCAGAATTCGATTTGCCCTATTGGAAAGCGGCACGTAAGCGAAGAAATACTCACCATTCTCCCGATCGGAAAGAATGTATCCCGAGTATACCACATCCCCAAACTCCACATCATAGATTGCCTTTTTTTCAATGAGACACCTGATTAAGACTTCATTGCGTGGCTTGGTCTGCACCAAAGTCTTCATCTTGACCTCTCCCCATCCCGTCGTGGCATCCCAGTCGAGAAGGACCTTCTTGGCACCTCCCACCTCTTCCTCGACAAAATACGCCGTGAACGCCTGACCGTCCTGATGCTTTCCCCCGATACTCAAGAAACCCCGCTCGTCGACACCAGAATTTCCACCAAGCTTGCTGAGACCAACTATTAACTCAAAATCTGAAACCGTTTCCGCGATAAATGGATTGGCCAAACGATCCAAGGAAACTGGATTTAAACTACGATAGGGTGACTGGCGAATGAATGGCTCTACTTCCTCAAGAGTTTTTGCGTCATTAAGAGCATTCAGGATTCTAATCACTTCGGCAGTAACCGACTCTGAATCGCCCAGAAACCAGCCATTGGGACCGTCGGAAGCAGAAAAATCCTTTTTCAGCACACCAACTCCCTCTTTCAATTCAACCCCCGGTCCCTCGTTGGCATTCTGCGTCAGCTTCGAAGTAATAATCCCGATAATAATCAATGGCATGATGATCCCGAGCAGCAAAATCCAAAGCCACGAACTGGAACGCCTTTTTGTTCCCCAAACATCATCCAGAGGTTTGTCATCGTCAGCATCCTGCTTCAGACGACGTAATTGCTCGGCAACATCAACATGCTCTTCACCTTCATCCTTCTGCATTCCAAAGAGCAGATCTCTTCCTTTTTCAAAGACCTTGTTGGCAGAAACCGACCTTTCCTTACTCCGACGCTTTCTCCGCACCTTGCGGCGCTTACGGACCATCCCCTCCGGGACTTCTTCCACTGGATTTTTTGATTCGTCGTCACTCATCTTTTAAAATTGGATTCACCTTTTCAGGCTCGGTTTCTTCGTCGGTCTCAATTTTCCCTTCTAACTCATCCCCTGTTCCCGGGTCAAAATCATCCAAGGTATCCACAATTCTTTGACCATACCAGGAAGGGCTGATGAGTTCCTTCAACACCAAAACTGGTTCACCTTTCTCGTTCGACTCCCAAACCAATTTCACCGTGACGCGCAGATATCCCTCCGGATCATAATGGGGGAACACGGAGCCCAAAAAGAAATCCTTGTTTTGATGGTTTTCTAAAACCTCAATAAATTGCTGTCCCAGAGCGCTTCTAGTATTCACTTCAACCTCGGGAGATTCCACATCAAGACTACTCGCTTTCCGGTCACTCTCTCCAAAAGCAGGTGGAGCATAAAACTTTACAAAGAACCTCTTAGAATCATCAAGTGATTTCATCTTTCTCATGTAAAGGCGGAACACCCCCTCGCTTCTCTCGGTTCCAGAAACAAACAAAACCCATGGTGAGGTCGAATAAGGGCCGAAAGCCTCCCAATCCAGCTTCCACGCCTCTCCATCGTGAACATGTACTGTTTCGAGGATACCTCCCTTCCTATCAAGCCATATCGTTTCCAGCCCCAGGACAGGATCGGGACCAGACTTAATCTCGATAACATTGCGCACACGCGCAGCAATCTCGCCTTCGGGAGTTGGGAATACCGCACTCCTATAGAAGCGATTAAATTGCAGTGAAAGCCTTGACGATTGATCAATGAATTGGAGACGTTGTCCCGGTTCGAACTGTCCGAGAAACGCCTTGAATGAGGCGTTAATTTTTGGGGAATGCTCACCAGCAAACAAGCGGTTTCTGGCGGCAATGATAGACTCTTCGTCAGCGAAACCTTCATCTTGATCCCGCTTGGAATCATCTCCCGATTTAAAGAGGTAAAAAACCGAAGAAATAATAACCATCCAGACAACTATAAAGATCAGGAGAGCTTTGCTCTTCTCTTTTTTCAGCTTCTTTTTACGCCTCCGGATCCTTCTGGATCCATCCGCCATAATAATTTCATCACTCTCTTTAGGCATCGCCCCGGAAGCGGCATCAGACTCCTGCTCCACTCTCACTTGCACAGGCGTATCGGTTTTCAGCACAAGAGGAGCTTCATGCGCCGGCACCTCCGTCATCGCCTCCTTAACCGAAACCGGATTGCGCTTGCGAGCAACATTCCGAACCACGTTGTCACTCCTCTTGGAAGCGCTGGCCGATCCCACCAGAGGGGGCATTATCGTCCTCTTGAAAAACTCATGTCCGCACTCAGTACAGGTTATCCCATTTTCCGTCCCACGATCACTTTGAATGACCGCCTGACAGGACGGGCAAAGAAAAACTCCTGATTGGCTCATGCGTAACTTACTTTCCGACTGTGGTGAAAAGGCCTCGCTGCGTCAACCTCATGAATCCGAAAAAAGAGATCCGGATGCCAAATCCACGAGCATTGCCGCAAGAGTCTCCGTTGCTCCATCCAGTTCTTCGACTGAAGCCTTGAGCCTAGGACCGCTACCCGACGCAATTGCTGACACGACCGCATCCCGGGCTTTCTCGATTATATCGCGCTCTTCGGACTCCAAATGTCCGCCAAGCTGCCCCAAGGCCACCTCTACCGCCGGCAGCAACTCCTCGGCCTTCAAGCGTGCCTCTTCGAAAACCCGCGCTCCCATGTCTTCGAAAGCAAATTCTACGCTTTCACTCACCATTTTTTCGACACGGGCCTCGGCCACATCCACTGCCGCGCTGCCGACATCAATGACGGTATCCTGACCGGTTGCAATATCCCGCGCCAAGACCGAAAGAATACCGTCCGAATCAATTCTAAATTCCACGCCAACCCGGGCCTGCCCCTTTCTTTCCGTTTGGAATTCCACCTCGAACGCCCCTAATTCCCAATTATCGGCAGCCAATTCCCGCTCCCCTTGAAGAACCCGCACTTTCATCGACTTTTGACCATCAGCGGCATTTGTAAACATCTCTCCAGCCTTACAAGGAATCGTCGTATTCCGCGGAATCAGGACATTCATCAGGCCTCCCATTGTTTCAATTCCAAGACTCAACGGGGTCACATCTAACAGCAATACCTCCCTCACCGTGCCCGCAAGGACTCCGGCCTGAATCGCCGCACCCCGCGCAATGGCCTCATCAGGATGCTGGCTCAGATCGGGCTCCTTCTCAAAAACGGCCTTCACCCTTTCCTGCACGACCGGAATCCGGCTGCTTCCTCCCACCATGACCACCGCCTGCAGTTCACTCACCTCCATCGCGGCGTCAACGAGGGCCCGTCGGCAACAACCTTCGACCCGATCTAAAAAGGGACTCATTTCGCGTTCAAAATCACCTCGCGAAATCACACACTCGCCGCAAAAGGGAATTCGGAAAACCACCTCGTTCTCCCCAGTTAATTCGTGCTTCACCCTTCTGGCCTCCGCATGCCACCGCGCCCTCTCCAACCCATCAAAGCCCTCCCACTCAACCGACAATCGCTTCGCCGCCATTCTCAAGAGCAATTCGTCGAAATCGTCGCCTCCCAGATGGGTATCTCCCGCCGTTGCCACTACTTCAAAGACCCCTTCTCGCATCTCCAGGATCGACACATCAAAGGTCCCTCCTCCCAAATCAAAAACCGCCACCCGCGCCGACTCTTTGAGACGGTCCAGTCCGTAGGACAATGCCGCTGCCGTCGGTTCGCTCACGATTCGCACCACCTCAAGCCCCGCCAACTCACCCGCCCGCTTGGTTGCCGCCCGCTGGGCATCATTAAAATAAGCTGGCACCGTGACCACCGCCTTACCAACTTCAATTTCGAGACGCTGGGAAGCAATCGCTTTAAGTTCTTTTAGAATTTCCGCGGATATTTCCTCCGGACTTTTCTCACCTGAAGCCGTGGAAAAGGTAACTTGCTCGCTCACGACCTTCTTCTGTGACTCATCCAGCTCATCGTATCGCCGTCCCATCAAGCTCTTCACACTGGCAAAGACCCGATCAACTCCGGCGCGCCGCAGCGCCCTCTGACCGACCTCCACCTTCCCATCGACCCCATACCAGACCACACTGGGCGTCAGCACGGAGCCAGATTCATCCGCCAGAAGAATCGGAAACCCCGAATCCATCACTCCCACCGCAGATTGAGTCGTCCCCAAATCAATCCCTACAATCACCTCGCTCATTACGGATTGATATAGTCATTAAAGCCCTCCGAGCAAGGCTTGGAACAATTTTCCCGTCGCAGCTCGAATCTCTCTCTGCCATTTCTCCAAAAAAGACAAGCCCCGTGCCACTTCTCCCATTTGCTCTGCTACTTCCAACCAACCTCTTCGATCAAAGTCTTCAAAGGCCTCAAGCAAACCAGCTTCCTCATCAGAGACCCTCTGCAAGACATCCTCCAACTCGCGCTTTAATTCCGGCACCCTTGCATCCAATACCGCCCGGCCCAAAGCGCTCTTTGCATTTCCCCTCTCCAACTCGAACTGATCAACCTCCTGGATGACCTCCGCCACCGGCAAAAACAAGTCCATCACCGACCTCGGCACGCTCCCCCGACTGTCCCAGACTGACTCGGTCGACTCAATAGCCCATCGCAACCTCCTCGACGGGCTCTTCAGGAGCTCTGCCGCTTCAGCCATCTCCTGAAAATCGTCCTCTTCACCTCCGCTGTCAGGATGGAGTCGACGGCTGGCATCTCGATAGGCCTCATCGATCTTCTCCGAAGAGATTGCCAACCCATGCGGCAACTCCAGAATCTCGAAAGGATCATTCACGCCGCGAAACTTTCTCCACAAGAACAAGTCACCACCGCATTGGGATTGCTGACTTTGAATCCTCCTTGCTGAAGGTCATCCGAGTAATCCAACTCGCTGCCACTCACAAACAAAGCGCTTTTAGGGTCAACAACAACCCTAACCCCATTGCTATCCACCATGATATCTCGATCCCGGGGACCATCGACCAGATCCATTTGATATTGCAAACCACTACAACCGCCCCCAACCACCGCAATTCTCAGAGCCCCACCATCTTTTCCCTGCTTTCTCCAGAGCGCCAAAAGATGATCCGAAGCCCCATCAAGGACTTTGACCAACTTTTCGTTTCCAACTGTGTATCCTGCTTTCAAGGTGCGAAATCCTATCTCTACTTCAGCTCCCTGCAACCCCTGATCCCATCGAAAGAACCCAAGAGACGTCTCCGAACGAGCCTCTCCTGGCTCATCCCCCTTCTTCCCTCAAAAAATTCACCACCTATCATCAACTTTATCGTTTTATCATGTTTAGTATTACCTCTTGCCGGTAAACTCTATCCAAAAAATAAGAAAATTTCCCTGTGGACCAATTTTAAAACAGCCGCCAACACCCTCTACCGCGAATCAACCCCGCCTTTCAACGACCCAATCCATCGAAATTCACCCAAGAACCTCAACAACTCCAGCATCCAAAAAAATTTACACATTTAAGCATTTTCGCGTTGATTTCACATGACTTAGCACTCAGTGTTAACAAACACAAAGTTTATGAATTTCATCTCGCCTCTTCTTACCCTCTCGCTATGCCTCCCACTTCTGGGGCAAGCAGTGTTCACGACCCCTGAGGGATATACCAAGGTCCCCATTGCTGCAGGAACTGCAGGAGGACCAACTCTCACCGCGATTTCTGCCACTTTACTCAACGGCCTAGAGCACTCAAGCGGCGCAACTGTTGTGGCCAACTTTGCTTCTAACGAGCAAGCTATCACTGTAACTGGAGCCACTTGGACCGCGAATCAGTGGACCGGAGTCCCTTATCTCGCCTACCTAACCAACACCAGCGGTTCTGAGGAAGCTTTCCTCATCGCTTCCCACACAGCCGACACGCTTACCCTCTCAACAACATTCGACCTTCTCAGCGCTACTCGCTTTCCAGCGTCAACCACCGTGACGATTCGCAAAGCGAACACCGTGGGATCAATTCTAGGGACAACCGCGACACCTTTCACTTCGAGTGACCGTGTTTTCATCTGGGAAGACGGAGCTTGGGTCACCCTTGCCACTTTTGGTGGCAATTGGGCATACTTTTCAGGTCCTAATTTAGGAAATTCGGCAACTGACGCAGTAATCTTTCCAGAAGAGGGTATTTTTGTTCAAAGAGCTGAATTGACCGCTGCAGAACTCACCCTGTTTGGTGAGGTCCCATCCGCTCCTCAGGCTTCCACCGTGGCTGGAGCTTCATCATATTTTGTTTCCACTCGATTTCCAATCGGTGACACGCCGACCATTGACCCGACAGGAATGAGACTTCAGGATTTAAACATCCACGACATTCCTGGATGGTCTACCAACGACCGAGCATATTTTTGGGACGGCACGCAGTGGATAACACTTGCGGCATTTGGGAGCAACTGGGCTTACTTTTCAGGGCCTAACGTTGGAAATTCAGCTAACGATTTAGTTGTTCCGGCAAATAGTGCCTTATTCCTCACCAGAGCTTCAGTCGGCACCGAATCCGCCTCGCCCTTGAATGTCCCTCTCCCCTACACCGTTGAATAATTTAATAACCTTTCCTACCAAAATGAAATACACACTCGCACTTCTTTTAGTCACCGCTGCTACTGCACCGGCTGCAACGCTCACGATTGTAATGTCTAACAATAATAACGCATTCAATCTTACCAATCCATTTCTTGATAGCACAGGTTCAAATCTGTCTAGTGGTGATCTTGTCCAACTGGGCTACTTCGAACTCGCAGGTGCCCCCGTGAATAACGGAGATTCATTTGATAGTTTTGTTGCAGTCGAAAGTGTCTCTTTCGCCGTAGGCGCAGACGGAAAATTCACTGATCAGGTAACTCTTGATGACTCGATCGACTTACCAGGAACCAGTTCTCAAACACTTCAATTTGGACTTCGGATTTTCGATGCCTCGACAAGCGCCGCTGCGAGCTTTTTCAATACCGTTACAGATGATGAATGGCAGTTTTCATTCTCGACCGCAAATCCACCACCAACTCCTAGCGAATTGAATCTTGTCCCGAACTTTGGCGCAACGAATCCCGTTTGGGAGAATGCGGGAACTCCATTCCAAACATCCATTGCAATACCTGAACCAAGCACCTCGCTGACTGCACTTCTTGGCCTTGCATTATTGACTGGTAAGCGTCGCAGGAAATAGATTGCTGCAAACCACTCTTCAAAACCTCTCTCTTCGGACGGGAGGTTTTTTTGTGCCCTATTCCTCAAGCATCGTAGACACCCCACTAAAGAATCCGCGAAGCTCTTCGTCGGAAGCCTCCGCTCCCATGATATCGTCGTAGTCCTCTTCCTGAATCCAATCGGGATTCAATTCCTGGATAAAGCTACTCCGATCACAGGCCTCTTGATTTCCCCACTTCACCCGGGTGGCACAATAGGTCATCGTCAGACGCTCCATTGCTCTGGTGATGCCCACATAGAGCAGGCGCCGTTCCTCGTCGCGAGTTCCTTCCTCAATACTCCGTTTATGAGGAAGAATCCCTTCCTCTAAGCCCACCAAATAAACTACCGGATATTCCAGCCCCTTGGCCGCATGCAAGGTAATTAAGGTTACCCCACTTTTCTTATCCAAATCGTCATCGTCCTTCTCCGCATCCAAAGCTGTTTGTGCCAAAAAATCATCGAGCGTAGCCCCTTTCTTCACCGCTTCGACAATCGCTCCGGTCGCATAACTGATTGCTTCTCGCCGCGCGTCCTTTTCTTTATCGCTTTTGCACTGTCGCATCAGCCAATCCACAAAATCCATTTCCCGTAACCACTGGTCGATCACCACTCCGGCGTTGTCTCCATCGACAATCCGCTGCTGTCCGGATACGACCTGATTAACGAAAGACCCAATGGAATTCCTCACCTTAGTGGATAACTGGTCAGTAAACTCATCGTCCATGAGCGTCTTCCAAACACTTTGGTCTTTCTCTCGACTCCAATCCAAAGCCGCCATCGAAGTCGTATTGCCAATCCCCCTCGGTGGCGTGTTCAAGACTCTCAGTAAGGCTACATCCAATTCCGGATTTGCGAGAATCTGCGCGTAGCTTAAGACGTCTCGCACTTCCTTACGATCAAAGAAGCTCTGCGCCCCTATCATACGGTAGGGAATCTTGGCCTCCCGCAAGGTTTCCTCAACAATCCGGGCCTGACCATTGGTCCGAAAAAGAATGGCAAAATCTTCCAACACCTTTCCCTCCTCACGCTGAGTCACAACCTCTGAAACAATCCACTCAGCTTCTTCCTTATCACCCGGCATCGAAACCAACCTCACAAGATCGCCACCTGGAATGGTATGCCGAAGTTGCTTCTCCCGACGTCCCACATTGTGACGAATCAAACTGTTCGCCACCTCCAGAACAGCCTGCGAACTCCGATAATTCTCCTCCAGACGAATGATCTTCGGATTGGGGAAATACCGCTCAAACTGCAAGATGTTCGCTACCTCGGCGCCCCGCCAACCATAGATCGATTGATCGTCATCACCAACCACACAGATATTGTATGGCTCTCCCACCAACTGCTGAATCAATCTCATCTGCAGGCCGTTGGTGTCCTGAAATTCGTCCACCGTGACGTATCGAAATCGATTTCGCCAATATTCCCGAATATCTGCATGTTCCCGCAAAACTCGCTCGCCCAACAGAAGCAGATCATCAAAATCGATGGCATTTTGCGCTCTGAGTTCGTTTTGATAGGCCACTGCAATCGCCGCAATCAGATCGTCCTGAATCGTATCCAAATCCCTCTCGGCATTTTTGGCCTTCGAGATCTCAGCAAGGACCTCCATCGGCTTCAAATTAATCTTCGCTCCGCCTTTTCGAACAATCAACTGACGAATCAAACCCGTCTGATCGCCTCCAGCCATGAGCGCAAATTTTTTCTTATAACCCACTGCCTCAATGTCCCGCTTGAGAATTCTCAGGCACAGGGAATGAAAAGTACACACCGTCAGGGCCTTACCCTTAATTTTTCCAACCATCCCCACCACTCGTTCAGCCATCTCGGCTGCCGATTTATTTGTGAAGGTCACCGCCAACAAATTCTCCGCCGCCACTCCGTTCTCCAAAAGCGCCGACATCCGGCAAGTCACGGTCCGGGTCTTGCCCGTCCCCGCACCAGCCAAAATCAACACTGGGCCCCCAAGACTCATCACCGCCTCGCGCTGAGCCTTGTTAAGCGAACTAATCGAAAATCCTTCTGCCATCTAGTTAGGGATAGCAAACTCCGTCTACCCGAAAAACGCAAGAGTCTCCATCCGCTGACTCAAATTTCCTTACCTTTCCGGAATCCTGAACACTAAATATTTGCCATGGTCAAACTACGGGGCTAACACTGTTCGGCAACATGCCATACCATTTGGCTTCTCAAAAACAGAAAACACAAAAACTAAGAAATGAGCGATATCATTCCTACAATCACCTCCGGCATCGCCGGTCCACTCGGCGTCCTTCACCTTCCACGCCTCTGGCAAAAAGCTTCTCTCGGCGCAGTCGGAAAACTTCACAGCGATTACCCAGCATCAGGTGCCGGCTTCGACCAGATGACTCTCGACGCCCTCGGTATCAACCGCGAGACCTTCCTCGACTACATCAAGGCCAGCAAGCCTTCCTACACCCAGCTTGAGCAGTGGATCCTCGACCAAAAAGGCGGCGCGCTCGACGACGCGGCTGTCGAAAAACACAACGATGCCGTCGTTGGTTACAACCACACCGACGATACCCGCGGAGCGATCCTCAAGGCCGTCGGAATCGCTGATAACGGAGCAATCCTCGACGCCGTAAACCTCAACAACCTCGAGGACTGGCAGGATTTCTACGCACAGCAGATTCAGGGCTAAATTCCTTTCGGAGTTCACCATTTCAAAAAGCCTCGTGAGCTCCATCTTACGGGGCTTTTTTGGCACTCAACTCCGGGACCTCACAACCCGCTTCAACCTCTTCACCTCGAGCATGATTTGGGGCGGCAGTCGCTCATCCTCCGCTTTTTTACGTTCACGGGGATCAAAAATTAATCGCTGGTAGCTCGCGATCAACGTTCCGGCTTCCTCACCCAAATGTTCCGCCAGCCAGAGCGCCATCGGAGTTCCCCGGGGACGTCTTCCCACTCTCTTCCCCAACCAACATTCAAAATCTTTTAGGGCATTCACTCTACGACATTCGCTCTCCCAGCTTCCCTTTTCGGCCAATTCCGAATTGCGTCGAGTCACGGCGAGCCGGTAGATCAGGAACACAATCAAAAGGACAAACAAGAAGCTGAAGAATATCTTGGTGACCACTGATATCAGAGGTTGTGAAAACCAAAGGATAATATCCTGACGGGCAATCTGCCCCCAGTCTTTAATCTTCTGCAGCCAACCATCGGTGCTTCCTCCTTCGCTCAGCCAACTGGTGGGGGTATTGTCTACCGTCACCCATTCACCACCACGACAGCGCCACACCGGGCTTTCCTCGGTTCCTTCGTTTTTCCATTTTCCGCCAATGTATGCCTGGGCCCAGGCATGGGCATGCTTCCCTCTCAAAATCCATTCACCTTCTTCGTCTCCCTCTTCCTCTACGGCATAGCCCACCACATAGCGTGCGGGAATTCCCGCCCTCCGCAAAAGCATCACCGACGCACTGGCATAATACTCGCAGTGGCCCTCATGCGAGTTTTCCAAGAAATAAGTGATCGGAGCTCTCTTTTCATCATTTTCCAATTTCAGATCGTATGCAAACGGGTTACTCGCAAAAACTCCGGCGAGCAGAGTAAGCAACTCTTTTTGCTCGGCCAAGCTTCCACGGTGGGCAACCGAGATCACCGGACTCCTTCTCTCATCCCGCTGCCATTCCACGAGAGACACTCCTCTAAATTTCCAGAATCTCGTAAGTCCCTTTCTTTCGTCCAACGGTAATTGCAAATCATACAAGGAAGGATCGTCTTCAATCGCCCCAGTTCCATTCTCAAATTCAAAAACCAGTTCCATCGCGCCGTGATTCGGATCGAATACCCGGGTCGCACCGAGAACGCTATACTCCATCCCCTCTGCTTTCGGTTTATGAATCCGGCGGGCATTAATCGGTGAGGGAATTAAACTCTGATCGTCAACCAAGCCAATCACTCTTCCCCGGCTTCCAAAACTCCCAGACTTCAAATCCTCTTCCCGATAGCTGTAATCGCCGTCGTCATTCTGAAACATCTTCAAAAACGCTCCACCTCGATCACGCTCTTCCGTCACGGTCTTCGATTCGATAAACTTTGGCGAACGCCCCCTTCCCGTCCACCTTTTGCTGCCTACCGGTTTGTTATAAGCAGCCAGTCTTAACAAGCCGGGTTGCTTCCCCTCGTCTTGAAAAAATCGCCACTCAATTTTCGGGCTCAACTGAAGATCTGCAATATCTCCGATCTTCGTTTCAGTATCCCGCTGGGATTCACCTTCGTTACTTGTCAGCGAAGCGTTCTTCACCACATATTTGTAGAGCACATAGACTCCCTCCGTCATCCCTCCCGCCATGACAACCGCCATCATAAAAGCCATCGCCCAGGCAGCCGGACGCTTGCGGCTACCTCGCAAATGAAACAAAGCCACTCCCACCAAAACACACACTCCAAAATAATAGCGTTCCAGCTCTAATTTTCCGATTCCCAAGCCAGCGGTAAACAGAATGATCCCGAACCAACAGTAGCCAAACTGAAACCATTTCAAATAAGCCGGACGACCCGCCTTGCGATCCGCAGCCAACTTCCGCCTCGCGAAATAGGAAAACGTTGTCAGGGGAACACCCCGGTCAGAGGAATACTGTTGAGCCAAGCCCATCGGCATCAGGATGAATGGTAACCAGGACAACAGAAACAACGACCCCTCAGCCGTCCGGTCCTCGCTCTGCAAAAATCCCACTGCAACCACGATCAAAATTAACATGCACAACTGCCACGATCTCGCGAAGCCTTTCTCTCCGAAGTTCCACCGGACCTTAGTCCAATGACGCGACTCAGCCGCGATCGCCGCGATCAAAGCAGCTAATGGTTGATCCAGCATTGCCCCCCAAAAAAGAAAGGCAACTCCCAGCAAAAGGCGCGGTGGAGATTTGAATAGGACTTTTTCCTCCATCACACGCTCTTCATTAGATCTTCCTGCACCGCATCCCATCGAATCCAATGCGCCCCAAGCAAACCTTCCTCTTCCGGCATCTCACCCGCCCCAATGACATAGAGATGCAACTTCATCCCACTTTTCCTGAGACTCCCGACAAACTCCTCTCGTTCCTCATCCCATCCCGTCAGGACTACCACACACGCCGTCATTTCCGTGGCATACCTCAACACCAAACTTTTCAACAGATCGTAGCCACCTTCATCATTGCCCTTGGTCCTCGCTAAAATCTCCATCAATCGATCCGCCTTCGCCACACCACGCCCTGCCGTAAACACCTTCGGTTCATCACGAACAAACATTAAATCCAGCAGGCACCGCTCCCGGTCCATCGATGAAACAAACGAAGCCGCCACCGAAACCGCCTCCTCAAAAACTTCGGGCCCACTCCCCCGCAAATTGGTATCTAACACCAAACCATACCGCGGAAAGCGCACCTCCTCGAATTCCTTCACAATCGGCTGTCCAGTTCGCGCCCAAGCCTTCCAATGCATGTGCCTTGGCGAATCACCCGGTCGATATTCCCGCAGGCCCATAAACTCCCCTCCCTCGCCCTTCACCGTCGAGGCCGTTTCACCTCCGATTTTCAACTCTGACTGACCGCCTATATCGAGAGGAGGCAATTTATATCTCCTCGGGATCACCAATATTTCCCCCGCTTCATTGCCCGTCGGCCGGCACCGCTGAAACAAACCAAAGGGATCAGGGAGCTCAACCCGGAGATCATCCAAAACCAACACGCCCCGCCTTTGAGGAATCAATTTCAATCTCACCTCCTCCGATTCTCCTCCTCCCAAATTTAGGGCCTCGGAGCGCCCGAGGCTTTTCCATTTCCCTCCCTGTTCATTCAGCCACTTCCAACGATAGTATGCCAAAGCCCGATCAAAAATATTCCGGTCTTCCTCCCCGGGTTCCTTGAGATTAAAAAATTCCCACTCCGTCGGCCTCGAATCATCCCCCTGCTCTCTGAAGTGGATTTCCCGTAAAGTTCGCTTTCCCACATTGGTCACATTGACAGAGTAACTCAATTCCTCGCCCACCGATCCCGTATCCGGCAGGTCTCTCGTCGCGACCACCTGTGCCCGCCGGAGCAGAGTCCAAATGAGCCCCACGACCAGGACTCCCAGCATCAACAAACTAAATGCCACCACTACGCTCTGCCGCAGGTCCGCCCCGGTGATGACGCTCAACCCACCCAAGCCCATCCACAGCCACGCTGTAGGCCGAATCCGGCGACTAAAAAAGTTACCTAAGGCACTTCCCTGCCGGTAGTTTCGATATAACCAGCGTTGAAAAAAATTGCCCTTCCGCACTTCGACCATCTCGCATTAAGAAACCATAGCGCCCCCCGACTGGCAATCTCGGAACATTCTTCTCTTTTTAAAGAGTTGCAGACCCCTCCAGCTTCGTTATTCCAGAGACATGAGATTATTCTTTGTTTCTTTCGCCGTGGCCCTCGTTGTTCTGGGGAGCATAATCAGCTGCAAAGACATCAAAGAAAAAGAACCCGACTCCTCAAACTCGGCGACTCAGGAAAAAAAAGCGCATCCCGCCATCGATCTGGTGAAACGAAAAGTCGGCCTCGAAAAGCAACTGGAATCAATCATCGCCAAGGCTGATCTCAGCGGTCAAACCAAAATAAAGGAAGCCGAAGCCAAGGCCCGGGAAGCTGATCAACATTTCCTCGCCGTCCAAAGCCAACACCCAAAACTCCAGAAGCTTTTAAAAAAAGCCGGTAGGTTGAGAGGGCGATATTCTCCCACCAATTCAGCTCAAAACGGTAAAACGACAGCGATGATGCAAGAGATCAACACCCAGATTTCCAAGATCTCATCGACCCTCCCGGAACTTCAAGCCGCCAGGAACGCACAAGCACAGGCTCGGAAGGCAATTCATAAAACGAGACGCCAACTGGCCGACAAGATTCCCCAAGCAAAAGCAATCTTGGAAGAACTCAGTGAGATCGACACCAAACTCGCTGCGCAGCGCCCGCAATCCTAAATTTTCATCCCTCGCGTTTTCCTTGCCGGACGGTCTCTGATGACTACATTCCGGCCCGTGAAGTACCTCCTTTCGATCCGCCTCCTGTTGGTTCTCTTGGTCGCTAGCCTTTTCCTTCCCACTGCAGAAGCCGCCTCAAAAAAAGAACCAGCCTATTCCGCCGAAGAATACGGTCTGGGACACGACCAGCATGCCATCTTTCCGATCCCTCTCTCTGAATACGACAAAGAGGAGGGCGACGACTGGAGCATTATGCAGAAGCTCAAGCACCGGGCCGGTCAACAAGGTGGCTTTAATCTCGTCGCTTCCATCATTTTTCTCTGTGCCATCTTGCACACCTTCCTCAGTGGCTACTTCATCGAAATGGCTCATATTCATGAGAAGAAGCACAAGGAGAAAATCGAAAAACTGGGCCTGACCGCTGAAGCCAAACCACACGAAGACGCACAAGATCATGTCTCATTCAAAGCCCATCTTTTTCACTTTTTGGGTGAGGTAGAAGCCATTTTTGGAATCTGGGTCATCGCACTTGCCGGAGCTGTTCTCTGGTTCTTTGGCATTCAAGGAGAAGGGATTGGAGCCGGCATGACCCAATTCAAGAGTTATATTGACGATGTCAACTTCACCGAGCCTGCATTCGTCGTTATCATCATGGCGATCGCCGCGACCCGTCCGGTGGTGCGCTTTGCCGAGCACATTGTCGACAAAGTCGCCAAAATCTTCGGTGGCACTCCCGCCTCCTGGTGGTTTTCCGCTCTAACCGTGACTCCACTCCTCGGCTCCTTCATCACCGAGCCTGCAGCGATGACCATCGCGGCCTTCCTGCTTTCCAAGAAATTTTTCGATCTCAACCCCTCTCCCAAATTTGCATACGCCACTCTCGGGTTGCTTTTCGTCAATATTTCGGTCGGTGGAACCCTCACTCACTTCGCCGCGCCCCCGGTCCTCATGATCGCCGAAAAATGGTCCTTCGGCATGAGCTACATGTTTTGCAACTTTGGCTGGAAAGCTGCCATCGGCATCCTCATCGCAAACACTGCCTATTTCTTCTACTTCAGGGATCAGTTTTCAAAACTCAAAAAATCGGATTCTCAGGATATGCATATTCCAATCCGTTGGGTGGATCGCGAAGATCCCATCCCCACTTGGATCACGGTAATGCACCTTCTCTTTCTTGCTGGCACCGTTTATTTTGCCCACGATCCAAAGTTGTTTATTGGCGGCTTCCTTTTCTTCCTCGGCTTTACCCAGGCCACTGGCCATCACCAAAACGAGGTCAATATGAAAAGCCCGATTCTCGTTGGCTTCTTCCTCGCTGGACTCGTCATTCACGGCGGCTGCCAGGGATGGTGGATTTCCGTTCTTCTCACATCTATTGACAACCAATGGGTCCTCATGATCGGCTCCACTCTGCTGACAGCCTTCAATGACAACGCCGCTATCACTTACCTCGCCTCTCAGGCACCCAATCTTTCCATCGGAGTTAAATATGCGGTCCTCGCCGGAGCGGTGACCGGAGGTGGCCTGACCGTCATTGCCAATGCGCCTAACCCCGCTGGACAATCCATCCTCGGGAGCTACTTCAAAGGTGGCGTTTCTCCCATGGGCCTCGTCAAGGCCGCCATCATTCCCACCGCTATCATGGGAGCCTGCTTCATGCTGATTCCAAGCTCTGGGATGACTAAAGATCCCAAGACACCCGAGCCCACCAAAGAGCTGGTGGAGTCAGCTGCCAACACGAAAAGAGTCCAATAAGATGTTCACCGGACTCGTCGAAGCCACAGGCTCGGTTATTTCTCTCACCAATAAAGGAGAACAGGCCCGCTTGGAGCTCGCCATTCCCTTCGCCGCCGAACTCTCCATGGGCGACTCGGTAGCCATCAACGGCTGCTGTCTCACCGTCGCCAGTTTGGGCGAATCCGTCGGTTTTGACATCCTCGCACAAACACTGAAAGTCACTTCTCTCGGCCAACTGTCCCCTAGCAGCCTCGTCAACCTCGAGCGCGCTCTCGCAGTCGGTCAACGCCTCGGCGGTCACTTCGTGCAAGGCCACGTCGACACCACTGCCAAAATCCTCGACATCACTCCCCTCGGACAGGATTACCGCCTCGAAGTCGCTCTCCCATCTGAAATCCACGCCCTTTGCCTCGACAAAGGCTCCCTCACCATCGACGGGATCTCCCTCACCATCGCCGAGCTCACTGAAAACTCCGCCGTTTTCTGGATCACCCCGCACACTTTTACCGCAACCCACCTCCACAAGGCCAATGCCGGCCAAACCGTCAATCTCGAGGCTGATTTACTCGCAAAATACGTCCAAAAGCTGCTCAATCCTTGATTCGGCTGGTAAATAACGCGACCGCCATCAAAAAGGCCTCTCCAAAGGCAAAAAATATGTTAATTCTCATTAAAGGAGACGAAAGTTTTTGTTTTCTCCTAGGGTAGCTATTCTATTCGGGATTTTTATCCAATGCGTCTCTCCCATTGAACCACCTTCATTCCATGATCCGCTCCCTTTGCGCACTCACAGCAGCCTTGCCTGTTTTTGCAGCCAGCCCTGATTTCCGGGAGGACATTCAGCCTATTCTCGAGAGCCATTGCGTTCGCTGTCACTCCGAGTCGAAGGTCAAAGGCGGACTCCGCATGGACACTCACGAAAAGATGATGGAGGGGGGCGACACCGCCGATGCCATCGTCCCGGGGAAACCCGAGGAAAGTGAACTCCTAATCCGCGTTCACCTCCGCCCCATCGACGAAGGCGTCATGCCCGACGAAGGGCAGATGTTGAAACACGAGGAACTCGAACTTCTCGATGCATGGGTGAAAGCCGGTGCTCACTGGCCTAAGGGCATAACACTCACCGAGAAAAAGCCACTCAAGCCCAAGCGCGTTGCCATGCCCTCGAAGGCTCCCGATTCAGTCTACGAGGCCGCCGAAATGCTCGACGACCTGATGAGGCGTGAAAATGCCGATACCGGGGTCATTACCACCGAGACCATCAACGACGACGCCTTCCTCCGCCGCGCCACCATTGACCTAATTGGACGCATTCCCACGATGAAGGAGGTGCGGGAGTATGAAAAGTGGGGCACCGACCGTCGCGTCAAACTGATCGAGAAACTCTCAAACCAACCCCGCTTTGCCGACCGCTGGACCATCTTCATGGCCGACATGCTCCGCATTCGCTCGAATGTCACCGGGGGAAATCAACTCCTCGCTTACATCCACGGATCGATCGAACAAGAGAAACCTTACGATGAAGTCGTCCGCGAACTCATCAGCGCCTCCGGCCGCTCCAATTCCAATCCCGCCGTGGGATATATTCTCGGCGACGATGCCGCACCCATGGAACTCGCCGCCGCCACTTCCCAGATTTTCATGGGTGTCCGGATCGGCTGCGCACAATGCCACGATCACCCCTTCGACGACTGGGCGCAGGAGGACTTTTATGACCTCGCCGCCTTCTTCGGCAAGACGAAGCAGGTTCGAAGCCGTCGCCAAAACGGCTCCATCTACACCACCGAAGGCGATGAAATGACCATCCTCTGGCCCCCCGAAGACAAGGCCGACCCGGAAGACCGCAGGCCCGTAAAACCGAAGTTTCCTTTCCAAATAAATCATTCGGACAAGAAGCCGGACTACATCAAACGCTACGAAGATGCCATGCTGGTCCGGAAACAGAAGAACGCCAAAGACGACGGCAACGCTTCCCTCGATGCCCTCCTTGACTCGGTCGAACCCAACGTCGGCCGCTCCAGCAATTCCGTTCTCAAAGAAGCCAAGGCTGAAAGCCGCAAACTCGACGTTCATGGAGATATTTATCGCGCCAGCGAACTTCGCAAGCAGCTCGCCGACCTCATTACCGATCCACGCAACGACTACTTCGCCCGCGCCTTCGTTAACCGCGTCTGGGCCGAGCTGATCGGACGGGGATTTGTCGAACCGCTCGACAACTTCTCCGACTACAACGGTATGCACCATCCCTCGACGCTGGATTTCCTCGCTCAGGAATTCATCGCCAGCGGATATAACTTCCGCACCCTGGTGCGCATGATCACTCTGTCCGACGTCTACCGCCGCTCCACTCTTCCCTCGGACACTCCGCTTGCACTTCGGGAGAAGAGCGAGAAAAACTTCGCCGCCGCTCCCACCCGCCGCATGATTGGTGAGGTGATCTATGACAGCGTCGTAATTGCCGGACACCTCCAGGATTACAAGTGGCCCAAAGGTGCCAACAACAAGGAAGTCATCCGCGAAATTCGTGTTCCAACCGGGGAATACACCATGGTCGAGAATGACACTCCGGCCCCGGCCATGATGGGGGAAAAGAAAATGGCCATGCGCGACGATGGCTATGACCTTGAGTCCTCTCTGAAGCTAGACTTCAACTCCATCCTCAGCAGCAAGGAGCAAACCGAGCTCATTGCGATGCGTGAAGAATCCGACCAGAAGATCAAAGATGCCGAAATGGCCGCAATGAAAATGGAACAAACCCGTCGAGTGATGAAGTATAAGACGGAAACCATCACTGAAACAGTCGATGACAACCCGCGTTTCGACAGCGCCATGCGCATGGCTACTCCGGCTCCACCCGCTCACTTCCTGCGTGTTTTCGGCCAGCCTTCCCGTGTCGGCCTTGGTGAATTCCGCGACGACGCCTCCTCCCTCCGTCAGCAACTCATGATGCTCAACGGACGCATGACGCATGAAGCGTCCCGAGTCGGACCATTGGAGCCGATTTTCAAACTTCTTCAGAAAGACCAGAATCTCGCCATCGATTGGGCTTACCAAGAAATCCTTACCCGCCTTCCCTCAGCTGAAGAAAGAGCCGACGCCCGCGTAATCGTCAACCACTCGGCCGAAGGCATGGCCGATCTCCGTTGGGCTCTTCTCAACAGCAACGAATTCCGTTTCATCCCGTAACCTACACCAAACCTTATCCACCAAACCTCAACCACCCTCACGAACCATGGCCTGCAAAGACTACTTATTCACCCGACGCAACATGCTGAAGACCTTCAGTGCAAGCATGCTTGGCATGCCCGTTAGCCAGCTTCTGGCAAAAGCCGATGCCAACAAGGCCCAGGCTGAACACGTCATTCTCTTCTGGAACAGCGGTGGCATGAGTCACCTCGACACTTGGGATCCCAAGCCCGGTCGCAAGACCCAGGGGGAATTCAACCCCATCAAGACTTCTGTCGATGGCATGGAAATCTCGGAAATCTTCCCACAGCTCGCCAAGCAAATGCACAATGCCGCTCTCATTCGTTCCATTGCCGGAACCAATGGCGACCACGGCCGTGCACAGTATGAATTGCAGACCGGATTCAACCAGAATCCCGCCATCGTTCACCCCGGACTCGGATCCATCGTCGCCCACGAACGCGAACCTCTCGGTGACCTCCCCTCTCTCGTCAGCATCAGCGGTCAGGGAGCCCGCGCGGGATACCTCGGGCAGCAGTGCGAAGCTTATTTCGTCGGTCGCCCTGGACAAAAAGATCCTTACCTCGCCTTCCCAGAGGGAATCAGCCACGCCCGCGGCATGCAGCGTCTCCAGATTCTCGAGAAGATGAACCGCCGCACCACCGCTGCAAAAGGCGCGGCGGAATTGAAGGCGTCCCAGACCGCCCTCAAAGACGCAGTTGCCCTCATGGAAAGCCCTGCTCTGAAAGCCTTCGACCTGAAAGAAGAAAATTCCGCCACCGTCGAAAAATACGGTGACACCGAATTTGGTCGCGGAGCTCTCCTCGCCCGACGCCTCGTCGAGAAGGGCGTCCGCTTCGTGCAAGTCAACCGCGGAGGTTTTGACAACCACGGCAATATCTTTGAGGCGATGCGCAATCACGGTGGCGTCATGGACCCCGCGATCGCCTCGCTCATTTCCGACCTCAAGGCGAATGGCAAACTCGAAAAGACTCTCGTCGTCGTTCTCAGCGAATTTGGACGCACGCCTCGCATCAACGATGGCGGAGGACGCGATCACTGGGCCCGCGTCTTCAGCTGCATGATGGCCGGTGGCGGAATCAAAGGCGGCACCATCGTCGGAGCTTCCGACGAAGACGGCATGGACCCCGCCGAGCGCCCCGTGAAGGTCGCGGACCTCCACGCCACCCTCTGCCACGCTCTCGGCATCGACCTGAACAAGGAACTCAAGACTCCGCTCGGTCGTCCAATGCGCCTCGTCCGCAAGGAAGCCGAACCCATCCACGAGCTCTTCGCTTCCTAGACGTGACCGGGGCTTCCCGCCCCGGAAACCATCACTCTAACAAGCCGAGGCCTCCACGCCCCGGCTTTTTCTTTTGTCAGCATCAGTTTTCCCCCTCAAGTCCTGGTAAAGGAGGGAAATTTTTGTGGGCGACAATGCTAAGAGGGATTCCGAAAAAAATGAAGAAACCTGCAAGATTAAAGAAGAAAGGCATTATTCTCGCACATTTTTCGGAATCATCGGCACTCTCCCGGCCCTTATTATTCGCCCCTTCGTTTCAAAAATCGGGGTTGGAAAAACAAAGGTGGTCGACCCCGGCTCGACAATCGTTCAAGATTCCTCCAACTCCTACTCTCCCCCAACTTCTCCTCCAAAAAATCTCCTAGATAATTAGACAGTCCTTCCACCCCAGCGCCGTATAAATCAAAATGCCTCGTTTTCTTCTCTTTCTTGCTCTTTGCCTCCCGCTCTTCGCTCAGGAAACGAAGAAAATCGAGCGCGGCTCCATCATCGAAGACCGCGCCGCCCGCAAGCTCCTCCAGGCCGGCGATGCCCGTCTCGAAGTCGGTGAAAATGAAAAGGCCCTCGAAATCTGGGAGTCCGTCGTCGAGCGCTACCCACGGAGTCAGATTCGCTTCGAAGCCCATCTCCGCCTCGCCGATCACCTCTTGAAGGAAATCAAGGATTTCGACAAGGCACGGTCTCACTACGAAGCCTCCGCCGTCGAATCGAACGAGGACGACGAGAAGCGCGCCTACGCCTTCCTCAACACCGGGGCTTGTTTTTACGAAGCCGGAAATTACGGGAAATGCTTCAGCATTATGCGCGATGTCATCGAGCTGTTCCCGACCTCCCCCGAAGTCAACGAAGCCTACTACTACATCGGTCTCGGCCACTTCAAACTCGGCCACTACAGCCGGGCCATTGAAGCTCTCGAAAAGGTTGGCACCGCCCTCTCCAACAAGGACAAGCAGATCGAAAAGGTCGAAGCCGGCAAACGCCTTTATGTCAAAATTGACGACCAGGATTTCGCCATCCTCGAACCCGGCACGCAAATTAAGGTCATCTGCCGGTCCAAAAGCGGCGACGAGGAAACCATCCTCTGCGACCCCGTCGGACGTAACGCCCGCATCGCCCTCGGCCGTATTCCGACCAAGCTGAACCAACCGGAGAAGGACAACGGCGTTCTGGAGGTCCGCGGCGGCGATCAGATTTCCGTCACATACATTGACGCCCACACTGCCGAAAAGGGCTTCAACGAAAAACGCCTCAAGGAGGTGGTCGTCGTCGGCAACGGGGTCGCCCGTATCACCGACGGATCCTACGAGCGCGACCTCCCCGCCGCGGTTCTGGGAAAGCATCTCCATCTCCAGATCGTCGATGCCGATCACGACACCAGCGAGAACGCCGACAAGGTCGAGGCCACCATTCAAATCTTTCGTCGCAAGACGCCCGACGAAATCGACGATGAGCTTGCCAAAGGAGTCGCCAGCGGTGAACTCGTGGAAGGCCCCGACGGCGAGGATCTCAAGTCCCAGATCGACCCCCTCCTCATGGTCCGCTCCGTTCCGGTCAGCCTTCGTGAGCAGGAACAGCGGGGCACCTTCCGTCTCGCCATTCCTCTTCGCATCGGGGCGGCCGAAGGAACCCTGACTGGAGAGGCCGGCCAAATCATCCGGCTGGTCTACCGCGACGACCGCAATCTCTCCGACAGCACCGCCATCCGCATGTCGGAAACCAAGATCATCGAAGGAAACCTCGGCGAGGTTCGCGTCACCCGCACCGACATCTCCGACGAGGAACTCAAACTCAAAACCCAGCTGCAAACCGCTTCCGCCCTCACCGAAGTCGGCAACCACTACAAGGAATTCGGCCTCAACGAGAAAGCCGACCTAAAATACACCGAAGCACTCGATGTTTGCGAAGACATCCTCGTCGAAGCCCGCAAGGTCGGCGGCAAGCTTCTCGAGGAAACCTACGTCCAACTCTGGCGCATCTACTTCGCCATGGACAAGCTCGACCTGGCCCTGGGCATGAGCCGACGCCTGCTTGCCGAGTTTCCATCGAGCGCCTTCGTCGATGAAGCGATGCTTCAGCAGGCCCACGTCGAGCGAAAGCGCGAAAACTTCCCGCGCGCCATCAGCCTCTACTCCAGCATCACCAAGCTCCCCACCAGCCCCCTGCGGGGCGAAGGACAATTCTTCATTGGCGAGTGTTACGAAACGATGGCACTTAAAGCCAGGCTTGGGCAGTCGGACCAGCTTTTCGAAAAGGCCTTCCTCGCATACCAAAAGGTCTACGAACAATTTCCCGATTCGGGACGCGTCGGTGACGCCGTCGCCAAGATGGCCGCCTTCTATTACCAGAAGGAAGACTACACCCGCGCCATCGACGTTTTCGAAAACGTCCTCTCGGATTACCCCGACGCCAACTTTCTTGATGTCATTCTCTTTAATTACGGTCGCTGCCTCTACAAAATTGAACGCAAACCCGAGGCCCGCCGTAGATTCGAACAACTAATCAACGATTACCCCGAGAGCGAAATCGCCACGGAGGCAAATAAGATCGTTGGAGCTCTTAAAAAAGCAGGATTTTGAAAACACCACTTCCCTACCTCGCCCTCATTCTCGCCCTCAGTGTTCCCGCTCATGCCGACCGGGCCGCTGACCTGGAAGCCAAGCTCAAGGAGACCACCGAAGGGTCGGCCACCGGAGCGAAGATCATGACCGAGCTCACTGAGCTTTATTTCAAAAACGAGCAGGTCTTCGGCTATATTCGCAACACCGGAAAATTTTCACGGGCGCAAACCCAGAACCCAGAACGTGCTGCCATGACGCTCAAACAAATTGACGGATATGCCGCCGCAGCCCGGCACGAAGACGTCCTTGTCACCGGACGGCAGTTTCTTGAGATTTTCCCTAAACATCCTCTCACCAATAAAGTCCGAGACCGCATTGCAACAGCCTATGAGCATTCGCGTCGCAGTGGTCACGCCGCTATCGAGCGTGCCGAAATCTGGCGTAACGGCGGATCCACCGATCAAGGCGTGCAAGCCATCCGGCTTTTCGTCAAAACCAACAATGGCGATTCCTACAAACGCGCTACTAAGCTCGCTTCCGAAATGGTCGCCAAGCTTCCCACCAACAAACTCCTTACCGGAGTTGGCTTCCAAGGACTTAACGCCGCCGAACGCGCCGAACAATGGGCTGAAGGATTGCAGATTTCCAAGACGCTGGTCCGTCGTAATGCTCCGATGGGCGAAAGCGAAAAGCGCGACCTTTGGTACCGCACCGGACGCTTCGAATACCGCCTCGGACAATTCGAAAACACCATCCAATCCTACCGCAAAGCTCTCAGCCCTAGCACAGACGATCTTCACCGCGATCTCGTCGAGGCCATGATCACTGCAAAGAAAGCTCCCGCCGAAATTGAGGCCGAAGCCCGGCGCTATCTCGCGGCCTATCCCTATCGCGATGATCGCTATCACCCTCTCGGTCGCGCGGCTCACGCTGCTTCGGAAAGCGACACCTCGCGTGCACTCAAAATCGCCGAGGAATTTCTTAGACACGATGCCATGGCTCAGGACATGGCGCGTTCCTACGTCCTCTGGTGCGGCGAAGATCGCAAGCGTGCCGAGGCCGGACTTCGCAAACTCATTGGACAAAATCCGAAAGGCGCCGGCACCCTCCGCGCCGTTCTCGCCATCGATGTCTATCGCGATGGCCTCAAGGAGGTCGGCAAGGCCCGCGGTATGGCATACGAATACCTCACCAAGTCCCCCACCAACGATGGATGGACAGAGGAGATCATCGGCTTCCTTTATTCCTCCACCACCGGGGAGGAGAGTTTCAAAAAAGACCTCGCGACCATCGCCGCCAGCGCCAAGGCCTTTCCTCATCTCAAGGGGTTTCAAGAGTGTGTCTGGAAACGACAGCCTAGTGAAAAGAATTACAGACGCGCCTGGCAATCGGCAGCCCGTTCCCATCAAAACGACAGCAATACCAAGCTCTGGAAAGCCACTTATGAAAATGGCGGGAAATCCGGCCAAGCCTGTCAGAAGCTTCTCCAGCAGAAGCTCTCCAAGGAGCAACGCTACCAGCTCCTCTCACGCCTCGCTTACGTTTACCGCCATCACCTTGGTGGAAAATCCCGTGCCTCCTCTCCCAAACATTATCAAAATTTCTGCAAGGAATTCCCCAAGGATCTCAGCGCCGCCGAACAATGGCTCGAGGCTGCGCCCTATGCTGACGGTGATACAAAACAAGAAATGACGATCGCAGCCGCGAATCATCTTCTTTCCATCAACGCGGGTCCCTGCCACTACGACACCTGGTATCGCCTCGTTTCCTTAAAGGACGAAAAAATCATCCGCAAGGCCATTCCCTGGATCAAAGCCTCGACCAAGGTCAGCAGCTACAGCTCCGCCAACTGCACCCGTATCGGCGACATCATAAATGAGATCGGAATGAAGAAGGAAGCGGTGAACTGGTGGAAATACCACATGGATCTCGATCCCAACAACGCCGAGTATGTTTCCTGTGCCCGCCGCTACGCCGCGGCTCTCGAACCCACCGCGGCCCAGCGCTTCCTGCAGGAGCGCATGAATGCCGACACCGACCATCACGGTACCTATGCCGCGGACATCTGTAACATGCTTTTCCTCGAGGGAAAACTTGAGGCGATGGAGCCCATCCTCAAAAAGTCCCGCGCCCGCGCCGATGAAAACCCCTTCCGCAACTGGGGCATGGCGGAGTATCCCGCACGCAATTGGGTCGATACTTCCCGCAACTCCAAAGAATGGTCCGACGACAAAAAGAAGCGCGTTTACCGCATGGTGCGCGACCTTCGCATCGGACGCGTGAGCGCGGAGGCCGGTCTTGCACTTCTCGAAGACGAAGTAAAATCCCTCGGCCGTCTTCTCAAGGCACAGGACCTCATTCAACAAGCCGACCGTCACTACGAATCGTGGCGCCGCATTTATCCATACGCCCAAGCGGCCATCGCCCGCGAAGACTACACGCTCGGAACGACCATCCTGAACGGCCTGCTCAATTCCATCCAGTCGGTCGGCAACAATGAAACCACTGCCGCCCGCAATCTCCTCCGCAATGCTTACGGAAAGATGGGCAGCCTCAGTGCCGACATCCCGGCCGACAGCCCGGTCGCTCCCTTGCTCCAAATCATCCTACATCGTCGTCTCGGCGACGAAGATCTCGCCGAACAGGCTTACTACAAAAACAAGGAACTCTTTGACAAGCACCGCAACGATCTTCCCGTCGAACTCCTCCTCTTCGGGGCCGAAATCCACATCGCCCAAGGAACCGAGCAAGACCACCTCCGCGCCGAGGATCTTCTCCGCGGCTGGATGATCAAGTTTGGTGAATCCGACAAGGTCGACATTCGAGATAAGTCCCGTGTGCAGCTCCTTCTGGCCCGTAATTACCAACGTGCGAAACAATACGACATCGCACGCGCTGAGTTCACCACCGTTCTCAACATCTACAAGGACCAACCCGAGGCCATCGACGCCCAATTCGGCATTGGCGAAACCTACATGGCCCAGCGCGTTTATGACCAGGCCGGCGAGATCTTTACCGACCTCTCGGAAAACCCCAATCCCTCCATCGCCATCCGCGCCAACTTCCTACGTGGAGTCCTCGCCATTCGCCAGGACGACAACCTCGCTGCCCGCAAAATCTTCCTCTCGGTTCTCGAGCAGGCACCCGACACCGAACTCGCCAACGAAACCCTCTACAACCTCGCCGAGGTTTACGGCATCGAGCAACGCTTCCTCACCCAGCTCGAAACCCTCCGCACCGTTGGTCGTCTCGGTCAGGAATCCAAGCTTTGGCACACACCGGGCAAAGCCCTTTCCGTCGTGGTGCAAGACCCCGACCTCGGAATCAGCCGAGGCGACACCCGCATTCCGGTCGTCGTCAGCACCGAACCCGGCAACGACCGCGAAGAATCATTCCTTACATCCGGAGGGGCCGGCAAGGGAATCTTCCTTACCGAATTCCCAACCACCCTCGGTGAGGCAAACGCCGGCGACGGTGTTCTCCAGGTGACCGGAGGCGACGTCATCTCGGTTGACTATCCCGAAGACTTCAAAAAGCAATTCCAGTTCGAATTCCTAAGCAACACCCGCCTGCGGATTGCCTCCGATGGCTCCCTCGAAGTTGCCAGTAGCGAGATCATCGACGAAGACGACGAAACCTTCACCGACAATTTGAAAAAGGAAATCGAAGGTAAGGAAGAAGAGCTTTCCCGTTCGGCTTCACGCCCCAGCAACCAAGTGAAGCCCGGTAACTTAATTTATCTGCAGGTTAAGGACGGCGACCGAGACCTCACGCAGACTCCCGACAAAGTCAGCGTCAAACTCACGGCCTCGAGCGGCGACGAAGTTCAAATGATGATTGACGAGGAAAGCCAGCACGGCGGTAAATTCCTCGGTATGGCACGCACAGGGGAGCTTCCCGCCGGCGCCAGCGCCTCCGATTCCGCCCTAGATCACAATCCCCTCATGGCCATCGATCATTCGCCCGACACCGCGTGGCGAAGCGAGCCAGATGGAGCCGCACCCAAGTCACTCTCGGTCGATATGAAGGAACTTCGCCAGACCGAAACCATCGTTCTCAGCTCTCCGCAAAAGGAAGACGAAGCTCCCGTCCGCATGAAGGTGCGCGGCAGTCACGACGGACGCTTCTGGTTTAACCTCGGCTCCTTCCCCACTCCCGAGGAAACCCCACCTCTCAAATTCAAGGAGGCCGGCATGAACCTCCGCCTTTATAAAACAGCTGCCAACCGACTTCAGCAAAACTATGCCTGGAAGGATATCATCGGACTCGTTCAAAAGGTCGATCCAACCGAGGTCCAGAAAGTGGAAACCCTTTTCTGGGAAGCCCCCGAGGAAGGCAAAGACGCCCACTTCCTCGTCTGGTCCGGTCCCTTCGTACAGGAGCGCGATGGTGCCATCCGAATCGAAGTCACTGGTCGCAACACCGCCGTAATGTTCAATGGCCGTCTGGAAATGCCTGTCGGCGAAGGAGAACAAGGTGTGGACATTCACGTTCCGCGCGGTATTCACGACCTCACCATTTTCACCATCGCCACTCCAGAAGTAAGAGCAGTTTCGGCCACCATCGCGAAAGAAAACCGTCAGTCTTCCAATCTCAAGATCCGCCCCTTCGTTGCAGCGGACTTTGATCCCTCCTCGGTTGCCGATATCGAAAAATACACTCCCGCTGCTCCCGCAGAAATCAAACAAGAGGAGAACCGCTGGACACTTTCCATGGCCGGTCGCGAGCTGCGCTACGTTGAATTCGAATTCCTAGAATACCGCGGCGAAGCCATCGCCATCAACAACGTGGAAATCAGCGGCGAAGGCAACAAATACCTGCCTCCCGAAGCCGATGTCCTCGAACTCGCCACGAACGACGTCCTCGAACTCGCTCCCGGCGACACCGTAACGATTTCTTATCTCGACGCCCTCACCGCCGGCGCAGAACAACGGAACCGCCTCCTCACCAAATCCCTCACCGCGACATACTTCAACGGTGAGATCACTCCGATCAGTTACGACTTTGCCCGCGACGGATCAGGTTCGGTCAAAGGATCACGGAAGGAACTCCTGCGCATCGAACCCGGCGAGCGCATCGTCGCCGAAGTCGTCGATTTCGACTTGGACATCGGACAGGAGCGCGACGAAGTCGAAGTCGAGGTTCAGGTCAACTCCGATCCTCCCATCAAAGTCACCGCCACCGAATCCGATTCTTCCACCGGAGTCTTCCTCGCCGAAATCGACACCGCCGCCGAGCCGAGCGAAGGCAAGCTGGTCGTCAAGCAAGGCGACAAGGTTTATCTCCGCTACAAGGACACGCAAAACACCTTCCCCGGACATGCTTTCTATCGCGAGACCGTCGTGCTACTCAACGAGCCCACGGAGGGCCGCATTCAGATTGTCGACAGCGAGACCCCCATTGAGGGCTCACCGCAATTCCTTCCGGTCGACGCCTCACGCGATGCCGATCACGTCGCCAAAGTCGAATACCGCCTTCCCCTGACCGTTGAAGTCATCGACCCCGATCAGGCAAAGGATTCGCGCAGCACCGTTATTGTCGATGTTGTGACCACGCAAGGCGCCAAGATCCAGGTCGAGTGCGTCCTTTCCCGTTCTTTCGCCACTGAAGACGAAACTCTTACCGAGGCACGCAATCCTGCGCTTCTCGAAGGACGCTTCGTCGGACAGATCCCCATGCTCCTTGGTGACCCCAAAAGCGCCGCGATGGTTCCCGAGGACGGCACCATTCCCCGCGGTGGTCTAGGCAAGGTTATCCTCCCTGTTGACGACGATCCCGAGGCAGAGCTCGACGATGGCACTCAGAAAAACACCGCCGCTCTCGCGGTCCTCAACGTCATTGGTTCCGACACCTTCACCGCGAATTATCAGGATGCCTCCCGTCCCGATGGAAATGCCAATTCGCTCAGCGCAAAAGCCTCTCTCTTTTCCGCGGCCACTCTTGAGATCACCGACGAAGAATATCAGGAGCCCGCCGAGATTGCCCACGTCGGAAAGAAAATCTTCCTCATTCTCGAAGATCCAGATCGCGACGTTTCCGGCGAGCGCGACAGAGCGATGATCCGCGTCGTTACCGCCAGCGGCGAGGACGAAACAATCGAACTTGAAGAAACCCTCACCCACAGCGGTGTCTTTAGCGCTTCCTTTCCGCTCGCAGCCCAGGCCAAGCCAAGCTCGGGAAACTTCGACGGACGCATTGAATGCTTCTTCGGCGATGAAATCACCGTCGGCTATCTCGACAACGTCGCCCAGCGTCCCGACGGCGAACCCATCATTGAGAAGATGGTTCCCGTCGCCGTGGGAACAAACGGCATCATGGCTGCCTTCAGTAAGGTTTATAAAAACGAAGACCTCGCCATTCAAACCCAGTTCCACATTGCCGAAAGCTACTTCGAACTCTTCAAGAGCCATCGGAAGCTCAAGAAGGACGAGTCCGCCGCTGCTGCTCTTGCCTCCGGACGCCGGGTTCTACGCGAACTTCGCGATGATTATCCGAATCCTAAATACGCCCCGCGTGTTTCCTATCTCCTTGGTCAGTTTGCCCAGGAAATGGAAGTCTGGGATGAAGCCATCGCGGCATATGGATCTATCGTCCGAAACCATCCCGAGCACAGTCTCGCTCCGGATTCGCAATACAAGCTCGGCCAATGTCATGAGGAAGCCGGAGAACTTGATGAAGCCCTCGAAGCCTACGTCACTCTCGCCGGCACCTACCCCAAGAGCCCGCTCATCGCGAACGTCATGCTCCGCATCAACGAGCACTTTTATGTGAAGGAAGACTTCGCCGTTGCCGCATCGGTCGGAGAGAAGTTCCTCGAGAAATTCCCGAATCACGAGTGGACTCCCAAGATGGCCTTCCGTATCGGACAGTGTCACTACAAGCTCGAGGAGTTTGTGAAGGGAGGCGAAGCCTTCGACGCTTTTGTGAAGCGCTTCCCCGAGCAAGAACTCACTCCTCAGGCCCTCTTCTGGGCGGGCGAAAGTTATCGCATGGGCAAGGACATCCCGAGTGCCTTCCGCCGCTA
>JAAEZT010000026.1 GCA_018222765.1 bacterium | reverse complement strand
GGTTTGACGAGTGCGGCAAAGGAGCACTCAAGCTCCTTGAAGAAAAACAACAATGGACTGGCGCCATCAAACTTGCTGAAAAAATCTCACGAAGCGGAAGCCCTTCCGCTCAGGACGCCGCCGATCGTGCCAAACGTCTGAGACTGGATCATTTCATCTGGGACTAGAAGCTGGAAATTCCACCGATTCCCTCTCGAAAATCTCTCGACAGAAAGCCCGGATCGAGACAGCTTCACGCGCAATGTCGAAGCCCAAGCTATTCATTCCCGGACCCGTTGATGTCGCCCCTGAAACCTACGCAGCAATGGCCGGAGATACCATTGGTCACCGAGGAGCAGATTTCGAAGAACTTTACGCCTCGATTCAACCTGGCATTCGACAGATTGTCGGCACCTCCCGCCCGGTTTTCTTCTCCACCTCCTCCGCCTGGGGCGTCATGGAAGGAGCCATTCGTAATCTCGTTCAGAAAAAAGTACTCAACCTCTGCTGCGGAGCGTTTTCGGATAAATGGTACGGTGTAGCGCAAAGCTGCGGAAAAAAAGCTGAAAAAATTCAAGTCGAATGGGGAGAGTCGATTGACCCCGAAGCAGTCAGAGCCAAGCTCTCCGAGGGTGGCTTCGATGTCGTCACATTGGTGCACAATGAAACATCAACCGGCGTCTTGAACCCGCTCAAGGAGATCGCTGAAGTCGTCAATTCTTTCGAGGACGTCCTACTCGTCGTCGACACCGTTTCTTCGCTCTCCGCAATGCCCATCAATTTCGACGAACTCGGAATCGATGTTCTCCTTGCCGGCGTGCAAAAAGCTTTCGCTCTCCCTCCCGGATTATCCGTCTTCATTACCTCTGACGCAGCCCTGGAGAGAGCTGCCCAGATCGAAGATCGTGGATACTACTTCGACTTCTGTGAATTCGCGAAGAACGACGCCAAGGACAACACTCCTTCCACCCCGGCGATCCCTCATCTTTATGCCTTGCGCGAGCGTGTAAAAGTCATCCTCAAAGAGGGCCTCGAGCATCGCTACGCCCGCCACCAGGAAAACAATGCCATGGTGCATGCTTGGGGCGCGAAGCACGGTTTTGAACTACTCCCCGCCGAAGGGTTCCGCTCGAAGTCACTTTCCTGCTTTAAGACCCCTGAAAATCTCGACCAAACCGGCTGGATCAAAGCTGTTAAAGAGAAGCACAACTTCCTTATCAATGGCGGATACGGAAAGATTAAAGGAAAAACCTTCCGTATTTCCAACATGGGGAATGAGACGCCAGAAACGATGCAGGAACTCCTTGACGCTTTGGACGCTGAGCTCCCTGCATTCTTATCATAAGGAAATTCCCGACATCTTGCGCCAATCCTGCAAGACAAAGCCTCTAGGATTCGTTTAGGGAACTTGAAACATTGGATTATTGAGATACCTCTTAAGTGGAAATTATCAGAGGTAGTCAGTACTTCATTCGATTTCTCAATCCTATGAAAGGACCAATCTCACTCGCCCTTCTGGCAATAAGCCTTCCCCTCGCAGCAGTTGACTTCAACCGCGACGTTCGACCCATCCTCTCGGATACCTGCTTCAAATGCCATGGACCAGGCGAGACCAAGGGTGACCTTCGGCTCGACAAACGTGAAGACGCCTTGGACGCTGGAGTGTTGTCACCCGGTAATGTTGCCAAGAGTGAGTTCGTCGCCCGCCTCAAAACCAAGGATCCCGAGGATCTCATGCCTCCTCCCAAGGCAAACAAGACCCTCACCCCCGAGCAAATCACAACTCTCGAGACCTGGATTGCCGAGGGAGCTAAATATGATGACCACTGGTCTTTCGTTTCTCCGAAACAGGAACCGAATATTAACGACTTGGACCACTTTATCGACCGGCGCTTGAAGACGGAGGGGCTCAACCCCCAACCTGACGCCGATCGGCGAACCCTGATCCGTCGGGTCACTCTTGACCTCACCGGATTGCCCCCTACCCCTGAAGAAGTTGAGGACTTCGTCAATGACACCTCACCGAAAGCCTGGGAAAAAGTCGTCGACCGCCTTCTCGCGTCCGAAAATTACGGAGAACGAATGGCTCTGGCCTGGATGGATGCGGCCCGCTATGGCGACACCAGCGTGATGCATGCCGATGGCCCCCGCGATATGTGGCCCTGGCGCAATTGGGTCATTGATGCCTATAATTCAAACAAACCCTTCGACCAATTTACGATCGAGCAGATTGCCGGCGACCTCATTCCCGATGCCACGGTTGAGCAAAAAATCGCCTCCGGTTTTAATCGCAACCACGCCACCAGTGACGAAGGAGGGGCATTTGCCGAGGAACTCCGGGTCGAGTATGTTGCTGACCGGGTGCAAACCACCGCAAATGTCTGGATGGGACTCACCATGGAATGTGCGCAATGCCACGACCATAAATACGATCCCATTACCCAGAAAGAGTATTTCCAGTTCTTCGCTTACTTCAACAACACCACTGATCCCGGCATGCAGACCCGCAACGGCAATCAGGCTCCCTTAGTGGAAGTTCCCAACAAGGACCGGGACGGCAAATTAGCCCAACTAAAGAAAGAGATCGCTGAAGCTAAAAACAAGATCGAAGCCCATCGGGCCAAGGTCTCACAACTCCCAGAATTCAAAGCCTGGCTTGAGAAAGCCTCCAATAAAGCCAAATCCTCGGGACAATCCAAACAACCCGAAAATCTCGCCCATTGGTTTCCAATCGACGCAACACTCAAGGAGTTCCGCGATGGTGTCACTGGAAGCGCAGTCGTAGCCGAACGTGGAAAATTTTCGGTGGGTAACCGGGAGAAATCAAAATCACTGAAACTAGACGGCAATCACAGCTTCAAGACCGATGCCCTGGTGAACCTTGAGCATAATAAACCTTTCACTTTCAGCGCATGGGTGAAACCAAATGGGAAAGCCTCTGGCGCCATCTTCTCAAAAATGGATGACAAAGCCGCCTATCGTGGCTTCGATTTCTGGACTGAAGGTGGACGGATCGGCACACACATCGTCCACAAATGGGGATCCAATGCCCTCAAGGTTATTTCAGTCGACGAACTCACCCAGGGGAAGTGGCAACATGTCGTCCTGACATACGATGGGAGCAGTAAAGCCGCCGGAGTCAAAATCTACATCGACGGGAAACTGTCTAAAAACCAAGTCCAGGCTGACAACCTCAGCGAGACCATCGTAACGTCCCAGCCTTTTCGAATTGGAAGCAGGTCCACAAGCTCGCGTTGGAAAGGAGAACTCGATGATCTTCGGATCTATCATCGAGCTTTGCCTCAATCTGAAATCGCCGCGACTGCGATCGGAGACCCAATCGAAAACATTCTTGCCACTCCTGCCAATCAGCGGAGCAAAAGCGACATGAAGGTTTTACTAGCCCGGTATCTCGGCGGCGAAGACAAGACTTTCAAAAACCTCACGGATGCCCATCAAAAGATTCTCAAACAAGAGGCCGACTTGAATAAAAAGCCCGTGACCTCAATGATCATGCAGGACAATCCCGAAAACAAAATGCGCATGACCTACGTTCTCGATCGAGGTGCCTATGATTCCCCCAAAAAGGATGAGGTAATCAAACCCGGAACTCCGGATGCGCTCCCTGAGATGCCAAAAGATGCTCCGCCGAACCGCCTCGGTCTCGCTAAGTGGCTGACAAATCCGAATCACCCCCTCACCGCCCGGGTCGCGGTCAATCGCTACTGGATGATGCTCTTTGGAGAGGGACTCGTGCGCTCCGTGGGGGATTTTGGAGCCCAAGGAACTCCACCCACCCACGCCGAATTGCTCGACTGGCTGGCCGTCGATTTTGTGAAAAGCGGCTGGAATGTGAAGCGAATGATCAAGAAAATCGTTTCGTCCAAAACATATCGTCGCAGCTCCCGGGTTGAATCGCTTCATCGCGAAAAAGATGCCGCCAATGAGCTCCTTGCCCGAGCGCCACGATTCCGTCTTCAGGGTGAGTTTATCAGGGACCAGGCTCTCGCGGTGAGCGGCCTCCTCACCAAGGAGGTCGGAGGAGCAGGGGTGAAACCTTATCAACCGGCAAATATTTGGAATGAAGTCAGCCTAAACGGAGGGCTTCGCTATCGTCAGGACAAAGGGGAAAAGCTCTATCGTCGTTCGATGTACACCTACTGGAAGCGCAGCTCTCCCATGCCCAACATGCTGATCTTCGATGCCCCAAGTCGTGAAAAGTGTGTCATTCAACGCCAGAGGACAAACACTCCACTGCAGGCTCTCGTGACCTTAAACGATCCACAATTTGTGGAAGCGGGGCGAGTCTTGGCGCAACGCCTAATCAATTCGGCAGACCGTGCCCCCGAAAAAAGGATCGATCTTGGATATCGCCTTGCAACCTCACGCCCGGCAGAAAAACAAGAAGTGGAAATCCTCACCAGGCTCTTAAACGCCAATCTTGAGAGGTTTCGGAAAGATCCGGAGTCCGCAAAGAAATACCTCGCCGCCGGTGATTCTCCTCGCGATGAATCCATCGACCCAGCCGAGCACGCCGCCTGGATGGTGGTAGCCCAAACCATTCTCAATCTCGACGAAACACTGACACGCAACTAGCCATGAATTATTTCAATCCACTGACTGAATCACGTCGTGAATTTCTTCTGCGATCCGGTAACGGACTCGGGGCGGCGGCCCTGAGCACCCTGCTCAACCCCGGCTTGATTGGTTCGGCCTCAGCTTCGGAAGGAGGAGTTTACGGCGGTCTCCCCGACCTCCCTCATTTCCCGGGAAAGGCAAAACGGGTCATTTACATGTTCATGGCCGGAGGTCCCAGCCACATCGACCTCTACGACTACAAGCCGATCCAACGCAAACTACACGGGACCGAACTCCCCGATTCCGTTCGTCAGGATCAACGGCTCACCGGCATGTCCAGCGGACAGAATTCCTTTCCTTGCGTCGCCCCCATGTTTGAGTTTGGCAAATTCGGCGAGCATCAGACCTGGGTCAACAAGGACCTCCTTCCCCACACCGCCGGGATTGTCGACAAAATCACCATCATGAAGTCACTTCACACTGAAGCAGTGAATCATGATCCGGCCATCACCTACATCAACACCGGCGCCCAACAACAAGGGAAACCGTCCCTGGGGGCGTGGCTGAGTTACGGCATGGGAACGATGAACGAAAATATGCCAGGCTATGTCGTCATGATTTCCCGCGGCCGAGGTCAACTACAAGCTCTCTACGACCGCCTCTGGGGGAGCGGTTTTCTTCCCGCCAAGCACCAGGGCGTCAAACTCCGTAGTGCCGGAGAACCAGTCCTCTACCTCAAAAACCCCGAGGGCTTTGACCGCGAAGCGCGCCGGGGACAACTCGACAGCCTCAAGGCACTCAACGAGTTGAATTACGACAAATTCGCCGACCCTGAAATTCAGGCCCGAATTTCCCAATACGAGCTTGCCTACCGGATGCAGGCCGAGGTCCCCGGACTCATGGATATTGAAGGTGAGCCCGACAAAATTAAGGAACTCTATGGCCCCGCAGTCGACAAGCCCGGCAGCTTTGCCCGCAACTGCCTCCTCGCCCGCCGCATGGCTGAAAAGGGAGTCCGCTACATCCAACTCTTCCACCGTGGATGGGATCAGCACGGCTCACTTCCTTCGAAAATCCGTCAGCAATGCGAGGACATTGACCAACCGGCCGCGGCACTCATCAATGATCTGGATCAACGGGGCATGCTTGAAGACACCCTGGTCGTCTGGGGTGGTGAATTCGGCCGCACCATATACTCACAAGGTAAACTCACAAAGGACAACCACGGACGGGACCACCATGGTCGGTGCTTTTCCATGTGGATGGCCGGAGCCGGGGTCAAAAGGGGCTTCGAATATGGAAAAACCGACGACCACAGCTACAACATCGTGGAGAACCCCGTCCATATCCGCGATCTTAACGCAACCATTCTGGACCGTTTAGGAATTGATCACCGGAAACTCACCTTCAAATTCCAGGGGCTCGATCAACGACTAACTGGCGTGGAAGAGGAAGCACACGTCATTAAGGATATATTGGCCTGATCCTTTCCTCTTAACAACCACAACCCTGCCCACGCAAGCGCAAGGGGGTTATGGCGGACAAAACGATTTTCCCTCGCGAGGAAAAATAAGGATTTAGGGAGTTTGGAGAGGATAAGCGCTTATAAAATGTTTCCTCCGCTTTTTATTTTTGCTTACGGCTAGCATCGATCAATTCCTGATACTGTCTCTTTCTCCACTTATGGAATTTTCTCCAATGAACCGCGTTTTTCCATGCCACCCTGACCAGGTAACAGGTAACTCCCAGCACGCATATTTGAACAAACAAAATCTCAAGTAGGCTCTCCCCAGCGTCAGGCCCGACAACAAAAGCCATAAAATACAAGAAAGCCAAAACCAAGATCACAACAAATCCATAGATCCCTGGTGAAGTTGGTTTCCAGGTATCTGAACCACATCGATTACAGGTATAAAACGAAGCAGTTTTTCTCCCTTCACTCGTCGTCCACTCTTTCAAATCGTAATCCGCATGATCCTCACAGACTGGGCACCATGGTTTGTTGGGATTTGCAATTTTCGTTTTCATTTAACTACCCCCATTAAACCAGCCCCATTTTAAAACAGGGCAAAGGAATTTTGAACATTATAAAACCGATCTTTTCTTATAATCGATCGCGGAGAAGCCTTCAATGATGACCTTGTTCAGATCGTCGGTGAACTTCTCCTTATCCACCCAGTCGCCGGTGCCGAAGGCGCGGTAGAGAATGTCGGATTTGACCCGCTCAATCTCCCGCATGGCGTGCCTTAGGGCGCCGCCGATGCTTTGAGCTGTTGAATGAACGTCGTTCCAGTGGCAGCTGTCCGGTATCAGAAAGCGGTGCGCGTCTTCGAGACCCTCGCCATGTTGCTTGATCGGCCGGGCGTGTTCTTTGCCTCAAACAGCACTGGTCCGCTTAAAGGAGAGTAGCGGCAAGGTGCAGCCCCTCCAGATAATTCATACAAATGGCGGACAGAGAGGGATTCGAACCCTCGGATACATTGCTGCATCACACGCTTTCCAAGCGTGCGCATTCGACCACTCTGCCATCTGTCCGATTAGAAAATGCCCTTACTGGTCGAGGCGGGCGGACGCTAACGGGAGGACGCTGGCGTGGCAATACTGAAATGTCATTATTCTTGGCATCCATGCTTTCCAACTGAGCCGTCACCATCTAGAAACTTCCAGAATTCCGCCGAGACTTTCATCAAGGAAAATGGAGATTCAAGAACGTTACGAAATCCGCCGAAAACTCGGACAGGGCGGTGTCGGGGCCGTTTACGAAGGATACGACAAGCAATTGAAGCGTAAGGTTGCAATCAAGCGCCTTGTTGCCAGTGATTCGAACGATTCAAAGGACTCTGTGGAGGAATTACTCCGCGAATGCCATTCCCTCTCAGCCTTGAATTCACCCAACATTGTCAGCGTCTACGACTTTGGTAAAGACGGTGATGGACCCTTTGTGGTGATGGAACTCCTCGAGGGAGAAACACTCGAGGAGATCATCGTTCGCGCCCCCTTTACCGAGCAAGATTTCCTCATAATAGCAGAACAGTCCCTGGAAGGAATTGTCGCCGCACACGCGGCCCATCTGCAGCACCGTGATCTCAAGCCGGAAAATTTCATGGTGACTTGGCTTCCTAGCGGAAGGATGCAACTCAAACTCCTCGATTTTGGATTGGCTAAGTTTTCCATCGAACCGTCAAAACAGGCCATTGCGCACGAAAACTCTCTGTTTGGCTCGATTTACTTCATGGCCCCGGAACAGTTCGAACAACTCGAACTCGACGCTCGCACGGACCTCTACGCTCTCGGCGTGGTATTTTACTACGCTCTCACCGGACAATATCCCTTCGATGGAGATTCCGTGGCCCTGGTCATGGCCGGCCACCTGACCGGGAAATATAAGGACCTCCGGGAGTTTCGCCCCGACATGCACCCTGGCCTATGTAAATGGGTCATGAATCTCATGTCTTGCCGAGCTACTGACCGGCCTGATTCAGCGCAAACCGCACTCGACCAATTCATGGGCGTTCTCAATGGAACTTACGATCCTCCGGAGCCATCCACCGTCAGCCCACTCAGCCAGCCCATCACCGTCAAAGCCGACGCCCCAACTTCCAGACTTCGCATTCCCGGCGCCGCTCCCGGAGGCCTTGCTCAGGACACTGGCAGAGTTGAACACAGCGCTCAGGAACAGCACAACAACACCTGGGATAGTTTGGGAGAACCTCGTAAGGGGAAAGATGGTATTCCCAAATGGGTTTGGTTCGCCATATCCGGAATTATCGCTGTGCTTTTACTAGGGGTCGTCATTTCACCCATTTCAGGAAACAGCGGAAATGATTCCTCCACTGCGGGTTCGGATGACTCCCCAGAAGAACTGAAACTTCCTTCCGGAAAAGAACTAATTAAAGTTCTCAGGCTGCCGGATTCAGTCGCAGCTCTGGTTCAACGGAGAGACAAAAACAATGATGGTCAATTAACAATCGACGAGTTCGCCTATGCGCCAACCAAGGAACTATTGAAAAGGCTGAGAAAGTATTTTCCTCTCATCGATGTCGATGATGACGGACTCCTCAGCCCCCCCGAACTCAACCGGGCTTACTTTTCGAAGGGTTGACCTTCTTCGATCCCATCACGCCGAGAACTGTTTCAAAACGTTCGAAATTCTCACTATCGGCGTCACAGAGGTTCTCGTGACATTCCAAAATATGCTCCTCTTTAGCTAAATTCTTCTGATCGTTCAGGGGTCTAAGGTCATTTCTCGCCTCATCTAACTTTCCAATCCATGGACCAGTACTTGGTTCAATCTCCATGAGATGATTCAAACCCAGCTCCTCGAGGGAGGCCTTGGTTTTCTCAGTGGTCCCAACGATGCTAAGCTGCCCTTCCCCATTCTTTTTAAGGAGCATCCCCAATCCGGCCAGCATTCCCATGAAGGTAGAGTCCATTCCGGTACAAGCTCCTAAATCGACCACCAGATTATTCCGCCCGGCAATGATTTGGCTCTCGCCAAAATTCTTAATCGAGGGACTCACTTGAAAAGTCCCCCTTCCCTCCGGACGAATCCAAACATGGGATTCGAACATTTTGCTCAAGACATGGCCTGTGACGCTCAAAATCGTGGTGTGTTGCCCAAATGTATGCACATGAAACCCTTAGGTCAATGACATCGCAAAATTCTGTAACGAAACAAAAAGAATGAGATGCAATGCGGATAAGCCCAGTAAAGAAGAAGGCACCCCGTCAGGACTGAGAAACTTCAATTCAAGGATAACAAAGATTACCGCAGCTCCCAAGGCTGGCAAAAACCAGGCCATAGAATACTCCGAGTGACACAGTATCAGCATCGCCGGCACCAAAGTCATCCCGACAATCAAGTAACGAACCAAAGGCCTTCCAAATCGCACTGCAAGGGTAAGCTTTCCCGCCGGCGCATCCTCACTGACATCCCGATAATTATTCACTGCGATGAGGACGGCAGAGAGAAGGCCAATCTGAACGCCTAGAATAAGTGATTCCGAGGTCCACAGTCCTGTTTGCACGAAAACCGTCCCTCCTACTGCCACCAGACCAAAAAAGAGAATGACAAAAAGCTCCCCCATCCCCCGATAGGCCAAGGGAAATGGTCCTCCCGTGTAGCCAAAGCTGAGATAGAGTGAAGGAATCCCAATCAAGAGAATAGGCCACCCCCTGGATTGGAAGAGAAACCAGCCGCAGAAACTAGCCAATATCAACATGAGAAAAGCCCCGAAATAGACGGCCTGAGGAGCCAATAAACCACTCACGGTTACCCTTTGCGGGCCAACTCGTTCTCTAGTATCAGCGCCTTTTTGAGAATCGATGACGTCATTAAAAAAATTGGTGGCAACTTGAATGGATATCGCCCCAAACACCGTCAGGAGGGCCAGGCTTAAATGAAAACTCCCCGTTTGCTCATAGGCTAGCAAGCTTCCCGACCAAACCGGCACGATGGCAGCAGGAAGAGTCTTTGGCCGCGCGGCCAGGATCCAAGCTTTCCACTGCGACATCAGTTGGCTGATTAAGGAACTCTGGGAAATTTACCGAAATCAGGCTTTCTCTTCTCGATAAAGGCCTGTTTTCCCTCTTTCGCCTCTTCGCTCATATAGTAGAGCAAAGTCGCATTGCCGGCCAGATCAAGCAATCCCATCTGACCATCACAATCAGCGTTCATGGCCGACTTGAGACATCTCAATGCAAGCGGCGAGTGAGCCAGCATTTCACGACACCATTTCACGGTCTCATTTTCTAAATCATCCAGAGGTACCACCGTGTTGACCAAGCCCATTTCAAGAGCTTCTTGAGCATCATACTGGCGACAAAGATACCAAATCTCTCTCGCTTTCTTCTGCCCCACGATACGAGCAAGATAACTCGAGCCCAATCCTCCGTCGAAAGAACCTACCTTAGGGCCAGTTTGGCCGTATCGGGCATTGTCAGCTGAGATCGTCAAATCGCACACGATATGAAGTACGTGCCCACCTCCGATGGCATAGCCTGCCACCATCGCCACAACGGGCTTAGGTAAGGAACGAATCTTTTTCTGCAAATCGAGAACATTGAGGCGGGGAACGCCATCGTCACCCAGGTAGCCGGCATGCCCTCTGACCTTTTGATCGCCTCCGGAGCAAAATGCTTTCTCTCCTTCTCCGGTGAGGATGATGACCCCTACTTGTTCGTCCTGATGAGCCAGTTCAAACGCCTGAAGAAGCTCGTTCACGGTAAGAGGCCGGAATGCATTCCTGACTTCCGGGCGATTGATGGTGATCTTGGCGATCGCACCATCCTCAGTTTTTTCGTAGCGAATATCCTCAAAATCAGCGGCTGAATTCCACATGCCCAAGTGTTGCCTCGGTGTCGCCATCCTGCAACGCCCTAATGCAACTTATCGCCACAGCAGCGACAATACTTGGCATCCGGCAGATGCCCGTGAATTCCGCATCCCTGACAGGCTTCGCTCGTGTGGTCTCCAAAGTGAGACTTGATCAACTCCGAAGTCACGATGCCGGTAGGGACCGCAATGATAGCGTAACCGCTCAGAACAAAAAATGAGGTCAGAAACTTCCCAGTAATCGTGGTCGCGACGATATCTCCGTATCCCACCGTTGTTATCGAAACGATCGCATAATAAATACTGATAGGAATATTAGTGAACTGAGTATTCGGCTCACCCGATTCCACCAAATACATTAAGGTGCCCGCCAAAATTGCAAATAACAGCACACTGAAGAAGAAAACAAATATTTTGGCCCTGCTTTGTAAAAGACCGCGCATGATGACTTGTCCGCCCCGGACATGCCCAACCATCTTGAGCACACGGAACATCCTCAACAACCGGAGAATACGAATGACCATGAGGGAATGGGCTCCTCCTATAAAAAGACCGAGATAAGTTGGGATACAGGATAAAAGGTCTACAATTCCGAAAAAGCTCAGCATGTACTTCAGCGGATGACGAACGAGAAAGATTCGCAGAAGATACTCTATCGTGAATAGAATAGTGAACCCCCACTCAAAGGCCTTCAAGGTTGTGTGGTATTTTGCATCAATACTCGCAACACTTTCCAACATCACCGCAACGACACTCAGGACAATGGCCCAGAGCAAAACAACATCGAAAGCTTTGCCCATCGGCGTTTCTGCCTCGAAAATCACCCGCCAAAGACGCTCCTTCAATGACTCTTCTTGATTCTCTTCCATCGTCTCCTGGGGCCATTGGCCCTTACTAAAAATTGAGATCCACTAGCGACTCAAGAGGCTCTTGGCCTCCCCCATACTCATGCGACGATGATCGTCGCGGCTGTAAACTGTCGGAATCCAGCCATAATTATCGCGCCGATTATCTACATAACCATTCGAACCTGTCTGGGCCGAGCGTCCGGTCTCTTGGGCTGAGCCAGTGCGATATGAGCCGGTCAAATAGTTTTGTCCCGACGCTCTCGCCACCTGCGAGTTTTCGCCAGAACGTTGATTGCTGAGTCTCGACTGCTTTCCAGCGCTTCCGAAGCTCTCCGCCTGATAAGATCCGGTATTGTAGTTTTTACCACCTCTCCAAGTTTCCTTGGTGTAACTCTTGTTGAGATATGACGCTGCTCCCTTCTGAGCATACATAGAAGATCCGGCCTTATCGTAACGGCTTCGCTTCCCGCCTTCGATAGTCCCGTTCGTTGCTTTTTGAACATCGTCGTCGCTCCATTCGAACGGATTCTTTTGATTGAGGCTATATTCCTTCCCAACCTTTGATTTTTGGGCGGACTCCCCTTCTTCCGACGAAGAAGAACAAGAACTCAAGCCTGCGAGCAGAAATGAGAATAAAATTAACCGCTTCATTGGCCCGACTATAGAGATAGAATAGGAATTCACAAGAATACAAAAAGAGCCGCTCTTTGTAGTAAAGAGCAGCTCTTGGGAGAGTTTTAATGGATTTTAGGTATCGAGCTTGGTCCAGGCTGCGTTGTTTTGGGATGACTCAACGCAAGCCTTGATAAAGGCCATGCCCGCAACGCCGTCGTCAACCGTCGGGAAGTCATAACCAGCTTCCGGTGCTTCATTTCCATCGATCTTGTCAGTAATTGCAGCGGCGGCGGCTAAATAGACATTGGCAAATGCCTCGATGAAGCCCTCAGGATGCGCAAACGGAGTCCGACTATTGCCCTTGGCGGCTTCGCCAAGGTAGTCATTTCCACGGCGATAGGTCTTCCGCGGAGCATTGGCGTATTTGACGACGAGCTCGTTGGGATCTTCCTGATGCCACTCGATGGAAGCTTTCGTTCCATAGATGCGGATATTAAGGTTATTCTCATCCCCATTGGAAATCTGGGAAGCGTAAATAATTCCCTTCACGCCACCTTCGAAACGGACAAGGCAATTTCCATCATCATCCAATTCACGGCCAGGAATAAAGGCGGTCAACTCGGCCGCAAGTTCATCGATTTCCAGCCCGGTAATGTAGCGGGCAAGATTATGAGCATGCGTTCCAATATCCCCCATGCAATTGGATGCTCCGGCGATCTTGGGATCGGCGCGCCAGTTCGAGATGGCACCTGAGCCTTCCCCTTCGACATCTCCCACCGCGTAACCCTGCGGATATTCCACGACGATCTTGAGCACCCGTCCCAATTCCTTTTCATCAAGCATGCGCTTGGCTTCCTTAACCATTGGATAACCGGTGTAGTTATGAGTCAGCGCGAAAACGAGATCTGAATTGTGAACAATCTTCTGAAGCTCCTTGGCTTCTTCGATATTCAACGCGAGCGGTTTGTCGCAAATCACATTAATTCCTGCTTCGAGGAAGGTTTTGGCCACGGCAAAGTGAAGGTGGTTCTGCACCACGATGCTGACGAAATCGACGCCGTCCTCACGAGCGGCTTCAGCAGCAGCCATTTCCTCGTAGCTCCCATAGGCCCGATCTGGATCAATAAAGAAGTCCTGTCCCGAAAGTTTGGACTTTTCAGGGTTAGCGGAAAACGCCCCTGCAACCAATTCGATTTTGCCGTCCAAATTGGCAGCCATACGATGGACTTGACCAATGAAGGCTCCACGGCCCCCACCGACCATTCCCATTCTCAGTTTACGGTTCATGATTCTAGAGAACTAAAGGCTGACTGGTTGTCCACTTTGTGCAGATTGATAAATGGCATCAATCACCTTCATCAGGGAAAGTGCCTGATCCGGTGTATTGAGAGGTTCGGCTTTGCCATCGATGGTCTCCACGAAGTTGGCAGCGGAATTAATCCGGCCCATATCTTCGCATTCCTCGACAACGACGGTGCGGTCAACCGACTTCCCATCCTCCTGAACATAAAGCTCGCAGGTATCGATCGCCGTTTCATCCAGACCATCGGTGCCAAAGAGGCGTTCTACTTTTCCTCCAGCTTGGGTGCCCTGGAAAACAACTGAAACCTCTTCACGCTTGATCATCTCGGCCCAGGAAACCTGCAGCGAGAGAACCTGACCCGTCTTAAAAGAAACGAATCCGTGAGCAGCAGCTTCAACATCGGTGACGCCATCTGCACGGTCTGGTATACCCCACGGGCCCTTGAAGCCCTTATCGGTAATGAATGTATCAAAGGTCTGCCCCATGACGTGGGCTGGCTCAGGATATCCCATGAAATACATCGCGAGATCCACCATGTGAAGGAGGTCGATGAGTGGGCCTCCGCCAGACAAAGCCTTGGTCGTAAACCAACCACCGAAGCCCGGAATACCGGTGCGCCGAATCCACTTGGCTTGCGCCGAATTGATCGTCCCAGCATCGCCGGCTGAAATAAACTTCATCATCTCACGGGACTCGGGACGCGCCCGGTTGTTGAAGTTGAACATGAGACGCTTCCCGGTGGCTTGCGAAACCCCAATCATTTCTTCGACCTCCTCTGCGCTGAGCGCAGGAGGCTTTTCACAGAAGACGTGCTTCCCCGCCTGCATGCACTGGATCGCCAGTGGCGCGTGGAACTTGTTGGGAACGATAATACTTACCGCATCGCAGCCCGAATTCTCAAGCATTTCCTCAACGCTCTCAAATGACTGCGCGATGTCGTATTTTTCAGCTGCTGTGGCGGCTGCGCCCGGTGCGACGTCCGCGACGGCGACGATTTCGCCTCCGCCTTGTTTGAACCCGGCTGCGTGATACTGCAGCATCCCACCTGCTCCGATTACTCCAATTTTAGTTGCCATAATAATTTGTTTTTACTGGTTATCTCCGTCGAATGCCGAGTCAAACATTCCGCCTTCATTACGCGGGAAGTCGAGAGCCTTGGTGAAGGCGCAACTTTCGGTGGCTCCGTGAAAACGCTCCATCCGTCCATCTTCCCATTCAACTGAGAGAGGTCCGCTGTATTGGGTATCGTTCAGGGCGACAATAATTTCTTCAAAGTTGATATCGCCACGTCCGACCGAACGGAAATCCCAGGCGCGACGCGCATCGCAGAAATCCGTGTGCCCACCGAAGACACCAACCGTTCCGTCACCGTGCCCCCACCAGACGTCCTTCATGTGAACATGGAATATACGGTCTGCGAATTCGCGAATAAAGCGGACGTAATCGACACCCTGGTAGCCGAGGTGGCTTGGATCGTAGTTAAAGCCGAATCGCTTGTGTCCACCGACGGCTTCAATGGCGCGGGCGGCAGTAGCAATGTCGAAAGCAATTTCTGTAGGGTGAACTTCGAGTGCGAAGTTAACATTCTGTTTTTCGAAAGCATCAAGGATTGGCCCAAAGCGATTTGCAAAATCGACGTAGCCTTTTTCGAGAAACGCTTGGTCAGTTGGAGGGAACGCGTAGAGCGCATGCCAGATGCTGGAGCCAGTAAAGCCGTTGACAACGGCTCCGATTCCGGAAGGAAGCTTTCCAGCCATATAGTCAGCACCCGCGTCGACAAACTTACGACAAGCTTTGGCAGTATCGATCATTTCCTGGGCGGCACGCTGGCGAACTCCTTCAGGATCTCCGTCGCCGTAGATTTCAGGCGAGAGAATTGCCGCGTGGCGCTCGTCGATATTGTCGCAGATCGCCTGACCCACAAGATGGGATGAGATGGCGTAACACGCGAGGTCGTTCTTTTTAAGAAGCTCCCAATGATTTGTAATGTAACTGTCATCATTGAGGGCGGCTTGCACATCGAAGTGATCCCCCCAACAGGCGAGTTCAACTCCGTCGTATCCCATTTCCTTAACTTTTGGCAGGAGCTCGACGAGTGGCAAATCGGCCCACTGGCCGGTGAAGAGGGTGACTGGTCTTGGCATAATATAATTTGGTTTTTGAGGATTAGTGTTGGCTTAAAATGAACTGGGAAAATTGAGGAAGCATTTGTTGGTAGATCTCAAACGCTCCTTCTTCAGGCTCAATAGTCGAACCTTCTTTGGATTGTGAAAAATTATTCTCTAGGACATCAAGGTCGATTCCAATTGCATGTCCTGCCCGCATTGCTGCTCCGATAGTGGCAGATCCGGGAACATCAAGACGATCGACAGGAACCCCGAAGACATTTGCGACAACCTGGGCGATTCCATCATTTGCCGACGCACCACCGGTGAGAGAAATGCGAGTCGGTTCAACGCCGAGCCATCCGAAATTGTTTCGCATGTTGAGGAACTGACATTCCAAAACAGCTCGGACGCTTTGCTCTGGAGTGAGTTCGTTATTAGTAGAGAACACCGGACCACCGGTATCAATACGGGGTGTGATCTCCGGCTCATAAAACGGCAACATAAGGATGCCGTCGTTTCCGATAGGCGTTTGTGCAAGTCCGTCTTTCTCAAAAGCAGACCATTCGAGATTGAATTGGTCTTTGATCGCTTCCCTCGCAAGAGATCCATTTTTGAAACAGATGAGGCTCATGTAGCCACCGACAGGATTACCAAAGGCGTGACCGTAGCCATTGGGATCGGTCTTCGGCTCGGACATAGCCGCGAACAAAGTATCGCTGGTTCCCAAACTAATGACCACCTTGCCTGGTTTCGCTGCGCCCATTCCGATGAGGCTGCAGGGATTATCTCCGGACCAGATCACGGTTTGACAGTTTTCGCTGAAGCCATATTTCTGAACAAAGTATGACGAAATCGGCCCTGAGTTGGTATTCGAAGGAGCGACAGGAGGAAGTTTGTCTTTCAATCCATCCGCAGTGGCTTCCACCAAATCCTCGTCCCAGTCACCGGAAGAAAGGTTCATGAGATTCATTCCGGCACCGTCGCCTCGATCAATCGGGACGTTCCTGCCCGCAAGGATGGAAGCAAAATATGAACTCACCAGATGAATCACTCCCGTTTCGGCGTAGGCCTCTGGTTCTGTTTTAGAAAATTTCCGGATTTGAGATCCGGTAAAACGCTCCACGGCAATCGAACCGGACTTGGCGCAAACGACTTCATTTCCACCCACTGCCGAAGCAATCTCGGCACATTCCGCGGAAGTCGAACTGTCCATCCAGATCGGAGAACTTTTTCGAGTCAGGCATCCTTCGATTTGCTCAACCAAACTCTGAGCGGAATCCAATTCAGAGAGCTTCTCGCCAAAACAAGAACGAAGATAGACACTCCCGTGCTGTTGCCCGGAACCGGAAACGGCAACGACAGAACTGAAGTCCACCCCATTGGATTTCATTCGTGCCAGAAGGAGATCTAGGGCCTCGACCCACATCATAGGATTAGCATGGATCTCCCCTCTCACTCCGCCTTCGGCATAACCGTGGCTTTGTTGATATTGGGGGAGATCGTCTCCAAAATTCACCGAATCCTCGGCCACGACGACACCTTGATCAGCATCAAGAAGAACCGCCGAGAGGCTTTGGGTCGAAGAATCTAATCCTAGAACGAGAGACATGGTTGAACAATCCTAGAGGTAATCATTGAGCAAATTCTCGAGACGCTCCTGACGTCCGCTCGTAAGTTGCGGAGGGGTAATACCAACGGCGTAGGAATCGAGGTCTTCAAGACTAATAGATCCCGCTTCAACCTGACCACCGATACCTGAGTCAAAGGACTCATAGCGGGTCTTCACAAAGTCGTCGAACTTGCCATCTTCGATAATTTTGGCGGCAACTTTTAAGCCACGCGCGAAGGCATCCATCCCTCCGATGTGAGCATGGAAGAGGTCTTCGGGCTCGTGACTTTCGCGACGACGTTTGGCATCGAAGTTAAGTCCACCGGTAGTGAATCCACCCATCTTAAGGAGGCGGATCATGATATTGGTTGTGCCGTAGAGATTTGTTGGGAACTGATCGGTATCCCATCCGAGAAGCTCGTCACCACGATTGGCATCAACCGAGCCAAGAGCTCCGGCTCCGATGGCCACCTCCATCTCATGCTCCATGGTATGGCCGGCGAGAGTGGCGTGATTAGTCTCGAGATTCAGCTTGAAGTGATCAAGGAGATCATATTCGCGAAGGAAATTCAAACAAGCCGCCGAATCGGAATCATACTGGTGGGTAGAAGGTTCGCGCGGCTTGGGCTCGATATAAAATTGACCAGTAAAGCCAATCTTCTTGGCGTAATCGACAGCAAGGTGAAGGAAGGCCGCCAGATGATCTACCTCACGCTTCATGTCCGTATTGATCAATGAACCATATCCTTCGCGCCCACCCCAGAAAGTGTAGCCCGGACCGCCAAGACGATGAGTCGCATCGATGGCATTTTTCACTTGGCTGGCTGCATAGGCGAAGACATCGGCATTGGGCGAAGTTGATGCTCCGTGAGCATATCGTGGATGGGAGAAAAGGCATGCAGTTCCCCAGAGAAGCTTTTTGCCGCTGGATTGCTGATACTTTTCAAATTCATCAACCACGCGGTGAAACATTTTGTGAGTCTCAGCGAGCGTCTCCCCTTCGGGAGAAATGTCACGGTCGTGGAAACAATAGTAATCGATATCAATCTTCTCGAGGAATTCGAAAAAGACCGGAACGCGCGCAATCGCATTATCCAGTGAGTCACTTCCATCGTCCCATGGCATCAAAGCCGTGCCCTCTCCAAATGGATCACCCAGCCCATTGCGCATGCAGTGCCAATAAGCAGCGCCGAAACGCATGTGATCCCGCATCGACTTGCCGGCAATCACCTCCTCCGGATTGTAGTGATGAAAGGCCAAGGGGTTATCGGAATCAGGACCCTCATATTGGATCTTGGGTATGTTAGGAAAGTATTCGGACATGGTTCTTTTCTCGGAATTGCGCGGAAGGATCTTCCCGACCGCCGGAAGATACTAGCAGAAATACCTTTTCTTTTGCCATGATGGAATCCATCGTTCTTTTGTCTTAAATCGTCAGAATGACTATGAGCGAACGAAACCAGCATTCCAAGGAAAACCCTAAATTCATTGAGTTTGTGGGAAACCTCAGATCGGGCCAGATCGCTCTTGGTTTGTTCGAAGCCCTCCCCGAGGTCATGTTCTGGCTCAAGGATCGTCAGGGAGCCATCGTTTTCGCAAACCGAGCCTATGCAGAATTGCTCCGCCGTCTTCCCGAAGATCTGATTGGCGAAACCGACGCCACGCTATTTGCCCCGACAATGGCCAAAACATTTCAGGAAGACGACGAAAGCGTCATTAGCACCGGTAAATCGATGCAAAATAAATTGGAAATCATTACCCGGCAAGGCGGCGGAATCGAATGGCGAATGACTTCGAAAATCCCCTTGTTTGACGAAGACAACCAAATCATTGGAACTGCCGGAATCTCAAGACGCCTCGAGCACGGCGAAGGTCCTCCTCTCCCCACTCCCCAACGAGCCATTTCTGATCTGGTGGATTATATTCACGATCATCTAGATGATCCAATCAGCATCAAGGAACTTGCAAGAAAAGTCCACATGTCGGCAAGCAGCCTGGAACGTCGTTTCCGTAAATATTTCGGAACCACCCCAAAACGCTATCTGGTCCATGCCCGCATGGCGGCAGCTTGCGACCGGCTATTGAATACCACCTTGAGCATTGGACAGATTGCAATCTCTCTGGGCTATCAAGAACATGCTTCATTTACTCGCGCATTTATTTCCGTGATGCATATGAGCCCCCGAGAATATCGCGAATATTACTCCCGCTCGACTTAGAGATTTTCGGGATATTGCAAAAGCTTGCCGATCCGTTGGAGGAGAAGCCCGGCTCCCCCGCCATCGACAACGCGATGATCGAAGGTGAGACAAATTTCCGTCTCGGTCACCGGAACAAAGGCACCCACTTCATCACTCCACTTGGGCTTTTTGATTCCTGCCGCCAATCCTAAAATGAGAGTTTCATTGGGAAGCGGAATAGGCGTGCCCCATTTCAATCCAAAGGTGCCAAAATTTGTCACGGTCGCGATGCCTCCGCTTGTTTGATCGGGAGTAAGACGACGTTCTCTGGCCGCGGCAACCAAATGCCGGTAATCTTCAGCCAACTCTGGAACGGTATGCTGATCAACATTGCGCAACACCGGCACCATTACGCCATCCTCCACCTGAACAGCCACCCCAATATCGTAAGCTCTGGGATGAACGATTTTTTCGCCAATCAGAAAACCCGCCGTAGTCGGCTCTTCCGCCAGGGCAATCGCGAAAGCCCGGAGAACATATAAAGTCAGCCCAGGCTTGGGATCTTGACGCGAGCGATGTTCGAGAACTGAATCGAGAACCACTGGAAGACCGACAGAAGCCAGAGGACGGGACCAACTGCGCAGCATGGCATCCGCGACGGACAGTCGCATTGGAGAGGCCGCACTGTGCGGCCATTCGGAGATATACTCCAAAAACTTTTCAAGATCCTCAACGGTAACCCGGCCACCCGCTCCACTCCCGGCAATAGCGGAAATATCGGCACCCCGCAATCCAAGTTCGTCCATGCGCGCCCGCATCCGGGGAGAAAGATAATGCGCGCCTTTTGTTCCAGCCGGAACGGGAAGACCTTTGATACTCGGTTCCACCAACTTCGGTTCCTCGTAACTTTGATCGGCTTGCCTGAAGTGAAGATTCTCCTCTTCCTCATTGCCATTTGATATCGGGCCACTCTCTTCGCCGATCGTTGGAGAGCCTGTTCGTTCGATTTCCTCTGCCGTCGCCTCCAAAACCCCAAGAAGACTCCCCACAGCATAATTCGACCCCTCCTCTCCTCGAAGTTCGGTAATCGTGCCACCGCACAGGGTCGTTACCGCCATAGTGGCCTTATTTGTCTCAACCTCGATAATGTCCTGATCCGCGACCACTTGATCACCAACGCCAATTAAGAGTCTGACAATCCGGGCTTCGGCAATCGACTCACCGAGTTGGGGCATGATAATGGGAACCTGTGGCATGGCGATTAGAGGTTTAAAAGTTCACGGAGCTTCTGCACAATGGATTCGGGAGTTGGGCGATGTACCGCCCAAAGATCCGGATGATACGGAATTGGGGTATCTTTGGCATTTAAGCGCATCGGAGGTGCATCGAGAAGATGAAAGCCCTCCGCGACAACCCGCGAAACAACTTCGGCGGTGACACCGCCCCAGGGAAATGCCTCGCCCAAGGCGAGGAGTCTTCCGGTCCTCGCTACCGAAGCAATCACGGTATCTGTGTCGAGGGGTTTCACTGAACGAAGATCCACCACTTCGATCTCCCATCCTTCCTCGGCCAGACGATTAGCCGCCCGGACCGCTTCGTGAACCATCGCGCTGTATGTCACGACCGTAGCATGCTTTCCAGGCCGTGTAATTCGAGCGGCCCCCAGAGACAGTCCATCATAATCGAGGCTCTTTGATTTAAGCCAGCGATAGAGAAATTTGTGCTCACAAAAAACAACCGGATCATCGAGCAAGACCGAAGCTTTGAGTAAATGATAGGCATCCGCAACAGTCGCCGGAGTCACCACGACAATCCCCGGATAATGGGCATAGAGCGTCTCGACCATTTGACTGTGAAATGGTCCCGACCCCGGAGTTCCACCACAAGGCATCCGCATCGTAAGCGGGACCGGTATTCCCGTCCGATAAAAATGCGTTCCGGCCTGGTTGACGATTTGATTGAAAGCTATCGAGGAAAAGTCCGCGAATTGCATCTCCACGATCGGACGCATGCCGCTAATCGCCGCACCGATTGCCATCCCGGCCATCGCATCCTCGCTGATGGGGGCATCGAGTACTCGATCTGGAAATTCCTCAATGAAACCCTTGGTTGCCTTGAAGGCCCCTCCGAAGCTTCCAATATCCTGCCCATACAGAAACACGTCCTCCCGCTCCCTGAGGAGGTCAAGTTGTGCCTGTTGAATGGCATCAATATAGGTGAAACTCATTGCTAGGACATCCCCCTTTCTGAAACCGCTTGCCAGTCTTCCTGATACGGGTCGGGCCCAGCCTCTTTTTGCGAAATCGCAACGGCATTCTGAACCTCCTCAGCAGCCTCCATCTGCCATTGCTTGATCTCCTCCTCACTCGCCAGCCCTCTCGCAACAATTTGCGAAATTCCGATCTCCAAACAATCACTCCCGAGTTCGGATTCTCTGAGATCAGACGGAACATAAGACCCATCGTCATGCTCTCCGTGCCCGCATAACCTCAACAACCGTCCGACGACAAGCTGGGGACCGCCTCCTTCTCTGGCGGCCCGCACTGCAGATTGAATTGTTGCGAGACATTCTTCCAAGTTTGTTCCATCCACTTCATATCCGGCCACCCCGTATCCGGCGGCACGCTTCACCAGATTATCGCAAGCGAACTGTCTCTCGCGGGGAGTAGAATAAGCAAATTGATTGTCAGCAACCAGCACAACCAAGGGCAGTTTCTCCACTGCCGCCATATTCAGACCTTCGTGAAAGGCTCCGGTTGAGGTCGCCCCATCACCGACGCAGGTCGCGCCTACCACACCATCCAGTTTACCCTGCATTCTTCGAGCAACCAGCATCCCTGCCACCAATGACACCGCCGCCCCCAAATGGCTGATCATGGCAGGCATTCTCCGATCTGGCCTCCCGCGGTGAATATTTCCATCACGCCCCCTCATCGGCCCCTTCGCTGAACCCAGATAGGTCCGAGTGGCATCGATGATCTCTTCGCCAAATCCTGTTCTCCCAGCCTGATCTCGAATTAAGGGCGCAAAAATGTCTTTCTCCTGATCAAGAGTGCATCCCAATGATGCCGAGAACGCTTCCTGTCCGGTTCCCAGATAGACACCTCCTACAATCTTGCCGGCCTTGTAGAGACTCGACAATTTACCTTCAAGAGTCCGCGCCAAGATCATTACGCGGAGCGTCCGGCGCATCAACTCACCGTCGGTCGGTTTGACAGGTAGCTCGTTGAAGGTCGATTTCAAAAGAGACATGGGATTAGTTAGATTTCCTGCTCGATGGCTTTCAACTCAAGAAACAGGTGATTCCAACGTTCAAGGCGCGGTTTTAACAGAAGTTTTTGATCGGCAATACGGCGACGCACGATTTCGAACAAGCCACCATACTCCACATAAAATTCCCGAACGCCCTCTTTATAGTCGGCGGCGAGAGATTCTGCGAATGGCTGCCTGAGATCATCGATACGCTCGGCGAAATTAGCCGAGAGGATTTCTTTTGATTTCTGCGAATAAAGAGCAGCACCACAAAGGAAGAAGAGAGCCACTCCCAGCGTAATCCAGGGAGCCAGTGAGACTCCCAAACCACCAAAAATTCCAGCCGCCATGATCGCAGACAGAATAATCGTAAGATAATACCGTAACACAGTGCGGCGCTCCTCCATCTGGCGATCGAGGGTTCCGCGAATCTTCAAGTTGGCCACAGAAAGCTTGGACGCCTCGCCCAAACGATCGATGAATCGCTGCCGGGCGCCGGAAAGAGAATCGGCATCAATGTTGAAATCGGGCGGAGTTTGCTCCAGCCGTTCTTCAATTCTTGGCACAGCTGTTTCCCAGTGCTTGCGACAATTTTGCACCAACTCGGATCCATCTTTTCCAGCATGCGATTCGACGGCATTCTTCACCGCCTCGATAAGTCTCTTTTCGATACTCGTCGGTAATCGCTCACGTCGGAACAAGGAATAAAGACTCTGCAGAAGGGAAAGCTGCGAATTGAGCGCTCCAAGCGAATCCTGCCCCTGCTCCAAAAAGACATCTGAGAGGGCCGAAAATTTCCGCGAAAAAGCTGTAACCTGGCTATCCCGACGAACATGCACTTCAGTCTCAATTTCCTTCAGAAAATATTCATCGCTATCAAGAGTGATCCGACGCTCCTGAATCCCCTGCTCAATCCGATTCAAAGCGCTTTGGGTCGCATCCCAAATATCGCGCAGAACGCGATGGCGTTCAAAATTACCGCTCACCTTTCGCTCAATAAATGCCTCGAGTGAGGGAAACCCGCTCTGTTGCCAAATTTCCTCCGAAATCCCCTCTCCACTTTTGGCCTCCCAAGCCAACTTGGCTGAAATTGGGAAGATCCGCGGAGTCTCTCCCGTCTTTTGCTCCCCCAGTTTCTCCATGTGGCCAACAATGATTCGTAAATCATCTTCGGACTTAAGGTCAGCTTGCTGCAGCACAAAAATAACATTCTTTAACATGGCACTTGGAAGCCTTGCAACCAATTGCCAGGTATGAGCTCCCCATGGATTATCCCCGGGGAACGCAAAGACAAGAAGATCGGCAATGGGGAGAAACTTCTCAATAGCCTCGGTGTTCCCGGAAATCAAAGCTTCCGACCCGGGAGTATCTACGAGATGAAATTCACGAAGGAACTCGATAGGGAGAAATCTCTCTACCACATGAGCGTTCGCATTCTCACTCCGTTTCTTCCTCCCGAACTGATACTTGATGATCTTTTCAGTATTGGGACGGTCGCTGACCTCGCAGAGCTTTTCTCCAAACAATCCATTGATCAAAGTTGATTTTCCCGAATTCGTTTCCCCACAAAAACAAATAAGAAACGGCCGACGGAGTTCCTTCAAAAAATCACCATCATCGAGCAACGCTTCGACATCAATTTCACACTCCCCCCCTAAATCACGCACTCGGGTGACAACATCAGTAAAGCGCTGTCGAATCGCAAAATAGCGGTCACCGAACATGATTAGGAAGTAGTGGACGCAGGGACGAATCGTTTAAGCCTGCCCCTTCAGCGCTAGCATTTGGGATACCGTGATGAACTTGAATCCCCTGGCAAGAAGTCCGTCGAAGGTTCGCGGCATCGCATCAATGGTTGGCTTGTGAAGATCGTGAGCCAAAATGATGGAACCGTTTCTGGATGAGGAAAGAATACGCGAACTCACAATCGATGGCCCTGGGCGCTTCCAGTCCTTTGGATCGACAGACCACATGATGGTGGGATAGCCGAATTCGGAAAAAATGGTGTTTCTTTGGTCTATTCTCAACGCGCCGTATGGAGGTCGCATAGTGCGGGGTTTCACTCCGGCGGCGCGCACAATGGCAGCCTGCGTTTTACTCATCTCATCACGGACTTCGCTGGAGCCCAGAGTCGTCAACTTCCGATGAGTGTAGGTGTGATTCCCGATCTCGTGACCTTCAGCGACGATACGACGGACAATGTCCGGATAACGATCAACACAATTACCGATGACGTAAAAAGTTGCTTTGATGTTCCGGTCACGAAGTATGTTGAGCAACCGCGGAGTATTCTGAGGGTGAGGACCATCATCAAAGGTCATCGCGACGTAGGGCTGGGAACTTGGGCCACTGCGATGGGTGACGGTTCGTCCCCAGAAGCTGGAGGGTAAATTGATACTGGGATTCTTCAAGCCTCGACCGGCATAAGCTGAAGGACGGTATGCCCTCTCCGCGCCACCTGGCGGAACCACTTTGGAATTCGGATTGGTAGACTTCTGAGCCGTATCCTTCGACTTCTTGGAACCGCAGGACGGGAGTGTGATCAGGGCGCCGGAGGAGAGGAGCAATAGTTTACGTCGCTTCATAGTTAACGTATTAAAATATGCCAAGTTCGCGAGGGCCTGTCACGCCTTCATCCCCCTCATTACGGGGATTTCACCCTAATTCGGGCTATTTGACCTCATATCCCTGCCACCTGTCACGGGAATCCTCTCCAAAAGTAATATCGTATCCAAGAATTGATTCGTGATCAAAAAGGAAACGAGCATCGAATTCCTCCCCCGCGAGAGCCTGCCGGAGCCAGTAAGAGTCGTCTTCCCACATCCGCTCAAACGGAATTTCCTCGATCTCACACCAATACGGGATGGCTTCATCCGTGGCGGTTGGGATCCCTTCAAATTGAGTCGCGGTATACACGTGGCAGTGAATATCCGGAATGTCGTTCATCGCAAACCAAAGCTCGCCCCGCTTCACCGGATCGAGACAGGTGATATGCAACTCCTCCTGGCATTCCCTGATGACACATTGTTCCGGGGTCTCTCCGGGATCAATTTTCCCTCCGGGGCCATTAATCTTGCCCTCTCCGATTCCCCTCAATTTCTCAATGAGTAGAACACGACTACCTTGATGAACAAACATGAGGGTGGCATGGATACCGGGTTCCCATTTTTCCCAATCGGGTAAGATCTTATGATTAGACTTTGGCATAGGCTTCGACCGTGTCGCAGGTGCAGACGAGATTGCGATCTCCATGAACATTGTCAACCCGTCCCACTGGAGGCCAATATTTATCATGACTTAAACATGCTGCTTTCTCTCGTGAATATGGATGATTCCAGTCGTCAGATGAAATCATTGCAGCGGTATGAGGAGCATTCTTCAAAACGTTTTCCAAGGGATCGCTTTCACCTTCGACGACCTCTTCAATCTCCCGATGAATCGACAACATCGCCTCGCAAAAACGATCCAACTCTTCCTTCGATTCGGATTCTGTCGGCTCGATCATCAAGGTCCCCGCTACCGGCCAACTCATCGTCGGAGCGTGGAAACCGTAATCGATCAATCGCTTCGCGACATCCTCCACAGTAATTCCGCTCTTTTCGGAAATCGGACGCAAGTCAATGATGCACTCATGTGCCACCAGTTGATCTCTTCCGGTATAGAGAATTGGAAACGCGTCCCTTAATTGATGGGCAAGATAGTTGGCGTTCAAGATAGCAACCTCGGTGGCGTCTTTCAATCCGTCAGGTCCCATCATCGCGAGATACATCCAGGAAATGACATTGATCGATGCGCTCCCATATGGAGCCGAACAAACCACGTTGGTGTCGTCTCCCAGCTCATGGTGCCCGGGAAGGTAATCAACAAGATGTTCCCTCACCCCAATCGGGCCCACTCCCGGCCCCCCGCCACCATGCGGAATACAGAAAGTCTTATGCAAATTAAGATGACAGACATCAGCACCGATCTCCCCAGGACTGGTCAAACCAACCTGAGCATTCATGTTTGCCCCATCCATGTAAACCTGCCCACCGGCCTGATGAATCTCATCACACACTTCCTTAATTCCCTCTTCAAAAACACCGTGAGTGGAGGGATAGGTCACCATGAGAGCTCCGAGGGATTCGCGATTCTGATCAATCTTCAGACCTAAATCCTCGCGATCAATATTTCCCTCATCGTCACAATTGACCGGAATTATTGTAAACCCCGCCATCACTGCCGAAGCTGGATTCGTTCCGTGAGCTGAAACGGGAATCAAACAACTCGTTCGATGGGAATCGCCGCGAGAGAGATGATAGGAGCGAATTGCCAGTAAGCCTGCATACTCCCCCTGGGATCCCGCATTTGGCTGCAGCGATACTGCCGTAAAACCCGTAATCTTAGCCAAATTTTCAGAAAGATCATCGAGCATTTCACGATATCCCCCGGTCTGGCTTGAAGGCGCAAAAGGGTGAATTTGCGAAACCTCGGGCCAGCTCACCGGAACCATTTCCGACGCGGCATTGAGCTTCATGGTGCAGGACCCGAGTGGAATCATGGATCGATTTAGAGCAAGATCCCGGGTCTCCAGACGATGGATATATCGCATCATCTCGGTCTCACTGCGGTAAAGATGAAACACCTTCTGCGTCAGGTATTCCGACTTTCTAAGAAGCGCCAAATCGATCGAAGCAGTGTCCTCGACATCATCCGAGGCATTAAAAATGCGACAGAGAAACTGGAGATCCTCTGGAGTACTAGTCTCATCAAAAGAGATTCCGATTCGTCCATCACCAAAGTCCCGCAGGTTATATCCATGCGCGTTCGCTTCCTTCAAAATATCGCAAGCATTCCGTCCGGCATCAACGACGACGGTATCGAAAATAGTTTCGGTTAGAACCTCACAATCCGCTTCCGCAAGCGCCCCCACCAATTGACTCGCCATTCCGTTAACCCGTTTTGCGATCTCTTTCAGCCCATCGGGGCCGTGATAAACGGCATACATTGATGCCATTACCGCCAGCAGGACTTGGGCTGTGCAAATATTGGAAGTCGCCTTGTCCCGACGGATGTGTTGCTCACGCGTTTGCAAGGAGAGCCGGAATGCGGGATTCCCCTGAGAATCGAGCGAAACCCCGATAAGGCGTCCCGGAATTTTGCGCTTCAGCTTATTGGTGCAGGAAATGAATGCTGCATGCGGTCCCCCAAAACCAAGTGGTACTCCGAATCGCTGGCAGGAACCTACACAAACATCCGCGCCCATCGCGCCAGGTTCTCTCAGTAAGGTGAGGGCCAACAAATCCGCCGCAACCGTCAGGAGCCCACCTGCCCGGTGAACCGTCTCGGCAAACTCAGAGAAATCACGCACATTCCCAAGCGTTGAAGGATACTGCACCAGTGCCCCAAAAAAACCTTCTTCCGCTTCAAACTCGGTAAGCTTCCCGACCACAACCCTGATTCCCAGGGGCTCGGCCCGGGTTTGCACCACTGCAATCGTCTGAGGGTGACATTCTTCATCAACCCAAAATGTCGTCCCCCTTGGCTTCATTGCCATAGAAAGACTCATCGCTTCGGCAGCAGCGGTCGCTTCGTCAAGCAATGAAGCATTGGCAACATCCAGACCAGTCAGCTCAACCACCATGGTCTGAAAATTCAGAAGTGCTTCCATTCTCCCCTGGGAAATCTCGGCCTGATAAGGAGTATAGGCAGTATACCAACCCGGATTTTCAAGAATGTTGCGCTGAATCACTGACGGCACAAATGTTCCGTAATACCCCTGCCCGATAAACGAGCGGTGAATCTCATTTCGGGAAAAAATCTTCTGCAATTTGGCTAGGGCCCGCTCTTCAGGCAAACCATCTGGCAAATCTAATCCAGACCCCGAGCGAATATCGCCAGGAACAACTTTTCCGACGAGCTCGGCCTGGCTGCCATAACCGAGGACCTCCAGCATCGCCTCCCGACCCGCCATCGATGGTCCGATGTGGCGTTGCGGAAATGAGCTTTTCATGGGACCTAGCGCACCGAGGCAATGTAGGAGCTGGCGTCCATCAGATTATTCACTTGGGTCGGATCGCTCACCCGAATTTTAAAAATCCAACCACCCTCGTAGGGATCGGTATTGATTTTGGCCGGATCAGCAACCAGGTCCATGTTGATTTCGATGATCTCTCCCGCGATGGGCGTGTAAATATCGCTGGCTGCTTTGACACTTTCCACCACCGCAACTGGAGACCCTACATCAATATCTCCAAGGTCAGGAAGTTCGACAAAAACAACATCGCTCAATTCCTCCTGGGCATGATCAGTAATCCCGATGGTAGCAATCTCGCCTTCAAGACGGACCCATTCATGATCGCGCGTGTAGTGGAGCTTATCTGGTGCTGTCATAACTGAGATCTAGAGATCTTTATTTCTTATAGAAAGGTTTTTTAACCACCTGAGCGGAAATCTTTTCCCCCCGAATTTCAATCGCCAGCTTGGTCCCGATTTTTGCACTGGCCACCGGAAGATAGGCCAGACCAATTCCTTTTTGCAAACACGGTGAAATCCCCCCCGAACTCAAGTTTCCCAGAGGCTCTCCATCCTCGGATAAAACAGAATACCCGGCCCTTGGCGGAGCACCGCGCTCGGTCACCTCGATCGCAACGAGCCTTTTTTTGAGTCCTTCTTTTTTTTGCTGCCGGAGAGCCTCTCCACCTACGAATTCGTCTTTTCCCAACCCGACAAAAAAGCCCAACCCCGCCTCCAAAGGCGTTCTCTCCGGGGTAAGATCACTTCCATTCAAAGGGTAACACATCTCCAGTCGCAAGCTATCCCGCGAGCCCAGTCCACAGGGCCTAACTCCCTCGGCAAGAAATCCCTCCCACCATTGCGAAGCCATCGACTTAGGGCAAAAGAGCTCAAAACCATCCTCCCCGGTATAACCGGTTCGACAGACAATAAAACGACTCCCTTCCAAGCTGAGATCATCCACCGCATTGCGCTGCGGCAGTGTTCGCCCTCCGCTGGCTCCGAAATAAGCTTCACATGCTTTGCGACCCTGAATTGCCATGCCCGCCCACTCCGAGCTATCATTTAGAATCTCAACTCCCTCCTCGCTATGCTTCTTAAGCCAATCAAAGTCCTCCTCGATCTTGGAAGCATTTACTACTAAAAGGTAGCTCTTATCCCCCAATCGATAAAGGATTAGATCATCGATCACTCCGCCCTCTTCATTCAGAAGAAAGGTATAGTGGGCATTGCCAACCTCCAGAGAGTCCACGTCATTCCCCAGCATTCGGTTCAACCAACTCGTCGAGGATCTCCCGGAGACAAATACCTGCCCCATGTGTGAAATATCGAAAATCCCCACCTCCTTGCGCACCGTCTGATGCTCCTCAATAATTGAGGAGTAGACGACGGGCATTTCCCAACCCGCAAAAGGAACCATTCTTCCGCCCAAATCCCGGTGCTGTTGATCCAATGGAGAAAGTTTTAGGACATCACTCACTACGAGAAATGTGTGCCTACCCTTGTTGCTTGTCAATCCGACCTTCAAGCCCTTTTCTAGCGCTAGTGAATAAACGATTCTCTCTCGAACGGAAATTCGGCTGGCTGGCTTTTCCCGGATTAATCCGCTCGATCGCCTCGCTCCAGCTTGTCTTTTTCGTTCTGCTTCTCTTCCGGCCAGAAGCGGCCGAAGTATTTATTCCCTCCGCCCCAAAGATCAAAGAAGGCGAAATCTGGCGACTGGTTAGCTTTGTCTTCTATCCTCTCGTCGATCCCTTCTCCCGATTTGGTCTAATTTTCAGCTGCTTTTTCGCCTTCATCGCGATGAGGATCTCCTTCCTTATCAATGATGTCTTGGAAACTTTTTGGGGAGAACTGCGGACTTCCCTCTTTGTCTACGCCGTTATTATCAGCCAATCATTGATCTATTTCTTCGACCCGATCGCCTTCGCTGCCGCTGGAAGGAGTCACTACTACCTCAGTATGTTTTTCGCCTTCGCCACCCTGCAGCCTCAGTTTGTATTCCGCCTTTTCTTTATTTTACCTGTTCCCGTTTGGTTAGTCGCGGCCCTGGCTGGGATGAGCCTTGTTGGGAATTGCATTCGAATGCCGATCTTTGCCGCCTCATTTTTAGGACCACAAATTGTTTATCTCACTTGGGCCACTCCCAAGCTGATTAGGTGGATGCGTAATCGCGGGAAGCTCCGGGCTCGTCGGGCCAAATTCGAATCTGGCCGACCGTCAGGAGAGCAAACGCTCCACCGCTGTGCCGAATGCGGTAAAACAGAAATCTCAGACCCAGAATTGGATTTCCGCGTCTCACCTGACGGGGAAGAGTATTGTCTGGACCATCTCAAAAAAAGGGACAAGGGTTCCGCGCCATGAGCGAGCTGCAATTTTCTCCACGCCCCGACAAAAAGGAACTCGACGAATCACTTACCTTTAGCCCGAAATTCGATTCGGACGGTCTCATCGCAGCAATGGCAATCGACCACGAATCGCGTGAACCCTTGATGCTGGCTTATATGAATGCCGAAACTCTTAAGATGACCATTGAGAAAGGTGAGGCCGTTTACTACTCACGCTCACGTCAGGAAATTTGGCACAAAGGAGCCACCTCCGGCCACACTCAGAAAGTTCACGAAATCCGCACCGACTGCGACCAGGACGCCATCATCCTCTACGTCACTCAACAAGGTGCCGGAGCCTGCCACACCGGACGTCGCTCATGCTTTTACCGCGCTGTGAGTTTCCCTGAAAACAATCCCGTTGATCTGAAATTCGTCGATGACGAAAAAACTTTCGACCCCGACGCAGTCTACGGCGCTTAGCCCTGACTCTCGACCGCTTCCCTGAGCTTTTCCTGAAACTCCACGACATCTGCCTCGCTAGGCTGATAACCCTGCGTGTCAGGGTCCATGGCAAGGCGCCCTTCCTGATCGATCATCCATTGCCCACCCTGCCCGTCGCTAAAAACAACAGCGCCACTGATCACAGACCCCTGAAGAGGATCTTCGTGAATGCTCACTGAAATATCGCCAGCAGGCCCTGTCTCTGCGCCTGAGTCAGGCTCCTTGATTTCTACCTCCGGAACAACCTGTGGCTCTGGCTCTTCTTTGACTTGAAACTCCAACCCAAGATCCAGCGAAAGAAATCTCGTATCCATATATGTCACGATATAACCAAATTCGCTCTCGAGGCCCTTTTGGACATCAGCCATCTGGGCCCCTTCTTCAACCCACAAGCGGATTTGCTTCACCTGCTCTTCTTTGAGATCGCTGACACTGAACATGGCCGAGAACTATCGGGACATGCAGGCAAACGGAAGCTTCATTTTAATTGAATCGAGCGACCTTTTTTACAAACTTCAACATTTGCTCTTCCTGATCTTCAATCGATTTCACCAGAGCCAGTTGTGTTCTACAACGATCAAGGTTCTGCCCCTCCCGGTTAACCCGAAAATACACATCTCCTTCGAGATAGTCAGTCAAAAATCGCAGAGCGACCTCAAACGAAATCAACTTCCCGGAAAACGGCAAAAGATCCACCTCAAGCGGAGTCAGGAAATTGCGGGCAGTTTCCAGATACCCCTCCACAAGCGCTTCAAACATCGGCATCCGCATCTCAACCTTATCCAGATCCCTCTCATCCTCGGCGACCGGACTCGTCGCGGTTCTCACTAAATCGCCAAAATCGTATAGTGTCAGTCCAGGCATTACGGTATCGAGATCAATCACGCAAACAGCCTCGTCAGAGGCTTCATCGATCATAACATTATTCAACTTGGTATCGTTGTGGGTGATGCGCTCCTTCAACCCCCCCTTCTTCAGATGATCCAAGAGAACATGCACGATCTTCTCTCTGTTATTGATGAAATCAATTTCCTCGGTGACCAGCTTCACACGATCAAAGCGATCCTCCTTAATCGCCTTCATCAGCTTGCCATACCGACTCGGCGTATTATGAAAATCCGGAATGGTAATGGAAATCTCGCTGGGTGAAAGATCGCTAATCAGATCCTGGAAAGCTCCGAATGCTTTCGCGGCCTGGTAAGCCTGCCGGGTATTTTCAACAATGTCGTAGTTGCAACAGCCCTCGATGTAGTTGTAACAACGCCAAACACCTCCCTCCGGTCCTTCGACAAAATCCTTTCCATCCCGTCCAGGATACAAATTGAGTGTTTGCCCGCCAAAGTCACGCTTTCGACGAAACACCTTTCGGTTGATGTGCTTTGTCACCTTGGAAATATTCCGCATCACAGAGTGTGGTTCAGGAAAAACCTGCTCGTTGATTCTCTGCAAAACATAGCGCGACCGTTCACCATCGTCGTTCACGTATTCCGCAAGGTAGGTCACATTAATCAAACCGCTGACGATCTCCTTCCCGCCCACAAATGTCCCATCAATTGCAAATTGCGAACTGATCCTAGAGATTTCCATGCCTTTTTTAGTCATGAGAGGCCCCTTGATTACCTAAGAAATCCTAACAAATCAAGGCAAGACCCTTATTCATCCGTAACTAGGCTGACACCAGCTCATACCCTTCCCGACCATCCTTAACCACCCAACCTTTCTTTAACAACTCATCGCGCAGTCGGTCCGATGCCGCCCAATCCCGATTCTCCCTCGCCTGCCAACGCTCTTCAGCGAGCTTTTTAATCTCCTCCGGTGCTATTTTCTTCTCCGCTTCTGGCAGGATAAGCCCCAGGGACGCCAGCACTGAGTAAAAGCCAAACCAGTCGGATTCTGATTCAGCGGCTTTGAGATTTCCAAACAACTCACCAATCGCTCCAGCCGTATTAAGATCATCATTGAGTTTTTGCAAAGCCCCCGCAAAGACTCCGTAATCGCCCCCTTTCAAAATCTCCCTGTAGCCCGGAGCCGATATCCCCTCGGCGGCCTTGGCAAGTTTCCCCAGAGCTTCCCGACTCGCGTGAAGCGAATCAAAACCGAAATTAATTGGCTTGCGATAGTGCCCGTTGAGTAAAACGTATCGGACTTCCATCGCGGAATACCCTTTTTTGGCAAGGTCTTCGAGGGTGTAGAGATTCCCCAAGGATTTGGACATCTTCTTCCCCTCAACCCGAAGGTGCGTGACATGAAACCAATTTCTCGCGAACTCTCCTCCGCAGGAGCACTTCGATTGTGCGATTTCATTTTCGTGGTGAGGAAATACCAAATCAACCCCACCGCTATGCAGATCAAAAGTCTCTCCAAGGTACTTGCGGATCATTGCCGAGCACTCCAAATGCCATCCAGGACGCCCTTGTCCCCACGGGCTCTCCCAGAAGTTATCCCCGTCTTCATCACGACGTCCTTTCCACAACACAAAGTCAGCAGCGTCGTCCTTGTCGTATTCATCAGAATCAGCACGGGAATTTTGAGTTTTTCCCAAATCGAGCTCGCGGTTATCCAAATGCGAAAGTTTCCCGTATTCCGGAAACGACGAGATCATGAAATATACCGAACCGTCATCCGAGGCATAGGCATGGCCTTTATCGATCAATTCCTTGATCATTTCAACCTGCTCGGGAATGTGCTTCACTGCACTCGGTTCGACATGGGGAGCCAGACAATTCAGAAGCTCGCAATCTGCGTGAAATTTATCCCGCCACTGCGCCGTGAATTCTTCCAGAGACCGCCCGGCTGCCACTGAATCGCGGATCGTCTTATCATCGACGTCAGTGATGTTTCTAACGTGTTTTGTTTTCTGGCCTCCAACCTCAAGAACCCGACGGAAGACGTCCTGCATCACAAAGGTCCTAAAATTTCCAATGTGGGCTGGCCCGTATACAGTCGGGCCACAACAGTAAAACCGAAATGTTTTTCCATCAACCGGCTCAAGGGATACATAGTCCCGCTTCAATGTGTCAAAAAGCCTCACGCGCGGAGACTTAACCAGTGAGCGGCCTGCGGGCAAGCACCACCTGACTCCATTGACCATCCCACCCGGTAATCGCAGACATTGCCAGAGAGGCAATATTTTGCAATTCTCCCCTCCGTGACCAAACGGACGAAACTTCTCCTGACCGGATTCATTCCCATCCTTGCGATTACTCTGATCGTCATTGGCATCTTCGCGTTGGGTGCTTTACCTGGATTTGCCGGAGAGTTTTTCCGCAAGGTCTCGGGTATTATGTTCACCCCGTTTTTCCTCGAGCTATCCTTCGCATTTCTGGGGGTCGTTGCGGTTCTTTGGATCAACCAAATCAGACTTGCGAAAGAAGGCGATGAATATGTCCCCCTCGAAATCAACGACGACGAAACCGATCCCGATACAAAAAAATGAAACTCGGCGAACTCAGGGAAAACTACACCCAAAAAGGACTACGCAAGAATGAAGCTGATTCGAATCCGTTTCAACAATTCGAAAAATGGATGATCGAAGCCCAGGAAGCCAACATTATCGAACCCAATGCCATGACCCTGGCAACGAGCGGCAGTGACGGCGAGGTTTCCAGTAGAACCGTCCTCCTAAAAGGGCTCCACGAAGAGACCTTTCAGTTCTTCACCAACTATCATTCAAAAAAAGCCCGTAACCTCTCTGAAAACCCGAATGCTTCGCTAACCTTTCTTTGGAAGGAGCTCGAGCGTCAGGTGAACATCCGCGGGACCGTCGAAAAAACATCACGCGAAATTTCCGAAGAATACTTCCACTCCCGACCCTATGGATCTCAAATTGGAGCTTGGGTTTCCGAATGGCAATCGGGTGAAGTCGTTAGCCGGGAACAACTCGTAGAGCGTGAAGAAGATTTTCGGCAAAGGTATCCAGAAACCTCGGAAGTCCCCCTGCCTGTTTTTTGGGGCGGCTACCAACTTAAGCCAACCTGCATCGAATTCTGGCAAGGTCGCCCCAGTCGGTTGCATGACCGGATCTGTTTCGAACTAAATGATGACCAGTGGCAGATCTCACGCCTGAGCCCGTAAAAAATCACGCTCAAAGTTGATTTTCTGTTGCCAATTCTCGCATCGGCCATTATCACGCCGCCCGCAGCACACACTGCATGGCTCATTAGCTCAGTTGGTAGAGCAGCGGATTGAAAATCCGCGTGTCCTTGGTTCGAACCCGAGATGAGCCACCACTCTTCTACATCCCCTGACATTCGAAAGTTTGTCAGGGGATTATTTTTAGTTCCTAAGGAGTTAGAGCGACAGACAAGCGGATGAATCTCTGATTACCCGCCGGATGAGCCAGAGCATCGCGGACAATCACCGTCTCCGTGCCATCACCATTGTCTACGGGCGTTCCAACGACCTGGGAAATTGGACTCCAATTTTCAAGATTGTCACTCACTTGCACCGTGTAAGTAATATCCAGAGTGTTTTTCTGCCGCCTAAAACTGAGAGCCTGATAATCGGAACCCCCGTCAGACGCGATCAAGCTGCTATACCCCAGATCTGTGTCGGCGACCTCCGGGTCAAGTCCGAGAGCGTATTCCAGGAGAGTTCCCAATGTGTCACCATCGAGGTCAACAAGCTCCCCGACTACCAAGGGGTCCAAAACCTGCGCTTGGGTAAATTCCTGGTTTTTCCAATACTCGAAACTCGATGAAAACCCCGAAGCTGATTGTCCGGGATCTCCTCCAATCGCTAAACTGATCCCCCAGTTTTCAACTTGGTCAAAATCGGTCACCGGCGTCCCGAGCGGATCCAGCAAAGACAAGGCATAGCCGTCCTGATCAGTTTGATCATACCAGTCGTCGCGGTAGCTGAACTCGAGGACATTCTCCCCAACGCTGTCGATGATTTGGATTTCTTCTCCACCATTACTAAGGTTCCCGGTGAACTCTCCAAGGATCGGATACCCTGCTCCATTCCGCAGCTCAAAGGCCGCCTGGTTCGCGACCACGATAATCCTTTGTCCAGGGCTTAAGACCGTTCCACCTGCGAAGGTCATCGTCACACCTTCGACAAACCGGGCTCCACTGAGATCCAGACTGACCTGGCTGTTATTGACCAACTCTATGAATTCGAAATCCGATGCACTCAACGTTGGAATGCTTGCAAGCTCTCCTGCCGTCGGCCCAACCGGGGCATAAAGCAATTCGGTGATCCGCAAATATTGCTGCGATGGTGTTTCACTCCCGACATAGGTCTCGCTATCGATGAGGTTACCAAGATGATCGTGGAGGAGAATGGTTTCACCCCTCGCTGAAAGCTGCCCGCCATACCCGCTGACCAAATACCTTTTCTCATCAGCCTTCGGGCTCACACTCCGCGCTCTGAATCCCACGGCATCTCTTCCCACGTAGAGTGTCCCGCCCACCGGAATCACCGACCCCGGAGGCAAGGTGAGCGACACCCCTCCGGAAATCACCCAGTCGGAACAATCCACGGCGTAAGTATTGAGATTGGTCAAAGTAAGATATTCCCCGCTCTGATCTGACGATGCCCCTGACGATGCGGGATTGAAATCAACCGAACTGATATTGATCGGCGCCGCCACAGGTTGAGCAGCGGGCAATTCGGCAAGACCATAAAGCTGGGCGCGACGCGAAGGGATATACTCCGTCAAAATCCGATTGGACGCCGCACGCATCGGGTTGTTATTTCCCCATGACCCCCATTGCTGATAATCAAGATCTGCGTCGTCTGAACCCGTATTAGCATTATCATCAGTCGGATCGATCAAAGCCACCAATTCATTAACGCGGTCTTGCAAATAATTGTTTGGAGAGGAAGGAGAACCATACATTTCATCCATGAGGGTTCTTACCCGCCGACGGTACATATCGTTCAAAGTCGGATCATCGAAAATTAGATCCTTCATCCGGTTGGAAGGTCCCGCTCGAAGATTATTATTGCGAAACACATCGTCAAAATATGCCGGCCCACTCCGCCAATTCCGTCCGAGATTAAGATCGATATCCCAGATCAACGGGCGCCACTCCTCAGTCCCATTGGTATCACGATAGAGGTAATAATTTTTGTGCCCGTGATCGCTATTGTTCGTCATATCAAGAGCAGCCAAATAATTGATCGTGCCTGGGATATTCATGTTATCATACCCGTAGCGCAACTTGGCGTCTCCCGACTGCCCCAACCCTGAAACCAATGCAGCAAGATCACTGTTGCTCTCTTCTTTGCGGGTCTTCTTGTTAATCCCACTCGAGGAGGAATCAAGACGGTTATACATCTTGTAAAGCGCTCCCTCGCCATCCAGCCCCGCTCTCTCCAGATAGCGGTCATCGCCATCTTCCACGAAATCAGCAATATTAAAAAAGGCAGCATTCTGCTGAATTCTCACCGGAAAGGCATAGTGTGCAGGATGACCTGACTTCCGCATCATCTCATAGCCAATGGTGTTCCTCGTCTTGGACTTATCCGCCCAGTTCGTGAGCATGTTGATGTCCTTGGCACGGTTTCCTCCGGGCTCAACAAGAAAGCGATCTCCTTTATTAAAGTCAAAGTCGTAGCTCTTCTTGGGAAAGCCACCCGTCGATTGCCCGTGCCGATCAGCCTGAATATTGTCGTAAAATTGATTCAGGTAATAAACCGATCCACGCGATCCTGAATTGGTGGTGGCTCCACTCGGGCTAGAGGTGAACCAATGAAAAATCGGAAGGTTCGAACTGTCCACCGAGGGATCCTCAGCAATTGTTCCAAAATACTCCGGTGAATCCAAAGGATCGGGAAAGAGCGGCAATCTGGAACTATCTCCCATCGAATCCACAGCGGTGACCCGCCACCTGAGCATCTGCCCGGCCGTCATTCCGGCTGTTGAAATTGTGGCCGTGTAAATTCCGTCACCTGCGGTCGCATCAGATCCTGTCCCGTCGTCTACCATAACAAGCGTCGTTTCTCCCCCATACATGATCCGCGAAACCAAACTGACACCAGCAATGGGATTGAGTGTCGGCGTGACATCCGCTTCGATAACGAGATTTCCGGCATCAAGATTTAAAGGCGGCAGGTCTTTTGTCACACTCCGAACAAGCGGCCCGGGAGAGGAAGCACCGGCAATGTTCGCCGATCCTGGTGTCGGTGTTGTGAAGTAGGCCGGAGTGGTCCCCCCGGTTATTTCGACACCCTCGAGTGTCGGTAGAAAAAGCGCATCTGAGCTTGTCGCAAAACGGTTCAGTCCGTGAATGCACAGTACGTTGTTTCCGACATTAAGAAGTGATGTCGAAAGCGGGAAAACTTCATCAACAATCGAGTCTCCATCACCATGAGTTGCCGTTGCGATTGATTCGAAGTTCAGTTGATCGGGCGAAGGATTATTAATCTCAGCGACTGAAAGCGGATCGCCATTAAGGTAGGCCACGAAGCCATCGTCATACTTCATCTTCAAGCTCAACGACGAATAGTCTGTTGGATTAGCAACGGTGAAGGGAATACGAATATAGATCGAGGGACGGCCGTTCGAAAACATCTCCGTCTGCACATCACTCGCAATATAGGGATCATAAGCATCAGGACTACCCGTCGCATATCCGATCCCGGTCGTTGCGCTGGTCCAGGAAGCGTCGTTGAAATTGGTTCTGATCCATGAGTTGGGGTTAGTCCCCTCATTGACGTCATCGGCGGCATTTGTGGGGACCTGGTATTTCACGGAAGCACCACCTGCGATAAGGGTCGTGGTGCTGGTCGACTGCTGAAGTCCATATGACACATCAGTGACCTGCTGAGGATAGCTTGGGCCGAAATCATATTCCACCGTCGTCCCATCATCCCGAACCAGCGCGAGATATTCGCCCGAACTGGAGAGCTTAAAGTTTGTATGCAGCTCTCCCCCCGGATCAGCCCGGTCTTTATTGGATGCGAAAACAACGAGCAACTCTCCTGGATCAAGAATGACATTCGGAAAGGTCCACTTTGTCAGCGAAGCGGCATCGTCAGTCAAATGCCATCCGGTAAGGTTCATCGCTGATGCACCTTCATTAAAAATCTCAATCCAGTCCTCACTATCGCCATCCTCATCATTCAAGATGTTGTCATTGGAGGCCATGAATTCGGAAATGACCACAGATTGAGCGGACAAAGTAGAATTCGACACCAGAGAGAGGATAACCGCCAGAGAACACCTTAAGAGAAAACGAATATGATCTATCATATTAAAAGACTTTACCTTCCAAAGAGTTAGAATTAACTCTCCCCGCCGGGTCAAGCTTCATCTTCTCAGCCAGAACTATTTCAGTGTCTGAAGATAAGCCAGAATATCCTCAATCTCTTGGGGCTCCAAAAGGAGATTCATCGGAGGCATTGGCGATACCTTTAAGGGATAACCCTCCGCAATTTCTGAATTCGGATCGAGAAGGGATCTCCTGATATACTCGGGGCCTTTCCTTCCCGCAATGGTATCGAGAGCCGGCCCGATTACGCCACCTGCTCCCGCAATCGCATGACATCGGCTGCAAGCAGCCACCGGATGGGTATTGAAAAGAACCTTCCCCCGCACGGCATCGCCGGCTTTCAGTTTCACTTCCGAGACGGCCTTGGGAACTGCAACCAATTCAGAGAGTCGAACCTCATCCCACCAAGCTGTTCCGGTCGATTGCCCCCAACCACCATAGAGCGCATTGATGGTAATCTTGGAGCGACCCATCGAGTTGAAATCCACCGAGACCTCTGTCCAGTCATTCTGCCCCTTCAGGGCCTTCGTCGCGACACGGGTTGGACTCTGCAGTTCGTGGACATTAAACAAAGCCCCCATGCCGCCACCCTTGATGCCTGCCGTTTTAATCTTACCACTCAGGCGATACTGCGTCCTGGGTTTAACTTCGGTGACGGCTCCCCACGAAGTATCAGTCGGCTTGTCCGATGCGATCTTCAAACAAGGGCCCTTTTTGACACCTTCGTTGGCCGGCTGGGTTTGCTTCCCCCCTCTCCCGCTATGGACAAAAACCTGCCACTTTGCTCCCTCTAAAAGATTTTCGTCAGAGAGCCGATATTCCAGGTCAGCTCGAGAATCCGCACCATGTTTCTTGCCAGCCGCATCCAACGCCGCCGACAACCACTCATCTTTCTGGTTAATTTCCTGCGCCCCCAGAGAAGTGACCGCATTCTTCACCGGTCCACTTGATGGGAATTTCGCTAAAGCAACAAAAGCCGCGAGGCGGGTGGTGAGGTCTGAATCGTTAATCACGCCCGATTGAAACATCAGGGCGACACCCGCTTCAGTAGGCGGAAGAGCGCGGATGGCATTCCTTCGCAAAACAGGATCGGTCGAAAGCAGCGCACCACGATGTGTTCCGGAATCCAGAGCGCCCAGACCGTCGAGACTCCAAAGAGCATGAATTGATCCTACGCCATCAGAAGCGACCAAGGCCTTCAATTGAGACACGGCATCGGTCTTCTTTCCATCGACCAAAAGCCTCTGCGCCGTCAGCCGCCAGAACTGATTGGGGTCGGATAATGCCGCAACTAATTCATTGGTAGAAGCTCCCGCAAGCGACTTCGTTTTTGACTCTGGCGCTTCATCCCAAACCAAGCGGTAGATTCGTCCATGTTGCCGATCCCGGTTTGGGTTGATGTGAGCGTTACCTTTTCCATTCCTGGCATTGTATCCACCTCGACCCGCATTCGGCGTTGGGTTATGCTGAATGATAAAATTATACCAATCCGAGATCCAAAGGTTTCCATCGGGACCTACTTCGGCAGCAACCGGCGAGAACCACTCGTCAGCCGAAGCAACTAACTGAAAAGCATTCTTAGACTTATATCCCGCACCATCGCGACTCGTATCAAACATGCCCAGAAGATTCCCCGTCGGTCCGGCCACAAAGGCCCTCTTGCCGCGCCATGATTCCGGGAAGTTGTCTGAATTTGCGAAGGCATGACCCGCTGCCGCAGTATAGCCCCCAAAGACATCGACCTGACGAATATTCGGCGTGATTGGATGAAAGGTCGGAGACGATGCAATCATCTTGGCGCTGAGACCTTTTCCTCCTGGAAGAATGGTTGCCGGAATCCCTCCAAAAAAGCTGGGGTTATTGTTGGCTGTGGAACCAAAAACGTCACCGGCTGGATTGAGCCCCATTCCCCAGGTATTGTTGTTGAATTGGTGGAGAAATTCCAGAGAGGAACCACTCTTGGTAAAGCGATATACTCCCATTCCAAACCTCTGACCATTATTAGAGAAACCGGAATAACCGACTGCCCCCCAAATCTGATTATCCAAACCATAGCGAAGATTCGACGGTCCCGCATGGGTGTCTCCCGTTCCCCATCCCTTAAGCACAACCTGCCGGACATCAGCCTTATCATCGCCATTGGTATCTTTGAGGAAGAGAGTCTCGGCAGCATGATGAACGTAAACGCCACCATTTCCGAATGTTAGAGAGGTCGGAATGTTGAGACCGTCAGCAAAGACCGTCACCTTGTCACATCGACCATCTCCATTCGTGTCTTCGAGAATTTTGATCTTATCCGCGCCTTTGCGCTCAGCTTTAATCTCATTCGGGTAATCCACAGTCTCCGCTGCCCATAGCCGTCCGCGCTCATCCCAGGCCAAGCCAATCGGATTCACAATCTGGGGTTCGGCGGCAAAAAGCTGCAGTTTCCAACCCACCGGAACCTGAGTATATTTCAAACTCTCCTCGGGACTCAGCGGGTGCTGATACTGCAGTGGCTTGGGCCGCTTCTCATAGTTGGGGATATTGTCCCGCGTTTCATAAGTCAGAGCTTTGCGCGATGAGACAAATGCATCGTAATTCTTCTTTCGTTCATCACCGATTGACCAAAGAATTCCGGACTTCAAGAGCTGGTGAAATTCCCCACGCGACCATACCCGTTGATCATGTCCCGAGGCCGTGTAAAAAATGCGTCCCCTTCCTTGCTCCCGGGTCCAGGTCCAGGGCTCGGGTTCCCTCACGTTATCATCGCCCTCTGGTTTCCGGACCATCAAAATCGTGCGATCACTTCCATGACCGGAATGCACATAAGTCTCATCCCAGGCATTAAATTCCTTCACATCCTTCATCGCCGGATGCTTCGGAGCAACTACGGAAGTCTTGAATTCCTTCCCTTTGTGATGGGCGAACTTACCTCCGACCAACTTCACAAAGCCTGGTTCGTTTCCAAAACACGCACTCGCGCTATGCACCGGAATAAATCCGCCGCCATTCTCAATGAACTGCGTCAGATTTTGAAACTGCTTCGGCGTGATCGCGTTGTGGTTTGCGTAAAGCAGCACTCCATCGAACTTCGCCAAATACTCCGCGTCTCCCAAGGCTTCCTCAACATTGGTATGGTAATCGAAGTAAATCCCATCCCGCCCCAAAGCCTTGGCAAGCATTGGGAAATAAGCATTGGAATTGTGATGTTTCGAATCGTGCCCAAGGAACAAGATTCGAACCGGGCCCTGCTTCTCCTCCGGGGTCTCCGCTTTGTTCAACGCGAAAGAGAGCGCCGCAACCAGCACCAGCGGTATCATTAAAGCAAGACGTTCCATGACGACGACTACTGCAGGGTAAACTCAGGAAGTTTGATGAGCTCTCCACCTTTTTGAGCGGACTCGTGGGCAAGAATTCCCGTGCAGGTAATATTTGCTGATTGAGCCGCGTTGGGATAGCCCTCGCCCTTGCCTCTCAGCAATTCCACAAATTGATGGGCCAAGTGGGGATGAGATCCTCCATGACCTCCACCCTGGGTATAGGACAGGTGGTCCTCGCCTTCATCACCTCCGTAAACGCCACCCGTCGTGAAGGGCGCGATTTCATCAGGGAGTAAATGCGCAAAATCAGGACACTCAACTTTCTCCGGAATCTCGGGCTCCGGCTTCTTCGCCGTATGAACCACAAGTGGCTCACCTTCGATCAAAGGCCATTCCACTGATTTATCGACACCATAGACTTCAAACGACTCCCGATACTGCCTCGCCACATCGAAAAGCGAACGGTATACAAGCCCCGAAAGATCACTGTCCTTAAATTTAATGTGACAACTCTGAATGGCGTAGGGCGACCCGTAACACTCGTGCATCTCCTCTGCGATTGTTCCCGATGCAAAGCACGAAACATACTCCGCTTCATGGCGACCAAGGCCCAAAACAGGTCCCACACAATGCGTCGCATAATGCATCGGCGGCAGCCCCGGCCAGTAACCCGGCCAGCCTTCCATGTCCTGTTGATGGGATGCTTTCAAAAACTGCAACTTTCCGAGCTCCCCCTTATCGTAGAGCTCCTTCATGAAGAGAAACTCCCGCGCGTAAACCACCGTTTCCATCATCATGTATTTCAAGCCGGTCTGCTGAGAGAGTTCCACGATCTGTCGGCAATCCTCCACCGAAGTCGCCATCGGTACGGTGCAAGCAACATGCTTCCCGGCCTTCAGGGCCGCAATCGTATGCGCCGCATGATCAGGAATCGCGGTATTAATATGAACCGCATCAATCTCCGGATCAGCCAAAAGAGCGTCGTAATCATTATAACGCTTTTCGATGCCATACTTATCTCCGATTTCATCCAAGGTTGACTGCGTCCGCTGGCAAATAGCCGCCATGTTGGCGTGCGGATGACGTTGATAAATGGGGATAAACTCGGCACCAAATCCCAGCCCGACAATCGCGATGTTAATTTTCTCGTTCGACATGAGGCTCAAAACATAGCGATCTCAACAATCATTTTCTAGTGCGGGAGCGATTATTTTGTGTATTAAAACGACATGTCGCCCCAAGACATCAAGAGGAAATGGGTCGAAAAACTCTGCCCTGGACAGGTTTCCGGGCTTTTCAACTACATGCCCGACACCCTCTATTTCGTCAAAGATCTAGAGCTCCGACTTATGGCCGGAAACCAGACCTTCGTGGAACGCTGCGGCTTTCAGTCCGAGGAAGAGATGATCGGAAAATCCGACCGCGAAATCTTCCCCATCGAAATGGCCGAGAAATACATGAACGACGACCGCAAGGTCATCTCGACAAAGGAACCCCTCATCGAAATTATCGAACTTTTCCCCAACCAAATCGGCACTCCCGAGTGGTTCGTGACCAACAAAATCCCACTCTTCGACCAAGACGGGAAAGTCGCCGGAGTGTGCGGCCTGGTCAAAAGCTTCGAAGGAGTCCGCACCTCACTCCAACCCTACCTCGATCTCCTCCCCGTCACCGAGTATCTTAAAAACAATTCGGCCTCCAAAGTCTCCATGCACGATCTCGCCAAGAGCGTCGGCATGTCCGTTCGAAAACTCCAACGGCGTTTTCAGGACACTTTCAAAACCAGCCCGCAAAAATACGTTGGACGATTAAGAGTCCTTGAAGCCTGTGAGCTCCTCGTAAATACCAAACTGCCCGTGACTGAGATCGCACTTCAAGTCGGCTTCTACGATCACTCGGCCTTCTCCAAAAAATTCTCCGAACTCATCGGCTTGTCACCGAGAGACTACCGCAAGCGACTTACACCAAACTAAGCTCTACCAACCGGAAGCTTTCGTGATAATCGCCACCATTCACATTGCGGCAACAATCGTAACAAGCCACCCGCCCCTTATACCGACGAACCCGGTCAAAGCTCGTCCCACATGAGGGGCACTGATATCGCCAACGCCGCCTTATTGATCTCGAAGGAAGCTCCAAACGATGTGTTGCTTTCTCACCGGGGATACCGACATCAGCACAAGCCTGCTGCCACTCGGGACCGTGCGCCTGAATACGTCGATTTCCATTCCGCTCGTAGGCCACCAAATGCGCCAACTCATGCAACATCGTCCGGCGAACTTCTTCCTGGGAAATATCCGGCAAACGCGGATTCAACTCAATCAAGGCCGTTGGCCAGGTCGCGCGCCCAGCACTCGAGCGCATCCGTCGATTCCAGCCCACGCTCACCCGCTTGGCCAAATCATCCAGACCCATTTCAAACAAGAGCTTGGTGCAGGTCTCGGTGAGACTTGTATCCATCCCCATCAAATGCGAGCAACACTCCGAAACACTCGGCTCATCCTGCTTTTCCTGCAGAAAAGCAAACTCGATTTGGCGGGCGGCACGAAACACGGAGTGGATTATTACGGAATACTTAAATATTTCAAGAACCTAAATAAAAAAAAGTTTCCCCTTGTCCCTCATCCCATGCCCCTCAATCCTCCCTACCACCGATGCCACCTGAATTTAACCTCCTCGCGATCACTCTGATGCTCGTCCTTTTCCTCCTGTGGAAACTCGATTTCATCGCAACCATTCTCACCCTCAAAAACCTCCGGCCCGAGCTCCCCGAAGAATTCCAGGGCGTCTGGGACGACGAAAAATACGCCAAGGCCCAGCACTACGAACGCGCCCAGGCTCGCTTCGGAATCACCTCCTCGATTTACTCTCTCACCATCCTTCTCGCCTTCTGGACCATCGGCGGCTTCGGCTGGCTCGACACCCTGGTCCGCGCTTGGGGATTCGGAAATGTCGTCACCGGACTCTGCTACATCGGCCTGATGTATCTCGGTTCCTGGCTCATCTCTTTACCCTTCGACATTTACCACACCTTCGTTCTCGAGGAACGATTCGGATTTAACAAAACAACCCGCGCCACTTACATCGGCGACCAAATCAAATCACACTTCATGATGGCCCTCATCGGCCTGCCCATCATGGCCCTCATTCTCTGGATCTTTTACTCGGTCGACAACGCCTGGATCTTCGCCTGGCTGAGCTTCACGGCAATCTCGCTTGCCCTGACCTATCTCGCCCCTTCGTTGATCCTCCCACTCTTCAACAAGTTCAGCCCTCTCGAAGACGAAGAACTCAACAAGGCTATCCAAAGCATGGCCAAAAAATGCGACTTCCCGCTCACGGAAATCTCCGTCATGGACGGCTCGAAACGCTCTTCCAAATCCAACGCCTTTTTCACGGGCTTCGGAAAACGAAAAAAGATCGCTCTTTACGACACGCTCATCGAAAGCCAAAGCACCGATGAACTCGTCGCCGTTCTCGCTCACGAAATTGGACATTTCAAAAAGAAGCACATCGTGCAGCGCCTCGTCATCTCCATCATCCAAACCGCCGTGATGTTCTTCCTCCTCGGCATGGCGACCAACCCCGAAACCGCCTTCGGCTCCCTACTCTACGCCGCCTTCGGCGTCTCCTCCGGCGCCATCTACGTGGGACTGGTCCTCTTTATGATCGTTTTCAAGCCAATCTCACGCGTCCTCTCGGTCCTAATGAATATCCTCTCGCGCAAACACGAATTCGAAGCCGACGCCTACGCCGCGAAGGTCCAGGACACCCCCGAGCACCTCGTCACCGCCCTCAAAAAGCTCTCGGCCAATAATCTCTCGAATCTCACGCCGCACCCCCTCGAGGTCTTCCTCGACCATTCCCACCCCCCGGTTTTGACCAGAATCCGCGCCTTGCAGGCTCTCTAGTCCGTCGAGTTATTCACAGCTATTCTTTGTAATCTTCCGGACACCATTTCCGGCCATTGCATCGCCCCCGCATTCCAGAGCATGCTTCGCCCACTCCGATGGCTGACGACAAACCACCCTTCAAAAAAATCGATAAGAATGGCCCCAGTCTTCAAGACGGCGGGAAAGAGAAAAAGGGCGATTCTCTGACTCCGCCACCGCATGCGGTGGGAGCCGAAAAAAGCCTTCTCAGCTCCATGCTGCAGAATCCCGAGGAATACATCGGGCGCGCCATCGAGGGACAACTCACGCCCGCCCACTTCTACGTCCCGTCCCACGGCAAGCTTTATGCCGTCCTCACCACCCATTTCGAGGAAGGAAAAACCGTCGAACTTCTCGCGCTGACCCAGCACCTGATCGACCGCAATCTCCTCGATACCATCGGCGGACCATCGGCCCTCACCGAAATTTACACCTACGCTCCCACTGCCGCACACTTCGATTCCCACCTCACGATCGTCAAAGAGAAGTTTATTCTCCGCAACATCATCAAGTCCTGCACCGAGTCGATCACCACCGCATACGATAACCCCGAGGACGTCGTTAACTTCCTCGATGAAGTTGAGCAAAAGGTCCTCGAGATTCGCGAAGCCTCCGAAACCAACATCGAAATCGGCGTGAAAGAAGCCGTCATCGAGGTCATGAAGTATCTCGAGGAGTTCCTCGCCGGCGACCGGGGTATCACCGGCCTCACCACCGGCTATCCGGACCTCGATAAGATGGCCAACGGACTCAAGGCACCCGACATGTTCGTCATCGCAGCCCGTCCTTCGATGGGTAAGACCTCGTTCATGATGAACATCGTCGAACACATCGCCGTCACCTCCGGCAAGCCCGCCATGGTCTTCTCTTGCGAAATGTCCACGGTGCAAATTGTGCAGCGTCTCGTCTTCTCCCGCGCGCGCTTTCAGTTCGCCAAACTCATGAAGGGGTACACGCCCAACAAAGCCGACCTCGAACGGATCAAGAAAGCCTCCGGTGAGGTTGCGGCCGCGAAACTCTTCATCGACGACACGGCAGGCATTTCCATCAACGACCTCCGGGCCAAAGCCCGTCGCAAACACCGGGACGAAGGCATCAGCGTGATCGCGGTCGATTACCTTCAGCTCATGAGGTCGACCACCAAGCAGGCTTCCAATTCCCGTGAGCGTGAGATCGCGGAAATCTCCGGCGGCCTCAAAGCTCTCGCCAAGGAACTCAATGTCCCGGTCATCGTTCTCGCCCAGCTCAACCGGGGACCGGAAGGCCGCACCGGATCCGCCCTCGGCGTTCCACGCATGTCCGACCTTCGTGAATCCGGTTCCATCGAGCAAGACGCCGACATGGTTGGACTCCTCTATCGAAAGGTCTACTATGTCGATAATCAGGAGGAACGCGACGAAGACGACGGCGAGGCCGAACTCGTTCTCGCCAAGAACCGAAACGGCCCCACCGGCGCTGTCCCGCTCACCTTCATTCCCGACCTCATGCGATTTGAGACCCGGTCCTTCCAACCGGAACCCGGTTAGAGCATGCCCTCCATCACTCTCAAAAATACGCCGTCCACAAGCACTTGCGTGAAGCTTGACGAGCTCACCATTTCCTCCGGAGAAACCTGGGGCATCGTCGGACGCAATGCCGGCGGCAAATCGCATCTCGGCGACATGCTCGCCGAAGGAGATGGCCTCTCTTCCGGGCAACGCTCCACCACCTTCACGCAGATCGGCCATCTTTCCTTCGAGCTCGAAGACGCGCTCCTTGCCCGCGAAATCCGCGAAGACGACAGCGAGTTCCTCGACAAAATCGACCCGGGCAGAACCGTCCTCGAACTCATCCACGAAGTTCAACCGGACAACTCTCCGCCACTCGATGATCTCATTACCGAACTCGGCCTCGCCGATCTCACCGACCGCGGATTCCGCCTCCTCTCTACCGGAGAACGTCGCCGCCTCATGCTGGCACGAGCGCTCATTCTCTCCCCCGATCTCCTCATCCTCGACGAACCATTCGACGGTCTCGACCAACAATTCCGGGCCCATCTCACCGACCTTCTCCGGGAGTATGCCAAGACCATTACCCTCGTTATCGTCGCCAATCGCCTCGGTGACCTCGATGACCTCGCCACGCATCTCGCCTGTGCCGATCAGAACGAATGCGTCCTCTCCGGCACAAAAAACGAAGTCGAAAATAATCCCGCCTTCACCCAACTTATGGAGCTCGATTGCGAAATCGACACCCTTCCTTCCCGCGATCCCTCCATCGCTCCCGCCACCTGGACCGGACCCCTCGTTTCGATGAAGCAGGTCACCGTGGTGCATGGTGGCCGCGAAATCATTTCCTCATTCGACTGGCTCGTTGAACGTGGTCATCATTGGAAAATCAGCGGGCCCAACGGCTGTGGAAAATCCACACTCGTCAACCTCGTCAGCGGTGACCACACCCAGTGTTATTCCAACGACGTCACGGTAATGGGAATGCGCCGGGGCCAGGGCGAAACGATCTGGGACATCAAAAATCACCTCGGCATCATTTCCCCCGCTCTCCACCAACAATATCGCGTCAGCACCAATGCCTTCACGGTCATCGTTTCAGGATTCTTCGATAGTGTCGGCCTTTATCAGGAAGCCAACCCTACCCAACTCCAAATTGCCCGCGAGTGGCTCGAAGTCGTCGGCATGACCGCGCTCGCCACCCAACCGTTCCGCTCGCTGAGCTTCGGGCAACAACGCCTCCTCCTCATCGCCCGCGCTCTCGTCAAACAACCGCCACTCCTCATCCTCGACGAACCCTGCCAGGGACTCGACGGCATTAATCGGGCTCTCGTCCTTCGCGTCATCGACCGCATCGTTGCCACCGGACTCACCCAACTCCTCTACATCACCCACGAGCCCGAGGACCACCTCGACTGCCTCACCCATCACTTGATTCACGACGGCACTGATTGGGAAAAGCGAGTGGTCGGCTCATGAGAATCTCGACGCGGAAATCCGTCTCCCACACCCTAGGTTCGCATCAAAAGCGCCTCAATAACGAACAGGTTGCCCCTCCATTATTACATTTTCCATCTCATTTTACTCAGCTACAGTCTCCGTCTAAAAATGAACCGATCACACACCTTCCTTCTTGCCGGGATCTCCCTCGCCACCACGACTTTCCTGCCCGCTGTCGAAATCATTAGCGTCAACTTCTGGCGTGAGGGAGGAGGAGGACTTGGTAAGGCCGGTTGGGAGCCGCTCATGACTCTCTCCCCAACTGATTCGGCCGGCTTCGGAGATTGGCAAACCTCTGGCTGGCAAAACTACGAACTCCCCTGGGCTCCCAACTCCCCGCGTCCCGCCGTCACCCTCACCGGCACTGAAGGATCCACCGCCACCTTCACCCTCAATGATTGCCGAAACGGTGGACCCTACATCTGGAATCCTCCCCGCACCACCCTGCTTGGCAACGGCAACGCCAACCTCATGGATGGCCATGCGAACTCCACCAATGACCCCGGCGATGGTTCCAACATCTTCGACATCATTGTCACCGACATTCCCTTCGATACCTTCGACGTCGTTTTCTATCTTGGCGCCAACCGCGATCAATTCGGCGATGGCACCGGTAAGATCGTCGTCAATGGCGCACCCGAAGCCGACTTCACCCTCCTCTCCGGCGCTTTTAATGGCACCTTTACCGAAATCACCGGGGCCGAAACTCCCGGAAACTATATGGTCTACAAAGGCCTCGGCGGAGGATCCTTCACCGCGCAGGTCTGGGGCAACGGCTTCAACCACATCGGACCCACCGGTATCCAGATCGTCGAAAGCGACGCCGTCCGCCAACCACTCGAAGTCGCCGACGTTTCGTATGATGACACCACCGACGAAATCACCCTGACCTGGAAATCAAATCCCGGCGAATTTTACGGCCTCTATTGGTCCGAGGACCTCGTAACCTTTCAACCGGGAATCGCTCCCGCGGTTGAAGCCAATCCTGATGGCGCACTCACAAGCTTCGGCCCCTTTGACAATCCCAACCCGGGGGCAGAGACCCTCTACTTCCGCGTCGGCGAACCCGACCTTCGCGATCCCACTCTCGACCGAGTTTGGGGAAATGGCACCACCGTCAATCTCACCTTCTCCGAAGCAATGGATCCCGACCTCGCGACCCGGCCTTTCAACTATTCCCTGATCGTCGGAGGCGATGCCCTCCTGCCCATCTCCTCGGCCGTCATCGGCGACACCCCCAACACCGTCATTCTAACCATCGCCTTCCCTCTCAGCCTCAATTCGGAATACACCCTCGAGACGAACGGCCTCACCGACCTCGCCGGTCGCCCGCTGACCGGAGCAACTTCCTCCGTCTTCCGTACCTGGGATAACAATCCCAACGGCGTGAAAGTCTTCATCCTCGCCGGTCAATCCAATATGCAGGGCCACGGCCGAAGCGAAACCGGAAATGGCGGCGTCAACGGCGCCATCGGAAGCCTCCGCTACGAAACAACCGACGATCCCGCCAACTACGGCATGCTCGTCGACGGTGCCAACAACTGGATCGCCCGTGACGACGTCCAAGTCTACTACAACCGCAACGACCTCACCCAGGGCGCCAACATCAAGAAAGGCCCGCTTCTTCCCGAATTCGGTGTCGACGACGCCCGCATCGGCCCCGAAATGGGATTCGGTTGGACCATCGGCGATTCCTATGACGAACCCGTCCTCATCATCAAAACCTGCTGGGGCGGCAAGAGCCTCTACGCTGACTTCCGCTCACCCGGGGCCGTCGCCAAACGCGGTGGTGAAGTGGGCAACTACTACCTCGGCCTCATCGACTACGTCCACGCCGTCCTTGATAATCTCTCCACGGAATTCCCCCAGTTCGCCGGACAAGGATATCAAATCGCCGGCTTCGCCTGGCATCAGGGCTGGAACGACGGCGGCAACGAATTCACCGCCTCCAGCTACCAGGAAAATCTCGCCGACTTCATCCGCGACATCCGCGCCGAGTTGGGAAATCCCACCCTACCCTTCGCCGTCGCCAATACCGGCATCAGCGGGGCCTCCGCCTCCGGCAACCGGCTCATCATGCTCGAAGGTCAACTCGCCGTCGCCAACCCCGTCCTCTACCCCGAATTCAACGGCAATGTCTCCGCCGCCGACACCCGCCCATTCTGGCGCGAAGCCAACGTTTCACCCCAGAACCAGGGCTTCCACTGGAACCAAAATGGCGAAACGCAATACCTCATCGGCAAATCCCTTGGCGAAGGAATGAAAACCCTCCTCGGGAAATAACGACGGAGCCTGGCTTCAGCCCGGATAATGAGGCAGGCAGGTGCAAACGGGTGAATCGGAGGCCGCTTGTCATCGCGCCGGATGTCCATTTGGCTGGGAGTTGCATCGGCTAGACCTTACGGAGACGGATCGGGCCTTTGGCGGTGGATGGGTCGACGGTTTGGCCTTCGAGTAGGATTTCAATCTGCCCCTGGGCGACAAGACGGCGGGCGGCCTGGCGGGCTTGCTCCATGTGGTCGTGCAACTGCTTTTCTGGGGTGAGGGTCTGTAGAGCTTCGCTGGGACAGATGGTCGCTCCCCGGGGGCGGGTGGCAAGGAGAGAGAGAATGGCTTGTTCGAGTTGCTGATCCATCTTGCTGGGCTTTTGCCTTCGACAGCGGGCGGAGCAGAATCGGACTTCGTCCCAGCAGCTCTCCCATTTTTTCCGCCACTCGATGAGGCGGCCACAGCGCTGACAGATTTTGGTGGGCGTCATGGGTGTTTCCTTTTTCTGGGAACGGGATGGCAGGCGGAGCGACGAGAACGAATCACCTGGATGGCCTGGGAAGACCGCTTAGCACGCGAGGTGGGATCTTCCATTCTGAACGAGAGAGCCCTCACAACTCCAACGAAGCGGGACCATCCTGCGACTGCCGGAAAAGTTTCTCATGCTTGGTCTTGCGCCCACTGACGCGCTTGCGCCAGAGACGGAAGCTCGAGGGCTTCAGTTCGCGACGCATCAGCTTGATGATTTCGGCTTCGACAAAGCCTGTCTTGCGACGGATTTCCTCGAAGGTCGTCCGGTCCTCCCACGCCATGCGGATGAGCGAACTCTTTTCCTCGGGGGAGAGCCGGGAGAGTGAAACCTTCTTGTTCTTGCTCACCTCCTACCGTGGTGCGGATTCTCGAGGAGGCCAGCGGAAATATTTTGATTCCATTCGAGCAGACAGATTCGCGGAATGTGCTGGAGCACGGCTCAGTGGCAACAGTCTTTCCAAACAACCCGCCGGGGGTCGATACTTCTTGGGAAATTGCCCTCGAAGAATCCCGGGTTGTATAGGATACTCTGAGTCCAGAAAATGAACCCTGACAAGCCTGAGAAGAAACCAACTCCCCCGCCCTCAGAGAAATCGGCAGATTCGGATGATGGGGAAAATCCTACCAAGCAGGATGGGCAGACTGCGGAGCAATGGGTCGCGGGAGTTGGGGCCGGCATGAAAGGAGTCTCTCAAAAACTTCTCAACCAGATTCCGCCCGACCTCCGCGAAAAGATCACTGAAAAGGCCCGCACTCATGGCCCCGGATCGGCCGCGGTTGCGGTAAATGCCGCCGCCTTGAAAACGCGAAACTTCAAAGTGAAGCTTGCCCTGAAAGGACTGGGGAAAATCCTCCAGCTCATCGATACCAAAACCCCCAAGAAGTGACGAATCGCGCCGGAGACTTCCTAGGCTCGACCTGATGCCGAGAACCGTTGTTCGCGGGAGTGATCCTTAGCAAGGACCCGGCCCTGCAGGCTTCCAAAGACGCCCTTCTTTTCCACGAGGGTCGGGAGCTCAGAGCATCGAATCATTCCACCTTCCCGCTTGTATTGAAAAATTTCCTCTTCCAGTGTGGGGTGAAAGAACGCCAAGATCGCAGATCCACCATGGAGACCTCCCCCTCGAGACGCCAATTTTTGAATACCACGAAATCCCTTGGTCTTGGTCTGGGCTCTGCGCCCCTGTGGACCGGGATGGATCTTGCTTCAGCCGAGGAGAAAGAAGAGAAAGAAAAGCCTTCGACGATGAACACAGGATTGGTGAGCGACCTTCGCTATTTGGAACACACCCAGGGCGGAACTCATCCGGAATCACCGGCACGACTCAAAGCGATCCACGAAAAGATTAAAGAGGCCGGCTTGGACAAGAAGCTAGTCCCAATCAAACCGACCGTTGATCCCCTGCCCTTCATTAAGATGATTCACTCTGAGGAGCATCTCGCCGTGGCAGGAAAGCAGGCACACGATGATGCCATTTGCCGGCTCTCAGTTTCAGGAGCCTTGAGTGCGGTCGATGCCGTGTGTGCCGGGAAGTTGAGGAATGCCTTTTGCGCGATCCGGCCACCCGGCCATCATGCCGCGAACAATGGCGAGTATGGCTTTTGTTTTTACAACAACGTCGCGGTGGCCGCGCGCTATGCGCAGGAAAAACACAAGCTGAGGAAAATTCTCATTGTGGACTGGGACTACCATCATGGCGATGGCACCGAGTGGGCCTTTTATGATGACCCGAGTGTATTGCTTTTCTCCACCCACGCGCTTTATGCCTTCCCTGGAACAGGAGCTGCCGACAAAACAGGCAAAGGGAAAGGCGAGGGATTCAATATCAATGTGCCCCTTCCGCGTGGCGCGAACGACGAAGCCGTTCTTGGCGCCTTCAAAGAAAAACTCTTACCGGCGGCCGAGAAGTTCCAACCTGACATGGTTCTCATCTCCGCTGGTTTTGATTCACGCCACGATGATTTGCTGGGTGATTTTAAATTCACTGACAAAGGATTTGCGCAACTGACCAAGTTGGTCATGGAGATTGCCGGGAAGCATTGTGGGTCACGCGTCGTTTCCCTGCTGGAGGGAGGCTACAACGTGCAGGGCTTGGCCCTGGGGGTCGAGGCGCATTTAGAGGCCTTGTTGGGGAAGGACTGATAATTGGAGTCCGGAGATACGGAGACAGGATGTCAGGGCCGAATAGGACCTATGGGATGGATTCGGGCTAAAGCCCAAGCTCCGCAGAGATTCCCTCCTCACTCCATTTCTTCTTCAATGAACGCAACCACGAGATCGACCAGTTCATCCATGCCTTCCGCAAGCTCTTCTTCGATCGAGGTGAGATAAGACGCTTCGGTTTCGCTGTAATCATTGCGGTCCTCCGTGCGGGTCTCACACCAACGGCTGGCATTGAGAGGATCGACCAAGCCGGTCGCGCCGATGAGCTCAAAGGAATTAATGATCCGTTGGTGGTTCATTCCGCTCTGCCAAAATTCATGGAGGCAATCCTGACTCTCAAGAACCGGAACAGTCTCGTAGATATCCATGAGGGCGCGTTCCTCGCGGGTGAGATCCCGTTCGGCTGATTCGCCTTCAAGTTGATCCATAAGAACTTCGACTTCATCCGGCCATTCAATTGTATCCTGTAGAAGCATCGAGGGCGGATATAGAATACCGAGACGGACTTTGCCAAGAGAATCCACGCGACTTTCTGGGATCAATGAACTCGCTAATCTCTGATGGGCCACTAGCTTCAAGCCCAATGACTATGGTGAAATTCTTCAGCTCCCTTCCCTTGCTCCTCTGCCTTCTCTTTTCTCCCGTTCTCATGGCGCAGAAAGGCGTGATCACTCCGGGTGAAGCCTCCAAGAAGGACCGCAAAACCAATCCCGCCTTTACGAAATCCATCGACGACCCCTCCCTGCCCCGCGTTCTCATTATCGGGGATTCCATTTCGATTGGCTACACCGCCGGTGCGCGGGAAAATTTAAAAGGCGTCGCGAATGTGCATCGTATCCCGGGGAATGCCGGACACACCGGAATGGGGATCGCGAATCTCGATAAGTGGCTCCACAAAAAGAACGGTTCGTGGGAGTTAATTCACTTCAACTGGGGACTCTGGGATCTCTGCTATCGCCATTCCGAATCAAAGAACCAGGGCAAGCGCGACAAAGTCCGCGGCACCTTGACCCATTCCCCTGAAAAGTATGCCGCCAATCTCGAGACCATTGTCAAGCGACTCAAAGAGACCGGATCGACCCTCGTCTTCGCCACCACCACACCTGTACCCGAAGGTGAATTCGGACGTAAAGTCGGCGACGACAAAATCTACAACGAGGCGGCGCTCGCCGTCATGAAAAAGCATGGGATCAAAGTAAACGACCTCCACGCCGTCATGGCCGGGAAAATGAATAAGTTTGGCAAGAAGCCCGGCGACGTCCACTTCACCGCCGAAGGGTCCGCCCTCCTCGCTGAAGCGGTGGCCAAAGAGATTCGCAAGAACCTGCCGAAAGGCGAAGCGGGTAAATAGTTAATTCGATTTCAGACCGACGGTATTCACTGCGATCACTCGGTATTGGTGTGTCCTGCCCGCTTCGGGCATTGGGTCGGTGAAGCGCATTTGCACGAGAGGTTGCGCGGGCGTGTCGCTATATTGCAGCCCCTGGAATACGCGACGTCCGAATTTATTTGTTGGCTGCTCGGGCACGGTGGCAATGGCCTTACCATCCCGCTCGATGATAAAGTGCGCTAGTCCGCTTTCGAGATCGGCAGTGGCTTTCCAGGTGAGTTGATTCCCCTTCACCACAAGATTAGTCGGAGCGGGAGGCGGCGTTTTATCGTGAACTTGGGTAT
>JAAEZT010000025.1:13858-57770 GCA_018222765.1 bacterium | reverse complement strand
GGCGTTGACTGCTTTGTGTTTGGTGATGGAGTTTTTCGTCTTCATGAGCCAGTTTTACTACATTGATCTTATGGTGCCGGATGGTAGCGACTGGGGTTACCAACAATTGATCAATGATTTTTTTGAAGGTGGTTCGGGACTTCTACCCAGTTGGGTTTTTGCCATTGCGGCTTTGTTTTATCTCGCTGCAATGACCTTGGCGACCTGGTTTTATGTGGGCGGGGGATTTGGACTGTATGTTAATAGTCGGACCTGGACCGAGGGCTGGGATATTGAGCTGACCTTCAAGAGACTTGGACAGCGTGTGGGACTGGTATTATTGGTATGTTTTTTTTCTGCGACAACTCCATCAGCAAGAGCCGAGACTAATGAGGTCAGCATTGAGAGCATTTTGGCAGACGATGACTTCGAGGTTCAAAAACGGGAGATTTGGACTGAGAAGAAGAAGTCTGAGGCCGAGAAAGAAGAGGCAAGTAGCAGTATCTCTTCAGACCCGGGTTCGCGTGATGGAATGTCGCTTTTTGTGCAGGGCGGCAGTATTATTTTCTGGGTGATTGTCACCTTAGTGGTAGTGGGCCTCATTTGGTTGATTATCACAAACCGGCAGGTGCTTAAGGTTGGGCTGGGAGAGAACTCGGGAGAAAAGAAAAAAATTATCCGGGCGGTCGCCGGAATGAATGTGACCGCGGAGTCCCTTCCAATGCGCTTGGTGGAGGTGGCGCAGGAGCGCTGGAACCAAGGGCTTCGAAAAGAAGCGCTTGGTTTACTGTATCGAGGGGCGATCAGCTCTCTCATTACGAGACAACTCGTCGATATCGAGGAAAGCGATACCGAGATGGATTGTCTGCATCGGGTTCTTTCTATCGGTAAGGCCGCCTATCCTCAATATTTCGAGGCACTCACCACGGCATGGATGATGCAAGCCTACGCTCTCTCATCTCCTAATGACGAGCTCATGCAGAGGATTTGGAGCCAGTGGCCATTTGGCGAAGGAGGAAAGTCATGAAGCTCCTTCTAATCTTTGCTTCGAGTCTCCTGTTAAGCGCTTGTCAAAAAAGCCGTAATAATCCCGACGAGTGGGAGGTGGAAGAAGTTCCATTAGGCTATCGGGGCCAGGCCCGGATCAATCCATATCTGGCCGCGGAACGCTTCCTAAGCGCAAATGGTTATAATGCGAAGAGCTCGCTTGTTTGGTCCGAGAGCGAGGAAAATATGGATATCATCATGATACCGGCCTCGTTTCTATCGACAAAGGGAATGGGCATGCGCGCCCTGGACTGGGTTGAAGGAGGGGGGATGCTGGTGATTACCGTGGAGGGGGGTGAGGGCGAGATTAATGATCACCAGAATACTATGCGTTATTTCTGGAGTGAGGAACCAGATTTATTGGGGTTTGATTATTTGATTGATAAGACCGGTATCGAGATTGAACAAAATGGCTGGGAAGTAGTGGAAGGGACGGAGGCGAATGGTCATCTCGTGTCATCCTGGCATACCGCCGATTTCGAGCTCATGCAAAATGGAGAGACCAAAAATTATCAAGTTGAGTTTCAAGGAAATGTTGCCTTGAGCGCTAAACTTGGGGAGAGATGGGAATCCGCCGATGAAAATATTGGACGCATGGTGACTACCGAGTTCGGCTATGGATATATTATGGTGTTGGCGCATGCTCGGGCTTTTCGAAACGCTTACATCGATCGAGCCGATCATGCGCAATTTGTGATGCAGGTCGCAAATTGGAGGGGCGCGAAATCGATTGTTTTCCTCTACGGATCAGGGACCTCGTTTATGGGGCTCCTGTGGCAACATACCTCGCAAGCCATCATCGCGGGGCTTCTTTTGTTGGCATTTTGGCTTTGGATGAGGATCCCGCGATTTGGGCCCTTAAAGGAAGATGACCACATCGTGTTGAGTGGATACGGCGACGACCTCTCAGCATCAGCTAGATTCCTTTGGCGGAAAAAACAACTTCATCACTACCTTCGCCCGCTTAGAGATCGTATTAAAAACAAAAATCATAATGATTCACAAAACCATTACCAACTCTTGGCTAAAAGATCAGGCTTATCCCGCGAAGAAATTGTTGAGGCGATGACCGCTTCGGAAATCAAAGACCCGGCCTCTCTCACTCGAATTGTTCACAGACTCCAAACTATTTTAAAATCATGAATGAAGACCCCATAGAACCTCACGTTGAATCTTCTCAACTCGACTTTACCGCACCAGCCCTATTGGCGGGAAATATCCAAGCAGAGATGCAAAAGGTTGTCTTTGGACAAGACGGAACCATCACTCAATGCATCGCTGCTCTTTTTTCAGGTGGCCATGTCTTGTTGGAAGGAAAACCCGGGCTCGGGAAAACGCATATGGTGTTGGCTCTCGCAAGCACTTTTGGCGGAGAGTTTGGTCGTTTGCAATTCACTCCAGATATGATGCCTTCTGATATCACAGGGTTTACTTTGTTCGATATGAAGAGTCAGACCTTTCAAACACGCAGAGGTCCGGTATTCACCAACCTCCTGTTGGCCGACGAAATCAACCGCGCTCCTGCAAAGACCCAGGCTGCGTTGCTTGAGGTGATGCAGGAGCAACAGGTGACAATCGATGGCGAATCCTTGAGTGTCGCACCGCCCTTCATGTGTTTCGCCACGCAGAACCCGATTGAGCAGGAAGGGACTTATCCTCTTCCCGAGGCCCAGCTTGATCGATTTCTCATGAAGGTAGTCATTGATTATCCAACCATGGAAGATGAACAACAAATCGTCGGCGGGGTGACTGCCGCGGCTGGCGGAAAGGGCTTGAATCCGAGATCGGTTAGCCAGATTTGTGATTCGGCATCAATCATCGAGGCCCAAAAGATCACTGCACAGGTCTCGGTGGCGCCAGAAGTCGTCGACTACGCATTGCGGTTAACCCGGTTCACTCGGACAGCACCAGGAATGAGTCTGGGGGCAGGAACACGGGGTGCCATCAGCTTGATTCAAGTCGCGAAAGCCTACGCGGTTATTTCCGGTAGGTCGCATGTCATCCCTGATGATGTGAAGTCCGCGGCGATACCGGTATTCAGGCATCGTGTTCAAGTTACCCCGGAAGTGGCTATTAGTGGAGAGGGTGTTGACGATCTTCTGATCAAATCACTCGCCTCAGTAGAAGCACCACGAACATAAATAATGCCGCTTCGCCCCACAAAGTGGCTCATTCGCCTGTTGATGCTTTGGCTCGCTCTATCCATTGCCGCAATATGGTTGGAGCAGGCTCGTGAAATCTGGCTGATTGCCGGAGCTTGTCTCGCGACCTTGCTTGTGAGCGATGGAGCGTTGGCCTTCTGTGTGAAGAATCCAATCATTACTCGGAAAATTCCGGGACGCTTCGCAGTGGGTGTGGAGAGCGAAGTTACTTTGCGGGTCACTAACAGTGCAAAACGTTTTCTTCACCTGTCGGTTTACGATGGCCTTCCGGGCAATGCGGCTTGCGAGCTCCTTCCCTGGAGGGGGTCGATCAAAGGCGGTGGGTATGTCGATGTGACCTATCCAGTGACTCTTCACGAGAGGGGTGAGCAATTTTTTGACCAAACCTATCTTTTGCTGACCTCACCCTTGGGCTTGTGGAGTCGTCGAACGAAAGGCGGGCAGGAAGACCTTGTGAAAGTTTATCCCAATTATCAACCGGTGCTTCGATTCGCCTTGATGGCGATGGCGCACCGTCAGGAACAGACCGGAATCGTTCGCAAAAATCGAGCTGGATTGAGCCGCGATTTCCATCAACTACGGGATTATCAGTTTGGCGATTCGCTTTCGCAAATTGATTGGAAAGCATCTTCAAAACGACGATCGCTGATTAGCCGTGATTTTCAGGAGCAATTGGATCAGTCGGTTATTCTCATGCTCGATTGCGGGCGCCGTATGCGGACCCTCGACGGGGAGGTCTCGCAATTCGACCACTGCCTAAATTCCATGTTACTGGTTTCTTATGTCGCTTTGCGACAGGGGGACCATGTCGGAATTCTCAGTTTTGGTGGCACCGGACGCTGGCTACCTCCTGTCAAAGGCGGCCATGCCATGACAACAGTATTGAATCATCTCTATGATTACGAGACGTCACCCTATCCCAGCGACTTCAGTGAGGCAGCAGAACGATTGCTCATGCATCAACAACGCCGGGCCATGGTTGTGATCCTAACAAATTTGAGAGGGGAGGACGGTGATGAGCTCGTGGAGCCATTGCGCAGGCTGCGACAAAAACACGTCGTCGTTTTGGCGAGTCTCCGCGAGTCGGGGATCGATAAGGTGTTGAATAATGAAGTGGTTAACTTTGATGGTGCACTGGGATATCTCGCGGCTCAGGATTACTCTTCCGAGCGGGAGCGCGTTCTCGCCAACTTAAGATCTCACGGCGTGGTCGCTCTGGATGAAACCGCGCAGAGGTTTCCGGTGGCCTTGGCCAATCGCTATCTCGATACTCGGGAGACGATTTAAGAAAGCGTACCGATCCGTTCGATCATCCAAAGGATGCCGGCGGCGGCGATTGCAATACTTCCGAGAATTTGAATCGGCTTCTCCCAGGATTTCAAATAACGCACTACGATCCAGGCGACGACAAGGATGGCGACTTGAGCGGCTTCGACCCCGATATTAAATCCAACGAGAGGAAGCACGTGACGTGACGAATCCACCGATTCAAGGATCTCTCCCAGAACGCTTGCAAATCCCAATCCATGGAGTAATCCGAAAGCGAGGATAAGGATGATGCGGCGCCTCCCGACTTTTTTAAGCCAAAGGTTTTCGATGCCGATCCACGCGATACTCGTGGCGATGAGGATTTCGATATAAGTGGTGTTGAAGCTAACCCATCCCTTAACCGCCATGGTGAGGGTGATCGAGTGGGCTATCGTGAAGAGGAGGGATTGCCCAAGGAGGGGTTTCAAGCGGGGACAGAGCAGGAAGATCCCAAGGATGAAAAGAATGTGATCAGCACCAAGAGGAACGACGTGTGCAAAGCCAGATTTAATCCACGCGAAGAGGCTAGCCTCAACTTCCTGGGAGGACTCGCCGCTTTCGTCCACTTCGAGGAGACTGATTTCACCTCCGGGAAGAGCGATGTAAGGATCTCCTTCTTCGGGAATGATAATGAGCTGGGCGTCCAGATCATCGAGCCAGAAAAGAGTGAGTGTCCCGGGTCCTGCTCTGGGTTCTAGCAAGAGGCGTAGAGTGATCAAGGCAACGTCCTGTTGCTCTTCCGGGAGAAGAAAAGGAGTTTTTTCGAAGTCAGGAAAAGAGACCGAAAACGGCAGATCTTGATCAGCGAAGGTGAAGGCAAGGAGCTTTTTGAGTGTCTTCTCAATCTTCTCGTGGAAGACCGACCAGTCCTCAGCGGGAAGTTCCATCATTTCTTTTCGACTTAATGCTTGGGCGTCCGGGTCACCGCGGAATTCGGGAAGCATATAGGTGAGGTCGAGTTCACCTTCGAGAATCCAGGATTCAGGGGACTCGCGGAAGTTGAATTCCATCGAGTCGATTTTATGGGCACATGCGAATACTGTGCTTAAAAAAATCAGGGTAAAGCTGATGAGGGAAATCAGATGATTACTCATGGGTAAGCTGACACTACCGGGGAACCTTTTGGCTTTCCTGATACTGCTTGATCAACTCCTTTTCTTCAGCCTCCGCATCGGCTAGATCAGACCTTATCTTATCTGTCTTAGCTCTGGCTTTGAGAACCTTGGTGTTGATTTGAGCAGATTTCCAAAAGTTGATCTGTTGGTTGAAATTCGTTTGTCGAGCCTGTTCTGCTGCGAGCTTTTCTTGGGAATCCTTCCAGAGCTTTTCCTTGGCACTGACGAGATCTGCGGCTGGCTTGATCACTTTTTCCATTGCAGGGAATTTCCCTTTGAGCGCGATGTAGGCATTGTTCCGCTGATCCTTCAATTTTTCAACCTCGTCCCGTTGGGCGATTAACTGGGTGCGTTCGACCTGGATTTTGTTTGTTTTTTCGGAGCTTGCTTTTGCCGTAGTTTGACTGTCTTGAAGCGACTTGGAGTGCTCTGCGACTCGTGTGTCCAGGTTTACGAGTTTCACACCCAGTTGCTGAACTTGCTGTCGTTTGGAATGCTCGTCGGACTCGGCCTCGGCGAGTTTCTGCTTCATCTGGGGATCATCGGGTTTCTTAGTCAAATTATCGCGCGCGACTTTGGTTGTGTTTTCGGCGGCGGCGAGTTCTTGTTCAGTCTTTTGTTTTTGAGCGCGAGTTTGTTGCTGCTCAGTTGTGATTTTCTTTTGCTGCTCTACTAGTTGCTCTATTTGTTTTTGAACAGCCGCGGTCTGACTCTGAAGAGTCTTAAGTTCGTTGATCTTGTTCTGTTGGGCGAGATTGAGCTCTTTCCATTTGACGGTAAATGCGTCGCGCTCTTTGATCAGGGTTTCGAGAGTCTTCTTTGATGCGGTGACAGCGGCGGTCTTTTTGGCGAGATCTGCCTTGGCGGCATCAAAAGCCTTTTGGACCACGGAAGCTTTGTCAGACTCGGCTTTTAAGACGGCGGCGTGTTTTTCTTTGTCCGCCTGGAGTATGACGAGGCGGTCCGAAATCTGCGGCGGATTGGGGTTCAGGGTTCCGACCTGCTTGTAGGTCGTGGTATCCCAAACTTTGATTTGTCCATTCCAGTCCGCAACAAAGACGCGTTTTGCGTCATGGGAGAAGGCAACCTCAGTGATCATCTCTGCGAAGACGGGCAGTTCTTTCTTTAGAGCAAGATCGGGTTTCCAAAGTTTTACTTTTTGATCACGGCCGGAAGTTGCGATATCGCCGCTCAAGGCGTAGTCCATAGCAAGGACACCGCCGCCGTGCGCTGACACTTTCTTGATTTGATTCCCTGAGTTCATGTCCCAGAAGATAACCTGTCCGTCTTCGGAGGCGGTCGCGAGAAGGTTGGAATCGGCGCGCCATTTGACGTCGACGATTGCTTTCTGGTGTCCCCGCAAGGAGTGGAATTCATTTCCAGTAGCAGCTTCCCAAACTTGCACTCCATTGTTGCGGTCTCCAGTAGCCAAGAGGATGCCGTCGTAGGAATATGCGAGAGAAATCAGCCAGTCGGTGTGTTTTTTGATGCTCTTGATCTGCTCGCCAGCCTGAGTGTCCCAGAGTTTGATGAGACGAGAAGGTCCACCTAGGGCGATGCCTCCAAGATCTGCCCGAAGGTCAGCTGCCATGACGGAGTCGAATTCCTTACCTGCTTCCATCATAACCCTCCCGGTTACCACGTCCCAAACTTTGGTGCTTCCTGATTTTCCGCCAATACCACCCCCGGCGAGGAGGTATTTGCCGCTGGGATGAAAAGAGACAGTTTCAGGTTGCCCCTTGGGAAATGGAAGAACGCCCGCGAGCCTGAGGGTGTCGGTGTTATAAAGAAGGACTTGGCGTTGACCTGTGACTGCAATCAAAGGTGCCCAGGGGCTGGAGTCCATGTCGTTGATCACGGTTGAGCGCGAGGGGACCATGACAGGTTCCAGAAGAAGATCCTTGGGCATGGGCGGTGGGCCTTCGGGGCGCTTGTTTGATGCAGGAACTGTGGCTAACGAGAAAGCTGGCTTCTTTTTCTTTTGAGCCTTGGACCCTTTATTCTCAAGAAGACCTCCGTCGATCCAGGCGCGGATCATATCGGCGTCTTTTTTGGCAATTTTATCACCCTCGGGAGGCATCACGGGTTCTTCTGTGTGAATAACGACGGTGTAGAGTTTTGAACTTCCGCCATCGCCAGCAAGAGCGACCTTTCCACCAGAGCTTCCTGCCATTGTTCCGATGTAAGTTGATAGGTCGAGGTCCCCTTTCTTTTTGTCTGGATTGTGGCAGTTGAGACACTTGGACTCGAAAACTGGAAAGACGTGATCGTCGAAGGTTATCTTTTCGGCAGTCTGCGCCGATAGACTACTCAGGCTCAAGATCGCCGCGAATCCAGGAAGGGTCGATTTCATCTGAAAATTCAAATTTATGTCCTGTAGGAACTTGGTCAGGCCGTTGTTTAATGGTTGAAAAGATACTCCTTGGAATTGAGGAGAGCCCAAAAGATATCCTCGAGGACTTGGGTCACTTCAGCTGGTTCTTTGGCTTCAGAGAGAGCATTGTTGAGTCTGCTGGACTCCACATCAGTTGGAGGCCTGCTAACAGTGCGTAAATAGAGGGATTTGATGACTTCCTCTGGCTTCTTTCCTTCCTTCTGCAGATTTTGCACAACCTGACCTCTTTGTATTCGGTTATTTACGGCATCACCATTCAGGAGGTGGAGAGCTTGAGACAGATTAGGCTCCATTTTCACCTCGCAGGAGCAGACGGTCTTACGAGTAGCGCGACCAAAGGTGGTGAGGAAGTAAGTCGAGGTGTTTCCATCGGCAATGTTGACGGCACGCGATCCGAGGGGAAGTCCACGGAACTTATTCGGCGTGTCGGTGACCTGCGCAAGAGTATCGAGTAGGATCTCAGCACGCAGTCGGCGGACACGGGCGTGGGAGAAGTTGGTGTTATCAGCCTCGTTGGTCGCGTTCGTCCTTGTTGAGAGTTGATAGGTGCGCGAGTTGCAAATATCGCGAACGAGCTTCTTCATATCGAAGTTGTATTCGGTGAGTTTTTGGCCAAGAGCATCAAGCAATTGAGGGTTGGTTGCCGGGTTTGAGATGCGGACGTCATCGACGGGATCGACAATACCAATTCCAAAGAAGTGTGACCAAACGATGTTTGCGGTGTTTCGGGCGAACCAGGGATTACCCGGAGCGGTGAGCCACTTCGCGACGGCCTGTCGACGGGTTTGATTTTTGACAACAATCTTCTCGCCGCCGAGGAATTTAGGCTCCGCATCTTTGCCAGTGACGGGGTTTTTGATACTGCCACTGCCATCGTAGATGATCTGCTCCATGGGATCTTCACCTTGCTTCCGTTTCACTTGTGTGAAGAAAGACACGAAGCCAAAGTAGTCGTCCATGGTCCAGCGGTCGAAGGGGTGGTTGTGGCATTGGGCACACTGGATACGTGTTCCCATGAAGACTTGGGCCACGTTTTCAGTGAGCTTCATCACGTCGCTCTCGGCCTTGTAGTAGTTAGTCGTCGGGACATCGTGGGTGCCACCACGTGAAGAAAGCATCTCCTCAACAATCTCGTTGAAGGGACGATTCGCGGCGATCTGGTCACGAAGCCAGTTATACCAGAGAAGGGCAGCCTTGTAGGTCACGTCGTTGGCGTTGTTTCCTGTGGTGCGGATCTGCAGGAGCTCGGCCCATTTCATGACCCAAAGTTCCGTGAAGTCTTTTCTTTCGAGAAGTTCGTCGATCAAGATGGAGCGCTTCCTCGGATCTTTGTTGTTGATAAAAGCAGTAAGTTCCTCCTCGGTGGGGAGTAGACCGGCGATATCAAGAAAGACACGACGCACAAAGATCTCATCGCTGGAGAGTTCGGATGGAATGATTCGAAGCTTGTGGAGCTTCTCGTGAACGTGTTTGTCGATATAGTTGTTCGCTGCGATTTGTGGCCTCGTGTACTCTAGGTTGTCGGGGATAACGATAGCTTGGGACCCTTCAGTAAAGGTGTGGAAGCGAGCCATTAGAAACCCCTCCCCTCGATTTTTCGACTCGGCAAGTCCAGAGGAGGGATCGATCGCCACCGAATTTTCGTTTGAGGTGGTGAAGGCAGATAGTGTGGTGACGTCGCGGTCGGTACCATCCGAGTATGTCGCCTTGACCGTGAGAGGGACTTTCTTTTTTTCACCCTCCAAAACAAATTGTTTTGGCTCAACATCGATCTTCACAGGGAGCGCTACGTCGTCGGGATCGTAGTGGGCTCCATCTTTAACCCACTCAAGCATGGTGGCGTAGAAGGGGTGATCTTTCTCGAAAAGCTTTCCTCCGGTGTGGGGTACGGATCCTATTGATTTTGTGAGTAGCAGCGAGTCCTCGGGAACGGCGAGGTTGAGACGACGCCCGGATTGTTCACGAGTTAGGCGATGATAGTCACCCTTTGGATCGTATCCGAAGAGAGAGAGCATGAATCCATCCTGTCCGCGAGCGGAGCCATGACAGGATCCGGTGTTGCACCCTGCGGCGGTAAAGACCGGAACGATGTCCTGTTGAAAGCTGATCCGACGGTCGGCAGTTGCATTCTTTATTGTAACGGGGACGATCACTTCCTTACCGCGGAATCTTACTCTCACCGAGGTTTCACCATCAGCGAGAGGGAAAAGAGTCGAACCTTCAATCCGGGCGAGTTTGGTGTCGGTGATTTGATAAAGAGAGGAGGCGGTAACATCGCGGGTGACCGAATTCTTGTCGGTAGCAATGACAATAAGGCGATGGTAATCGCGTTTGGTCTCGAGCGTGACTGAGCCCGGGTATACTCCGATCGAAACTAATTCGGGATCGGGTTGATTTGGATCTTCGGTAAGGACTTTTTCCCTTTGCTGAAGTGTCGCACCCTCGGGCCAGGGAGCCTTGGCGGCAACCCAAGCTTTCAAGAGGTCGATTTCCTGCGGGGTCAGTGGGTCACGTTGCGTCTTCCGGGACGAAGGCGGCATGAATTCGTCGTCGTCATGTGGTAGAAGCACACGGAGAATCATTTCTGATTCAGCGGGTTTCTCAAAATTGACAGGGGAACCTGAGTCGCCCCCGTCGAGAAAGATAGCGTGTTCGTCAAAGCGAAGACCGCCTTTATCCTTGTCGGCGTTGTGACACTCGACGCAGGAATGCTCCAAGATGGGCTTAACCTGTTCGAAGGTTGCCGAGGAAGCAGGCAGGAGGGTTAGAAGGAAGAGTGGAAGTGATTTCATTGTCCTTTGGCTTGGCGAAGTTGCTCGAGTCGAGAGAGAGGCTTCTTGGGAGCTTCACTTTGAGGTGCTTCCTTCTTTGCCACTGCGGGAGCATCAGCTTTTTTCTTGGGAGCCGGTGGCGGAGGATCAACGCGGAGGGTGCCGCCATGTCCGACATTATGGGGTATGGGATGTCCGTCTTTGGTGATAATGATCTGGCAGAACAGGTTCGCATGTTTTCCTTTGCGGGTCTCGTCTGTGACGGTGAGAGGAATGCTTAGTTCCGTGGTGTCGGCCTTGATCTTGTGCTCGGTTGCAGTGACTCCGTGAGGGAGAGCGTGAAGAGTGACCTTGGCCTCGCCGTCGAACTTCTCGAGGGTCTCAACCTTGGCGATAATGGTCGTGTTCTTTCCTGGCTCGGTTGCCGCCATTTGGAGCGCAAGATTGACGTAAGGCTCGCTGACTCTTACCGGTACAAAATTAGATGACACGAAGACCTCTCCTTTGTCCGTGGTAGTGCGTCCTGTCACAAGAACTTTATATTCGGCGAGAGGAGCATCTCCCTTGGCATTGAGAGTAAGATTGATTTCATTTTTCCCTTCTGGAATGACGACCTCAGTGGGAGCTCCCACTCCAGCTGGTTTCCAGGGGATGACTACCGTGATTGGCTTGGTGTAACCCTCGGTTCGGCGCGCGGTGATTTTAAGATTCATCGTTCCGTTTCGGACCAGAGGGACCGGGGGTGCGAAGAGGTCCAAGTGGAAGGGGGCTTCCTCGATGACAGCGACAGCGAGTCGTTCTGAATCCGTTGAGTGGAACTCACCCTGATTGTTTATGTAGACGTGGGAAATCCTTTCCTTGAATGGTCCGCGAAGTTTCGTTTTAGGATCTTCAATTTCGAAAGCGTAAAGTCCCCCGGCGATAGGTGCGTCGGCCTTCGCTTCGAAGAGGATAGGGAAGTTGCTAAAGCTCCTCGGGATGGCAGGCGTTTGGACCGTGACACCTTGAGGGAGGTTCGGAGCGTGAAAGTGAATATCACACCCAATGTTGGCGCGGGAAATATTCGGCACGATGGCAATGCGGTTTCCGCGAGGGATTTGAATCATCTTGCGGAGCTGGGTGTCGGCACGTCGCTGTGGAGGTAGAGTGAGTGAGAGCGCAGGCTCTTTCTTGGAGATCTCAATGCGGTAAATGTGACCGGGGCTTTTTCGATCCAATTTATCGGCGATATTAACGGTGTAATCACCATCCGCAGGAACATCGAAATCATAACGACTATCGGGCATGCCGGCGGATTGATCGTCATTTGCTCCGATGTATTTGCCGTCCTTTGCGTAGCGAACAATGATAGTAGAATCGAGAGGTGAACGAAGTGTTCTTGAGAGAACTTGGATACGGAGTTTCTCGCCTTTCTTGGCCTTGAAGCGGAACCAGTCTTTGTCCTCTACTTTGGAAATGATGCCGTGGAACGCGACCGGAGCAGAAGGGGCGTTCTCGACAGGGTTTGCAGTTTTGGAGCTGTCGTTGGGCTCTTTCTCGTTGAAATAGTTGAGAGGAGAAATGTGAACGGGATTGCCAGATGGGGAAAGAAAGTTACCTGACTTGATGTGATGTGACTCTTTTTTACTGCCTAGTTTGATCTTGGATTTGATGTCACCGCTTGGATCTCCGATGAAAGTAAGTTCGATTTCTTCACCGGGCTTTCCGGCTGGTGGGTAGACACCTAAGGGGCGGGGGAAATTTCCAATGTGCACCCGGTATTGGCAGCTCGTTGTTCCCTCGTAGGATGATTCACGAACGAGGACAGTGTAATCGCCATCATCCGGAACAATGATTGAAGCAGCGCAGTCGCGCTTCAAGAGCGGGCTGTCGTCGTTGACGGCGAGTTCGAATCTTTTGGAGTCGAGGATAGCAATGTATGGATCGAATTTGACCCGGCCCAAACGCATCCCCTCGACCTCGACAGAAAGTCGCTCACCCTTCTTCGCTTTGACGCGATAGTAGTCGGCATCTTCACGGTCGGCGACACCTTGGACGGTAACGTTCATAGCCACCTCTTGTGGGCTGTCGAATTCGTTATTGAGGTCTCCTTTTCGATCCTCGGTTCGTTTTTCGTGAACGGTGGGAAATTGTCCCACCCAGAATGAACGCATATAGCTGATGCCGCCTTTGCAACGCAGCCGAAGAGGGTGCTCTCCGAGTGCTGCGTCTTTTGAAATTACCAGAACTGCTTTGGCGCTTTTCTGATCTTTTCCTTTTTCAAGCGACTTCACCGTGATGCCTGGCTTGTAAAGGATGACTTCCTGGGGCTCGAAAAGACGATCACCGTAAAAGCTCACTTTGACTTCAGTGCCAATCTGGCCGCCACGAGGTTCGACGCGAGACAGGCTCGGAGTAAAGGCTGATGAAGTGCCAATTGATAAAAACAGGGCCAGTATCGAGAGCAGACTCTTCATTGTAAAATGGAGTTTTTGTTCTGTGAGTGAAAAGCCTGATTAGGCTTTCTTGGCAAGAATTCCATCGATGATATTGCCTCCATCGACAATCTCGATAGGGCGGTCGCCCGGTGACATAAGTTCCTTATCACCCGTGATGCCAAGCTGGTTATAGACGGTGGTAGCGAGATCCTCGATCTCTACGCGATCCTCCTCGGGCTCTGCGCCGAGGGCGTCGGAGCTTCCATAAATCATACCGCGGTGCGTTCCGCCACCAGCGAGGGCTACTGAGAAAACCCGTGGCCAGTGATCGCGACCACCTGTGGCGTTGATCTTTGGTGTGCGACCGAATTCGGAAGTCACCATGACGAGAGTTGAGTCGAGAAGTCCCCGTTCGTCTAGGTCGGCGATCAAAGTCGCAAGCGCCTGGTCAACCGGTGGAAGATTTGTGCTCATGGCGTTCTTAATATTGTCGTGGTGATCCCATCCTCCCGCAGTAAGCGAGACAAATCGCGTCCCGGCCTCTACAAGACGACGGGCAAGAAGCATTCGCTGTCCAGGTTGGTTCATCCCATACTTCTGGCGAAGGGGCTCGGGCTCGGCCTTCAAGTTGAAGGCCTCGCGCGCTTCCTGCGAGGAGATAAGACTGTAGGCGTGCTGGTAGAACGCGTCCATTGAGTCCAGAGCGTCTGACTTTTCCAGCTCACGGAAATGGTTGTCGACAGTCTCGAGCAGGCTGCGGCGGCGTGAGAAGCGCTTGTCATCGACTCCGCCCGGGAGATTGAGATCACGAACTTTGAAATCTCCTCGGGAGGGATCTGCTCCGATGGCAAAAGGGCCATAAGCGGAAGATAGGTAGCCGGAGTTAGCGAACTCGTTAGGCACACTGGGAACGCAAACGTATGGTGGTAGGCTATTTCGAACTCCGAGTTCATGAGCGACCACCGCTCCCATGGAGGGATACTCCAGTGCCGGTGAAGGCTTGTATCCGGTAAACATGTTGTGGGTTCCGCGTTCGTGGGCCGCTTCACCGTGTGCCATTGAGCGGATGATGGTCATTTTGTCGGCCACTTTCGCAGTAGCCTTGAGATACTGACTGAATTTCTCGCCCTTAATTGTAGTATTAATTGGAGAGAAAGGACCACGGTATTCCGACGGAGCGTATGGCTTGGGATCCCAAGATTCCTGATGTGCCATTCCGCCAGGAAGGAAGATCTGAATGACCGATTTGGCAACGCCTTCGCGGGTCTTATAGTCCTTTTGAGCTCCCTGCGCTTCCATCTTAAGGAATTGCGGAAGAGTGAGCCCAAGTCCGCCGAGGAGGCCGACCTGAAGGAATCCGCGTCGGGAGTAATCGCTGGCAAGAGGGTTTCCGGAGCAAGGTTTTTTCATAAAGTGGTGAGGTTAGGGTTTTTTTACGGTGGAACGGGTTTTATTTAATCATCTGAATTAAAAAAAAACAACTGCGCAAATAGGGCACTAAGCTGGACTTTTGGAGGAGAATCAGCGAAATTTCTCAGGAAATACCTGAAATGGAGCCTCCTATAATCGAAGGAATCACCATTCGCTCCGAAATCGGAAGTGGTGCGACGGGGACTGTCTACGACGCAATGGGTCAAAATGGGGAGGATTGCGTCGTCAAAGTGCTCGATTCCATGGCTTCAAATCCGGCATTGTTGGAGAATCGTATCGCCAGATTGCAGAATGGTGGGGCTCAGGACGTCACGGTGCAGATTCACGCCTATGCCCTTCATGCTCGTCCGGCCTGCCTCGTAATGCCTCTGATGGCCGAGCGGTTAGAGATGGTTGGGAGTGTTGAGCGATATCGACCCTGCAATCTTCAGATTTTTTTCGCCGACTATTGTCAGACGGATAAGGCCTGGCCCTTTCTTATCAAGCTGGCAAATCGCCTCGCCATTATGCACAAGGCGAGGGTTGCCCACGGCAATATCAAACCGGGGAACATCTTTCTCGGACCCAATGGAGGACCGCTTCTCGCGGATTTCGCCAGTGGCATGATGCCAGGAGTCCATTATATGGGATACAGCGACGCTCTCTTGTATTCTCCGCCGGAGCAATTGCGAGATCCTGAGGGCTATCTCGAGGAAGCCGGATACCAGTGGGATGTTTACGCCTTCGGCGTGCTAGCATACCGCTTGCTAACAGGGCGGTTCCCACGTTGTCATGACACCCTCTCACCGTTTAGTCCCGCGCCAGGAACGGAAGAACGATTCCATGTCGATTCGGATCGGGAGAGTATCGCGGCCTGGTTGGAGACAGATCCCGATGTCATCTGGGAAAGTGAAGCGGAGGACGAAAGGGAATTACGCCGGCGGGAGATGGTTAATTTCTGTCTCGGTCTTGATGTCATGGGTCGACCCAGCGACATGCGTGAAGTCGCTCGCTATTTCGAATCCATCGAGCGGGACTTCATTGTCGAAGCCGAACAAAAGCGCCAACGAATTGATCGCGACAATGCTGACAAGGGCCGCCGAAAAAGTCGCACTCTGGCGGCCCTGAGTGTCTTGGTCGCGATCGGACTGGGCGCAATTTGGGGGATTACCGTTCAGAAAAACAAAGTCATTACAGAAAAGAGGAAGGTTGAATTTGATCAATATCGGGACACCGCTACCTCTGCCATTTCTAATCTGGAAAGTGTTCGGGATGAAACACAGGGCTTCCTAGACGGCGCCCTCGAACGGGAGAAGACACTCCAGAAATCTCTCGCAAACGAGCAGTCCCAATCGCAAAGCGAAATCATTTCGGCGCAGGAAACCAGCGAGCATCTTTTCCGATGGATCCTTGAAAAGGGGGTCAATGGGTATCCCGTTCTTGAGGGTCGTAAAGAACGTCTTTCCCTCCTTGCAAAGATGATTCAAGAACAACTTGAGGGGATGGATGCGAGACCTCAATTGAAGTCCCAAGCAGCGATTTTACGACTTCGATACGCTGAAATTCTTCTAGCGAAGGGTGATGCTGAATTAGGCGAAGCCGCCTTGCGATCCGCTTTGGAGGTTGAGGGCTTGCCAAGTGCAGGCAGGGCTCGAGCCAACCTTCGATTACTACTTCTGAAATCCGCCCGAGACGAAAAGAATATCGACGACGACATTGTTTCGGCGGGCGCGGCAATTCGATCCGCTTGGCCCAACGAAGGAAAGGAGCGAATTCGCGCGGAGGCGGCAATGGATTTGGTGCGGGCCAGAAATGCCGAAGCTAACAATAATAAAAAGTTGGCTCTGGCGTTTTATCTAAAGTGCTTGAGGGGCTATCGTGAGCTGACAAAGTTATTCCCTGAGAATCAGGTCCTCGCGATGACGCTTGGTCGAACCTATCTTGCCGCAGCAGCAAGTATTGAGGGAACAGGCGCAACCGAGGATGTGGCGAAACTTCGTGGTGAAGCTGCCAAGGAGTTTCTCAAGCTCATCGCCAAACAAGAAAAGCCCGATCCGGCTCTGGAATATCAAATTGCCTCCGCAAATGCAGCGAGGGCGGTGGCTCTTTGGCAGGAAGGAAAATCCTTTGAGGCCGAAAAACTTGCGCAAGAAGGGGTCAAAAAACTTTCCAGCCTCCTCGCCAAGATGCCGGGTAACTCTGGGGTGATCTTCGATCTTTCGTCTCAAAACGGAATTCTAGCCACCTTCTTGAGAGACGAAGGAAAACCGGCTGAGGCTGGAAGACTACTCGAAACATCCATCGCCTCTCTGCGGTCGGTTATCGCTAAGGAGCCGGAAGATTGGAATGCGCGATACCTCATCGCCTCTTTGAAATGGCAGCGTGCTGGAATTCTGGGTCAGCAAGGGAAGAAGGACGAGGAGTTGAGGTTGGGTGCCGCCGCTCATGACGAACTGACGGCCCTCTTGAAATCAGGAGTAAGGAGACCAAATTCGGGAACAGTTCGAAGGTCACTCGCCTATCTTTGCGGAGATCTCGGTCACTCTGCCAATCTGGCCGGCAAGAAAGACTTGGCGATTGGATATCTTCGGGAAGCTCAGGAATGCTGGCAGATATTGAAGGCAAATGAGGGTGATCAACTCGAGTTTCGCGAGGGGCACCAATGGACCGTCGACCGCTTGATGGAAATGGGAGTGAGGTAAATAGAATTCACGAATTCTTCCTCCAGCATTCAATAATGAGACACAGAGAGGATGGATTTTATCGTAGTTACGGAAACAAAAAGCCCATGCCTCAGAAAGCGAGACAGAGCTGCAGCTAAAAGTTAGTAGGATCTATCGATCCACACGGGCGGAGCCTCCGCCGACGAGTTTGGCTACTTCATCCCGGGTCACCATGGTGGTGTCTCCCGGGGTGGTCATGGCAAGAGCCCCGTGGGCGGCTCCCCATTCGACGGCTTTGCCGGCGTCGTTGTATTCCAAAAATCCGTAGATGAGTCCGGATGCAAATGAATCACCACCGCCGACGCGGTCGAAGATTTCGAGGTGCTCGCGGTTGACTGAGTTGTAAAATTCGCCGTCGTGCCAGGCGAGAGCAGCCCAGTCGTTATCGGAAGCAGTATGCACTTCACGAAGTGTGGTCGCAGTGGCTTTGAAGTTAGGGAATTCGGCAACGGCCTTCTCAATCATCTTCTTAAAATTAGAGATGTCGATGCCGGTGATATTTTCTTCGTCAACACCTTCGACTTCAAATCCGAGGCAGGCGGTGAAGTCTTCTTCGTTACCGATCATGACGTCGACATACTTTGCGATCTCACGGTTGACTTCCTGAGCCTTGGCCTGACCACCGATGGATTTCCAGAGCGAAGGACGGTAGTTTAAATCGTAGGAAACAATGCTGCCGTGTTTCTTGGCGATCTTGCAGGCCTCGATGGTGAGTTGCGCATTACCTTCGGAGAGGGCTGCAAAAATACCACCGGTGTGGAACCAGCGGACGCCGAGGGTTCCAAAGATGTGTTCGAAGTCGAAATCGTCGACGGTGAGTTGGGAAGCTGCAGTATGCCCGCGGTCGGAGGTGCCTTTTGCGGCGCGCACGCCGAAACCGCGTTCGGTGAAGTTGAGTCCGTTACGCGCGGCAACTCCAAGTCCGTCGAAGTCGGCCCACTTAATAAACTGGGTCTCGACGCCGCCTTGGAGAATCAGGTCTTCGAGGAGGCGTCCGACTTCGTTATCGACAAACCCGGTTAGGACAGCAGCGCGCTTGCCGAAGCAGCGACGGAGTCCACGGGCAACGTTGTATTCCCCACCGCCTTCCCAGGCTTGAAATTGACGGGTGGTGCGAACTCGGCCGTTACCGGGATCGAGACGGAGCATGATTTCGCCCATCGATATGATGTCGTAGGCGCATTCTGAGGCTGGTTTTATGTCTAGGGACATGGGATTATTTGCTAAGTGAAGAGGTTGTTGGAAAACTAGAGAAGGCCATTGGCACAGAGGACGTCGTCTTCGCCGGCGAAGAAATTAATCGCGTTATGGAGACATCGGTTGGCTTGGCGTTGGACAGATTCGTGGGTGCGGGATCCGATGTGGGACGTAATGATGCAATTAGGGGCCCCGATAAGAATGTGATCGGGCGCTGGTGGTTCGGCGTCGAGAACATCGGCACCGTATCCGCCCACCTTACCGCTCTTGAGAGCGCCGGCGATGTCATTGGTATTGACCAGTTCGCCACGGGCGCAATTGAGAATAATGACCCCGTCGCGCATTTCGGTGATCTTGGCGGCGTTAATCATGTCTTCGGTTTCCTTGGTGAGGAAACAGTGTAGGGAGACGACATCAGAGTTGTGCAGGACCTGATCCATGTCAGTGCACTTCTTGACACCATGCTCTTCGCCAAAGGCTTCGTCGAAGTAGGGGTCGAAGGCGATGATTTCCATGCCGAAGGCTTTGGCGCGTATGGCGACCTCCTTGCCGATGCGTCCGAGGCCGAGGATGCCGATGGTCTTGCCCATGATTTCGTTACCAACGGGCTTTTTCCATCCGGCGACCCACTCGCCATTTTGCACGGCGACGGCGTTGGATTGGATGTCTTTGGTGATACCGAGAAGGAGCCCGAAGGTGTGTTCGGCGACGGTGGTATGATTGACGCCGGGAGTGAAGAGGACGGGGATTTTCTTTTCAGTGGCATATTCGACATCGATCTTGTCGAGGCCGATGCCGTATTTGGAAATGGTCTGAAGGCGGGGGAGCGACTTGTCGATCACGGATGATGTAATGGCGTCGTCTCCACAGAGAAAGGCGTCGAAGTCACCGGCAAGATCGAGCATTTCCGCTTCGGAAAGTGGACCGCGGGCGCGGATGACCTCCCAATCCTGGGAGTTGAGAAGATCTTGGTGCGTTCCGGGAGTATCCTGAAAAGACGTGGTGGTGAGGAGAACTCGTTTGCTCATTATGTGTCTGACAGGTCCGTAAGGAGTTGCTGGACTTTTTGCAAAAGAAAAAAGCACTCAACGGGTCAAGATTCCCTTTGAGGACGGGGTTCGCACCGCTTCGATTAGAACGGTTGCGGCCTCTCCCCAGGTGTGAAGATCGGCCTCGGCAAGGTTCTCGGCACGGGAACCTTTGCTGCGGAAAAGGGTGATGTAGGCCCGCTTGATTTCCTTGCGCTCCGCGGGAGAGAATCCTGCCCGCTTAAGGCCGACGGAATTCAGGCCGGAGAGTTGATTGACTTGATGGACGATGCAGTAGGGTGGAACGTCCCGGGTCATTACGGCATTCCCTTGAACTATGGCACAGTCTCCGATGCGAGCGAACTGGTGGATGCCGGCACCTCCTCCAAGGAAGGTCTTGTTCCCCAAAGTGACATGGCCGGCGATCATGGTATTGTTGGCGAGAATATTATTATTTCCAATCACGACATCATGCGCGAGATGAGCGACGGCCATGAGGTAATTTTCATTTCCGATTAGAGTGTTCCCGCCGGCCTCGGTGCTGCGGTGAATGGTGACATATTCACGGAATGTGTTTCCGTTTCCAATGAGGACACCTGAATTGGTATTGGAGTTAAAGCCTAGATCCTGAGGATCTCCGCCGATGACAGCTCCATGCCCTATGGTGTTCTCATTACCCATTATGACACCACGACAAATCTTAGCGTGTGAATTAATACGGCAACCAGATCGAATAATAACTTCGTCTTCAATAATGGAAAATGGGCCGACTTCGACATTGTCGTCGAGTTGCGCGTTTTCGGAGACCAAGGCAGTGGGATGAATTTCTGGCATGATGAATTTTAAAGGCGGTCGTGTTCAAAAAAGGAAAAGTAAGGCGCAGCACCATCGAGAGGGCGTCCGATAATAATATGATCAATGAGGGGGAGTTCCATTTGCCTAGCAGCTTTGGAGAGATTGGTCGTGAATGTTTGATCGTGATTACTCGGGGTAGTGTCGCCGGAAGGATGATTGTGAGCGATAATGAAGGCGTGGGCCTGATCGATGATGACAGGGCGGAGGACATCGCGGATGTTGGCAACGGTGCTGCTGGTGGTTCCGCTCGAAAGCTCGCGCATGCGGATTAGGTTGAGTCGGCTGTCGAGGGAGAGAACGAAGAGTTTTTCGGTTGAAAGGTGAGCCAGTTGGGGCGCGAGGAAATCGTAGATATGCTGCGAGTTTTTGAGCGGAGTTGATTTAGATTTTTCGCGGACAGCCCGGGATCCAAGCTCGAAGGCGGCCTGAAGTTGGCATGCTTTGGCGAGCCCAAGGCCGTATTCCTTACGGAGTTCGTGGAGATCCAGTCTGGCCAAGGCTGCGACGCTGCCGTGCTTGGTAATTAATTGACGTCCGATTTCAATGGCGCTGGATCCTTTGGTCCCGGTGCGCAGGAAGATCGCGAGGAGTTCTTCGTTGGAAAGAGCCCCGGCACCCAGATTTGCCATTTTTTCCCGCGGGCGCTGATTGTCGGGGAGGTCGTGGATGCGGGTATTCTCGGACATTCTCTAAAGAGAGCATCGATTTTTCGATGGGATGTGGCAAGCTAACTGTGATGGAGGGTCAGCTGCGTAATATCGTCTTTTTCGACAGTGACTGCCTGATGTGTCAGGGAGCTGTCAGGTGGCTGCATCGACTGGATGAGCAAGACCGGCTTCGATTTGCACCCTTGCAGGGGGAGTCGGCGAGAAGGGTAGGCGTTGCGGTCAACGAAGATTCGATAGCGTTTTATGGGAGGGGGGAATTGAGCCGGGCGGCTCTGGCGGTGGAGCGATTGTTGGTTGCAACGGGCGGAGTGGCAACCCTTGTCGGGGTTTCGATGAGGGTATTTCCGCTACCGTTACGAGATTGGTGTTACCGGCAGATTGCGAGGCGACGACACACCCTCAGTAGATCGGTAAGCTGCGGAATCCCCGAGGTGGGTTTGGATGAGAAAATGTTAGACTAGCGAAGTGCTATTCCTTCCCCGGCGCTGCTAAGTTTTGCTTTAACCCAAGATGGCTGCCATAAAATTAGGAGGGAGAAGATTTCAGAGTGCAAACGGCTCTCTTACTTCTTTTCGGGAACTGCTTCGAGTTTAAGATCTCTCGGTGCATGCTCTAACTCGGCTGCCTCCAACTCCATTTCTTGGATCTGCAATTCAACATCATTCCTAACGCTGACAAACATAAACGATGAGATGCCCATGAGGCTCAGAAATCCTTTGGCGAGAGGGGCAAGAAGTGCTGACATGACAGAGTGTTACTTCAATTCCTGCCCGGGTGCAAGGATTCGACTCACCCAAATTTGGAATGGGGGCGTTTTTCGCTTGCCAGCGAGGGGGCCTGACTCTACTCCTTCGCCCGTCCTGAAAGAGTAGGGGGCGTTAGCTCAGTTGGTAGAGCACCTGCATGGCATGCAGGGGGTCAGCGGTTCGAATCCGCTACGCTCCACCATTCTTCGCATTTTGCTGGGAATGGATTGATTTTTTCAGACAGAAACCGGCTGTATGGCCGGTTTTCCCGTCATAGGGACCACCTTACTTCCATAGCTTCTTATGATGAACGGACTCGATCTAGCCCTCGCATGTGCCGAGGCTGCTGATGAAACAAAGGCTGAAGACATTCGCGTTTTTGATCTGCGGGGAATTTCCACTCTGACAGATTTCATGATCGTGTGTTCGGGGAATTCCATGCCGCATTTGAAGGCAATCACCCGTGACATCGAGAAGCTGGTAAAACAGAAGGGGTCAGACCCGGCCAATGCCACCGAGGGAAAAGCAGCCACCCGCTGGGTCGTTCTCGATTTCATCGACGTCATGGTCCATATCCTCGATTACGAACTTCGTGACATGTATGCCCTTGAAAATCTCTGGGGCGATGCCAAGGAGGTGGTCTGGAAAGAAGATGAGGATTGAGATCTTAAATACCGGGACGGAGCTCTTGCTGGGGTCAACAGCAAACACCCACGGGACCTGGATCGGCCAGCAATTGGTGAAGTGGGGGCTGCGTGTGCAACGCCAAATGACCGTGCCCGACGGGGTCGCTATTGAAGAGGCTCTGCGTGAAGCGAGTAATCGCTGTGATGTCGTTATTGTGACCGGTGGACTTGGCCCAACCAGCGATGACATTACTCGTGAGGCGACCGCGAAGGTGTTAGGAGTTGAATTGATCGAAGACGAAGCCGCCTTGAGGTCCCTTAAAGACTTTTTTGCAAAGCGCAGCAGGGTGATGGCAGATTCGAATCTCAAGCAAGCCGAGGTATTGGTCGGTTCTGATGTTCTTCCTAACAAAAATGGCACAGCCCCGGGGATTTACGCCCCGCCGCGATTGGGAGGGGAACCTACCTGTGGAATTTTTCTTTTACCTGGCCCTCCGAGGGAGCTTTATCCCATGTTTCATGATGAGGTCTTACCTCGGCTTAAGGCACTCGCCGGAGTGGAGAATATTTCCCAGGTAAAAGAATTGAAGTTTGTCGGGATTGGCGAAAGTGATTTCCATGAGAGTCTCGATGAGGCCTTGGCGCAGATCGCTGATCTCGAAATCGGTTACTGTGCCCGTCTTGGGGAGGTTGATCTTCGCTTAATTGGCACGGAAGAATCCATTGCCGCGGGGCGTCAACTTGCAGATGATAATTTTGGAGAATTCCTAGTGTCGGATGATGGTCGGAATCTCGAAACAATCGTCGTTCACGCGCTTACGAAAGCGGGCAAGCGGCTTAGCACTGTGGAAAGCTGTACTGGAGGATTGATTGCCAATCGGATCACCGACGTGGCGGGCTCAAGTGAGGTATTCACCCATGGATTCGTGACCTATTCGAATGCAGCGAAGTCACAGCTAATCGGTGTTTCCGAAGAAACCTTGAGAGTCCATGGCGCCGTAAGTGAAGAAGTCGCCCACGAAATGGCAGCGGGTGCTCTGTGCGAGAGCGGAGCCGATATTGCTGTCAGCGTGACAGGGATTGCCGGCCCTGGCGGCGGGAATGAAGAAAAGCCTGTCGGGACAGTTTGTATAGGACTGGCGACAAAGGCGGGTGTGAAGACCTTTAAGGAAATTCATCCGCGCAACCGGCTCGACTTTAAGCGGCAGGTCAGCCAGCGGGCTTTGGACTTGGTTCGCCGGGAGCTTGGCGTTTAGTTTGAGGATGACCTCGCAAAGTTTTTCTGATGGAACTTCATCAGATCCAAGCCGCGCATTTCATATATTTGAGATGCGCTGTGTTTAGCTCCTTCAATGATGAGTTTCGAGTGAGGAATCTTAAGTTTCTGAAGGAATTTGCTGAACTTGAGGTTGAATTCATAGTTGAAACCTTTTGTGCCGACCCAGAGGAGAATTGGAAGCTTCGGTCGCCCCTTTTTCTCTGAATACTCCTTTGCCAGATCCCAAGTGTTGTATCCGGGCGCGAACTTTACACGCTCACTCTCAGCTCCGTTGTTATCCCTGACTCGTTGCTCCGGCTCGTAGCCTGATCCTCCAGGCGCGGCAGAACTGAAGAGGTGGGGGTGCTTGAACATGATTCGGGTTGTTCCACGACCTCCCTGGGAGAATCCCTCAATAGCGCGACCTTTGCTGGAACCAATGGATTTGTAGGTTTCATCAATGTGTGGAATGAGTTCTTTGACAAAAATATTTTCACCAGCACCATTCTCAATCTGAGGATAGTTATACCAACTCATGGGGCCTCCATTGGGAAAGACGTAGATCGTCGGCTTAATCTCCTTTGCTTTGATTGCTTTATCAACAAAACGGGCCAGTTGAATGGCTTTCAGCTCGCTGCCGGGGCGTCCACCATGAAGATGGTAGACCACCGGAAAGCGCACTTCCGACTCAGTCGAATATGAGGGGGGGAGGTAAATCGTGTATCCTACCTTCAGTTGCATTGAGGCGCTCTCAAAAGTGGCGTGCCGCACTCCCCGGGGAAGCGCTTTCGTAGGCGTATTAACCCACTGAAATGGCTTCGCTTTCTGCTTCTGAGCAAACGTGTCGCTACTCAGAATGAGAGTGGCAGTCAGGGTGGAAATGAGAACACGGATCATCACTGCTCCTTTTTCTGGCTTTCCTTAGGAACGAGCTCGTAGAGAAGCGCGTTGTCTTGCTTGAGGAATTCTTTGGCGAGCGCGTTGAGCTCCTCCACCGTGACGGCTGCGTAATCGCTGTCGCGGGTGCGAGCCCATTCCAGAACGTAGGGCTTTTCCTGGCTCGCTCCGAGGACTGTTCCAAGCCAGTAACTATTGTCACGGAGGGATTCCTTGAGATTAGATTGCAGAGGCTTGAGCGCCCGTTCAAGTTCATCTTGAGTAACTCCTTTTTGTGCCATAATATTAGCGAGCTTGATCATGAGTTCTCCGTATTTCTTGGTCTCTTCCGGTTTCACTTGGGCCATGGCACGCATCATTCCGAAATCAAGGACTTGGCTGGGCGCTGCGCCGGCACGGGGGCTGTAGGAACCGCCAAGCTTTTCACGAATCTCCTCACGCATGCGATCGCTGAGGATGGAACTGAGGATGTTAAAGCGACGGCTCCGCTTAATGTTATCCCCGGTGGCTGGGATTTTCCAGACGGCAACGGCTGCCGCGTTGGGGATTTTGGAGTCGAAGTTGATCAATTCGCGGCCGGGGCTGGAAGGCATGTAAATTCTCCGCCTCTCGGCGTAGTCAGGCTTTGACTCATTTCGTGCCGGAAGGGCTCCGAAGGTTTTTAAGAGGAGAGGGATAAGCTTCTCCTTATCGAAGTCACCCACGACAGTGAGTTCAAGATAGCTGTCCTTAAGCTGAGGGAGGAGCCACCCTTTGACCTGGTCGGTGTTGTAAGAAAGCGCTTTTTCCTCGGCCGGAAACACAAAGCGGTCATCGCCTCCATAGAGCTGGCTGCCCATCTGGACCATCGCGCCCTGCATAGAATGCTGGAGCTGCTTGTAGATCATGGGAAGGGTCATCTTGAACATGCGCTCGGCTTCCGGGCGAAAGCCCGGGTCAGTGAGATAGGCGCACATTAATTGAAGTTGAAGTTCGAGATCTTCGGGAGTGGTGCGACCCCCAAGGGAGAAATTTCCCTCGCCAATACCAAAGCCCACGCCAACGTTCTTACCGGCAAGAATTCGCTGGAGCTCGTCTTCCGAATGCCTACCCAAGCCTCCACCTTGGAAAACCATGCTGGCAAAGCGATCCATCCCGGGGACGTCTTTAGGTTGAGTTAACTGACCGGAGCCAAATCGCGCGCTCAGACTGATACTGTTTTTGGCAAAGTCAGTCTGCTTGAAGTTCACGCGAATATTGTTGGAGAGGGTAAGTTGAGTTGCTTCAAAATCTTTAATGTCGTTTTGCTTCGTAACCGTTCCAGCCTCGCCGAAGTCGGTGTAGCTGAAGGCGGCGAGTACTTCCTGCTCGGGAGCAGTAACTCCAACCTTGGAGCTCTCGAGGTAGAGCTCCTTAAGTTTATCGGCGGTGCCTTTTTCGGCCTTCCGGCTGGTAAGAACAAACGAGAGATCTTGGGTGTCCCAGAATTTCTGGAAGGCCTTGTGGCAATCTGCGGGAGTGAGCTTGGCCAGGCCCTTTTTGGCGAGCTCCAAGTTCGTCTCGGGAGTCGTGAAAACACTCTTTTTTCCGATGGAGCCGATAAAGCCCATCGCAAGTCCCGCTGACTCGCGGGTAGGTGCTCGTTTGACGGCCTGCTCTGCGGCGTTAATGTAACGTGCCTTGGCTTCGTCGACCTCGGTCTGGGTGAAGCCATGGAGGAGCGCGCGACGGAGCTCCTGTTCCATCACCGGGATTGCTTCTTCCCACTTGTTTTCTGCGGGGCTTACAGCAAGTCCACCTTGTTCGATTTGATTAAAGAGAACTGAGCGGTTAGCTCCACCACCAAGAATCGGCGACCCCTCTTCTTTGGAAAGAACATCAAAGCGACGGTTAAGAATACTGTGAGCAAGAGAGAGGGGGTAACGTGAAAGCCGCTCGGCCACGGTGTCTGTTTTTGGAGAGTAAGGGCGGATATTGTAGAGGGTGAGATCGTCCGATGATATTTCTTTGTCGGTAAACACTTCGGTCCGGAAACCATGACCGGAAGGCGGGCTGTCTTTGGGAGGATTCTTCCCTGCTTTTTCGGGGTTGATCATCGAAATGAAGGTTTCACGCACACGTTTTTCCATCTCTTCGGCCTTGAAGTCCCCGACAACAACGAAGGTCATCCGGGATGGCGTGTAGAAGTCGCTATAGAATGCGGTGAAGCGTTCCCGTGGGGCACTCTTGATGACTTCTTCAGTGCCAATGGGAACACGTTGCATGAGCCGTGACCCGGGGAGGAGGTATTCGAATTGCTTCAGCATCATGCGATAGCCAACGGAGTCGCGTGAGGTCTTTTCCGAAATGATCACGCCGCGTTCTTTATCGATTTCGTCTTTTAGGAGAAGAGCGCCATCAGCAAAGTCGCGCATGACGGTAAAGGTGAGGTCCACGGTCTCTTTATCGAGATTCGGTAGATCGAGCATGTAGACGGTTTCATCGAAGGAAGTGTAAGCATTGGCGTGCGCTCCGAAGGCAATACCGAGTCGCTGCATTTTTGGGATCAGCTCATCAGGCGTGAAATTCTTCGAGCCATTGAAGACCATGTGCTCCAGGAAGTGAGCGAGCCCACGTTGATTTTCGCTTTCCATCAAGGAACCCGCGGCGATGTGCAAACGAACTGAGAATTGTCCCGGAGGTTCGGCGTTTGGGTAAACAATGTAATTGAAGCCGTTGTCAAGCGATCCGAAGACGGCCTTGGGATCTGGGTTGAGGTCGGAACCTTCTCCGGCTACTGGATTGCCAGAGAGAGGGAGGACAAGCGCATTTGCGAGAACGATGAGTGATTTCATTCGGTTGGGAAACTAGTGCATTTGCGCCATTTGGAAAGCTGGGAAATAGACATTGTCAGACTGATTTGAGCTTGGCTTTATGGTGTCAGTGACCAATCGACGAAAATTCCTCGCTCAGAGTGCTGCGACCCTTGCTAGCCTGACGGCGGCCAATGCCCAGAAGTCAAAGAAGACAGCGGTGTCTCCCATTATTGTATTTGAGAAGCCCATCCAGACTCTCGAGTATGACCGGATGGGCGAAATCCTCGCCAAGATGGAGGTTCAAGGAATCGAGGCTACGATCCGAAAAGGGGGGCACATAGCCCCCGAAACGGCAGAGGAGGAAGTGCCCAAGATGGTGGCTGCCCTTGCGAAGAATGGTCAAAAGGCGCTCATCGTAGCCACCAATGTAAATGAGGCTAATGCTGAGAACGAAAAGTTCCTGCGTATTCTAAAAGCCAACGGTATCACCAAATATCGCTCTAATTACTACCGCTACGACCTCAAGAAGGAAATGCTTCCCCAGGTAAAAGAGAATGCGGCGAAGCTCAAAAATCTCGCCGCCATGAATAAGGAAATCGGCATACAGTCACTCTACCAAATTCATTCCGGATACAAATACGCCGGAGCGATGAGCTGGGATGCCGCGCTCATGTTCGATGGCATCGATCCCGATTACGCAGCTATCGCCTGCGACCTGCGTCACTTCCGTGCCGATTCAGGTCTCTCCTGGAAAACGGCTCTGGCAACGGTTAAAAAGCACATCCGTTCGATCTACGTGAAAGATGCGATTTGGGAAGGAGAACGTAGCAATATACTCAAGAATGTCCCCCTTGATACCGGTTTTGTCGGCAAAGAAACCTTCGACGCGGTCCGTAAAGGCCATGGACCGATGCCGCTGTCACTCCATATGGAGTGGGGCAAAGCGCCACTGTATCCCAAAGTGGATGTTATGGAGGCTGTTGATTTTGTGGCACGTGATGTGAAAACTCTTAAGTCATGGCTCTAAGATATCGCCTTCTGGGAGTCTGTCTTCCGTCCTTGGTCTCTGCTCAAATATCGGTGAGCGAGAGCGAACAATTCCTCTCTATTCAAAATGGGTCCAATGATTTCCTGTGTTATCACAAGGTTGCTTTGGAACCCCCGACTGGAGTCGACCCGGTGTTTCGGCGAAATGCGGTCATTCACCCGATCAAAACACCGAACAATGGCGTTCTAACCGGAGTTCATCCGAATGATCATTTTCATCACATTGGAGTTTGGCACGCCTGGGTCAAAACGGTTCACGGCTTGGACCAGCCTGACTTTTGGAATCTCAAAAAGAAGACCGGGCGTGTACGATTCGTGAGGGTTTTGGAGAAGACCGGAAGCGGTTTCGCCGTCGAGCAGGAACAGGTTGCTTACAAAGGTAAGGATAAAGTTGAAACCGTCGTCTTAAAGGAGATCTTGCAAGTGAGCGCATTCTTCAAAAACGGCGCCAATGTCATCGATTACGCTCTCACACAAACGAACGTGTCTGGAGTGAAGCTGGAGTTACCTGCTTATCGCTACGGCGGCCCCTTGGCCTATCGTGGCCCTCTTAATTGGAAAAAAGACAACAGTGACTATTTGACCTCCGAAGGCAAAACTCGTGTAAACAGTCACTCTACCCGTGCAAATTGGTGTATGGCCTATGGTGATATTGAGACTGGGCGGGGAACTCTCCTCATCTTAGGCCATCCCAGAAACCATGACGCTCCTCACCGTTTGAGGACCTGGGATAACGGGAGGATGTTTCTCAACATAGCGGCGACTCAGGAACACGCATTTGTGATCGGAGCTGGCGACACCGTTACCTGGAAATTTCGCTTGATCGCAACTGACGGAGTGATGACCAAAGAGGCGGCCAATCAGTGGTGGAATGAATATTCAAAATAAGAGTTCCTATGCGGAATACTGCGTTCTCCCGCCAATAGGCTCGGAAAATATTTGCACTCTCGCCAATCAAGAAAAATAGCCACTGGCCTGAATCGGAATTAAGGTCTTTTCTGCCAAAAATTTTCGAATTCCTCATATTGTCTCCCCTTGGAGATAGGGAAATCGTCACAAGGATGCGATTATCCATAAGGCGAGGTTTGCCGCTGGAGCAGGTCGTGACCTTTACAAAATTTTAGTGAACAAATAATCACTATGTTTCGTTTAAGGAGTAAGCTAAGGCTCATACGAAATGAACAAACTAACGACAAAACTTCAGGAGGCGCTCCAAAGCGCCCAACAGCTGGCTCTCCGCTCCGCTCATCCGGAGTTACGGAGCACTCACTTGCTTCTCGCCCTCCTCCAGCAGGAAGGGGGGATCGTCGCACCTTTGATTGAAAAAGCGGAGGGAGATCCTACCGCCTTAAAAGCCTCGGTGGCCCTCGCGCTCGATGCCGAACCCCACATACAAGGGGCGGGATCACAACCTCAGATGAGCTACGGTTTGCGGAGTGTCCTTGATCAAGGAGAGCAACTTCGGGAGGCGATGGGAGACGAATATCTCAGCGTCGAGCATATGCTTCTTGGAATGCTCCAGGGTTCTAGTCCTGTCGCAGATCTCCTTAAACAGGCAGGCTTAACAACCAAGAAGGTGGAGGAGGCTCTCAAGGAAATTCGAGGAAACCAAAAGGTCACCGATGAGGACCCTGAAGAAAAATACCAAACTTTGGAAAAATACGGACAAGATCTCACGGCCAGCGCCCGGGAAGGAAAGATTGATCCGGTGATTGGTCGGGACGAGGAGATTCGTCGTGTCCTCCAGGTGCTCTCCCGCCGGACCAAGAATAATCCAGTTCTCATTGGAGAACCCGGAGTAGGCAAGACTGCGATTGTGGAGGGTTTGGCCAGACGCATCGTGAGCGGTGATGTTCCCGATTCGATGAAAAATAAACGCCTCATCACGCTCGACTTGGGCGGGATGATCGCGGGTGCCAAATACCGTGGAGAGTTTGAGGATCGCCTTAAGGCTTTCCTCAAAGAGGTGACTGATTCGAATGGTGAGATCATTCTCTTCATCGACGAGCTTCACACCATTGTGGGCGCCGGTGCGAGTGAAGGAGCGGTGGATGCGTCGAACCTTCTTAAGCCGCAATTGGCTCGCGGAGAACTTAGCACGATCGGAGCGACGACGTTGGATGAGTATCGTAAACACATCGAGAAAGACGCAGCGTTGGAGCGGCGTTTTCAGCCCGTGAAAGTCGGCGAACCAACTGTAGAAGATACCGTGGCCATTCTTCGAGGATTGAAAGAACGCTACGAGGTTCACCACGGAGTGCGTATTCAGGATGGTGCTATAATTGCCGCAGCTGCGATGAGTGACCGATATATCTCAGATCGTTTTTTGCCTGATAAAGCAGTCGACCTCATCGACGAATCTGCTTCGCGCCTAAAAATTGAATTGGATTCATTGCCAACCGAGATTGATCAGATCGAGCGTCAAGTGATGCAGTTGGAAATGGAGCGACAAGCCCTCGAGAAAGAATCTGACGAAGCTTCGTCCAAGCGCCTCGCTTTGGTAAAAAAAGAAATGGCGAATCTTAAGGAAGATTCCGCGGGGCTCATGGCTCAGTGGAGGAGGGAGAAAGGCGTCATTGATGAAGTTCGGGGTCTTCAGGAGAAGATTGAATCGCTGCGTAGTGAGGCCGAACAAGCGAAGCGCCTGGGGAATCTCGAGCTCGCGTCTGAGATCACTTATGGAAGCCTCCCCAATACGGAGAGAGCTCTCGAAGATCTTCAGGCTCACTTGGCTCAGGCTCAGGGTTCCAATCGAATTTTAAAAGAGGAGGTGACCGAAGAAGATGTCGCCCGGGTGATCGCGTCTTGGACTGGTATTCCCATAAGCCGCTTGCAGGAGGGGGAATGCGAGAAGTTGGTGAAGATGGAATCACGACTGGGGCAGCGTGTCATCGGACAGCGTCCTGCCGTTGATGCCATTTCGAATGCGGTGCGACGTGCCCGGGCTGGATTGCAGGATGAAGACCGGCCGATTGGTTCCTTCTTGTTCCTCGGACCAACCGGAGTGGGTAAGACAGAATTATCCAAAGCACTCGCAGAATTCCTCTTTGACGATGAAGGAGCGATGGTGCGCGTCGATATGTCTGAATACATGGAGAAACACGCAGTCTCGCGCTTGATCGGAGCACCTCCAGGATACGTGGGCTACGAAGAAGGAGGGCAGCTCAGTGAGCATGTCCGACGGAAGCCTTACTCGGTTGTTTTGTTCGATGAGATAGAAAAAGCTCATCCGGATGTCTTTAATGTTCTCCTCCAAGTTCTCGACGATGGTCGCATCACCGATGGGCAGGGGCGGACGGTGGACTTCCGAAATACGGTCTTGATCATGACTTCAAATATCGGAAGCCAGTTTATCATGGATGAAAGTGATCCGGAACGGCGTAAAGCGAAAGTGACCGAATCCTTGCGCGGGCATTTTCGTCCGGAGTTTCTCAATCGAATTGATGAAACGGTCATCTTTGACCGCCTTGATCGTGAGGAGCTCGGAGGGATTGTTCAGCTGCAACTCGAACGGGTGAAAGCTCGTTTGAGAAAGCAGGGACTCATTTTGAATCTCAGCGATGAAGCCGTCGAGTTCATCGGAAATCAGGGCTACGATCCGGTCTACGGAGCGCGACCGCTTAAGCGGGCTATTCAGGGCAATCTTCTAGATCCGCTGAGTTTAGCGTTACTGGGCGGATGCTTTGCCAGTGGTGATGAGATCACGGCCTCTGTTGCAGATGGCGAATTAAGCTTCACCAAGTAATTCCTGCAGGTCCTCTTCAGTAAGGATGGGGACCTGCAAGCTTTCTGCTTTGGTTCTTTTGGAGCCGCCGCCTTCGCCAGCGAGGAGGTAGTCGGTTTTTGCGGATACCGAACCACTGACTTTCCCGCCGTGGGCTTCGATAATCTTTTTGAATTCGGGGCGAGGTGCGGAGAGTGAGCCGGTGACGACGAAGGTTTTGCCGGCGAGCGGAAGACCATCGATTGAAGATGGATCAGGAGCGAAATTGTCGGACTTGGGATTGATGCCGAGATCGTTGAGTCGCTGGAGCACTGTTTGACCGGCCTCCGAAGCAAAGAAGGAGCGAATGTTCTGTGCTGCAACCGGACCAAGGTTATCGTCGATCTGGTAATCTTTGAGTCGAGGGTGGTTTTCCTTTTTGCGTTTGGATTTTTGGAGCTCCTCGAAGTCTGGAAGATCGGCAAGATCGGACACGATTTGCGAACCTGCCAAATCACTTAGGTTTTCGTGAAGGCGGGCCAGTTCGCGAGCTCCGGATTCTCCGATTTGGGAAATGCCCATTGCGAAGAGCCAGCGATGCAAGGGCATTTCTTCTTTTGCCCGCTTGAGAGAAGTGAGAAGAGTCTCGGCTCGTTTTTCCCCGAAGCGTCTTTCTTTGGACACCGTCAAACCGTCGGATGATTTGGCAGGGTCGAGGAGGAGGTTCGCGAGGTCGTTCAGAGTAAGCGTGAAGAGTTCGAGCGGGGAAGAGGCAAGCCCGGTTTCGACGAGCTTGATCGCAACCGATTCCCCGAGTCCGTCGAGATCGAGCCCCTTTCGCTGCGCGAAGTGAGTGATGCGTGTCACGGCCTGGGCCGGGCATTCGAAGTTGCTACAACGCCAAGCCACGAAGCCGGACTGTTGTTCGATCGGGCCATGGCAGGACGGGCATTGGTGATCGAGAACGGTGGGGAGATGGTAGGGTTCGGCGGTGGGTTGGCGTTTTTCGGTCACCACCTGCACGATGGAGGGAATGATTTCGCCGGCCTTTTCCACGATCACGGTGTCACCGAGACGGATGTCTTTGCGTTCGATCTCTTCTTGGTTGTGGAGTGTGGCTCGGGAGACGGTGGTGCCTGAGACAAAGACGGGCGCGAGTTCTGCGACCGGCGTGAGAACACCGGTGCGGCCAACCTGAATCGTGATCTCTTTGAGGAGCGTTTCCTTTTGCTCGGGAGGATATTTGAAGGCAGCCGCCCAACGTGGGGCGCGCGAGGTGAAACCAAGAGTCTCACGCTGGGCGAAGTCGATGACCTTGACCACCGCGCCATCGGTTCCGTAGGCCAGTTTGTGACGGGCGGTGTCGAGTTCACGAATCGCAGCAAGGAGGGCATCGAGAGAATCGACATGCCAGACGGGGAGGTTGAGCGGGAAATCAAACTCCTTGAGGAGGGTTCGGAAGTCCTCCTCGGATTTGAGATCAAGCCCTTCATTGGCGCCGAGCCCGTGCGCGATGAAAGAAAGGGGACGCGCGGCGACTTTTTTTGAATCGAGCGACTTGAGGGTTCCGGCGGTGGCGTTACGAGGGTTGGCAAAGGTGGCGAGTCCTTCCTCAGCCCGTTGTTCGTTCAACTTAGCAAATCCTTGCGAGGGGATGAAGATCTCGCCGCGGACTTCAAGCAAGGCGGGTGCTTTGTTCTTCGGAAGCGACAAAGGAACTGCGCGGATGGTGCGCACATTGGCGGTGATGTCATCACCCCGGGTGCCGTCGCCACGCGTGACGGCATAGTCCAGCGAGCCATTGCGGTAAACCAGCGAGCAGGCAACCCCATCGATTTTCGGTTCTACGGTAAGTGGAATGGGAGCCGCGCCCAAGCCTTTGTGCAGACGTTTGTGAAAGTCTGCGACCTCTTCTTCCGCGAAGAGATCATCGATCGAGAGCATCGGCAGGAGGTGCTCTCTTTGCTCAAAGGCATCGAGCGGAGCCCCGCCAACGCGCTGGGTGGGAGAGTTGGGATCGTAGAGATCGGGATGAGCCTTTTCGAGGTCCTCAAGTTCGCGGAAGAGCTTGTCGTATTCCGCATCGGAAATCTCCGGTGTGGCCTCTTGATAATAGAGCCGGTTGTGGCGTTCTAGATCTTCACGAAGCTGGGCAATACGATTATCAAAAAGCACGGGGGAGTTCTACGTCGAGAAGCGGAGCGGATCAATATTTCTCGTGACAGTGGCAGGTCGCAGAAGCTCATCGCTTCTGGCTTTTCTGCCACAGTGAATTTTCCATCAGGTTCCAAGAAATGAGGCAAGCATTGCGCTTATCAGGGGAAGTTCGCTGCGGGACGCTTGAAGGCTACGACCTTCACTTTGCTTGATCATGCTTGGTTTCGAGGTCTTCCAATCCCGAAGGGAGGGTCGATAAATACCCCTTCGTGACTGGAGAGCCCAAGCTACAGCCTGTGAGGAACTCTTGAAGAAGCGCCATTCGGCTGCGAGCCTCTCCTAGATGGCGCCGCCACGTCTACAAAACCTTGCGATGAACCCTTCGGAAGACGATGGTCCCGCAAAATGCTCCCAGAGTATCCGCTAGCCAATCATAGGGATCGTTGCCGGAGCGGTTTTCGAAAAATGATTGGTGGAACTCGTCCCAGATTCCGATAACCGATACAGTCAAGGTGACGGTGAGGATGAGTTTTTTCCAGGGAGGCCGCTTCGAAAGAAAGTAGGCAGCGGAGAGGAGTCCGGCGCCACCGAAAAAGTATCCGAAGTGCGCGATCTTATCAAAGTGGGGGATATCGAAGGCCCATCCATCCGGCGCATGCAGGTGGGAGCCGTGCGAGAGGATATTCAAAACGATGAACCAAATGCCAAATGCGATGGTCCAGAAACGGGCACTCTTGGTGAAGGCCGGCATTAGTCGTTGTCGCCGCTGCGACGCATTTCCTCTTCCATGCGCTCCGCGAGCCACTGCTTCATCATCGATTGATAGTTGAGGAAGCGGGAGCGGGCGATGCGCTTAATACGAGAGAGCATGCGTGGGTCGAATCGCAGAGTAATCGTAGTGGATTCTCGTGAATCGGGCGAGTGCACCGAGTCATTGATAAGACGTGGGTTGAGCGAGTGCTCGGTCCAGAAGGCGTTTTCGGCTTCGTCCGAATCAAAGTCCGGGACATCGCTCCAGGTGGAAATGTTCTTCATGGGAATTATTTGAGTTCGGCAAGTTTGCGATCGTAATACGAATTCTCGTCATCGCTGAGTTCGCGGGACGCCACAACGCGGGCCTTTTTCCCATTGGTCCAGAAGGAGAGGAAAAGTCCGCGATTACCGATGGTGCGACCGACGAGGTAGAAGCGAACTTCGCCGTCGGCCCGTTCGTTGTCGGGAATGAGGCGTATCGCGAAGGGATCCTCGAATATCTCTTCGATCTCATGGGGCTTGAAGTCCTTGGTGTCGAATGAGGCGTCTGTGAAATCGAGTTCCATAAATCTGGTGAGATAAAACCACAGGGAGGCTGGAGTGAAAAGAAGGGATTTGTTAGATCGTGATCTCTCCGTCGAAGACAAAATCAGCTGGTCCGGTCAGAGTGACCTTGGAAAAGGTCTGGTCGGATCTGGGTTCGAAGCCGATGGAGAGGGTGTCTCCTCCACGAACATTGATTCTTATGGGAGAGGGGGTTCCGGTCAAAAGATGGTGAATTAAGGCGCAGGCCGTGATTCCGGTCCCGCAGGCGAGGGTTTCGTTTTCCACGCCGCGCTCGTATGTGCGGACAGCGAGGTGGTCGGGAGCCAGAACGCCCACGAAATTGGCATTGGTGCCTTTTGGTAAATAGTGATCGTCATAGCGGATCGCTGCTCCATTTTTGATAATGTCGGTGGATTCGAGGTCGTCGACAAAAGCAACTGCATGAGGAACTCCTGTATTGAGGTTGTGAACCTGAGCGCCGAGAGAATCGATATTCACGGGGGAATTCATCTCGAGATTGAAGGGATCGGACATGTCGATGCAGACTTCATCACCGATAAAACGGGCATTGAGGGTTCCCGCGATGGTCTCGAAGCTTAACTCATCACGCTCGCCACCAAGAGTCCGGGAAGCGTATCGTCCGAAACAACGGGCGCCATTTCCGCACATTTCGGCCTCACCCCCGTCGGCGTTGTAGTAGCGGAACTTAACGTCAGCCCCGCTTTCGGCAGGTTCGACGGCCAAAAGTCCGTCCGCTCCGATACCGCGATGGCGGTCGCAGAGCAGGGCGATTTGCTCGGCGGTGAGATTAATGTTGAGATCACGGTTATCGATCACAACGAAATCGTTGCCGGCCCCGTTCATCTTGGTAAAAGAGAGGGTCATGGGAGAGTGATCGTCTTGATTGTTAGGAGATGCAAGCGATTACGAGGCCGAATGCGTCGCCTCGATGAGCGGGGTGACAAATTTCTTCAGGATCTGGGCAACCTCAGGATTATCGGCGTTTTCCTGCACGGTTTTGACAATAGCAGATCCCACGATAATACCGTCCCCCTTGCTTGCGACCATGGCAGCTTGCTCCGCGTTGCTTATTCCAAACCCGACGCAGATCGGAGTATCGGTGATAGTCTTGAGCTCCTCGACTTGGGCTCCAATACTCTCTGATGGGGCCATGTGACCACCGGTGACGCCAGTTCTGGATAATGCATAAATAAACCCTTTAGATGTCTGCGCGAGAGTTGTTTTTCGCTGAGTCGGAGTGGTCGGAGCGATGAGGTGAATGTGATGAAGCCCTTCGCCATGCGTAAAGTCCGGGTTTGCCAACTCCTCGGCAGGCGGAAGATCCAGAAGGAGGATTCCGTCGGCTCCAGCGGCTGCGGCATCCTCGTGGAACTTCTCATATCCGTAGGCGTAAATCGGGTTCAGGTAGGTGAAGAGCACAAGCGGAGTTTCGCGGGTCTCGCGGAAGACGCGAATGAGATCCAATATGCGGGGCACGTTCATTCCGGCTTTGAGCGCCCGATCGGCGGCGAGTTGGTTGACGATGCCGTCCGCCATTGGGTCGGAAAAAGGCACGCCGAGTTCGATGATGTCCGCTCCGGCATCGGCCAGGGCATGGAGAATTTCAAGTGAGCGGTCGAAATTCGGATCTCCTCCGGCGACATAAGCGACGAATGCTTTGCGGGACTGGTCCCGAAGCTTGGTAAAAGTGTTATCAATACGGTTGGCCATGAACTTGGGGGAACTTGGCGATGGACGGCGGGAGAGACAAGCCTATCCTCACTCGTAACAAATTCCCATGCGCGCACGAATTATCAAAGATTTCCGCTTTGAGGCAGCTCACACTCTGCCGAGTCTGCCTGATGACCACAAATGCCGTCAAATGCACGGTCACAGCTTCAAGGTGGAAATTCATGTCGAAGGTGAGGTCAATGAATCCATTGGCTGGGTTTACGATCACAAATGCATTTCTGAGGCCATGGCTCCGCTTCTGGAGAAAATGGATCATTCCTACCTCAATGATATTGAAGGCCTCGAAAGCCCCACGATTGAGATCATGGCAGCTTGGTTTTGGAGGAAGCTTGAAAAAGACCTCCCGGGTCTCTGTGAGATCGTGATCTACGAGACTCCGACGGCGAGATGCTCTTTCAAGGGAGAATTCTAGGCGACTGTCCAGATTTCCAATTTAAGTTAAGGCCGAAATTCCCCGGGTGAATCAAAAGTCCGACTTTTGACAAGTTTGCCTTGATCAGGAAAGATGGGATTGCCTTTTTCGGAAAGGTCGCGTATCCAGCGGGCGCGATGAAACATTCTCTTTTTGTTCTGGCAGCAATCGGCTTCGGGTTAGCTTCTTGTGAGCGTCACGAATGGAAGTCTGAAAACGGCAAACCCGGCACCGAGGAACTCTTCAAACACGAGTCGAAAGAGGAGAAGGAGCACACCAGTGAAGCGGATGAGGAGGAAGGCGAAAAAAAGCCGCATTCCGAGTAGAGGCTTTATAAGTTTGTTGTAAGCTTGTCCGGGGAACAGGGACGACCACTCCCAGGCATCACCTCGAATCGGGTCAGGGTAAGCTAAACTTGCCCTTGAAACCTTGGCCCAAGTGATCCTTATTCTCCGCAGCTACTATGAACCTGACAAGAACAGCCTACGGAACCTGGAGCGGTGGACGTTATATGCACTTCGGCGAAATGCTGGAGGCAGATCGTTATCAGGAATGTATTCGAGTGGCCTACGATTCCGGAATCCGGACATTTGTGACGGCTGATGTCTACGGAACTGGAAGGGCCGACAAAGCACTGGGCGAGGTCCTCTCCGAATACCCGCGCGACAGCTACTGCCTCGTGGGGATGCTGGGACACGATTTTTATGAAGGAGAACGTCAGGGAAGCTCGGGATATCCGCGCTTTACCAGTCCGGCTCTTCGAACTGCGGCTGGCTATCATGATTTTCTTCGAAAGGCTTGTGAGAATTCCCTGAGGGACTGCGGCACGGACCACTTCGACCTCCTCATGCTACACAACCCCGACGAGACGGGATACACTAGCGAGGATGTTTGGAAGGGGATGAATGGACTGAAGCAAGAAGGGCTCGCCGAGCGACTTGGGATCGCCCCTGGGCCGGCCAATGGTTTCACCCTAGATATGCTTCACGTCTTCGAAAACTTCGGAGAATTGATCGACTGGGCCATGGTAATTCTCAATCCGCTTGAGCCTTGGCCAGGCCAGCACGTCTTGGCATCGGCAAAGAAGAACAACATCGATATCCTGACCCGTGTGGTGGACTATGGTGGGATTTTCCACGACGATATGAAGCCCGGGCACGAATTCCGTCCCGGTGATCATCGCAGCTATCGACCCGAAGGCTGGGTCGAACGTGGGTGCGAGCGAATCGAAAAGATGCGTCCGATTGCCGAGAAGCATGGCCTGAGTATGATGCAGTTCGCATCGGCTTGGAATCTTTCGCAAGAGCCTGTAAAGTGTGTTGTACCAACCGTAATTCAAGAGGCTGGTGATAATGCTGTTCCCATCGAAGATAAGATTCGCGATTACGCTTCACTTCCTGAAGGCGCCCGTCTCACTGCTGAGGAAGTAGAGGAGGTTCGTAAGATCGGCGACAATACTGGATGCATGATGCTTAAGGGTGCGAGCAAGCGCCATGATGGACCATGCGAGCGTCCCGACGAATGGCCCATGCGCGACGATCTTCTCCAACTGGCCAGCCAGTATGAGCTAAGCCAAGAGTGGTAGCGTTGCCAAGATTTTCGATATTGGCGCGGATCCTGAGTTATCCGGCTCCCGCCTAATAGGGCAACAATGCGGTTTTGGGCTGCCTTGATTTTATGCCAAAGAACTGCAGCTCGTGGGCGTATAGTGCTTCATGCCCCGCATTTTCGCCTTTCTGGTTTCCGTCGGCATTGCTACCGCCAAGCAGCCCAATGTCATCCTTATCGTCACCGATGACCAATCTCCGGTGGCCGGTTGTTACGGGAATCCTGTCATCAAGACTCCAAATCTCGACGCCTTGGCCAAAGAAGGCGTTCGATTTACCGAGGCCTTCGCCACAACGGCATCCTGTTCAGCTTCACGCTCAGTGATTCTCACCGGCCTGCACAATCACTTTAACGGGCAATACGGACACACCCACCGATACCACAAATTCGAATCCTTCGCGTCGATGCGCGCCTTCGCACTCCCGCAGCTTATGTCGCAAGTGGGTTACCGCACCGCGCAGATTGCCAAGCTGCACGTCGCACCAGAATCGGTCTTCCACTTCGACCAATACCTTCCGGGGAGCTCCCGCAACCCTCGTGAGATGGCCGAGAATTGCCGCGGGCTTTTCGAAGAGAAAACAGATAAGCCATTCTTTCTCTATTTTTGCCCCTCCGATCCGCATCGCGGAGGCGGCGTCGACAAATCCTTCCCGGGCAAACATAAGCCGGATCTCTTCGGAAATCTCCCCGACAAAAAATCACGCAAAGGCGTGAAGGAAGTTTTCTACGATCCAGCCGACGTTGTCGTTCCTCCGTTTCTTCCCGACACCCCGGAGTCACGTGCCGAGCTGAGCCAGTATTATCAATCCTGTTCCCGTATCGATGACGGTCTCGGTCGCTTGATCGAGTTACTCAAAGAAACAGGACATTGGGACAATACCATTTTGATCTACACCGCGGACCACGGCATGGCATTTCCTGGCGCCAAGACAACAGTCTATGAAGCTGGTTTACGTGTTCCCTTCATCGTTCGCGATCCTCGCTTAAAAACCAAAGGTCTCGTTAATAAAGCGATGATCTCCCACTCGGATATTACTCCGACGATTCTTGATATGGCGGGAGCCTACAATGCGAAATTGAACAAGCCCAAGAAGCCGCTCAGTTTTGGAAAAGCAGGGAAGGGGGAAAACACCGGTAAGGTTCCCCAAAAATACCACGGCCGTTCTTGGTTGCCGATTCTCGATGAGAGTAGCGCGAAAGGTTGGGATCATATCGTTGCGTCTCACACTTTTCACGAGATCCAAATGTATTACCCCATGCGTTCCTATCGTGATCGCGACTACAAAGTCATCTGGAACATCGCCTACCGACAGCCGTATCCCTTCGCATCAGACCTCTGGGCCGCCGCGACTTGGCAGGCGCAATTGGAAAAAGGGCAGAACGCTACATATGGGGGCCGCAGTGTGAAGTCGTATATTCAACGGCCCAAATTCGAACTCTTCGACATCTCATCCGATCCCGATGAAACCCGCAATCTCGCCGAGTTGCCCCAGTACGCTGAATTACTCAAAGAATATCAAGACAAACTCAAAGTCGCACAGAAGGAAACAGGCGACCCATGGATCATGAAGTGGAAGTATGAATAGTCTTCGGTAATTCCAGATCTCTCCGATATCCTGAACGGACAACGGTTGAGAGTATGGTCTTTGCCCCTCGCCCCATGTTTCACCCTCGAGAATTCAGGTCGAACCGGAGGAAGATAGCTTGTTGTGATGGGTGCAGCGTGCCAACTTGCCGTGGTGAGAAAAACAAGGAAGACTAGGATTATTTGCACCTTGGGACCAGCGACGGAATCTCCGGAGATGTTGCGGAAACTTGTCGAGGCTGGCGCAGATGTTTTCCGTCTCAATATGAGTCATGCCCGACATGAATGGTGTCGTGAAATTGTGCCGAGAATCCGAGCGATCTCAGAAGAAGCGGGAAGAACGGTTGGGGTGCTTTTTGATCTGCAAGGGCCATCGATTCGCACCGGAGATGTGGGAGAGAAGATCGCTCTAACCAAAGGGGATTTGGTGGAGTTTCGGGTTGAGGGTTCGGCTTCGCAGATTGAGAAGTCGACGACGGTGAATTACCCCGGACTCATGTCCGATGTGTCGGAAGGAAATGAACTGACGGTAGATAATGGAGAGCTCTTGATGAAGATTGAGAAAGTGTCCGAAGACCGCATTTTATGCCAGGCTTTGACATCTGGCGAGATGGGATCGCGGCGTCACATTAATCTGCCCGGAGTGCGCTTAAATCTTCCGGCGCTCACAGAAAAGGATCATGCCGACATCAAGGTTGCGGCGGAATGTCAGACGGACTATATTGCAGGGTCATTCGTGAGAGATGCCAGCCACGTACGGGAGTTGAGAGACACGCAGAAAGCCGCAGGGGGCAACGCGCAGATTGTTTCAAAACTCGAAGACCAGGAGGCGATGAAGCATCTCGACGACATTATCCGGGAGTCCGACGTAATCATGGTAGCTCGTGGTGATTTGGGGATTGAGGTTTATGTGGAAGAGCTTCCCATTATTCAGCGGAAGATCATCAAGCGCTGTCACCAAATCGGACGTCGGGTGATCGTGGCAACTCACATGCTGGAATCCATGATTGAGAGTCCCACTCCAACTCGAGCTGAGGTAACCGATGTTTCGAATGCAGTCTATGAGGAGACCGACGCCATCATGCTTTCGGGAGAAACGACGGTTGGGAAATATCCTGTAAGATGTGTCGAATTGATGGATCGGGTTGCTCTACGAATTGAACGCTCGAGAGGGCTTGGGTATGGCGGGGAGGCGGTCCTCAACACCGAGAAACAAAAAACAATTAAGGCCGCGGTCGGTTTGGCTGATTCTCTTTTTGGGGCTTTGCTTTTGGTTTTCACCAAATCAGGGAAGACCGCTCACCGGGCAGCATTGCTTCGCCCTCGGTCTGAGATCTTTGCCTTCACCCCCGAAGCAGAAACCTGCCAAACCCTGACGCTTTCCAGAGGGGTGAAAAGTTTCCAAATCGCGTTCAGTAAGCTGCCGCGAGAAACAATTTCAGCTGCGGTTGAATTACTACGAACGCACCATGGAGTTGAGCAAGGGACACCTCTCGTCGTCGTGTCGGATATCCTCCACCAGGATCATGCTGTTGACTCGATCCTCTTGGTGCACGCGTGATTTAGCGGCGCTCAGCAGTCACTCCAAGAGAACGGATGTCGCCTTGCTCGATATTGTCGACAAGGCAGGGAGCAAGCTCCTCGGCGCCTCCTTCGAGAAGCCCAACCGACAGATTCTGGAGGCTGAATCGAAAAAACAAGGTGGAGGTGAATTATAACACCCCCTCTTTTCATTGATTTTACATGAGATTGGAAAGGTTTTCAGTGTGAGAAAGGGCAGTTTCTCGGCTGGATTTCGAGCCTTGACGCCTGACAGACAGTTCGAAAATTTAAGCTCTTGGAAAGAAACACGTTGACACTATTTTTTTCGGTGGATTGTTCCGACTGATGAAGGCTCTTTTAATCACCACTCTTCTTGCCGCCGGGCTACCGGCTTCAAGCCTTACTCTCGGCGCAGCCGTAAACTCAGTTGCCGAATTCGATGATTCAGAATCCGATTCTTTATCTTGGCGGGTTGTAGACGATGGCGTCATGGGAGGACTCTCCAAGGGCAATTTCGGAGTGAGCAGCGGAGGCATCCTGACTTTCAAAGGAACGCTTTCTCTCAAAAACAATGGTGGATTTTCTTCGATTCGGACAGAGAAGGTAAAAATGAATCTAAGCGGTGCTGATGGAATAGTCGCTCTGGTGAAAGGGGATGGGAGGACTTATCAAATGAGATTCGGCACAGATGCCCGCTATCGGGGAATGGAAGTATCATTCATGGCCGAGTTCAAAACAAGCAAGGGGGAATGGACTGAAGTGAAGATTCCTTTTGACCGATTTACTGGAAGTTTTCGCGGGATGCAGTTGAAAGATGAGGTGTTTGATCCTGGAAAGATCAGTCGGGTTGGTTTGCTCTTGGCTGATAAGAAGGCGGGCGAATTCGAGCTCAATGTTGATTGGCTTCGGACCTACGGTGGTTCGAGCTCAAGCGATTTGGTTGCGACAGCTCTGTCCGATGGTCGGTTCGAAACGCTCGCGAAGGCGTTGACCAGCGCCGGGCTCATTGAGACCTTACAAGGTGAGGGACCGTTCACGGTTTTTGCTCCTACCGACGAAGCATTCGGCAGGCTTTCTCCGGAGGTTATCCCCAACTTGCTAAAGCCCGAGAATGGCGAGGAATTGGGAAATATTCTCAAATACCACGTTGTACCCGGTTCTGTAAGATTAGCTGGCGCACTGGAGGCTGAGCGCGCCAAAACAATTGCTGGAGATAGTATTTCGATCACGTTTACCGATGGTAAGGTCAAAGTAAACGACTCCAACCTAATCAATTCCGACATTCAGTGCTCGAATGGGATAATTCACGTCATTGATTCGGTATTGCTTCCGCCAAAACCTGCTACCGACTTGGTGGCGATCGCCGAACGATCCGGAAAATTCAGCACGCTGTTGGCTGCGGTCGAGGCTGCCGGGCTTTCAGACACGCTG
>JAAEZT010000025.1:0-13848 GCA_018222765.1 bacterium | reverse complement strand
CTCCAACCGACGAGGCTTTTGGCAAGCTTCCAAAAGAGGCACTGGAATCACTCCTGAAACCAGAAAATCGCAAAACTTTGCAAAAGATTCTCGCGATGCATGTCCTGAATGGAAGGGTTTCTGCTGGTGATGCGTTGAACGCAAAAAAAACCACGTCATTTTCCGGTGAGTCCCTCACGTTCAAGGTTGTGGATGGATTGTTGAAAGTGAACTCTTCAACCATCGTGTCTACAGATATTGCTGCAGACAATGGTGTAATTCATGTGATTAATTCGGTCCTCTTGCCTGACGAGAGAGAAGTATTCAAAGAGTCAGTGAGTGTTCCGTCGTCTAAGACTCCTGTCGAACTAATCGAATCTGCAATTGACCGTGGCGTCCCTGTTTTCAACCGAGGTGATCATCAGGGTTGTGCCGACATTTATCGTGATTGCTTAGAGGAGCTGATTTCAACCCAGAAAATCGACGGCAAATTTATTGACGCACTGCAGACTCTGGTGAATGCCTCCAACATGGTAAAAGATAACACCAAGCGCGCGTGGATGTTGCGCAGCGGTTTGGATCACCTTTATCAAGCTTTGGGCGAAAGCTAGGGTGGGACCCCTAGTGGTCTTCAGCGACGATTGCAGATGATCGTTCGAGCATGGCGAGCGAATTAACCCGAGCGCCGAAAGTAGTTGTCCAAGTGGTAAGCTAGCAAAAAAAATCTTGGCGCAAATCATCAGGTAGGATTTGCGCGTCTTGGCGTCTGATAGGTTCGCTCAAAGGTGAACTGCCCCGCCGCTGGGTGTCAGAATGAAACGCGGAGAGCGGGAGCCGCAAAGTGAGATCGAATGAGAGATCAAGAGCGGGAATTCCGTATACCTTTTCGCGAATATAAAATATTATGAAAATTTCCACCCTCATTATTGTCTTGCCTCTGACCGCTACAGCTCTTCTCGCCGAAGATGTGCAATCAACCTCGGATGCCGGCCGTTGGAGCAAAGAAAAAATGCAAAGCCATCGCCCTGCAATGATTACTCCTCCAGGAATTTCGACACACGAACAGGCCGGAAAGGCTCCTTCCGACGCCGTAGTTTTTTTTGACGGGACAGATCTTTCCAAATGGAAGGGTGGGAAAAAGAAGGACGGAAAGACTCTGACCTGGTTAGTGAAGGATGGCTACATGGAAGTCGTGAGAGGGACTGGCCAGATCGAAACGCTCGATCAGATCGAGGGCGACTGCCAATGGCACATCGAGTGGTGCACGCCAGCCGAAGTTAAAGGGAATAGCCAGGGGCGCGGGAACAGCGGCGTCTTTATTGGCGGGTATCCCGAGGTGCAGGTTCTTGATTCATTTCAAAATGACACCTATCCAGATGGGCAGGCCTCCTCCCTCTACAAAGCGAGCGTTCCATTGGTAAACGCAAGCCGTGGCCCGGGTAAATGGCAAACTTACGATGTCATTTGTATTCGCGAGAAAAAGGGGGCTGACGGGAAATTGATTCAGCCAGGCTCTATCACCGTTCTGCATAACGGAGTCGTGACTCAATTTGCAGTTCAAGCTGGTGGGAAAAACAAGGCGGGTGGTTTGCGACTTCAGGATCACGGTAATCCGGTCCGCTTCCGTAATATCTGGGCGCGCAAATTAAACGTTCCCGCGGTTGCGGCGCCCAAAAAGTGATTGATAGGAAAGAGTATCCCTCAGGATCTTGGACTCATTCACGCCAGTGAGTTTCTCATCAAAGCCGACGAGGTGGAGGAGGATTGTGTGAAAGTCATGTAAGGCGACGAGATTCCCGGGAGATCTCCTTTTGGTTCATCATGCTGTTTGGTGAGACAAACCGGTCGGTGCATTTGCGGCGCTCGCTTAATAAAGGCGAAGCGTTATCCCGCGGGATGTTGCTGGAGGCAGTCCTTTTATGATTTATGGAGTCAGGGAAAGATTGGGATCTATCCCAACAGTCAGAGAGTCGGCATCACGATTTTCCGAAGAAAGGAGACCAGCGAAGGCGATCATTCCGGCATTGTCGGTGGTGAGCGCTGGCGGCGCAAGGGATAAAGCTATTCCCGCCTCTTCGGCCGCTGCCCCAAGTGCTGATTGGAGGGCTTTGTTGCAAGCGACCCCTCCGGAAAGGGTGATCATTTGGCGATCAGCCTCCATGGCGGCTAGAATTGTTTTTTTGACAAGGGAATCGATGACTGCGGCCTGAAATGACGCGCAAAGGTCGGCGAGTTGAGAATGCGGATTTTCCAGTTTTTGAAGCTGGTATAATACGGCGGTCTTAAGCCCTGAAAATGAGAAATCAAGCGGTGCGTCTCTGAGTTGGGGTCTGGGAAAACGGAAGGCTTTTGGGTTTCCCTCGCGAGCGTACTTCTCGATTTCGGGGCCACCGGGGTAGGGGAGGTCGAGCATGCGTCCGACTTTGTCGAAAGCCTCGCCCGCGGCGTCGTCTATAGTATGCCCCATTAATTTGTAATCATCAAATCCCCTTACATCGATGAGGAGAGTGTGGCCTCCGGAAACGATAAGCCCAAGGTGGGGCGCCACCTTGCCGAGTTCGAGAAATGGTGAAAGGAGGTGACCCTCCATGTGGTTAATGCCGTAAAAAGGTTTCCCAGTAGCAGCGGCGAGTCCCTTGGCGTAGGAGAGGCCAACGAGAAGAGAGGACGCCAAGCCAGGGCCACGGGTAGCGGCGAAGGCGTCGATTTCTTCAAGGGAGAGATTGGCATCGTCGAGCGCCTGTTGAACGAGGGGTCGGATGCGGAGAGCATGGTTGCGGCAGGCCACTTCGGGGACGACACCACCGTATTCCCGGTGGATCTCGATCTGGGAGGAGATTAGAGAGGTGAGCAGGCGTGGTCTCCCGTCTTCCCGACAAATAATCGCGACGGCGGTTTCATCACAGGACGATTCGATGGCGAGGAGACTGGGCACGGGAAGAGGAAAAAGGAAGTAAGTGGTCCTGTGAACCAGAATGTCATCTTTATGCGTGCTTAGGAAGGCTGAGCCTCCTACAATTTTCCAAACGATAATTCATTTTAATCGATGTTTTCTCTTTCAATATCGATTTATCGGAATGATCAAATTCACGTAATTTACCGAGGTGAGAAACGCAACTGAGGAAAAAGAACCGGGGAAACGGGAATGGATATCGTTTTGGGCGCTAGTGGGAATGCAGTCGACCAATGCGTTTAACGACAACTTCGCAAAGTTTATTCTGATTCCTCTCGGTGTGGCCCTGGCTGCTCTTGGCTTAGCACCAAAAGGAATGGAGTATATTCTTGGGCTCCTTCTAGTATTGCCCTTCATCCTGTTTGCTCCCACGGCAGGTTGGATGGGCGATCGCTTTGCGAAACATCGGGTCATCCGTTGGTCCTCATGGTTCCAGCTCTTTGTCTTGGGAATGATGGGCGGAGCTCTTTGGGTGGGGGCAACTTATGGAAAGGATCATTCAATGCTGGCCTTGATGATTGTGTCAGCAGCTTTCTTCTTGCTTGCGACGCAGTCGGCGCTCCTCAGTCCAGCCAAGATTGGGGTAGTGAAAGAGCTTGTGGGATCAAATCGATTAGGTTTTGCCAATGGGGTTATGGAAGGGACGGTTATTCTGGCCATTCTGCTTGGCCAAATCATCGGTGGGGTCTGGTTTGATAAATGGGGCATGCAACAGGGGCTGGATGCGGAGCCATGGAGGGCTGCCATGATTCCGATGCTTTGGATTCTCATTGGTGCGGTCATGTCTCTGATTCTTTGCCATCTTATTCAGCCCACCAACCCTCAGGGCGCCGGAAATTTTTCCAAGGGAGTAATCTTTAAGCATTTTAGCGACCTGATGAAAATCAGGCAGGACCTCCCTCTGTGGCGGAGCACAAAGGGAATCGCGTTCTTCTGGGGATTTGGAGGTTTTCTGCAATTGCTCTTGATTCAAATTGCCCAGGAACGGAAGGGGAGTTTCGCAGGAATGGGAGTGGAGACCGCCTTATTGTGGGTTCCAGTCGTGATGGGAATTGTTTTCGGCAGTATTGCGGCAAGCTTGATTTGCGCCCGTCGAAATGAACTGGGTTTAATTCCTGTTGGAGGTGTGATGATGACCCTGGGAATGTTAGCCCTGGCATTTATTCCATCGGGATGGCAGGCCAATACCCTTCTCGGTTTGTCAGGTTGTGGCGCGGCGATGTTTCTCGTTCCCCTAAACGCTTATCAACAAGACAGAGCGCCGAATGGTGAGCGGGGGCTGGTAATCTCCGCTTCGAATTTGTGCAACAATCTCGCCGGAGTGTTTGCGGTGGGGTTGCAGTATAGTTTGAAAGCTCTTGGGGCTCCCAGTTGGATGCAATTCATCTTCATCGCCGTCATCTGCGGGGGGGCCACAATTCACATCATGCGGCTTCTTCCCAAGGACTTCGTGAGATTGATCATGTTGGGAGTTTTCCGCTCCGTTTACAGAGTAAAAGTCAATGGGCTTGATAAAATTCCCCGCGAGGGTGGCGTTTTGCTGGTTCCAAATCATTTGAGCTACATCGATGCCATCGTGTTATCAGCAGCATGCCCGAGGCCGATACGCTTCTTGATGTTCGCCGATTGCTTTGAGCGGAAGTGGGTCGGGAAAATGGCGCGTTTTTTCGATACAGTACCAATTACCCCGTCGAGAGCGAAAGACGCGATTCGCGTTGCCAGCGATGCTCTCAATGAAGGTGCCGTGGTCTGCATCTTTCCGGAAGGTCAATTGTCACGGACCGGAGGAGTGGGCCAATTGAAACGGGGGTACCAGATGATCGCAAAGCGTGCCAAGTGCCCCATCCTACCAGCCTATATGGATGGACTTTGGGGATCGGTCTGGTCTTTTGCCGAAGGGAACTTCCTCAAGAAATATCCCCGCACCTTGCAATATGGAGTCAATGTTGCCTTCGGTGATGTGATGGATTCCAAAGATGATCTTGCCGGGAGATTACGAGACCTCTCAGTCATTACGGCGGCGGAGAGAGAAAAGAGATTTAAGCCAAAGACATATCGGAAACCGAGGTCCAAGAGAGGACTTCCCCCGGGATACTCTGCAATCTTTAAAAAGTGTCGGGACGGAAGTGAGAGTGCCCGCCAAATGAGGGTGAATGCCCTGCAACTTGGACAGGTCAATATCTCCAGCCGCCACTCCAGAATGTTGATCGAGTGGAGAGATGATGATCTCAGTGGGATTTTGGGAATCCTCTGGCCCACAGTGACTCGGGCCCGGGTCAATTTGGTAAATGGTATTACCGATGGCGAGATTTTCGCGAGAGCGCTCGAGACCCGCAGCAATTGTGTGATCCTTCGCGATGCCGAGGGGCGAAATGAGCTTATTGGTAAACTCAGGAGAAAGAAGATCTCTGTTTGGTCTTTCGATGAGAGGGCTTCCAGTGATGGGGAAGTCTTTGGTTGCTTGGTCAAAGAGGGGAGAGTGATCAGTTTTGCCATTCCTGATCCCGATTACGAAACCACCACTCAAATGCCCCAAACTGGCTGGAAAGAGGATAGTGCTGGAAAATTGCTCCCGGGATTTTCTTTTAACCAAGGGCGGATCTCCGGTCCGGCCTTTTCGGCGTCAGTGGAGATAAAGGCCCGGGAAATCGATGAAGAGGGCTTTTTGAAGCTGGTAAATAGGTTGACGATTGGCTGACTGGAGCTATTGGTTTCGGCCATGCAAGATAGCGCGCAGGAAACTGAGCCCATTGAAGAGGAGGTCCCTACGACTGATGAAGTTGTCGAGGAGGTCGAGCTTGAAGAAAAGGAGGCTGAATCCGGAGAGGAAACTCCCGAAGAAGAAGTCCCGCTGACTCCGGAGGCAGAAGCTTTGAAGTGGAAGGAAGCCGCGATTCGCACAGCCGCTGATCTTGACAATTATCGCAAGCGAATGGCGCGCGAACGCTCGGAAGATTTAAGATTTGCCCGGGCGGGACTGATCGAAGAATTATTACCCGTATTTGATAACTTTTCGATGGGACTGCAAATGGCAGAGCAGGAACAGGATTCCATGATCTATAAAGGCATGGAAATGGTGAAAGGACAACTTGATGACTTTCTGGCCGCTCAAGGGCTGGTGGAGGTGCCCACCGAAGGGGTTTTTGATCCCAATCTTCACGAGGCTGTTGCTGAAGAAGAAAAAGACGGCGCGACGCCAGGTGAAATCCTCTTTGTCAAACGCAAAGGGTATCGCATTCATGACCGTCTCCTGCGGGCTGCTGTCGTAGTCGTTGCCAAGGCCTCAGAAACCCCAACCGAGGAAGCTGAATAAATGTCCGGCGAACGAGATTTTTACGAAATTCTGGGGGTCTCAAAAACCGCCAGTCAGGCAGAGATTAAAAAGGCATACCGCAAGGCGGCGGTGCAGCATCATCCGGACAAAAATCCCGACGATCCAAATGCCGAGGAGAAGTTCAAGGAACTGGGGCAGGCCTATGAAGCGCTCGGTGACGAGGAAAAGCGAGCAGCTTATGATCGCTACGGACACGCCGCTTTCCAAAGCGGCGGGGGTGGAGGTGGTCGGGGCGGATTCCACGATCCCATGGATATTTTCAGCCAGGTCTTTGGGGGCGGCGGAGGGGGAAGCATGTTCGACGATCTCTTCGGTGGGGGTGGCGGGCGCCGTCGTGATGCTTCCGGAAAAAAGCGGGGAAGTGATTTGCGGTATGACCTTGAGATCACTCTTGAGGAGGCCGCCGAGGGAGTGGAGAAGGAACTCGAAATAGAAAAGTATGCTTCCTGTGCCAAATGTTCGGGATCCGGCTCAAGGTCTGGTGGGAGTGGTGTGAAGCCCTGCTCCTCCTGTGGTGGCCGCGGCGTCGTGGCCCAACAGCGTGGTATTTTTATTCAGCAAGCAACTTGTCCGGAATGCCGTGGCGCCGGCCAGGTGATCTCCGATCCTTGTGGGGATTGTAATGGAGATGGAAGAGCCCAGGCACCCGAGCGGGTTAGCATTAGGATACCCGCAGGGGTCGATGATGGCACGAGATTGCGCTCAACAGGCAAAGGCGACGCTGGATTGCGCGGTGGCCCTGCGGGGGATTTGTATGTATTCTTACATTTAGAAGATCACGATATCTTCCAACGAGATGGCGACGATCTCTTCTGTGAGATTCCTGTTCCTTTTTCAACCGCAGCTTTGGGAGGCGAACTCGAGGTGCCCACTCTCACCGGCCGGGCCACGATTAAAGTTCCTCCGGGAACCCAGGGATCAACGACCTTCAGGTTGCGTGATCGAGGAATGACGAGTTTGTCATCCGGACGCAAAGGCGATCTGCATGTCGATGTTCAAGTCGAAGTTCCCACTAAGCTTAATCGGGAACAAAGGGAAAAGCTTCAGGAATTCACTGAATCGATTGGCGAAAAAAACTCTCCAATGCAGGAAGGGTTTTTTGAGAAAGCCAAACGCTTCTTTGATCTGTAAACTTATCCCTATGGACCGCTTTTGGATTCCCCCCGAGGGATGGCACGAGTCTTTTTCGTTGCATGGAGAAGAAGCCCGCCATTGCTCCCGGGTAATGCGAAAACGGGAAGGCGACTGGATTGAATGCTTCGATGGTAAAGGTGGGTGGGCGCGTGGCCCCATCACTTCAGTAAATCGAAATTCAATCGACGTTGCAGTTGAAGAGTCGGGGAAAAGTCAGAGATTAAAGCCCAAAATTGAAATCGCGGTTGGAATCCCCAAGGGAAAAACCTTCGATCTCATCGTCCAAAAAGCCGTGGAATTGGGAGTTTCAGCAATCCATCCCATTCTTAGCAAGCAAGGGATGATCAAGATCCCTGAGTCTCAGCTCCCAAAAAAGAAGGAAAAGTGGGAACGCATTGCTTTGGAGGCGTGCAAACAATGCGGTCAAAATTTTCTTCCGGAAATCTCCTCTCCCGAGAATTTGGAAACATATCTCTCAAAGCCCGATCATGATTCAATCAAGTTGGTTGGGGCGCTCCTTTCTGAAGCGGAGCCAATGAAGACGATTTTAAGCAAAATAACCAAACCAGGTTCAGTAATTCTCCTGGTTGGTCCTGAAGGGGATTTCGCTCCTAATGAGTATGAGCAAATTCGATCAAAAGACTTTCTTCCAGTGACTTTAGGAGGGCTCACGCTCAGGGTCGAGACCGCGATTTTGACGATGATCTCTTCTGTGCGCTACCAATTTTCATGCTAATGAGCTCCTTTCTCCTTGATTTTGCGTAAAACTATATAAACTATTACGTTATATGTATGTTGGGACACGCTCAGTGAGCATTATGGCTGGGATAGCCATCCACCTGACATTCTTCTGCTCATCCGTTTTCGCTGAGGAGGTTAGTAGCGGTTTTTCGATCGATACCAGTTCTAGGGGCGAAGTTGTCTCAGCTTGGCATCGGTATTATTTGGCATCGAGTGGCTTTGCTGACAAGTGGTCTGGCGTCGAGTCAGCAGATGGTTGCTCTCTTTCACCTCCTCCTGACGGCTATGTTAAAGATATCCAAAGACGCGTAAACTATTTTCGCGCGATGACGGGTTTGCCCGCCAGCATCGATTTTTCGGAGAAGCCCGTGTTCAGTCTGAGCGACGATCTCTTCATTCCGGCCTCAGGAACTACCCGTTCAGAAGCAGCGCGGGCAGCTGTTATGGCACACGTAAATCAGCCCTTTGATCTCGGTATTCCCGGTTCATTCGCTCTAACGCACGAACCACCAGTTACATGGCCATGCTTCAGCCCGTCCGCTTGGAATGGCGCTCGCTTCAGTAACCTCTCAGGTTTTTCTTGGGGGTGTGATGCAATCGACGATTACATGGATGAGCCGGGATATGGTGGCGATGCCTTCGCTAACCGAGAGGTTGGACACAGACGGTGGATACTATTCTCGGCAGCCAAGGAAATGGCAGTTGGGGATGTTCCACCGATTTTGGCGAGTGATGGACAACTGATCAGACCGGGCGTGAATGCCCTTTATGTGATCGGGGGCTTCACACCGGAAGAAAGGCCCGTCGATTTTGTGGCTTGGCCCAATCCCGGATATACACCGGCTCCCATTTTAACCGGACTCTGGTCTTTATCTTATCCCGGAGCAAATTTCAATACGGCTTCAGTCTCGATGCAAGATGATGATGGCAACACAATTCCACTCACGGTAGTTTCGAGAAATATCGGATTTCCCCTAGCCTCGGAAACCAATCTCCCAGGTGAAACAGGAGAAGCGGGAAGCGGGGCCACTGGAGGGCCAGTCAAAGGAATTTATGGAGATTCGACCCTTGTTTGGACTCCCCTGGGTCTGCCAATGGACTATTCTCCCGATAAAAAATTCCAGGTATCCGTGACCGGTATCAGCGGCTCCGGGCCATCTTCTTATACTTACGACGTCACAGTGATTAATCCCAACGTGCTGAGTGAGCCTCTACGCTTGATTGGTGCTGAGGAAATGCCCTCGTCAGGAGCCACTGTCTACCATTCGGGATCTGCAATTGCTGACAGCTACGAAGTGGAGCTCAGCCAGCCCGGGGATGCTGATTGGAGCGAGGGGGCGGAATTAGATGAAGCGACCACGACAATCGATTACACCTCTGCGGCTTACGATTACCGAAGCTCAACCCAGTATTCTATTTCCCAATTCTGGCGAAGTGGAACCCATGCTTTTCGCCTGGCGTTCCCCAGTCAGGGCGTCTTTGGTGCACGAATTGAGTCTTTTGAGTTAGGTCGATCGATTATCCCCCAATCCGGAGCCCAGCTAACCTACCATGTAAGGCTGGGTTTGATGGCAGACACTACGACCTTCAAAACCCAAAGATCTGTCGATGGAGGAGCTACTTGGTTAGATCTCCCTGAAAGTAGTCTCGCGGGGACATTCAATATCGGGTCATCATTTCAAAAGTATACCTTGTCTCTTCCAGAAGCGGGAGGCCTCACCTTGGTGAGGTTCCTACTCAGTAAGCCGGAAGGGGCCAGTAATTATGGGGTGAACACCAGCGGTTTTGGAGGAACAACAGGAGTTTTTATAGATGATATTTCAGTAAGCAATGCAAGGTTTCTGGAGTCTTCAACAATCATTCCTCTGGATAAGGAAGAGCGAGAACTGAACATCAATCAACTTGCCGGTGACACCACCCTCTCCGTTGGGCAGGAATATTCGTTGAGAATACGCCCCTTGATAGGTTTAACCTCGTTCGCATGGAGTCAGCCCTTAGATTTCGTGGTGGTTGATGATGATCTCCTTACTGGGTTTCAAAAATGGGCCACGGTAGATTTCCCTGAAGCGGGAGGATTCCTTTCCGATAGCGACGGCGACGGAGTAACCGATGGTTTGGAGTATGCCCTGGGAACCCACCCACTTCTTGCTACTGATAGTCCGGTCACTTCAGTAAACAGAGGCACCGGAGAGCGACCGAGCATGCTAATTCCACTCGATAATCTGAGGGCGGACATAGCTTACAACGCGGAATGGTCGCGTGATCTAGTTTCCTGGTCCACTGATGGAGTGGAAGTGACTTATGCCAATGGGGTTTTGTCAGCGCTAGCACCAGCCTCACCAGCCGGAAGTTTAAATTTTTTGAGATGGCGGGTCTCGGTGATTCCCGCCAATTGATAAAAGGGGTGGAGGTTCGAGACGACTTGTCCCAAAGTCATGCCGATGAAGTCACTTTTTCTGTATCTTCCTCTACTGGTGATTTTAACTTCGTGTGGGAGCCGCGACCCCAAAGATCCCAAGGTAGCGGGATATAAGGTTAGGAAGATCCACTACTGGCTTGCAAAGGCAGATGAAACGAAAGTGAAAATTTCACTCTGGGATCAAAAAGCCTGGCTGCTGAATGGCGACGGGAAAGCTATTCTCGAAACAGACGTTTCGACAGGGGTTCCAGGGAAAGAGACCCCGGAGGGCACCTTTCCCGTGCTGGAGCGTATCGAAGAAAAGCGATCAAATCGCTATGGGAGGTTTGTCGACATAGAAACCCGAGAGGTTGTTGTCGAGAAGGCGTGGGAGCACCAGGGAGACGCCCCCGAAGGGAGCGAATATGAAGGAATCGCCATGCCTTACTGGATGCGATTAACTTGGTATGGCATTGGAATCCATGTGGGGGAATTTAACAAACGGGCCAGAGCAAGCTTCGGTTGCGTTCGGGTGGTCGGTAAAGCCCAGGCAAAGATCTACAAAAAAACGATGCTAGGCACTAAAGTTGAAGTAGTGGCTGACTCTCTTCAGTCTCTCCACGGCCTATAGGGAGGCCTTGATAATTTTCCGTACCGGACTGGCGATTGGGAGTTCCTCGAGAGAGTCAATCGGGTGGAACTCTTCGCCTTTCATCCGAGTAAATGAGTTTACACGATAGAGATGAACTGTCACCCGATAGCGCGTGATGGTGTATCGATGTTGGCTCTCTTCCTCGAAGCGGGCCGATTCATCCTCGCTTCGAAGTGGAAGATGCCAAAATCCTTTTCTTCGGGAGCCCCTTCCCTTACTCAGGAGAATTCTATCATCCTCAAGAATTAGGAACGCGTGCTCGGCCACTTTCACGAATTTTTTCCGTGGCTTTTTGATCGGCAACGCCATTGGAGATTGGGTTTGGCAAAACCCTCCCACCGGACAGTCGACACAGTGAACTTCGCGGGCACCGCAGTATGTCTGGCCTAATTCCATGAGGGCCGAGTTGAAACGACGCGGCGATTCTTTATCGAGCAACTCACCGGCCCATTTCCAGATTTCTTTTTGTCCGGCGCTGCTATCGATTTGGGTGTCAAAATCAAATAACCGGGCGAGGACACGGGCAATGTTTCCATCCACGATGGGAGCGGGTTCATTGAAAGCAAATGAGCTGACAGCCCCGGCAGTGTATCTTCCAATACCAGGCAGTTTTTCCAAAAGGGATGCCGATTTTGGAAATCGCCCCCCGTTCTCGCTCACAATCACCCGGGCCGTTTTCTGAAGATTACGCACGCGATTGTAATAACCCAAACCTTCCCACGCTCTTAAAATTTTTGATTCGGGGGCCTCGGCGATTGTATCAACATCCGGAAACTCCTCCATAAACCGTTCAAACCGTTGGTTGGCAATCACCGAGGTGACAGTGGTCTGCTGAAGCATTATTTCGGAGACCAAAATAGCCCACGGATCTTCGGTTGCCCTCCAGGGATATGTTTTCCCTTCCTTATCAAACCATTTGGAGAGAGCGTTGCGAAAAGCCATGGAATTCGTCAGGGGATGGAGGTCCGCAGTGCGCTTCATGAACATCAAAAATTTAGACGGTGATTCTTGTCTTACGATTCAAAAAGCAGCTGCGATCTCAATTTTCATTCACGCTTGGTCTACTAAATGCTGTCAGACTGATTATGGAGCTAACAATTATTTTGTGCTTTCCCGAAATAATTAGCCCAAACATTGAGTAACTTGAACCTTCTAGTATGGTGTCCCTTTTTTTTGGGGGAAGCGCTTTAACTAGAGATCCCTACCACACCTAAAAAAATGGCTAATTTTACTAAGAAAGAAATTATCCAAGAGGTCAGCGACCGCCTTGGAGTAACACAGACTTTATCTTCCAAAATGTTCCACATGGTTCTCGAGATCGTGTCGAGAGAATTGGCTAATTCCAACAATGTTGTTGTTAGAGATTTTGGGACCTTCGAAACAAAAATCGCCAAAGGACGTCCCGGACGCAATCCGAAGGATCCAAACAAGACCATCCCGATTCCTGATCGGGCGGTTGTGAAATTCCTTGTCGGTAAGGCTCTTAAGGAAAAAGTCGCCAAGACTCTTCCCGAGCTCCAGCAACGGGGTAATTCCTAGAGCGTAAATGAGCTGGTCACGAATTGTTCTCGCGTCAATCTCGCTGGTCCTGACCTCAACACTCGTAACGTCCTGTGGAGGAGGATATGACGGGTATCAGACTCGCAGTTACACAATTCGCGGCATCAGGTATCATCCGCTTTCTGTCGATCAGGCCTTGAATTATTCCAGTGAGGGAATTGCCTCCTGGTATGATGAAAGTAGGTTCTTTGGCTTGATGAGGGGAAATACCTCTCTCGGCGAAAAGGTGATGCCATTTGCTATTTCTGGAGCTCACAAGACTCTCCCGCTTCCATGCCGGGTCAAGGTGACCAACTTGGAAAATGGAAAGTCCTTGAAGATGCGGTTAAACGACCGCGGGCCATTTATTCCAGGGCGTATTATTGACGTCACACCCCGTGCCGCAGCGAAGTTGGGCTTTCAAGACCAAGGCCTTGCTCAAGTGAGGGTGGAAGTCCTCTCCGTAGGTGACGGGGAACACAAGAAGAAAGCCGAAGGGAGCGGCTGGTGGTTCTGGTAGGCCAAGGAAAGTTAATATCTCTTGAGCTTCAGGCTCAGCCAACGCACTCTTGCAGAGATGTTACGCGGGTTAATGACCTTTTCCGGGTTCACTTTGATGAGCCGCATCCTGGGCTTTTTGCGCGATATCCTCATCGGGGCACTGGTTGGCACCAGCATGGTGGCCGATGCTTTCAATGCAGCTTTCCGCTTTCCGAACATGTTTCGCCGGATTTTCGGCGAGGGTGCATTTAATTCCGCCTTCGTGCCGCTCTTCGGCAAACGGGTCGCACAAGATGGCCGCTTTGCCGCGATGGGCTTTGCTAACAATGCCTTCTCGGTCTTATTCCTCGTTTTAGGTGTGCTGACTCTGGCTTTGATTCCGCTGATGTCATGGGTGATGTTGGCGGTTGTCCCGGGATTTCTCCCCAAGGCGGAGCACGCTGGTGGGAGCGAGGCTTCTGATTTTAGAATTGCCCTTCGCGGTGCCAAGGCAGTGTATTTTCAAGTCGAAGATGAATGCTCTGAAATTCAGTTTCATGATCTCACTCTCGTTAGGAAGGGAGAAAGGGAGTTCACCAAGGTCTTTGCGGAGATCTTTGGCGGCGAGGTTCAGGCGG
>JAAEZT010000060.1 GCA_018222765.1 bacterium | reverse complement strand
GGGTGATGGCGCGCGTTGAGTCGGTTTGTAAAGCAAGAGCGATTATTTCGATGGTGGCTTTGAGCTGCTCTGCGGTGCCGTTGCCGGGATTGGGTTCCGGAACATCGGTTTTTGGCTTGGGCCGATTGATCCAGGGTTCCTGTTGCACGATTTTCTTTTCGAGAGTGCGGACGGAGTCGAAGTATTCTTCTAGCTTTTCTTGGTCCTGTTTCCCTAGCTCTTTGTTGAGTGACTTCGCCTGATCTTTCACGACATCGAGGATGCTACTGTGACGTTTGAAATTTTCGGCCGAGCTTGCTTTTTTTTCGGCGGAGTCTTCGAGAAACATCGCGCGGTAGGCGGCGCGGAGATCAATAGAGGGAACCTGGACGCCGGTTCGGGTAAAGCTGAGAAGATTGCGTTCGCGGCATCCTAAGGTCAGTGAGGAAAACCGGGTTGCGGCACCATGATGCTCTGCGAGTTTTTGATCGAGGCTCATGTTGCCCTCGGCATAATTATGAGCGAGGATAGGGCGAACGCCACTGAGCAGGACGGGGACACCTTGGTGACCGCCGGTAAAACCGTGATCAAGATTTTGGAAAACCGTGAAGTCCTCACGATGTTTCCCCAGAGCCTTAAGGGTTTCCGGAATATCATAGTTTTTCCCCGTTTGAGTGGGATCTGGAAAAAAGGCTTTTTGGTAGACCCCGTAGTTGTTGGAGAGACAGACAAAGCGCTTGATCGGCTTTCTCTTGCGGGTGGCAGCACGTCCTACCGGAATCATTGCTTCAAGCAAGGGGAGTGACATCGCTACACCAGTGCCGCGGAGCAGAGTTCGTCTATCCAACATTTTGCGCATAATCTTAGCCAACTAGAAAATTTCCATAGATCTTTCAAATAATAATCATTTTCGATGACAGTGATTGCTACCGGGGCGGAGGGGGTCACAAGGAGGTTAATTTCCATAGGTTGCTGGAATCATATCGCCATGCTCGGGTCGCGGATCCGCTGGGTGGCAGCACTTTGGAATAAGACCGGATGACCTACCAGGAGGCTCCGAGGACGGACTTCTGTTTCGCAAGGGTAAGGATCGGGAGCTAGCCTAGTCACTTGAGGCTTCAGGCACGATTCGGAAGAACATTGATGCTTCGCCGATCGTATCGAGCCACGTCATTTCGCCATTCACTCCTTCCGCAGTTCCCACAAGAGTCCAAGATCCGAGACCTAAGTTAGGCGAGCGTTCAATCTGATAGCGATTTTCTGATGTTCCTGTCCACGAGAGGGTGATTTGTGTTCTTGTGGTATCGAAGGATGCTCGAACCAGCAGAGGAGGTTCGGGTGGGAGGAGTCCTTCGTTGTAAGGCGTGACGATTTGCCCTACCTCGTAAGCAAAGGAATTCAGATCGACTTCAGGGAGATTGGTCACCCGGACCGGATCCAGCTCTGTGGGATCAACTCCGTAGAGCGTGTTGGCCCAGGTCAAGGTGCTGAGAGTGGTCACTAGGTCGTTGGCATGTCCGGTGGCGTCCCGAAACAAGTATTCGTCTCCGCTATTCGATGAAGGTGCCGCGCTGAGATACTCCACACCGTCCAACTCATCATCAAAGAAGTTTTCAATAAGTTTGTAAGCTCCGAGACCATACGGGCAAAAGATCACCGCATTGTTTGGGTAGCGTTGTCGCAGGGGAGTAATTAACGAATCAAAAAGCGCGAGAGTTGCTGTCCTTACTTCCTCGAGGTTTCCCGGAGTGATGCGGTGGGGGCCGAGGGTCCATGGAATTGTGATGAGAAACTTGATTTCAGGGTTACTTTCCAGAGCCAGGTCAAACCATTGTTGGTAGTCCTCGATCCGGCTGTTTTCCGCTGAGTAATACGTGAGAGCCAAGAGCTCGATTTGGCCACCTGAGAGCAGATCAGTCGCCTCTTGAAGGACTTGGGAATTTTCCCACAGCATGAGAGGCGAACCATTCGGGCCTCCTCGAAAGATGGTGTGTCCGATATGCCCATCGATTCCCCATTCCGCCGAACGTTGGTTGAGCTGATCCGCACTTGGGCGAAAGAAGCTATGTCCCATGAACAAGCCCCGATATCCTTGAACCGCGGCATCGGCGGAAAAAGCAACGAGGGTGAAAAAGAGAGTGAGCGTGAGCAACCTGATCGAAACCATCAAGGGTTAGAACCCCCTGATTTTTAGAAAGTTGTATTAAAATTTCTGCCGCGATGGTCCTGCTAGGAAATTGTTTTTGGTGGGAAAGGCTTGGAGTCGCATTGGACTGGGGCGGAGTGGGGGAAAGGGGGTTGTAGCGCTTGGCGATCCATGAGAAGTAATCTCTGCATACGGTATGGACGGCATTGACATTTTTCGGCTAATTGGAGTTTGCGGATTATTAGCGGCGGCTTGGTGCGTTGAGGTCGTCGGTTTCGCTACCTTTCGGAGCGAAGTGAGCAATGGCCCACCAAAAATGAATGTTGTCGATTTTGATAGGGATTTTTTCAAAGAAGGCAGCGGTAAGTTGCTCATTGGATCTGGTCATGACCTTAATTTGCCGTTCGTCTCTCCCAATGAGGCTCAGAAGCGAATAGACGAGCACCAAAGAAAGAAATGGCTGGGCTTGCTGGCCGGTCTCGCGGGAGCGTTCGGAGTTTTTTCTTTTGCTAACAAGATTTGGGACGATTGGGTAATTTCAATCACTTGTGTGATCTTCGGGCCTCTCGGAGTAGCCTGGGGATTGAGGAGATCACATGGGAACGGTTAATCTTTGAGGAACGTTCGGTTGGTTGCGGATAGCTGAGATTTTCTAGTTAACTAAGGAAGGCGAACTACTAGGAATTTTCTTTTGGCGGGACCGAAGAAGGCGAAGAGTTCAAAAAGGCTGATGATGCAAAGGGGATGCCCCGGCTCCGAAAAATCACTTCATCAGTCGCCCCTGCCGAGAAACGACTTGGGATTTCGTCTCATCGTCTAGTCTCGATTCAGAAAACCGAGTGTCTCAAAAAAAGCCAATCCTGAGGTAACGATAACTATAAAAGGGAAAAAAATCAGGGACAGATCCTCTGCATCTGCCATAATGCGAAAGAAGGGCTGGTAACGCTTGTTGGGATCTTGTTAAGAAAAGTCTCATCGACCGTGGCCAACTTCTACCGTCTCTTTTCGCAAAAATTAAGGTAACCAAACCAAGCCTTCTACGATGAAAAAGTTCCAAATCTCACGCATGGCATTTCCAATTTCAATTTTGTGTCTCACCGTAATCACCACCCTTAACACCTGGGCCGCTGATTCCACCTACCAGTATTACCGCTTCACCACTACTCAGACCGCGGGAGATACCATGATTCAAGTGTCGGAATTCGACCTCATCAACGACGGCAACAAGGTCGATTACACCAACCTTACCGTGACCAACCCCGGCGGAAATAGTCCTGGAAATGAGGAGCCATCCAAAATTATCGACGGGGACACCAACACCAAATGGCTCGACTTCAACATCGCTCCGCTCGTCTTCACCTTCAACGCCCCGGTGACCATTGATAGCTACAACTTTGCTACCGCCAACGATTCCCTCGGACGCACTCCCATCTCCTGGACATTTGAGGGAAGCGACGACGGAGCTACTTGGGTCGAGATTGATTCACGCAGCTTAGTCACCCCTCCGGGAAGTTTTTTCACCTTCTTTGACAACGCGTTCGAGCTCGCCGATCTCTCCGCCCCCGCCATCACCCAGTTCTCTTCGGACAATACTATTCTTCCAACGACCGAGGGATTCGACCTGACCTGGACTTCGCTCAATGGCATTTCAGCTGACCTCGCACCTTCACTCGGTGCCGTTGCGGCCAGTGGCAATACCGTGGTCAATCCACCCGCCGACACGGACACCTCCTACACCCTCACCGTCAACAATGACGCAGCATCCGCCGCCGAGGATCTCACCCTGCGGGCGGTGACTCAATCGGCATCTACCCACCGCTACTTCCGCTTTACCTCGCTCAAGCTCCGCGGCGGAGTCGCTGCGAATAGCATCCAGCTCTCGGAATTCCGATTCTCAAACGGTGGAACCTTAGTTGTTCCCAGTGCAGTCGCCAACCCCGGCGGAGACTCCCCCGCTGGCGAGGGCACTGCGAACATAATTGATGGCAACGACTTCTCCAAGTGGCTTGACTTCAATCGACAGCCTCTCGTCTTCGACTTCGGCAGCCCGACCGCCATCGACGCCTACAGCCTCACTACCGGAAACGACGCCCCTGAACGCGATCCCGTCCGCTGGATCATCGAAGGAAGTGACGACGGCTCTTCTTGGTCGCTCGTCGACAATGTCAGCTCTTTCGACTTCCCCGTCACTGAAGCCCGGAATGCCTCCTTTCAAGCGAGCTCATTTCCCGTTCCCGCAAATGCCGGAGGTCTTCCCACCGGAAATTTCCCCATCGTTGACAGCTTCCGTGCCGACCCCAGCATCCAGCTCAATGGCAACGACTCCGATCTCATTTGGGACGTTCTTTTGACTGATGCGGTCTCCATCACACCGGGTGTGGGCAATACCCTTCCTCCCACCGGATTGCAGAGTATTTCTCCCGCTTCAAACACCGATTCCCCCTACGTCCTCACAAGCAACGGGAGCAATGACACCACTACCGCCACCGTCCGAAGTGTGGCTCAAGGCGCCGCCGAATTCCGCTACCTACGTTTCACTCCCACCAAGGTTCGCTCATATGAAACTGCAGTCGGAGTCCAGCTCTCCGAGTTCACCTTCGCCAACACTGGCGGCGCTATCACCCCGTCCTCGGTCGTCAATCCGGATGGCGACAACCCCGCCGGACAAGGCGCCTCAAACCTCATCGACGGAGACACTACCACCAAGTGGAACGACCTCAACGAAGGCCGCCTCATCTTCGACCTCGGTAGCTCAACTGAAATCACCTCATACGCTCTCATCACCGCGGACAATTCACCCGGACTCGATCCCGTTCGCTGGTTTCTCGAAGGTAGTAACAATCAGTCCAACTGGACTCTCATCGACAATGTCACCGCCTTCGACTTTGGTACTAATTCCGCCCGCGAAAGTGCCGCGCAAAGTGTCGCCATCCCCGTGCCTGCCCAAGTCGATCCCGTCCTCTTCTACGATTTCGAAAGCGGCCTCCAAGGTTGGACCAATGTCCTTACTTCTACCATCGTAGGGAGCTCCACAGAGTTCGCCAGCGGAGGTAGCCCCTTCGTTGGCGCCCCTGGGGCGGTCGGCGGCACCAACTCCATCGGCCCTAATCCCTTTGGTACCGCTGGTGGCGACACCGAGCGCGATCGCAGTAACGAAACCATGCTTCTCCGCTCTCCTGAGTTTAACATCGTAGGTGGCGGAAGTCTCACTGCCTACCTCATCGGCGGCCAGCGACTCAACGACGCCAATCCAACTTCTGCGGTTTCCCTCCCCGCAGCCAGTAACTCCGGACTCGGCCAGTTCCTTGGCCTCGGCCTCCGTCGTGTCAGCGATGACTCCTACGTCCTGACCAAGGAACGCTCCGCAAATGGTGGCGTCTGGGAAGAAATCACGATCACCGCTGTCGAACTCGCCGCCGCTACCACACCAGGCGAGGCCTACACTCTCGACCTCATTGACTACGCCGAAGGTGGCTGGGGCTGGGTTGGCATGGATAGCGTTAGCATCCCCGGCATCAAAGCCCCGGTTACCCCCACCACTCCCTTGCAGATCATTGATGTGGTACATACCGACACGGGGAATAATATCCTAGTCGATCTCGCCTTCACTTCGAAAGAGGGGCGCTCATATTCCGTCTTTTCCACTAACGATTTGTCTCTGCCTTTCACAAGCTGGAACGAATTGAATGATGACGTCCCCGCAGCGGTGGGAGATTCTACCACCGTCTTCACGGTCAACTTTAATGCCCAAGTTCTGCCGCTGGATGAGCACCAGTTTTTTGTGGTGGCTGAGAATCCTTAGCGGATCTCTTCGGTGACTTGGTGAATCATTGGGATTTCTTGGTTTGGAGTATGTGTGACTGCTTAAGAAGACAGCAGTCACCGGCTTAAAACTTCTCTCCCAAAGCTTCTACCGCGATACCAACCAAGCCACCCTCATCCCAGCCTCGGAACCTTCCAAGACTTACCAAATAACCACCTCTCTTGGTTACCGCCGATACCGGGATGGTCGCCGTCGGCGGACTTCAGGCCATCGATGCCTCTGGCGAAGAGGTAGGCGGTGACGGGACGTTTGGAGTTTGGCAGGCTGTTGCGAAACCAGAAGGAGACGGAGGAGGTGCCACCGATGTTTGGAACGTTGTTAGGGAAGCGTTTACCGGTGAAGTTGTTCGTGGGTGGGTTTGGAGAAGGTGTAGAGTTGCTTGGCGTCATTTGCGGTGAGGGGAGTAGGAAACCAAGCGACTTCATCGAGGCGGCCTTCGATGGGAAGGGGGCCGCCGAGGGTCCAATTGGTGGGGAGGATTTTGGGGCGGGGGAGTTTGAGTTCGGGTTGGCCGTCGAGGAAGAGGTGGAGGTGGGATTTATCGATGGAGAGTGAGAGGTGGTGCCAGTGGCGAAGGGTGAGATTGGTTCCGCCGTGGGTAATGTTTTCTCCGGATTTGAGGATGAGGTGGCCGGCATGTTTGCCATCGGCTTTGCCACCGATGCGGAGGTGGAAAGTGTCGTCTAAGAGGACGAGGTCGCCGGTGTTGTCCCGTAGGCTTTGCTCCATGCCGTTCCAAAAGAAAAAAGAGAGGCTGCGGGCGTTTGGGACGGTGGCGGAAACATTTCCGCCGGCGAGTTGGAGGGCGTGGTTGGAGTGACCGCCGGAGAAAGCGGGGGAGTCGGGTCCGTCGAGATAGTATGCGACGGTGCCGGTAATTTTTCCGGGAAGATTGTGTGGGGAGGAGTCACGGAGGGACCCGTCGAGGTCGTCGCAGCGCCAGTAGGCAAGGGGCTTTTTGGCGAGGATGGCTTTTGGGTAGTCGCCGTGGTGGAGGGCGGCTTGGCGGCGGGGTTTTTCGGAGAGGGATTCAAGGGAGGAGAGGAGGGCTTCGACGATCTTGGGTTCGGCCTGAACTTCGAGTCCGGCGGTGCGGGCGGGCCAGGTGGTGTAGCCGCCAAGGGCGTGTTGTTCGGGTGGGGGAATGTAGCCTGAAGCGCCGTTCGAGAGCTCGAGGTTGATGGTGGTTTCGAAGGGGCTGCGGGCTTTGAGCTTCAGTCCGGTGATGGCGTAGACCTCGTTGGGAAGGGCGGTGAGGGCGAGGTCGCCGATTCGGAGGGTTTGGAGGAGGATTTCTTCGCTGGGATTTTCGTGAAGGTAGCGGGCCTGTTCGGCGTATACTTCGGGGCGGGTTTTGGGTCGGCGACCTTTCATTTCGGTGAGGAGTTGATCGGCCCATGCGAGGCGTTTTTGATTGGGAAGGCGTCGTTTGAGAGTTAGGGATTTTTGATCCATTGCGAGTGGCGGGCTGTCGTGATGGGGGAGATCCTTGAGGGCGGTTTGGGTGAGGGCGATAAGGTCATTGGTATATTTGGAGGCGTCGCGGATGCTACGGGGAATTTTATAGTTCATCCAGTGGAGGTCGCCGCTGGTGCCTTGGGTCATGGCGCAGACAGGAGTTTGGCCGTCGCGGGTGAGTTTTTCGGCGAGGCGGTCGGAATACATGCCGAAGTAGTCGGCGGGTCCGCAACCGCCGTAGTAGTGCATGGAGTAATTAGCGAGGACGGCAAGGGGCATACCGTCGAGGGATTCGATGGAGATGAGAGAGAGGTCGTCGTCGATGGGTCCGGAGGGGCCGATGTAGTTTGGATTTTGATAACCAGGATGCATCATGGCACGGACAGTGGTTTCGCCGAAGGGGTCGGTTTGTATCTTGTCGGGGCGGGTGATCCAGCGGCGGTTGTGGGTGAGGCCTTTGGCTGGAATTTGGAACCAGCCGATGCGTGCGGGTTGGATTTTTTTGAAGGCATTGGTGATCCCTTCGGAGATTTTTGGAGGAAGGAAATTGGTGTAAGCGGGGTCGGCCATGGTGCCGAGGCAGTAGTCCATGGTGCTGGGCGCGGTGTGGGTGTGGGTGGAGGTGATGAGGATATTTTCGGTGGGAATTCCGGTGGCCTTGAAAGTAAGTTGCTTGGCTCGGTCGCAGACGTCGCGTGGGATCATACAGCTATCGACGACGGCGATCGCGATGAGAGTTTGATCGCGACGGAGGACGAAGCAGCGGGCCTTGAGATCGCCGGGGTTCATCTTGCCGCGGCGACGTTCGGTGAAGCCACCATTGATGAGGAGGGAGTCGAAGGGCGGAGTGACGTCCTGAATGTGAGCTCCGGCTTCGAAGGCTGGCTCAGTCGGCGCGGAGTCATCGGCCGGGATCCTGAGCCACAGGGCTAGAAGGCAGCAGAGGGTGCCTGCGAGGAGAGTGGTGGTTGAAGGGGAAATCTTCATAACTTAATACTACTCCATCCCGGGAGGGTTTCTGAGGCCATCGGATGAGGTGGATTTCGTCTTCTTACATTTTTTGGCATATTGACCTCTACTTTTCAAATGAGTTTTCTGAGTCGCAGGAGAGCGAACGTGGTTGTCTTGCAAGGCTGTAGGGTAATCATAGCCGGGGCACACTATCGGGTGACTGGCCGCTGCGGATTCGCTTTTGGCGGTAAGGTTGCGAAAACCGGGGTGTGGCGGAATACAAGGGGGGGATTTCGATACAAAAGGTCAATTAAGCCGTAAAAAGAGCTCATTTTTCCAATGGCGCTAATCGTCGAGAGGGAGTCCCGA
>JAAEZT010000024.1 GCA_018222765.1 bacterium | reverse complement strand
ATATCTTTGGCGTCGTGGAGTTCGTCGGGTTTGACGGCGAGGAGGAGGCCGCCGGAAGTTTGGGCATCGGCTAGGAGGATTTGTGTTTCTTCCGAAACGCCCTCGGCAAAGGTGGTGAATTCTCTGGCGAGTTCAAGGTTCTTGCGGCTGCCACCGGGGACGTGGCCTTCCTTGACGAATTCCATGACCGCGGGATCGATCGCCGGAACAGCCGAAGAATTAATGCGAGCAGTCACGCCGGATTCGCGGCAAAGGTGGCTCAGGTGTCCGAGAAGCCCAAAGCCGGTCACGTCGGTGCCGGCGCGCGTCATGCCCACGGTGGCGAGGGCGGAGCCGGGGGTGTTGAGTTCGGCCATTTGCTTGGAGACTTTTGCTTCCAGCTCCTCTGAGGCGAGACCTTTGCGGATCGCGGTGGAAATGATCCCGGTGCCGAGTGGCTTGGTGAGGAGGAGGTGATCGCCGGGCTTGCCGCCGGTGTTGGCGATGGTGTGGTGGGGGTTGACCAAGCCGGTCACGGAAAGTCCGTAGAGCGGTTGGGGATTGAGCACAGTGTGACCACCGGCGAGGGCGCATTCAGCTTCGGCTACCTTGTCGGCTCCCCCGAGGAGGATTTGGTTGATAACGTCGAGTGAGAGTTCATCGGTGGGGACGGCCACGATGTTCATCGCGGTGATCGGCTTGCCTCCCATGGCGTAGACGTCGGAGAGGGAGTTGGCGGCCGCGATTTGTCCGAAGAGGTAGGGATCATCGACGACCGGTGTGAAGAAATCGAGGGTTTGCACAATCGCGACCTCTTCCGAGATTTTATAAACGGCGGCGTCGTCCGAGCTGGCGGAACCGATAAGGAGATTGGGGTCGGAGATATTGGTAATGCCACGCAGGACCTGCGTGAGTTCGGCTTGGCCGAGCTTGGAGGCTCATCCTCCGCAGGAGGATAATTCTGTCAGGCGTTTGATGTCATCGCGACTCATGGGGGCAGAATAGACCACCTTTGGGATTTGAGAACCCCATATGGTGAAAATGTCACAGAATGTTTTCTTCGATTTTTATGATGCTTTTTTGAATCGATTTGGAACGGACCTTCTAGGCAGCGGGAACAAGACAGTATAATGAAATCATTTCTGTCTCCTCGCCCTGATCTCTCTGGGGCTTTTTTCCTATGGCGATAGCCATTTCAGGCTTGCCGGTGAGGCTTTCGCCCCGATGGGTGGGGCCATACCCGGCAGCCAAAGATTCCGCAACGGTCCCCCGAAGATATTCGATTAGATCGCCCTCCCGGGAATGGGGTTGAGTGCGGGCGGGAATTAGGATTCACTGACCCCTGACATGAATGAAGCTGCTTCCCCGGGCCAATTGTCGGTTATTGTGCCGATGTATAATGAAGCGGGAACGCTAAATGAGGTGCTCCAAAAGATCCTCGCGCAGGAGATGGTGGGCGAGGTGGTTTTAGTGGACGATGGGTCGTCGGACAAGACCGCGGCCATCGCGCGTGGCTGGGAAGAAAAGGAAGAGCGGGTAAGCTTTATTCAGCACACCCATAATCAGGGGAAGGGAGCGGCTTTGCGGACGGGTTTCGCCGGAGCGACCAAGCCCTACGTCATCGTGCAAGATGCCGATCTGGAATATGATCCGGTGGATTTTCAAAAAGTGATTGCGCCCATCGCGAATGATGAGGCCGATGTTGTTTATGGATCCCGGTATTTGAAAAAGGAAACTCGGACGGTCTTACGATTCTGGCATACGATGGGAAATCGTTTTTTGACCTTGCTCTCCAATATGATGAGCGATTTGCACGTCACGGACATGGAGACTTGTTACAAAGGATTTCGGCGTGAAGTGATTCAAGCCATTCCGATAGAGGAAAACCGTTTTGGTTTCGAGCCCGAGGTCACCGCGAAATTGGCCAAGATGAAACTCCGTGTGATGGAAACTTCGGTGGCGTATTATCCGCGGAGTTATGACGAGGGGAAAAAGATCGGGGTGCGTGATGGCTTTCGCGCGATCTGGTGCATCTTTCGTTACAATATTCTGGATCGGAACGTGACCGAATGGAAGAGCGCTGACGATGAGTGATCGCACAAAGGGAGGGCTGGGCCAGTGGTTTTGGGTCTGCTGGGGCGTGGCCATGGCGTGGAGTCTTTATCGGGCCCTCTTCAATGAAGCGTGGATTCTTGATGACGAGATCGCCCACTACATGATCTCGAAAGATGTCTGGAGTGATCCGCGTGAGCTTTGGCATCCATGGAGCCGACCGGGGCGGAATATTTTGCAATTCATCCCGGCTTACTTTGGCCTCACGGCGGCGCGGCTTTGGACGCTGGCCTTGGCGGGCTTTGCGATGTGGTTGACGGCGCGCGAAGGAAAGCGCCTTGGCATGGTTGGCTTGTCAATCCTGCCACTCTTAATGGGATTTCAGTGGTGGTTTCCGGAGCTAAGCTATCCTGTGCTGACGCAGACTCCCTTCATGGTGGTATGGGTTGCCGGGGTTTTTCTCGCGATGCGTAAGAAGATGGTATGGGCCGCTTTGTGCTGGGGATACCTTCCCTTGGTGCGGCATGAGGGAATCGCGTTGTCGGCTCTGTTTGGGCTTTGGATTATTTTTGCGCCGGGTGGATTCGCGCGGCATTTGCTGAAGGGGAAATGGAATGAGGCCTTGAAGGATTTTCCGAGAGCGGCGTGGTTGGGCCTCTGCACCTTCCTGCCCTTGATTGTGATGAACGTTGCGACTGGGTTGATGCGTGGTGAGTGGCCGTTTATGATGTTCTTTGAATCGAAGCCAACAGAGTATTATGGTTCGGGGCCGATTTGGTTGTACTTGAAGCACCTCGCAACCGGTGCGGGGATTCCGGTGGTTTTGTTGATGGTTTTTGGAGCCTTTCAAAAGTGGCGTCACCTCGACTGGAGCCTCTGGTTGTGGGCGACCTACCCAGCCTATTTGGTCATGCATAGCTTGATCTATTGGAAGGGGCTTTTTGCTTCGGGGGGGTACTATCACTTCATCATGCCAATGGCTCCCTTTGTGGCCTTGGTGGCGCTTCGGGGGTTCAATGGCTTGTGGCAGAAGTTTGGTGTCAAGCCCGCTGCGGCTACCCTGGCAGTAGTGGTGGTGACCGGATTGATGATGCCCCAACAACAGTGGGGTGTTTCTGATAATCACATTCCGGGATTGCCCGTTCTCAATGCCAGCTTGAAACCAATTGCGCCGCCGATGAAGCAGAGTCGCTTTGGTCAGGGAGTGAGGGAGGCCAGCGAGTGGGTCATTAAAAATGCCAGTGGGGCCGAGGTGCTCAATCATCACGCGGCGGCTTCGTTTTGGCTCTACGAGACCGAGGTGAAAAAGCTGGAAGCCTGGGGCGGATATACTCCCGAGTCACTTGAGCTTTGCTCGGGGACCTTGCTAATTTGGGATGCGCACTACTCGGTGCAGGATGACTTTGGGTTTACTTCCGAGCGACTCGAGAAAGCAGGCTGGGAGGTGGTCGAGACCTTCGCCTACAAATCGGTGAGAATTTACCGGAAGAAGTAGCTACCTACTTTTTCTCAAACTTCGAGAAGTAGCGTTCGGCAGCGTCGGGGAAGTGCCTCTTGAGCGCCTGGTCCCATTGCTCGGGATTCTCGAGATTGAGGGAGCCATCAGATCCGGTGATATCATCGAGGGATATGGTGTCGGGGAGCTGGGTGGCCCAGGGGTTGTCCCATCGGAAAGTTGCGGTGTAGTCGCCGCGATGCCAGGCCATGGCGATGCCCATGATGCCGCAGTAGGAGGTGATGTTGATTTGCGTAGCTTCTTCTTCGCGGGTTTTGAGAAGGGAATGTCCAGGGAGTGAAGAGAAGGTGGATTCGGGATAGCCGAGGTAGTCGAGGAGCGATGGAAGGACGTCAAGGTGGGAGGCGCTGATTTGGTCGGGAGCTTCGGTGCCTTTGGGCCACTTAATCATGAGAGGGACGGCGGTTTGTTCGGGCTCGACCGATGAACAATGGAACCACGATCCGTTTTCCTGAAATTCTTCGCCGTGGTCGCCGGTGACAATGATGATGGCGTCGTCATATCGGCCCTCTTTTTTTAGGAAGTCGACGAAGCGAGAGATCTCGTGATCGGTCCAAGCGATGGCGTTGAAGTAACGACGGCGGACGCGTTCAATATCTTCATGAGTCGGATAAGCGTGGAAGCCGCCCGATGGTTCGTAGTCGGTATATGGCGGGGTGAAGGAATCGTGCCACGAGTAATCGAAGTGAGGCGTGTCGTAGGCGAGAAGATGGAAGTTGCCGCTGGAAGGTGCGTTGCGAAGGGCCTCCATCGTCTCTTCAAGGTTCTGGCGTTCCCGTTCCGCGTAGGGGAGATTTTCAAAATCAGAACCGTTTGGTGCGCTTTTGAGAACTCCCAATTCGTGGGGCGAGCCAAAGTTGGTCGAGCCCATTCCAAGGTAGGACAGGTCGCAGATAGTGCGGGCTTCAAGATTGAAGTTGGACTTCTTGAGGATCTCGATGAAGGGAGAGGCGGGGAGGTCTTTCCCGTCGCGAATCGTTTCCATGGCGTTCCCCCAGAAGGGTGGGAGTTGTCCATTGAAGACGGAGAACCAGGAGAGGTGGGTCGCGTTGGATCCGGCCCAGGTTTGGCCAAGTTGCTGGCATTCCTGATCGCGAAATTTCGTTAGGAAAGGCGCGTGCGTTTCTGAGATGGCATCGGCACGGACGGACTCGAGCATAAAAAAGAAAATGTCCGGCTGCGAAGTGGCGTGGGTTGAGATGTCTGGTCGGACCGGTTGCTTCCAGGTCGCACGATAGGAAACGACTCCGGGTTCCGGCTTGATCGGAGTGAGATGAATCTCGTAGGAATTGTGTTCCATCCGCAGAGCCTTGCGCGACTTCCAGGCGAAGCCGGAGGCTTTTTCCGCGGCGATGCCTCCCCAGGTCAGGCCGAGAGTGAGGACGATGAAGGCTGGTTTGAAGTTCAGACGAGGCGAGGTCTTTTTCGAGAGACGGAAGCTGGCGTAACAAAGTCCACAAAGAACGGCTCCGAAAATCAGGAGCGCAGCGATGACAACCGCCGGCGAGTGATGGATACCACCGGCAGCGAGTTGACGGGCGATGTCGATGGGGCCGTCTTCGTCGATCTTGTTAATTACGAAGCGCAGGGAGTTTTTCCAAAAGATAATGGCGAGGGCGTCGGCTCCAAGAAAGCCCGGGATGAGGGCGGGGATGGCCCAGGGAAGCATGCGAAGTTTGCGTGGTGCCGAGAGGCTGGCAATGCGCGCACCGATCCAGACGAGGGAAAGCACGATGAGCGCGGTGAGGATGCGTCCGGCGGCAGCGGAGATAAATTCCCCGGTGCCGAGCGGGAGATTCATCAGGACGAGAATGTTGTGTATCGAATAGATGGCGAGGCTGAGAACGAACCAAACCCAGTTAAAAGGATTAGGCGTTTTCCACCAGGAGCGCAGCGTGGCGATAGGGTTGACGCGGTTGATGAGAAACCACAACCAGCCTCCCAAAGTCGCGCCGATGAGGACGTGCCGCATCGCGATGGCGAGATTGTCCGCGAAGCGTCCGGGATCGAGAATCCACGAAGCCCGCCACTCCGGTTTGACGAAGAGAAGGAGGTAGGGGAGGAGTGCGGCAAGGATTCCGCCTCCCCAGAGAAGGAAGTGACCAGGACGATCTCTGACGTTGTTGGCTCCCACGGGGACGAGAAAATAGGGTTATTTCCCCAAAAATTCAACCTTTCCGGCTCACGGAGTTTGTAATCCGTTGATGTCGGTCAGGAGCTTGAAGCGGTGGACTGTGGTATTCATTGATTGGATCGGTGTTGGTGAAGTGAGAGCACGAGGGTTTCGGGCCCGTGGCATCCTACAAAGAGACGCCGGGTGATTTTGTCGGAGAAAAATAATGATTATTTCTCGAAGACGAAAAATTTCCGGCAGACGAAGTTCACCATGGCTGAGGAAATAACGAAGGAGAGGTGGGCCACGGTGTTGGGGACGCCGAGGGATGCGACGAGCCAGACGGGGAGGAGCTCTCCGACGGAGAAGCTGAGAAAGGAGATAATGGTGAAGAGGGTGACTTCCTTGGAGGTATTGTGACGACCGGGGGTGAAGACGAGCCAGCGGTTGAGGCCGTAGGCGGCAAAGTTGGAGGGGAGGAAGGCCGCGAAGTGAAGGTATGGCAGATATTTTGCACGGGTCTCCCTGGGGAGGTCGGAGCCGAGTTGATCGGGGAAGATGGCTTCACCGGAGTAGGCTACGGCGAGGAAAACGAGAACCGAGAAGACACCGCAAACGCCGTATTTTCCGAACTGAATCAGAAAGGGCGTGTTGCGACTTAGGAGAGTCTTCTTGAAGCCGTGTTCCCGGAAGTGGGACCAGGCTTCGCGGATCAGTCGGGCGATCATGGATTGGTGTGCGAGAGGGAATCGATGGAGTCGATTCGAGCGAGGACGGCCTTCTGGGCATGGAGGCGGTTCTCGGCCTGCTGGAAGATGGTGTCGGCGTGGAGTTCGAGAATTTCCTCGGTGATTTCTTTCTCTCGGTAGGCAGGAAGGCAGTGGAGGACGATGTGATTGTCGGCACAATGAGTGAGGAGTTCGGAGTTGACCTGATAGGAGCCGAAGAGAGCTTCTTTTTCGGTCTGGCCTTCCTGTCCCATCGAAAGCCAGACGTCGGTGTTGATGACGTGGGCGCCTTTGGCTGCTTCGACCGGATCAGTGGTGAGAGTGACGTTGGGCGCGTTGAGGTGCGTCATGTAGTCTTCGGACGGGAGACAGGATTCAGGCGCAGCGACGACCAGTTCGAATTCGAGATACTTGGCAGCCCACATCCACGAGCGAGACATGTTGTTGTCCCCGTCGCCGATGAAGACGATTTTCTTGTCATTCCAGCCGCCGAGTTTTTCACGGATGGTGAGAAGGTCAGCGAGAATCTGGCAGGGGTGCTCTTCGTCGGTGAGGGCATTGATGGTGGGAATGCCGGAGAATTGGGCGAAGTCGACGACGTCCTGTTGGTCATAGGTCCGGATAATGGCTCCGTGCACCATGCTTCCCAGAACGCGTGCGGTATCTTTGATCGGTTCGCCGCGTCCGAGTTGAATGTCATTTTTGGAAAGGAACATGACACTGCCTCCGAGTTCGCGAATGCCGACTTCGAATGAGACCCGCGTGCGGGTAGAGGCTTTGGTGAAAATGATGGCCCAAGTTTGTCCGGCGAGAGGCTGGGATTTATGCGCGCCCCGAGTTGCTTTGAGATCCGCGGCGAGGTCGAGAAGATAGTCGATCTGCTGCGCGTCGGATTGTTCGATGGAAAGGAGATTCATGGGAAAGGAGGGAGTTTGGGGTGGGTTTGTGAGAAATTCAAGTTTTGCTTGAACGAGATTTGTTTGCCAGAGGCGTTCTGTCGCACCGCTCGTTTTGATGGATCAATCAATGGAGGGTGGTCTGACTTGTTGGTTGGCTTCGGAGCAAGAGTATGCAGGGATGGTGTTGACCAAACCTTTTGAGTCGACCTATCGCACGGTGATGAGAGTGCCGATTTTCCTTGGGGATCGCTTTATGAATTTCGATCGAGTCGTGGGCATGAAGGAGCCCCTCTTAATCGTGTATGGAACGGTTGATGAGGCGACTCCGCCCGCGCATGGCAAGAGCATGCTTGAACACTCGCCTTCTGTAGTAAAGGAACCCCCACTCGATAAACTGGGGATGCCTTAATGATTTACTCATCGTGGTGTCCAATGAAACTTTAGCGGCCTTGGATCGATGGGCCGCGAGGGTGGGAAGAGGAAGCTTACTTGCTTTCGAGAATCGCCTGGAGCTCGTAGGTGCGTTTTGTCTTCGGCGTTCCCGGACCGTTGTACCCGAGAAGGCGGAAGGATTTTGGAGCGAGCTTCTTCTCTTTGAGCGATGCTTCGAGAGCAGCTTTGGCTTTCTCCATGTTGGTGTCATTATCGTCGCCCATCCAAGTATAGCTGAGCACTTTTTCAGGCTTGATATCTTCGACGGCGATTTTGCCGCCATCAGTTCCGGTGGTCCCGACTTCAGTGTTCTGGTAGAGGAAGGCCATAGAGGCGCGCTTCATCTTGTCGTCTTTTTCTTCCAGGGCCATTTCGACGGGAGCAGTCATAGGGATGTCTTTCTTTTTGATGTGCCCGAAAAGGCGCCAAAAGGACATGGTGTTGCTGCCTCCCTTGGTGATGGCGGCGCGGTATTTTGGGTAGGATTTTTCGGCAACCTGATTGTAGGGGCCGGGTTGGGGCCAGCCTTTTGGAAGGGGGGCTTCAGAGCTGTAGGAGGGAGTTACCGGGTCCTGAGCGTTGATCGCGCAGGAAGTGAGGAGCATGAAGGCGATAATCTTTTTCATCGGATCAAACACTTAAGCACCGATTTCTTTATCCGCAAGGGGCGCTATCTTTTAGGGCACTTGCAATCGCTGCCACAGGATTTGGACGATTTCTTTTTCGCGAGGAAAAGAACGATCGTGAGAATGACGACCGTGAGGGCTGCTGGTGTTTGCCAATCCATCAGGAATAGCCGATGAGTTTGCCGATTTGGTAGACGGCCAGGGCGGCGAGGTAGGCAAAGGCCGTCATACCTCCGAGTTGTCCAAGGGCCCATTTCCAGGAGCCGGTTTCACGTTTGACCACGGCGGTGGTGGGCAGGCACTGAAGGGCGTAGATGAAGAAGGCGAGGAGCGAGAGAGCGACAAGAGGAGTGAAAAGCGGTGAGCCGTCGGGTCGTTTGGCATTGGTGACGGTTTCGCGGACCGATTCGGGTTCATCGCTGTCGGCGGAGTAGGATACGGCCAGGCTGCTGACGAAGACCTCGCGGGCGGCGAAGGAGGTGAGCATGGCGGTTCCCATGCGGGCGTCCCAGCCGAGGGGAGAGACGATGGGCTCGATGAGTTTCCCGGCGCGGCCCATGGCGGAGTTTTCCTGTTGGACCACAGGGTCATCGGAATTGCTCTTGGGATAGGTGCCAAGGAACCATAAGAGGATACTGATACCGAGAATGAGCGTTCCGGCTTTCTTAACGAAGGAAAAAGCGCGCTCCCAGACCTGATGGAATACATGACTCCACTGGGGTTTTTGATAGGGAGGAAGTTCGAGGAGGAATTGTGGTGGTTCGGTAGCGCCGAGGCGGGGTTTGAGGAACTTGGCGGCAAGCAGTGCGGTGATGGTACCGACGGTGTAAATGCCGAACATGATGGCGGTTTGAGAAAGGCTGCCGGTGACGAGGAACGGGATCAGCATGACGTAGACCGGAAGGCGTGCCGAGCAGGAGGTCCAGGGAAGGATGAGGATGGTAGCGAGGCGTTCCTTGGCGTTGGAGATGGTGCGGGTAGCCATGACGCCGGGGATAGCACAGGCGTATCCGGAGAGCAGTGGGAGAAAAGATTTTCCGGAGAGACCCACTCTGCTCATGACACGATCCATCAGGTAGGCCGCGCGGGCCATGTAGCCGCTGCTTTCGAGCAGGCTGATAAAGAAAAAGAGAAGAACGATTTGTGGAAGGAAGATGAGGACGCCGCCAACTCCGGCGATGACGCCATCGACAATAAGGCTTTGGAAATCGCCTTCGCTCATCTTGCTGGTGACCCACTCGCCAAGCGAGCCGAAGGCTCCGTCGATCCAGTCCATCGGGATGGAGGCGAATTCGAAGATAGTCCAAAAAACCATTAACATGATGCCGGTGAAAAGGAACCAGCCTTTGATGGGATGAAGGGCGTGGGTGTCGATTTTGTCAGTGAGATCCCGGGCGGAGTCGTCGGGGCGTTGCAGTCCGGCTTCGACGGCGCGTTGAATGAATTCGGTGCGCTTCTTGACAATAAATTGCTCGGCTTCAGTGTCGGAATCGTTAGGGCAGGCGATACGCTGGATGCCGTGAGCCTCTGGTTTAGGCAATCCCTCTTCTTGGGCAACCTTGATCGAGAGGTTGATAGATTCTTCCAACTCGGCGGGGCCTTTCCAAAGGCGACCGGGAGCGGATGGGAAGGGGAAGCGGAGAGCTTGTTTGAGTTGGACGATGCCGCTTTCGTTGAGCGCACTGAGCGGAACGAAAGGAACAGCGAAGTCTTCGCTCAGAGAAGTGGGGTCGATGCGGAGGCCCTGGGCTTCGGCGCTATCGATTTTGTTGAGGGCAACGACGACGGAGTAGCCGAGATCGATGACCTGAAGGAGAAGTTGAAGGTGGCGTTCGAGTTGGGTGGCATCGAGGACGCAGAGGACAAGATCGGGTGGGGTTTCGCCTTCCTGATCACCGAGGAGGAAATCGCGGGTGACTTCTTCGTCCGGGGAATTTGGGCTGAGAGAATAGCAACCGGGGAGATCGATGAGTTCGAACTGGTGTCCGTGCGGGGTGAAAAACTGGCCGGATTTTCGGGAGACGGTTGCGCCCGCGTAATTGCTAACTTTTTGGTTTTGCCCGGTGAGGGCGTTGAAAAGGGTGGTTTTTCCGGAATTGGGATTTCCGATCAGGGCGATATGGGCCTCGATGGAGGAAGAACTCATCGGAGAAAAAGTCGTTGAGTTTAGGCCGGAATGACCTGGATTTGGTCGGCGAGATCTTTGCTCAAGGCGAGGCGGGTCCCGCAAACGGTGCAGAGCATGTTGCGACCGTTGGTGAGCTTGCGGACGCGCATTTGCTCGCAAAAACCGATATCCCGTAGTTGGCGACAGGCCGGGCCATCAACGGCCCGGATCTGGAAATCACAACCCGTTGAGGCCTGACTGAGAGTCAGCGCGGAGTCACGTTCGAGATGTAGTGCGAGGTTGGACATGGTAGTCGTTAGGGAGATGAAAGCTTATTGAGACTGTTTCGCAATAAAAAACGACTCCGGAATGATGATTCTTTCAGGGGATTGAATGATTTGGGAGGGAATCTCGAAGCTGGAAGCAAGAAGCAGCCTTGAAAGGACCGAGTAGAGAGGGCTCCAGAGTGCTTCCTGAAGTCGCAACAACTGTGGGGCGGATTCGGAAAGCGAAATTGAAGAGGGCGTTGCTGAAGTGGAACTATGTGAAGTGTTCCAGGCTCACGTCGGAGAACTTATTCCATCTCGCCGAGTCCGCGTGAAGAGATGGAGCATCTGGCCGGTTTGGAGAAGAGATGCGCTAGTCGTTCTTTAAGACACGGTAGTATTTTTCGCTCCTCGCAGAAGCCGGGCCAAGCGGGTCGCTAAATCCTGCTTCCCCGTCCTTCCAGTCGCTTGTGGTTCCCTCGCTGGGGAAAGCGGGGGTGACGTTCATCCACTCTACCATATTTGTGGAAGTTTGGATGGTGTAGGAGGCGTCGACTTCGGATGGGAAGGTCAGGGTGACTGTTGCTCCGGGACCTCTGGTAAGGGTCACGTAGGAAACTTCGTTTTCAGGTGGGGTGGCGATCCGACTCCATCCAATGTCATTAATTGCCGCAACGTCGAGATTGGTTATTTCGAAACGTTCGCCGGGAATAATGCCGGGGACGAAGTCGAGAAGGTCAGGGGACGAAGGAGGTGGTGCAGTCGGACGGGCCTGGAACAGGAGGGGTTGTTGGGCACCGGGCCCCACGGTGCCAACGTAATTGGGGTTGGCGCCACTGAAGATCTTGGAGGTATAGAATCCTCTGGCGAAGTATCTTTTCTGAGGACCCTGCAATTCCAGACTGTCGATAGCACCGCCATTTTCGGCCTGATATGTCGCGAGGGTGAATGGTCCGCGATACTCCGAGTTGACGATGGATTTCGTCCAATCGGTGTAAAATAGTCCGACGCCGAGAGCGTGTCCAATCTCAGCCAGGGCGACTGAGTAGAAGTCTTTGGTGTCTCCGGGGACTTCTGTGGTGTGATCGAAGTGCCATTTTCTTTCCAGGGTGTTTGGATCAGCGTCCGAATTTTCATTGGAGTTAAAAGAGATGGAGGATCCCCAAGTGGGTAGGCTTAGGTTTCCGTTGTTAAATCCGCGATTGAGAAAGCTGTCAGGGTCGTTGATGACGGTGTCGTAGTTATTGCCAATGAGTCCTCCGGTCAGGGCGTCTTCCGGAAGACTGCGACCTCCAACGTAAATGATGAAAGTATCGGCGGGAATCGAGATGCCATTGCGATATTGATTGGCAGGGGGCCTCAAGCCTGGGCTGACCAATGAGTCTGTCCCGGCGGATGCGGCCGAACTTGCTTCATAGACTTCAAAAATTGCTGTTGGATTTTCGACTCCGGCGGTGAAGTTGGACGGATCGGGAAAAGAGAGGCGAATGTCAGCGGTGGGGTGATCGTTTACGAAGACAGGTTGAAGTGTCTGGGTGATGATTGCGCTCCAGCGGGCTGCGGCGGCTTCAAGGGCGGATCTGGCCTTGGTTGCTCCGGTGGCGCCACCGGGGTTTCCAGAGGCGGAGAAGAAATTATTGGAGTCCAGACTATAGTCTATTTGAATGGTCAGAGCATTCAAGGGGAGGCAGATGGCGAAAAGGAGAGCGGTGAAGCGCATGGCGGAGTTGTGACAAGATCAGGGATTGTGAACAATCAAGAAAACACATTCGCTGGGAGATGGAAGTGATTTGAGTGCCGAAATTGACGATAGCACTACTCTTTTAAGAGGGGCCGCCAAATTGTGTGAGAAGAAAATTTAAGCAGGTGACGGTCCGCCACAGAGGATATCCTTGCTTGCTCCGTCCTGATAGGATCGGAAGTTCTCGATGAAAAGATCGGCGAGGTTTCGGGCATTCGCGTCGTAGTCTCCCGAATTGCTCCAGCATTCCCTGGGGATTAAGACGCTTGAGGGCACATTGGGGCACTCGGAGATCATCTCGAATCCAAAGACGGGATCGGTTTTCGTGGGGGCGGTAGCGAGTTTGCCATTGTAGATTGCCTCAACGATAGCGCGGGAATATTTGAGTTTGATCCGTTCTCCTTCGCCATAGCCCCCGCCGATCCAACCGGTATTGACGAGCCAGACATTGACATCGTGCTCCTCCATTTTTTCGGCGAGGAGCTCGGCATAGCGGGATGGGTGCATGATAAGAAAGGGGGCGCCAAAGCAGGCTGAAAAGGTGGCCTCTGGCTCGGTCACGCCCATTTCAGTTCCGGCAACCTTGGCGGTGTATCCGGAGATGAAATGATACATGGCCTGGGATGGGTTGAGTTTGGCAACGGGAGGAAGGACGCCAAAGGCATCGCAGGTAAGGAAGATGAGATCCGTGGGGTGACCGGCGAGGCAGGGGAGTTGGGCGTTCTTGATGAATTCGATGGGATAGGCTCCGCGGGTATTCTGGGTGATGGAGGTGTCGTGGAAATCAACGACGTAGTTTTCATCATGGACGACATTTTCAAGAACGGCACCGTAATGGAGGGCATGGAAAATATCGGGTTCGGTTTCCTGGCTAAGATCGATGGCTTTGGCGTAGCACCCGCCTTCGATATTGAAGATGCCTTTGTTGGTCCAGACGTGTTCGTCGTCACCTATAAGCTTGCGGTTCGGATCGGCGGAGAGGGTGGTTTTTCCGGTGCCGGAGAGCCCGAAGAGGACGGCGCTGCGGTTTGATTCTGGGTCGGCCGTGGCGGAACAGTGCATGGAAAGGTGTCCCTTCAAAGGCATGAGGTAGTGCATCAGGGTGAAGACTCCCTTTTTCATTTCACCGGCATATTCCGTTCCCAGAATGACCATTTCCTGATCTTCGAAGCAGACATCGATGGAGGTCTTGGAGGTCATGCCTTCGGTGAGGCGGTTGGCGGGGAATCGTCCAGCATTGTAGATCGTGAAATCAGGCTCTCCAAAGTCTGCCAATTCCTCCGCTGTCGGAGTGATGAGCATGATCTGCATAAAGAGGGCATGGTAGGGTCGGGTGCAGATGACGCGGACCTTGATGCGTTCGTCGGGATCCCATCCGGCGAAGGCGTCGATGACGTAGAGGTGTTCGCAGGTATTGAGGTAATCCTTGGCTCGTTCGCGATTGATTTCGAAAGTGTGTTCGTCGATGGGGATGTTGATGTCGCCCCACCAGACGACATTCTCCGAGGCGGTATTTTTGGTGATACGTTTATCTTTGGGGGAACGTCCGGTTTTTTCTCCGGAGTATGCGATGAGTGCCCCGAGGTCTGAGAGGCTGGTGGATTTCTCGTAACGAATAGCCTCCATGTAGAGACTTGAGACTGGGGGGTTTCTGATGATGGTTGCAGATTCGATTCCGCAGGCGGATAGGTCGATCAATTCCATGCGCAAGGCCTAGCATCCGGGATGCCAAGTCGGAAGAGAGAATTCCATCCCCAGTGCTATTGGTGCCAACTATTTGATGCGAAGACTCTGGGCGCAGCGCATCAGGACGGGTTTAAATTTTTTGGTGAGAAAATCGACGTCGTGATCATCTCTCAAAGCCAAGGAAAGTTGCAGAAGGATGAAGTGCTCCCCCTGGTAGGCGGCGAACTGCATGACGCGTGCTTTGGGAGGTCCGTCGTCCTGAATGTCGTAGATCGAAAAGCCTCCTTTGGTTTCGGTGAAGTCAACTTCCGCTGCGGAAATGATTTTCGTGTTTTTTGGAATGAGAAGCTTGGCCAGTTCGACCGGGGAATGTTTGGCGTATTCTTGCTCGTATAGTTGCGGAGCCACCGGGATCGCGGTGAGTGACATCGTGCAGATTCCATAGCCGGCTTTGTGCACCACGCCGATCAGGTTGCGGGGATTCTTCATTTCCCGAGGTTTCCAGCTACCAGGGAAAAACATCGAGAAGGTTTTTCCACCGCTGCGTTTTTCAATGGGTTGGAGCCACCCGTCTTCGATTTCTTTGGTGGGCGTCTCGATGTAGTCGGGATGAAGTGAAACCAGGATGCGAAGGATGTCTGTAGGGACCAAGCCGTCTTTGACCTTGGCGTATTGTTTGGCCATGGTCTGGGCTTTTTTTTGGGTTAATGGGACGCTCAGGTCGTTCTTGGCGATTTGTTGGCGGAGATCCCTCTCAGTTTTATCCATTTTGCTGCCAAGGCGTTCACCGATCTCTTTTTTGAGGGCGGCGATAGCCGTGCCAAGGGGGGATTTTTTTTGTTCGGCGATGACTTGGTCAACATCAGACGCAAGTTCCGGGAATTGCCTGGCGACCGCTTTCAAGGCTTCCTCTTGGACGATGACAAAATTATAGGCTTTGACCAATTCTTCGAAGTACCGCTCTTGAGGCGAGCGTTCCTTCTCCTGTCCACTCAGGAGAGAAATGGACAAGAAAGAGAGGAAGAAAAGCCGCAAGGTGATCATGGTGATGAAATGTAGATTCCATCTACCGACGGTCAAGTATCGCGGCGATTAGGCGTCCATTACGGCGAACTTGAGTTCTGCACTGGAGACGATTTCGCCATTTACCGAACAGGTGGCGATAGCTTGACCAATATTACGGCGGAGCTTTGTGATTTCGGCGTCGATGAAAAGAGTGTCGCCCGGGACTACTGGTTTGCGGAATTTGACGGCATCGGCGCTGAGGAAGTAGCCAATCTTTCCTTGATTATCCGGCATGCGCATAATGAGAATGGAGGCAGTCTGTGCCATCGCTTCCAGTTGCAGGACTCCCGGCATGACGGGGTGTCCGGGGAAGTGTCCCTGAAAGAATTCCTCGTTCATGGTGAGATTCTTGATCGCGGTGCATTTCATCTCGGAAGAGAAACCGGTGACGCGATCAATGAGAAGAAAGGGGTAACGGTGGGGGAGGATTTTGAGGATGTCCTTGATATCGAGAACCGCTTCGGCTTCGGGAAGTTTGACGGGAGGAACCATCGCGCGCATGGCGGCGTAGTTTTTTTGGAGAGCCTTGGCTGCTTCGGTATTTGGACCGTGGCCGGGTTTGACGGCGATAACGTGCCCGTTGAATTTTTTCCCGGAAAGCATCAAATCGCCGATGAGGTCGAGGGCCTTGTGTCGCGCAAATTCGTTGTCGAATCGCATAGGCTCCTTGGACATGATTTCGTCACCCCGTACGACAACAGCATTTTCGAGAGAGCCTCCTTTGATGAGGCCTTTGTCCAGAAGTGGTTTGATGTCCTCGTAGAAGGTAAAGGTTCGGGCTGGAGCGATCTCTTTCTCGTAGATCTCTGAATTCACGACGGTGGAGAAATACTGAACGAAGCGTCCGTCTTTCCCCACGTTGGTGACGGAGACGCGAAACTCCTTCGAGGGGACGATTGTAATCAGGGAGCCGTCTCCGACCTCCAGATGAATGGGTTCGCGGATTTCCCAGATTTGGCGGGGGACAGATTGTTCCTGAACGCCGGCTTTTTTGATTAGCTCGACATAGGGAGCGGAGGAGCCATCCCCAATGGGTGGTTCGTTGGCATCCATTTCGATCAAGGCATTGTCGACGCCCATTCCGACGAGGGCTGAGAGAACGTGCTCCACGGTGTGAACGCGAACCGATCCCTCGGCGAGGGTGGTAGCTCGTTCGACGGTTTGGACTTTGGAGACGTCGGCATCGATGAAGGGTTTGTCGGGGAGATCGACGCGGCGGAATTTGAATCCGTGACCTTCCGGGGCCGGCTTCAGGTTGAGGGTAACTTTTTCGCCGGTGTGAAGTGAGGTTCCTTCGAGGGTGGCTTCGGTTGCCAAAGTGTGCTCCATGTCGGACATGGGCGCGTTTTTAGTTAGAGATTTGAGATTTGAAAGGGATTTTATGCAAACATGCCGAGCTGCTTGCGCATCAATTCGGGTTTTGAATTGGCATCGCGACATGAGAAGCGGGGGATTGACTCCTTATGCCTGATCGCTCTCGGTTCAAGAATTTCCCGGAATTAGGTCTTGGCGTGAAACGTTGAGATGTTCTTGATCGGAGATATGGCGAAATTGGACGAGATAGTGGAGTTTCTGGACGGTGAGTTAAAAACATCAGAGATTCCTGATTACCCCGGTGCGCACAATGGTTTGCAGCTTCAGAATGGCGGGGCGATCACCAAAGTGGGAGCGGCTGTGGACGCCAGTCTCCCGGTCATCCAAAAAGCCATCGATCAGGAAGTCGATTTACTATTGGTGCATCATGGCATGTTTTGGCAGGGAGTGCGTCCGGTCACGGGCGCAGGATACCATAAGCTCAAGCTGGCGATGGACGCTGGTTTGGCAATTTATAGCTCGCATATCCCCTTGGATGTTCATCCTAATCTTGGGAATAATATTCTTTTGTCGAAAAAACTAGGGTTGAAGGACACAGAGTCATTCTTTTCATGGAAAGGGATCGAATTGGGGAGAAAGGCTCGATTTGGAGGTTCTGTAGGCGAATTGAAGGAGTTGGCAGCTGCTGCTGTGGGTGGGGAAGTGCTTGTGAGGGGAGAGCTCGATTCTCCCGCAGGATTAGTTGGGATTATCACCGGAGGCGCAGGAAGCGAGGTTGAGGAGGTAGCGAGAGAGGGGATCCAGACTTTTATTACCGGGGAGGGCCCTCATTGGAGTCATCCCCTGGCAGAGGAATTGGGGTTGCACGTCTTGTATGCAGGTCACTACGCTACGGAGACTTTTGGTGTGAGGGCTCTCGCGCAACTTATTGGCGAGAAAGTTGGTCTTAAATCAGTCTTTATCAACCATCCCACCGGGCTCTGATTGGGCGTAATGCCCGAAAATACTACAAAAATAGATGGATTTGCCCCAAAAAAAGGCTTGCGACCTGCAGGGCTGGCAGCTAAATATTTATTCACTGACGCGGGTATAGCTTAATGGTAAAGCTCCAGCCTTCCAAGCTGATCATGAGGGTTCGATTCCCTCTACCCGCTCCAAAAGAAAGACTTACAAGAAAACCTCATCCTCAAAAAATCTCAAAAATCATGAAAAAAACGCTGAAATTCGCGCTAACTGCAGTGCTTCTTGCCGCCGCGCCTTTGGCATCTGCCAAAGACGCTGATTGCGTCAAGGTAAGTGACGCTGTGAAAGCCGCTGTTATTGCTGACTCGAACAATGTGCTCGAGATCGTCGCCGCCCAAGTGGCTGCCAACGAGTCTTGCGCTTGCGAGATCGTGAAGGCTGCTATCGTCGCATCCGACGCAGACAAAAAGACCGTTGCTCTGATCGTGGATACCGCGATTTTGGAAGCTCCGGATCAACTCCGTATTATCGCCCAGTGCGCAATCGCCATTGCACCTGACGCAATTTCCAAGATTCAGGCTGTCGTAGAGAAGTATGACAAAGCCGGAGGCGAGGGTCATTCCGAAAAGGGTGGTCTCGGTAAGGACGCCATCCCATCTGTTGTCGACACGCCGAATCCCTTGGATACCCCAGGTGAGTCTGGTGATCCCGTCGGAGCTCCCCGTGGAGAGTCTCCGCTAACACCTCCGGGACTGCCACCTGTGTTCGCGCCGGTGCCAATCCCGCCGTGTATCACGACCCTCTAATTTTCAGGCCAAGGGAAGCTCAAATGCCAATCCCTTGGCCTCTTTTTAACTTCATCCTAAGAATTTTATGAAAAAACAATTTACCGTAACCGCAGTGAGCTTGATTTGTATCGGTTCAGCCAGTGCCCAATCCCTCTTTGATCTTGCGCCTTCGAATGACGACTCAGAGCCATTGCCTTTGACTTGGACGGCTGGTGCTGGTTTAGGGTTTGACGATAACGCCGCGCCCTTTTTGCCAGGAGAAGACCAGAGTTCCTTATATGGATCAGCCTATGTGGGAGCCTCCTTCCTCTCGCGGACTCCAGCGACGACAACCGAGTTTTTTGCTCGGCTCGGCGTAGTGCATTATTTTGAAGATATCGAAGTCGGGGGGCTGAGTGCCGACCAATCCTCCGAAGTTGCAGGTTTCGGCCTTAATTGGACTAACCGCCTGAGTGATAGGCTTCGTATTGTGAGTCGCAACAATTTGGCCAAGCAGCGTGAACCGGATTACTCACAAGGGTTCCAGGGATCCGTAAGTGGTGATTATCTTCGTTGGTCGACTGATCAAGCTGTGGGCTATCGTTGGTCAGAGCGCTTGGGAACATACACAGGGGTTCGCTACGAAGATCTTTCTTATGACGATATCGATGGATTTGATCGTTCGTCCTTCACGTTATATAACGATTTCCGCTATCAGTTGAGCCCCCAAACAGTGGCAACATTCACCTATCGCCATACCGAAGTGGATGGAATTCTTGAGTCTGACAGCACCAACAGTTATTTCTTGGTCGGTCTCGAGCATCGTTTCAGTCCTAATACTCTTGGAGTGTTTAAGGCTGGTGTTCAGAATCGTGATGTAGACGGCGGAGGCGAAGGTTCAAGTCCGTATGTTGAGGCGAGTCTGAGGTCGCAAATCAACGAGCAATTCGCCATTCGTTCCTACCTCCGGTATGGTGTAGAAGATTACGCTCGCAGGATTGTTCTCGGTGGTGTTGGCGCAATCCCGTTCGAAGGGTCTGAAACCCTGCGTATTGGACTTACTGGAATATATGGTCTCTCCGAAGAGCTTAGTTTGAATGCTGGAGTGAACTACGTGAGTCTGGGATATGTGGATTCTTTCTTGGCTGGGCTTCCCGATGTTGATGAGGACAGTCTTAACCTCTCTCTTGGATTTCGCCTTGAGCTTTCGGACACCATGTGGCTCAACGGATCATACAACTTTGAGACCTTGTCGTCAGATATTGGTAGCATCCGGGAGTATGATCGTAACCGCTTCAACCTTGGTATCAATACCACGTTTTAATTGAATTAGATAAAAATCTGAACATTTCCAGCCTTCGCGGTGTCTTTTCATTGCGAAGGCTGATTTTTGTCTCTATCAGTCGTCCGCACCCTCGAATTGGTTAAATTTTCCCAAAAATATGCAAGGAACAAACGTTAGAAAGGCTGATGTCGCACCATCAGTCGATTATTGGCAGGTCGTGAAAAATCGTTTTGGGGTAATTGTCCTGACATTTCTCCTCGTATTCATGACAGCGGCAGTGATCACCTCGGTGATGCCCCGAAGATATGAGAGTTCGTCGGTGGTGCAGGTGCATCCTTCAGTTCTTTTGATGACTCCATTCCTGCGTGGTTCCCAGATGACACCTGGTTCGACAATGACCCCCCGCTACATGGAGAATGAGTTTGAAACGATTACGGCGCCTGAGACTCTCGCGGAAGCGGCGAAGAGTATTGAATTACCGGCGCGCTGGGGTCTGGATATGGATTCGACGATAAAGACACTGGAGAATGTGGTTGATACCATCCCTATCCGAGGAACCGATTTCATTCAAATAATTGTCACCCATGCAAATCCGGAGGATGCCAAGGAAATAGCCGAAGCGGTTTCCCGGGCATATATCGAGAGGCGCAACAGCACTGAGGAGGGGAGGGCTCTGGAGGCTCTGGAGGCTCTGAACCAAGAGCTTCAGGACCAGGGGGATTTGGTTCAGGATTATCGTAAGGCTCTCACAGTGCTTATTCAGCAATATGGGATTCCCTACTTTGATGGAAGGAGTTCCGGCCAAGTGGGACAGGCTGAAGAGCTGATGTATCGTCGCGCCCAGGAAAAGCTGGACGGGCTGGAGCAAAGTCGAGACCAGATACAGATTCAGATTCGCAAACTGATTGACACCCCCAACGATGATTTAATCCGAACTGCTGCGGGGCTTGAGCTTCCGGAGAATCAGGTGACCACCTACTATACAAGCTATCGTGCGGCCGAAGAGCAGGTAAGTGCGATGATTGCGAGTGGCCTTGGTCCTAATCACCCGGAGGTCAAGGCAATGAAGATGAGAGCTGATGGAGCATTGGAAAACGCCGGTAAGGAAGTGGTGTCACTCAAGGAGGTTCTGGAGACCAGGCTCAATCTTGTTGATAAGCAAGTTGAAAAGATGAAGCAGATGGTTCGGGAGAAGAAAGACGGAACTGTGGATCTCTCAATGCGTCAGCATCAATATAATAGCGCTAAAGAGGAGTATGAGCAGTCCCGGATGATGTATCGCGAGATGTCTGTGAAGCAACAACAGCAACGCGTCCTATTGAAAATGCCGCGGACTCCGATCACTCTTCACGAGAGAGCCAAGAAAGCAAAAGTTCCATCATTTCCGAATGTCACTCTGAATCTTCTCCTCGGTGCGGGAGTTGGGTTGATTTTTGGGATTGGTATCGCCTTTCTACTGGAGCATTTGGATACCTCAGTGAAAAGCTTGGAAGACGTTGAGCGTTATCTTCAAGTGCCTGTTTTGGCAGTGATTCCCAAGGATGTTGGCGTTCTGCATAAGCAGAGCGGAATGAGTCCCGATGCTGAAGCTTATCGCATTCTGCGAACGAATATCGAGTTCAACCGCAAAAACCCCGAGGATAATTCGATCACGGTTGTCTCCGGTGGAGCAGGAGAAGGTAAGTCGACGACGCTGGTAAATCTGGCATATGTCTGTGCGCAAGGCGGATATACGACCTTAATGATCGATGCTGACCTTCGCCGTCCGCGACTTCACAGCTTCTTCGATATTAATAACTCCGTGGGGCTCACCAATTATCTCACCACAGATCTTGCTCTTGAGGACGTGATTCTACAGACACCAGTTGATAATTTGTATTTCCTCCCATCAGGAATTCTGCCGGCTGATGCAGCTGGAATTCTCAACTCGCGTCGGATGTCAGAGCTCTTGCAAGATGTGAAGCAGCGCTTTGATCTCGTCTTGGTGGATTCTCCTCCTATTCTCGGTGTGAGCGACGCTTCAGTTCTGGCGAGTGAAGTGGATCTCACCATGGTTGTGGTGCAGCATCGCAAGCTTCCAAGAAACATGCTGCTACGCGTGAAGCAGGCTGTGGAAAATGTCGGAGGACAGGTAATTGGAGTGGTCTTGAACAATGTGGACGTCCGAAGTGACAGCCAATATCAATACTACACCAGTTATTACACTTATTATGCTCCAAGTTCTCTGGAGGAGACCGGAACGCCTCAGCAAATGACTGCAGCGCCGGCATCATCCAAAACCGAGGAGAAAAAATCAGAGACATCTTCCTCGGAAGACTTATATTAGAAAATTAAAAGGCAGGAATTACTGCCAATTCAGCACCTTCAAAGAAATGAAAACAATTCTATCCTTCATCCTGCTCACCCTGACTCTTGGCGTCGCCATGGGACAATCAATCTCAGCGAATCAAACCTTGGAAATTAAAGTTTTGGGTGTTCCGCCAGCGGAGCAGGCTCGTTTGAATTCTCTCTACCAGGTTTCGACGGCTGGCACTTTAACCCTCTGGGAGATCGGGGTGATTAAGGCAAGTGGGAGGACGCCCAATCAGTTGGCGGAAGCGATTGCAACGGCTTACAAAGCCAAAGGTATCTACACCAGTCCTAACTTCCAAGTGACTACTCCGACTGATGGTGGGCTTGTGCAGAAGAGGTTTACGGTGGGAGGCCAGGTCAAGCTTCCGGGACCAAAGCCATTCACGAATGGAATGACCCTTTATACGGCAGTACAGACAGCAGGTGGGAAGACTCCCTTTGGAGCGACCAATCGAGTTAAGCTAATCCGCGGTGATAAAGTCTACCTGTATAATTTAAAGGATGACCGTCATAAGAATTTAAAGATTTATCCCGGGGACGTGATCGAAGTGCCGCAGACAGACTGGAAAGGTCAATAGAACCAGCGAGTAGTTCATTTTGAGAACGGGTTACCTTGATGAGGTAGCTCGTTTTCTATGGAATGATGCGAGAGTGAAATTGAGAAAAGACGGAAATTCTCATGGCTGAGTGACGCTCCTTTGCTAGAGTTTGAACAGTAATTAGCCAACCTGTCTGTTGTTGGCACAAATCTCTCACCAATAATGAAAAAACTACGCCGTTTCATGGCTCCTATCGCCGCTTTGTGGCTTCTACCAAGTTGTCCTTCCGTGGCAGCTGACTTCAACGTTGTCGGGAGTAATATGTTCCGCATCCTGCAAAATGGGCACTATGCGCGGCTTCCGTCGGATGAAAACCTGAGTCAGCGGATATTTGACGATTTTATTAGAGATTTGGACCCCGCGAGATTGTATTTCGAAAAAGGAGACATTGATGAATTTCAAAAAAAATATGGGCGCAAGCTCCATGATCTTCTCCTGACCGAGGAATCAATTCCGGCAGCCAGTGAGATCTACGGCCGCTATCGCCAGCGGGTAAATGAGCGGATTGCGGTGGTAAAAAGTCTTCTCGAAAATGGAGATTTCACTTTCAAGAGTGACCGGGAAATCATGCAGGATCGCGAGGATGCTCCTTGGCCCAAAGATGGCGCTGAGGCCACTGAAATCTGGAAGCTGCGGCTGGAGGAGTCGCTTTTGGGAGAGTCGCTTCGGAGGGAAGGAATCGCCAAGAGAGCTAAGGAGCAGGGGAAGGATAATCCCCTTGAGAAAGAGCTTCCTCCGGAAAAAAAGATCGCCCAACGGTATGAGCGCTTTCTCAAAACAATTACAAAAACGGACGAAGAGGACGTGGCGAATTATTTTTTGAGCGCGGTAGCCCGTGCTCATGATCCTCATTCAGAGTACTTTAGTGCGAGGGAGCTGCAGGAATTTAGGGTTTCAATTAAGAATAAGCTCGTAGGAATTGGAGCGATGCTTCGGACTGAAGATGACGGAGCCACCAAGATAGACGGGATTGTCAACAATGGTCCGGCTGATAGACAGGGTGACCTACAGCTCAAGGACCGTGTGGTTGCTGTCGATTCCTTAAATGATGGAAAATGGGTGGACATCATGTTCCTGCCGATTGACAAGGTAGTGGAAAAGATTCGCGGCGAAGAGGGGACGGATGTCGCCTTGAAGGTTGAGCCTGCTGATGGCGCTCCCGGGGAAACCAGAGTGATCGTCATCAGGAGGGAGGTGGTTACCATGAAGGATGAATTGGCCACGGCGGAAGTCTATTCTTATGGCGAGGGAGCCAACTCGAAGAAGCTGGGAGTTGTGAAGCTCCCATCATTCTATTTCGATCCGGAAAATCGGGACATCAGAGTATCTGTTGACTTGGAAAAATTACTTAATCGATTGAACAAGGAAAAGATTGATGGACTGCTCATGGATCTCCGAGGGAACGGCGGAGGGTCCCTAGAGGAGGTTCGCCGAATCACCAGCTTTTTTGTGGGACGTGGTCCTGTGGTACAGATTAAGGCCACTAGCGGACATGTTGAATCTTTGGGTTCGAATGCCTCAAGGAAACCGACATACGATGGCCCCATGGTAGTGCTCACTGATAAAGGAAGCGCTTCTGCCAGTGAAATTCTTGCCGGAGCTCTGCAAGATTACAATCGCGCCGTCGTTGTGGGGGAGTCTTCCACCTTCGGAAAGGGAACAGTTCAACAGCCTTTGGAAATCTCCCGATTCATGCCACTCTTCGCAGACCACGACCGGGCTGGTGCCGTCAAGTTAACGATTCAAAAGTTTTATCGGGTTGCTGGAAGTTCGACTCAAAAAGAGGGCGTGATTCCCGATATCGTCTTTCCGTCCGTTCGAGATGCTTTGGAAGTTGGCGAGAAATATGCCGACCATGCTTTGCCACACGATACAATTAAACAGGCGGGTGATTTCCGTCCCTTTAACCGTCAGAATCTCTTTCTGTCAGTTCTTCAGGAAAAGAACGAGGTCCGAGTGAAGGCGAGCAAAGATTTTGAATATGTATTGGAGGATAAGGAGCGGGTTCAGGAGCGGCTCAAGAAAAACACGGTGTCTCTCAATATTGAAAAACGACGTGCTGAAATTGCCGAGAATGATGCGCGCCGGAAGGCCCGGAATGCCGAGCGCTTGAAGCGCTTCGAAATCCAGGAAAATCAGGATAAGAAAAAGTTTACGATCTATCGAATGAACTTGGATGATATCGAAAAGCCCGAGCTTCCCCAAGTTGACCGGGAGAGTGACAAGGAGTGGCATATGCGTCGTGCCAAAGACGAGATTGCCGACTTGGATGATACCCCGGAATGGCCCAGCGGTCTCGATGTAACCAAGCGGGAAGGGCTGGCAATCCTGGGAGATTTAGTAGACGCCGTGAAGGCCAGCAAGATTGCCGGCGTTCTCGGGAAAGACTAGGTTAAGTCTCCATGTCTGCCATCGCAGGGAATCTTTTTCGGGTCCGTGAGCTGGTGTCCCGGGCGGCAGTCCGTTCAGGGCGCGAGGTGGATCTTCTGGTGGTCTCCAAAACATGGGGAGCCGAGGTGATCAAGGAGGTGACCGAGTGTGATCAGCTCTTGTTTGGAGAGAATCGTTTACAGGAAGGTGAGGAAAAAATCCCCGTTCTGCCCGACGCATTAGAGTGGCATTTCATTGGAACTTTGCAGCGAAACAAAGTCCGCAAGGTTCTCCAGCTATTCCCTGTGATTCATAGTATTTCTTCCCTTAAGTTAGCGGTTCACACCAACCGCATTGCCGGGGAGTTGGGTTTGCACCCCAAGGTGTATTTGGAAGTGAATATTGGCGAGGAAGAGGGTAAGCACGGTTTTACTGCCGGCGACGTAACCGCTCAGATGGAGGAGATTCTGGCAATGTCCAATCTTTCAGTGGAGGGATTGATGTGCATCCCTCCGAAAGGAGATTCTCCGGAGGATTCGCGCCCATGGTTTGTTAAACTGAGACAATTACAGGAAGAACTTGAGCGTCAGACTGGACGAAATTTTCCCGGATTGAGTATGGGAATGAGCGGCGATTTTGAAATCGCGATCGAAGAGGGCTCGACGATCGTTCGAGTGGGCTCGGCGATTTTTGGACCGAGACCTTAAGAGACGATGAGCGTAATCAAATTGAAGAAAATAGCGCCAATTGGCAATGAGCTTGCCTTGGCTTGGGGGGACGGGGGGGAGACTTTTCTTAGTTTTGACGACCTGAGAAAAGCCTGTCCCTGTGCCGCTTGCCAGGGCGAGCCGGATGTAACCGGTAAGGTTTTGGTGCCCAAGGTCACCCATGTCGAAAAAAGCTTTGAGCTTTTACGCTATGAAATCGTGGGTGGCTATGCCCTCCAGCTTTACTGGGCTGACGGGCACAACACCGGGATCTACTCCTTTGACTACTTGCGCAGTCTTGCTTAGTTGAGGTTGAGGGCGCGGTCGACGAGACGTTTGATCCCGTCGGTTGCCATGGTGCTTCCGGGATGAAGATCTCTGGCGCGGTAGAACCATGAGAGTGAGGAACCGATATTGCCGTTCTCCTCCAAGGAGTTTGCCCTGTCGAGTGCGTTGGTGAATGCCGAGGCCTTCCCCTGCATTTGGGTCATCACCTGGTTGAGGTTTGGATCGTCGGGGAAACGGTCGTAAATGGGCTTCAACTTCTCCCATGCAGCATAATGCTGCCCCAAGCGGCCCAATTCTTGGCTACCTTTGATGGCGAGTTCAATGGTGCCAATATTCTCGATGACCTGACGGAATTTTTCCTGCCGGTCGGAGTCGTTTTTGATCGAGGGTGCTAGTTCGTGTTGGCGTTTAAAGACCTCGCGGTAGTTCTTCTCGGCAAACAATCTGTCGAAATCATTTCTGAGTTGAATCATCGATCCACCGGCATCGACCAGACGGTCAAATTCGGCTAATTTGGGATTTTGAGGCCACACTTCCATGGCCTTCTGAATTTCTTCACGAGCCTTTTCGACGTCACCTGCTGCCAGGTGGTTTTTGGCCATCATGATCGACATGTCGCTGGCGCGAGAGAAGGTTGCGACGGCTGCTTGTGCTTTGGTGGCGTCAAAATCCTTAGCTTGTGATTGCAGAACTTTGATCTGCGTGGTGGCAGTTGCGAAGTCCTTTGATTCGATGGCGTTGAGCAGGGCATAGGATTCCCGCACGAATTCAAGAACCTTTCGCTTCTTTGTCCGAGCAAGGGTGTTAATCGAGGGCATGAACTCTCCAATCATGTAGGATTCGGAGAGTCGCTTGGAGGCAGATTCAAGTTCATCTTGCTCGACCAAGAAAATGAACGCTTCCACGCCCTTGTTCACGTCGTGCATGGCCTCATTCGCGAGTGAGTCCAAGGTTGAGACTGTGGGGCTCACTCCGAGGCTTTCGGTAAACATCTTGTCGAGGTCGGACTTGTCGTCGAGGTAGAGAGTGCCATCGCCATCAGACCAGATTTGGTTGTAAAAACGGGACGCCATCACGACGTGTTCGAAGCGACGTTGCAGGAAGAATTGCACCATCAGGGCTTGATACTGCATCTTGGCAAGTTCGGTTTTGATTTCGGTCTTCAACTGGTGGCCTTTTTTGAGAGCCTCGATCTCAGCGATACGTTTGACCTTGTTGACATAGTCGAGTGAATTGACGCCACGGCCAGTTTGGGTAGCATCGCCGTTGTTGCCGCCTTTGTCTTTCCCGTTGCCTCCACCAGATCCGCCGCCGACGGCCTTGGAGTCACCAACGACGATGTCCCGATCAGTTTTGGCTTTCCAATCGGCTTCTCCGATGACTCGCTTTTTCTCTTTCTCCATCGCTGTAATAAGGTCTTTTGTCCCGCGGACATCTTTCTTCGCGAGCATTGCGGTGTAGATAGCATTGGAGAGTGAGTCGCAAAGCCGGGCGTCGCCTGGGTAGCTGGATGCGCGCGGGAGGAGCGCGACGGCATCGCGGAAGACGGGGCCTCCCTTACGATGAGGTGACATCATGGCTAGAATTTCCTCGATGGTTGCGCGGTATTTTTTTGCCTCCTCCGAGCTTTCTTCGGGCTCATTAAGATACTTTTGAAAACGGGCTTCGAAGAAGCGGTTGTCGCTGGCTGCCCAGGTGCTGCCGTTCCAGGAGATGGTTTCTCCGGCCGGGTTGTAGAAGGGAAGCTCATTCCCGAAGGTTTTGTTGTTCGAGGGTCCGGGTTGAGGTTTGGATCGCACGACGGTATCGTTTCCTCCTCCGGAGGGTCTGCTTGAACTGCCGCCACTGGGCGGGGTGTAGACTTGCGAGGCAAGTGGGAGGGTGAGGGAAAGGGAGAGGAGAATCTTTTTCATGAGATTGGGTGGTTAAAGTTGGGTGACTTCGAGGGCGACGGGGACTCCGTCGGTGTTGAACTCGATAAGAAAGGTGTAGGTGTCTTTTTGGTTGAGGTTCCCGGCGGTAAAGCCGTCGGGAATAATGATGGGAACATGGACTGGATTGCCGTCCTGTTCAACTTCAAGAGTGACGATTTGCGAGGAAGCACGGATTTCACGGTCGATGAGAACGCCAGTGACCTGGTTTTTGTTGCCTGCAAGGCTCCGCCCGTTGGTCCGGAAGCTTACCGCATCGAGTACTGGGGCGTCAAAGCCAGAGGGTTTCTGGTTGATGAACCAATATCCTCCTCCGAGAACAATAATAAGAACGATCGCTCCAACGAGGAGAGCCTGAGTATTAACGCCTGAACTTGCGCGACGAGCCATAATATTAGGGTAAGTGGTTTATGTGTCCCATTGGTGACGGCTGGAGCCGATCCAAGAGGCGATGAGTCCAATGATAATATGGATAGAGAGAACAAAAAAGCATGTGTTTGAGGCCGAGAGGGCCGTTTCCACGACGGTATTTACGGCTGTCCGGGAATTCCCGATTAATGAGGTGACGCTTCCTGACCAAGCCCAATAGGCGGAAATGAAAGGGCGGGTAAATGGTTCCACGGTGAGGGGGAGAGCCAGAACGGCCCCGGAAAGCGGAAGCTGGAATCCCACCAGATAGACTGAAAGCAGTGAGGCTTGCTCTGCGGTGCGCATCAAGCTGGATATCCCCAAACAAATAGATGTCATGGCTGCATTCACCAGAATAAGGAAAAAAGCATGGCTCATGAAATCGCCGCCGAAGGTCCAGAAGAACTGCACAAACCAAGCCATCCAGAGGGATTGCACAAGAATGAGGAAGGAAAGGAATGCCACTTTGCTCATCAGATAGGCGAAAGGGCTTACTCCTCCGAATTTTTCCTTTTCGAAAATTTGGCGTTCCCCGGCGATTTCGCGGGCCGCATTATTCGAGCCCATCAGGGAAAGGAGCACGACCTGGAACATAATCATTCCCGAGATCGCTGATCCAACTTGGGCGCGGTCTTGTTCCACGCCGACTTGAAGTTTGAATTCTTCCTGGAGATCTCCGCCGGTTGACCCGGTGAACTGGCGCATGCTCTCGTTCGCCCGGTCGGCGAAAAGGATCACCAGAAGGGGGAAGCAGATTAGAATGGCCAGTTGAAGGATGATTTGGCCCCGATCCCGCGCGAAGATTTTACATCGTCGGCTGAGAAGGGTGGAGAATTGGCTCAGAAGTCCCGGGGCTTTGACGGCTGGAGGCGGCTCGGCAATGATTTCGCCGTCTTCATCCTCTTCGGACTCGGTATAGACGGTGTGTTCCAATTTGAGAATCCCCTGATCAATGAGCGCTTTGCGGTTGCGCTCGATCTTGGAGTAGTAGCTTTCCCGGTGTTTGAGCCAAGAGGAACGCCATTTTTCGGAGCTTTGCTTCGCGAGTTGCGGGTAGACGAGCTCGGTATGATCTACTGAGAAGTAGTGGGTGAGCTGGTCCGGAGTGCCGTGATAGGCGACGCGGCCTTCATGAAGAACTAGAATCGAGTCGTAAAGCTCCAGGTGAGCCAGCGAGTGGGTGACAGAGAGGACGATGCGGCCTTCTTTGCGCGAGATGTCGTGGAGGAGATTGACGATTTCCCGTTCAGATCGAGGATCGAGTCCGCTCGTGACCTCGTCACAAAGGAGGAGCTTGGGGTCGGAAACCAGCTCCATGGCGAGGCCAAGACGTCTTTTTTGCCCCCCCGAAAGAACGCTTACGGGCCGGTCGGCAATGGGAGCCAGTCCGGTTTCCTCGAGAACGCGGTCAATGCGGTGATCGAGATCTTTGGTTCCTCGGGTTTTCACGCGGAGCTTTGTGGAGGCCTCGACAGATTCGTCGACGCTCAGCTGGTCATAGGCGATTGAAAACTGTGGAACGTATCCAATTTCCCAAGGCTCCAGGTCACCTTCCTCTGAAAGGTCACGTCCATCCCACCACAGTGAACCGTCAGATTCCGGATTGAGGCCGGCTACGGTCTTGAGCAGGGTGGTTTTTCCGCAACCGGAGGGCCCGACGATGGCCATGAAGTGGCCTCGCGGAATTTTGAGGCTGACACGGTCGACGAGATTATGGGGTTCGCCATCTTTATTAATGGCAAAACAAACATCTTTCAGTTCGAGCACTGGTAGCGGTGGTTGATCGGTAGGTTGGTGTTCCGAAGAGAGTGAATTCCCGCCGGAAGGGCCAGTATGACGAAATCATGCCGAAAGGGGAAGCCAGAAAGCACGAACATTCTCTTTGCGCTTAGGGTTGCCCATTCGTTCATTTAAGACATACTGGCCATCAGCAACTCCAAAAAATCATTCTGTGGACCTCACTGAAATCAAAAAAATCGTCAAACTCATGGATGACCATGGGCTTTCGCAATTCCAATACGAAAAGGAAGATTTTAATCTCAAACTGAAGAAAGGGGTAGATCTTGATGAGATTCAAAGTCTTTTGGGATCTCTTGGTTCAGCCCCGGCTCCTGTCGCTCCGATTCCGGCCCCTGCTCCGGCACCTGTCGCAAATGCCGCACCTGCCGCTGAGAGCGCTGCTCCCGAGCCTGCTGGAGAGGAAGTCTCCTCACCGATGGTGGGGACCTTTTATCGTAAGTCATCTCCCGAATCTCCCAATTTTGTGGAAGTCGGTGATGCGGTCAGTGAAGGGCAGACGCTCTGTATCATTGAGGCAATGAAAGTGATGAATGAGATTAAGGCGGAAAAATCCGGAACGATTGCCCAGGTTTGTGTCGATGATGGCAATTCCGTGCAGTTTGGGGATGCTCTCTTTCGACTTCAGTAACCTACTCCTGATTTCCTTATGTTTTCGCGCGTCCTCGTAGCTAATCGGGGTGAAATTGCCCTAAGAATCATCCGTGCCTGCCGTGAACTTGGAGTAGAATCAATCGCAGTCTATTCCGAGGCTGATATTGATTCAATGCATGTTCAACTTGCTGATGATGCGGTCTGTATCGGGCCGGGCCCTAGTAAAGAAAGTTATCTGAAGCCTGATCGGATCATCGCAGCTGCGGAGATCATGGAGGCTGATGCCATCCATCCGGGGTATGGTTTCCTCTCGGAAAATGCCCGTTTCGCAGAGATCTGCGAAAGCTGTAACATTAAGTTTATTGGACCCTCTGCCGAGGTAATCCGCACCATGGGGGATAAAAATACCGCCCGGGCCACGGCTTTGGCAAACGGAGTGCCGGTGACCCCGGGGTCTGATGGGATTGTGGCCTCAATCGAAGAAGGCTTGGCTTTGGCCAAGGGGATTGGATTTCCGGTCATGGTGAAGGCTACGGCCGGCGGAGGGGGACGTGGCATGCGCCCGGTGATGGATGAAAGCGAGTTCGAAAGCCAATTCAATGCGGCATCCAAAGAGGCCGAAGCCTGCTTTAATAATGGGGATTGCTACATCGAAAAGCTCGTTCTTGATCCTCACCATATCGAATTTCAGATACTGGCTGACAATTACGGAAATTACCTCCAGTTGGGCGAGCGGGATTGCTCAATGCAACGTCGGAACCAAAAGATCATCGAGGAGTGTCCAAGTCCGTTGATTTCCGAGGAACTCCGCGAGAGGATGGCTGTTGCCTCGGTCAGTTTGATCAAAGCCATTGAGTATCGGAATGCAGGAACGATTGAGTATTTGGTGAATGCCGATGCTACTGATTTCTATTTCATGGAGATGAATACCCGGATTCAGGTGGAGCATCCTGTGACTGAGGAAGTAATGGGCTGTGAGTTGATTAAAGAGCAGATCCGCATTGCCGCGGGAGATCCGGTCTCGGAGCATGTGATCGGAACCGAGCCTCGAGGGCACTCCATCGAATGTCGCATTAATGCCGAAGATCCATACAATAACTTTACCCCGAGTCCCGGAACGATCGACCTTTGGTATGCTCCGGGTGGCAAGGGAGTTCGCGTCGATACGCATGTCTATTCCGGTTACACCGTACCTCCTCATTACGATTCTATGATCGCAAAGTTGATTGTGACCGCTTCCTCCCGGGAGGTGGCCATTGCGCGAATGAGGAGGGCACTCGCTGAATTCATAATTCGTGGAATCAAAACGACGATTCCTTTCCAGCAGGAGATTATTGACCATCCGGATTTCATTAACGGGAAATACGACATCGCTTGGGTGGAGAAATACCTGAAAGAGAAGGAGCTATAAGCGATGGTCGGTATTTCGGACGCTCTCCTATATGGGATCGTTGACTTGGGCTATGTTGATGAAAGTCAGGCCGTCGGAATGGCGCGCTCCCTCTTGGATGGAGGCGTCGGCGTGCTCCAGCTGAGGGCGAAAGCCCATCAGCCTGATGCATTGCTTCCTCTGGCGATTTTGCTCCGGGAGGCGTGCGACGAGTTTTCCATCCCCTTTGTTGTTAATGATCATGTGAATCTTGCCCGGGATTGTCGCGCCCACGGATTGCACCTGGGCCAAGACGATGGGGACTTGTTAGCCGCAAGAGAAGTTCTTGAAGATGGTGTAATTATTGGGCGCTCCACCCATTCGGTCGAGCAGGCCCGGTCCGCGCTGGAGGAGGGGGCTAATTATATCGGATTTGGTCCCCTTTTCCCTACACCCACAAAAGAGGGGCGTCCGGCGATCGGATTAAGTAATATTTCCGAAGTGCAATCTACCGTGGGTTCGGAAATACCCGTATTTTGCATTGGCGGGATAAAGCCCCTGAATCTCGATGAGGTTATTGCGGCCGGAGCCCGCCGATGTGCCGTGGTGTCTCATTTGTTGCAGGCCGATTCCCCAAAGAAACAAGCGTCTTTGATACTCTCTACTCTAACTAACCAAAGCCACTAAATAGAATGTCGATACTCGTAGGCGGCTCAGTCGCCATAGATAACGTAAAAACTCCCTCAGCAGACGAGAAAGGTCTCCTTGGAGGGTCCGCGAGCTACGCCGCCCTGGCTGCAGCTAAGTTGGCCTCTCCGGTTCACCTTTTGGGGATCGTGGGTCATGATTTCCCAGCAAGCCATTTAACAATGCTTGAGGGTAACGGGGTAGACCTTGGTGGTCTCGAGCACTCGAGCGAAGAATCGTTCACTTGGAGTGGTGAATATCACGAAAATATGAATGAGAGAACCACCCATAATGTGGCGATCAATGTTCTGGAGCACTGGGAAGTGAAAGTTCCTGACGTCCTGGCTTCGTCTCCCTTTGTCGTGCTGGCCAACATGGCCCCGCTGAACCAATTGCAGCTGATTTCCCAGTGCACGGCGTCGGAGAAGTTCGTGGTGGCCGACACCATGGATCTATGGATTGCCATTGCGCGTGATGAATTGGAGGAGGTGCTGGCAAAAATTGACCTCTTGGTGATCAATGAAGGAGAGGCTCGTGAATATGCCGGAACGAATAATCTCATCTTGGCTGGTGAGCGCCTCCGAGAGAAGGGGCCGAAATACGTTGTAATCAAGCTGGGGGAGTTCGGTGCTCTCTTATTTGGTGAGGACGAATTTTTTCGCTGTGGGGCTTGGCCCTTGAGGGACCTTGAGGATCCGACAGGAGCGGGGGATACCTTTCTTGGTGGGATGATCGGGCATCTGGCCTCTCAAAATGCTGTGGCACCCAATTTCGCCCAGCTTCGGCAGGCCGTTGTGACTGGGTCGATTCTCGCGTCCTACACCTGCCAGGACTTTTCTACGAGAGCTTTGGAGTCTGTGACTTTGCATGATTTGGATTCCAGAATGAAGGAGTTTGAGCTGATTTCTCAGTGGTAGGTGGCGAAATGGTGTGCTTTGTTGAAATCACAAGGGTTTTTCCGCTTAAAAAAATGAACAAAATGGCAAAAAAGGCATTGACCACCCCCCGTCCCCGACGATAGCTTTTCCGAGGATTACCTGCGGAAACTCATTTTCCTCGTGAAAGTGGGTCATAAACTCCAAAGAAAAAGAAAAAGAAAATGAAAACAAAAACTCTGAAAGCCGCTGCTGCGATGGGCCTTACCGCTCTTCTCGTTGGTAGCGCCGCAGCTCAAGAATCGGCTTCAAAGCCTGTCGGCTATGAAACTCTCACTATTCAAGACGGATTTAACTATCTCGGCCTTCGTCTCCACGAAGCTCCCGTAGCTTCAGGGACAATTACCGCAATCGACGCAGATTCCATTGAAGATTCTGCTGCTGATTTTTCAGCTCTCAATGGCTCTTACATTCTCGAAATTAATAACGGCAGCGGTATCATCCAAGAGGTTGTGGCTTTCAACAGCGCGACTGAAATTCCTACTGTGGATTTGACCGGAGCAGTAGCTGTCGATGACACATATACCCTCCGCCCTGTTGCGACATTGGAATCAGTGTTCGGTGCCGATGGAGGAGATCTTGATGCAGGAAACGCTGGAACAGGTGGAGCTGATCAGGTTTGGATTCCTGATGGAGCTGGTGGCTTTGATAAGTATTACTACGACAATACTAACCTAACGACTTTCGTGGCTGCATGGACTAACGCTGATGGTAGCAATGCCGTTGTTGATCCGGCGTCTGTTAGTTTGGTTTACACCGATGGCCTCGTCATTGTCGGAGCCGGTGGAGCTAACACCTTCGTTGTGACTGGTTCAGTCAAGTTGACCGAAACAAACTTCGCTCTTTCCAACGGATTCAACTACATTAGTAGTGTTTCTCCCGCAGGATCGACTCTGGCCTCCATGTTCGGCACCGATAACGAGTCTCAACTCGATGCTGGTAATGCTGGAACCGGTGGAGCAGATCAGGTCTGGGTTCCCGTCAATGGTGGCTTCGACAAGTATTACTACGACAACACCAACCTTACCACCTTCGTTCCTGAGTGGACAAATGCAGACAACGGCGCCGCTGTTGACCCGGCAACGGTATCCCTTGATGACGCCTCCGGTTTGATCATTGTGAATCCAGGCGCGGCCCAGTCTAATTCAGCAGGCGTTCCTAGTTTCTATGGAACTCTGTAAAGGACCAACTAAAATAACTCTTCTACTAAACACAAAATATGAAATTAAAACTACTTGTTCTCGGGGTTGCGATTCCCGCTGCTGCGAATGCAGCGACCAACGTAACACTCCAGAACTTCAGCGGAATCTCGGCTGGAAATCCAATCGTTGACAACACCGGTGCTGCCATTGACAACTCGCTGTCAAGCTGGGCGGTTGGAACTTTCGAGACCGCTTTTGCAGCTGGTCTTTCGGGTTTAGATACCGTGACAGACGATCAGACTGTGATTGATGCATTCACACAGTCAGGCGCAGACGGGTCTCTTAGTATTAACGGATTGTTCAACGGTACCGTTGAGTCCGATAGTGGAAACGCCAATGCCGGTGAAGCGCTTTATGCCTTGGTGACATACAATGCAGCTGCTGGAGTTCAGGCTCTGGTTTTTGATCTTGGCCGTGCATTTCCAACTCAGGATGGTGCTGGTAACGCAAGTGTTGATTTGGGCCGCCTTCTTGGCCCAGATGACGTGGCATTTGGAAACACAAACCCCGTCCCTGTTGATACAGCCTCCCTTCCTGCTCCGTTTGCAGGATTCGTGGATGGTATCACCTTTGATGCTGGCGATGTCATTCCTGAGCCATCAACCGGGCTTCTTAGCTTGATTGCTGGGCTTGGACTCCTCGCCCGTCGTCGTCGCTAGCTCAACCGCAGCAAGCAACACGAATCTTTTTCTTTTCGTTTTCACACCCGCCTTCTAGCGAAGGCGGGTGTTTTTTTGACCTGATGGAGAGGGTAAGATCAGGGAAACTGGTGTCTCCGTATCCTTGACAGAAAGGCGTGTCTACGGCACGGGAGGTGTGCACCAATATGAGTAAATTAACAATTCGAGATCTTGATGTCGCTGGTAAAGAGGTTCTCATGCGGGCTGACTTCAATGTACCCCTCAATGACAGCCTTTTGATTACGGATGACACTCGCATCCGTGCTGCTCTTCCCACGATCGAGCAGTTACGGGCGGCAGGAGCCAAATTAGTAATCTGTTCCCACATGGGACGCCCTTCCAATGATCGAGAGGAAAAGTATTCGCTGAAGCCTGTTGCTGCTCGCCTGACTGAAGCACTGGGATGTGAGGTGAAATTCGCCAGTGATTGTATCGGGGACGATGCAGAAGCACTCCGTGCCGGGCTTGTTGATGGCGAGGTGCTGCTTCTGGAAAATACCCGATATTACAGCGAGGAAAAAAAGAACGACGTTAATTTTTCAAAGTCGCTTGCTGGAAACGCTGAAATCTTCGTTAACGATGCTTTTGGTACGGCACATAGGGCCCATGCTTCAACTGAAGGGGTAACCCATCATGTGAAACAGAGTGCAATGGGCTTGTTAATTGAGCGTGAACTCGAATTCTTAGAGGGGAAATTGGCCAATGCAGAAAGTCCTTTTGTCGTGATCATGGGTGGAGCCAAAGTGAGCGACAAGATCGAGGTGATCACCGCGCTTTTAGAAAAAGCTGACACTATTCTTATCGGTGGAGCGATGGCCTATACCTTCCGCAAGGCGCAGGGCTATGAAGTGGGGATGAGCCTGGTCGAAGACGATAAGATGGAGCTTGCTCTTGAGATTATGAAGAATGCTGAAGCCAAGGGGGTGAAGTTTCTTCTTCCCGCGGACACCCGAATCACCAAGGAATTTAAGGAGGGAGCTGAAACCTGGAATACCGAAGTCTATGGACAAGGCGGTACTATTCCCTCTGATAAAGAAGGAATCGATATTGGTGACGTCGCGATCAAAGAGTTCAAGGCGGTCGTTGCCGGGGCCAAGACGATTCTCTGGAACGGTCCAATGGGTGTTTTCGAAAAAGATTGTTTCGCCAAAGGAACGAAAGAGATCTCCGAAGCGGTTGCCGATAGCGGTGCCTTGAGCATTGTTGGTGGTGGAGACTCCGTGACCGCCGCGGTCAAGTTTGGTGTGGCTGACCGGATGAACTTTATCTCCACCGGAGGAGGCGCCTCTCTCGAATTACTCGAAGGAAAGGTCCTGCCCGGAGTGGCAGCGCTTTCCGAAGCATAGGGGGCGATCGGAACATCTCAAAAATCCTGGCTCTTTGGAGTCGGGATTTTTTAGGGTGTGACGAGACGCCTGACGCGGTAGTAGCGCATCTCTGGGCGATGGGGATCTTCGTCGGTAAAGTTGATAACCTGGCCGGGTTGGCTGGCTACGAAAGTCGAATTGGGGAGATCGCTCAGCCATTCACCGAGCGAATTAGTGTATTCAATTTGGTAGGTCCATCCGATCTCCGCGCTAAACTGGAGAGTGGGTAATCCATCGTTGTTGAAGCTAGGACTGGAGGTTTCTACAGTAGGAGTTCCAAAGGGAATGGCCCAAATACTGCAATCGGCGACCAAGAGCCAGTTGTTTCCGGCCATCGCGGGGTCTGGGTCTGTCACGATCCATTCGTAGGCAAATGTGCCGAGATCTCGCGCCTTTCCAGAGGCGGTAAATTGAACGCTCTCGAAGAGAGGAATTCCATCGAAGTCCGCGCTCCAAAGATTATTTTGAAAATCGATGGAAATTGCGAGGAGGGAAAGCTCTCCGTGGAGGAATTGAACTGTGGTGTTTCGCACGGTGACGCCATCGTCGTAGAAGATGCCAAAACTATCGCGTTCGTTGCTAAATTGAATGGCCGCCAGAAAGTCACCCTGGGTATTGTAGAGGGTAGCGAAGAAGGAATCGTACCTACCATTAGTGGAATCTTCTAATCCAATCAAAGTATCGATTTCGATGGTGGCAGTTCCTTCGCCCACAGGGTCGTGGTTGATTTGCCGGGTGAGATAGTTCCAGCCTACCGTGGGTTGATGAAAGCCGAGAAAAGAAGTTTTCCCGAGGCCCTCGATAACTCCGTTGTCGATTCCCTGAAGCCCACCAGTTTGAGCGTAGCTATTTGAGAACCATCCATATTGTCCGTTCCAAAGATCGGGGCCAACGTTGAAATTTTCAAAATCGGTCGAGTAGAGCAGCCCGGTCTTTCCAGGGGCTGCGAGGGCAGTGAGCAGAGTGATCCCGAGAATAATGGAATGCAGGGGGCTGGCCACGATTTGCAAAATTGCCTGGAGTTGTCAATTAGCGGGCGGGAACTGGAGCAGGGGCCATATCGTTGATCCTCGGGTGGGGCTTGGGGATCTTGGCGGGATCAACAACGGGAAGGGAATCGATTTTTCTGAGAAATTCCTGCTTGCTAACCTTGCCGTCATTGTCGAGGTCGAGATTGTAATAGAGCTCATTACTGACTCCGGGTCGGGCTTCATCAGCCGCACTCACTGCGGAGATGCTATTAAATTCAGCGAGGGTGAGAAATCCGTCGGAATTGTTATCAACTTCGTCAAAGCGAAGGCCGCGTCGCGCTTCAATCTGTTTACGGATGGCCGATTTAGCGGCTTCGCGTTCGGAGTGAGAAATTTTACCATCACCGTCGGTGTCCCAGCGGTTTTTGACGCGAGCCACGCGGTTTTTGGGGCCATTTCCGGGCTGAATCCCGCGCTTCGCACTATTCCCCTTATTCCCCTTACCCTCCTTATTTCCGCTATTCTTGCGGTCCGCGCTGAGAGCCCTTAGTTCTTCGGGTGAGAGTCCGCCGCTATTATCGACATCGTAGAGTGAGAGAAACTCTGAAAGCGTGCCATTTCCAAAGGTGCGCTCCTGGGCCAAACCCGTAACGGGTAAGATGAGAAGGCAGAGAAATAAGTAAGTATGCATGATCAGTGGGCTTTCATTCTGAGTGACGAGCGTGAGACGGGGAGCGTTACAAAAAGTTCTCATGACGTGTTTCTTAGTCGGATTCTGAGAGGTTACGCCGACCGTGGGAGGTGGGGCCGGACGAGGCGGGGAGATCTTCTTCAGGAGAGGTATTATTTTCGAGATCGGCTTCGAGTCGTGCGATGATGTTACTCCACCAGACTTCGCGTTCGGCAATAGATGCCGCGTAGTCGAGTTGTTGTTCGCCATCAAGGAGGGCGAAGAGCTGGTCCTCGAAATGAGAGCGGAGGAGAGGGGGGCCTAACGGGGAGTTTGCGGATGCATCGGGCTGAAAGCTGGCGTAGCGATTCCCCGGGAGATATCCGGGAGTGGCTCGCAGAATGAGGGGGCGGAGTTTTTCAATTTGATTCCGGTCAAGGAAGAGCGTCTCGGTGAGTTCGCCGAGTCGAGAGTAGGCGAGGGATTCGACTTCGCTTAAGGCGGGACGCCGTGATCTGATGGTTGAGTGATCGCTTCGTGTGTTGGAGACGACTTTGCGCGCTCTGACCTTTTCGGGTAAACCCGAGTCTTCAGTCTGAGGTTCGTCCTTGTTTGTCATCACCCCCAAGGCCACCGCGATTGCGAAGACTCCGATGGATGAGGTGAACGAGCGCATTGGACAGACTTAACTTTGAGGATTGAATCGATCAGAAAATTCTTGTTGGAGGAGTTTCCGATTGGCTTCCAGGATCTTTTGTTGACGTAGGTTAAGCTTCGTGGCGATCTCGCCGTGGAAGTTTAAAAGACTTTCATAATATTGAATCAAAGCTTCCTGCCTGCTGTCAAGGACTAGGGTGGTAAGTTTTTCGAGTTCTGGAGCGATTTCGGTCTCTTGCTCCGGGGTTAAGTTGAGCGAGGAGCGGAGGGAAGCGAGGACTTCTTCGGAGAGATTATCGACAGGAACGGTAGGTGCTGGGGCGCTTTCGCGAGGTGAAAGGCGGCCAAGACCAAAGCCCGAGGCAAGAATTGTGATAAGTGCTGCTCCGATGAGGATGGATTCGCGAAGGGTTGTTTTCATGATTCGATGGAGTGTGGGATTGAGAAGTCAGCTTCGGGGAGAGGCAAGAACTGTTGATCGATCGGGGGTTGGTTAAGAAGATTGATGCCCAGGAGGATGGCGGCGGCTCCGGCCATACTGAGGGAATACCGACGCCAGAGGAGGAGGGCCCGCGATTGCTTGGGCAGACCCAGATTGGCGGCAGCAACCACGCGGGTGGCGAATCCATAAGGAGCTTTGTCTTTCTCGGGCGGAGTGCGGAATTTTGGGGCGATTTCTTGCCAGCGGTCTTCGGGGTTCATGAGAGTAGGACGGTTGATTGTTCAAGCGATTCAAGAGCTTGGCCCAGTTTGCGTCGGGCCCGCATCGCGGTGACACGGACGCGGGAGGCTTTCCAGTCAAGAAGGGCGCAGACTTCGTTGACCGTTTTTTCCTCGAGGTCAAGGAGGCGGATGATCATCTGTTCCTTGGGTCTCAGGGACGTGAAGAGTTTTTCGAGGACTTCGTGGGCCAAGCCGGGGGTCCCTTCGATGGAAGTCGGGGAATCGGTGCCGAAACTTTCGGCTTTTCCTAGAAATTGCGCTTCCTCGGTGTCGAGTTCCGCGAAACTTATTACTTTTCGGGTATTCTGGCGTCGGAGGCGGTCGTAGCAAGTGTTGACGGCAATTTTTGAGACCCAGTGTTCGAAGGCCCGAGGGCCGGAATATTGGTGGAGTCGAGTGAACATTTTCATGAATACCTCCTGCGACAGGTCCTCTTCGGCCTCCAAACGGGGACGATGACGGCGAACGATGGAGATGACGAGTGGGTAGAGCATTTCTACGAGTTCCTTGGCTACGGTTTCATCACCTGCGCGGACGGCGCTGAGAATGTCGGGTGTGACAGGCTGATGATTGGTATCCACTGGGTAATTTTTGGGTGCGGCTCTATTTGCCCAAGTTGTTAAGACGTAGAGCGGGTCGGAGCGTTACTAAAATTTTAGTCTTTTTCTCAAAAAAGAGAAATCCCTGATTTTAGCGGCTATTCCGCTGGAATTTGGATCTGCCGCCGTCATGAATTTTTAAGTTGAGTTCCGCCTCAATTCGTTCGTTGTTTGGGTGGGTTAAATTAGAGGCTCGAGGCTCGAGGCCGTAGCAGTCCGGCGTCCGGTTTTCGTTATAAGCGATCACAAAAAAACGACGCCCGGTTTTCCGGGGGTCGTTTTGGCGTAGGTAAAGAGGGCTATTCCATTTCTTTGATCTTGGCAAAAGCGGCGGTTTTCCCGCGAGCGACTTCCTTTCCTGTTTGGTCGACGAGGACGTAGCTGGGAACTCCCATTCTTCCGCCGGGAAAATAGGGCATGATGAGCTGTTTTACGTCGGCGTCCTCGCTAAGGATAGTAGGCCAGGGCATATTTTCTTTTTGGGCCCAGGCGGTAGCCGCGTCTTCATCGCGGTCACGCGAAAGGTGGACCAATTCTACCTTGGAGTTGCTGGCGATATTTTCGTTGTAGGTCTTCACTAACTGTGGAGCACTGGAGCGGCAGGGTGGTCACCAGCTCGCTGAAAAATAGAGGAGGAAAAGCTTGGGTGCGGTTTCTAGCTCATACTTACTGAATTTCTTTCCATCCAGTTTCTGCATTTTCCCGAGAGCTTTGCCGAAGTCGCTTTCGGAAAATTCCGCTGCGGCTTTTTTGTCGGCATCGGCTTGGACTGCTTTTTTCGCCTCCGCTTCAATCCAAGTTTTGTCCTCCTTGGAAAGAAGCTCGATCTTAAAAATGACTTTTCTGCCGTTTCTGAGAACGGTGACGGTATTGGCGTCACTCGAGAGATAGTCGGCCTCGAAAGTGTTTTCGCCATTGGCACTTGTCCAAGTGCGGGCCTGCGAGACTGCCGACACAGCGAGCGCTCCCAGGAGAAGGATTGTTTTTTTCATGATGAATAGGGCTAAGGTCCCCAGTAAGTTAGGATGTTTTCTCAAAAATCCAAGCAATCATTCATTTTGAAGATTTGTTGCTTCGGAAACGGTTGAGTCCGCAGTCTTTCAGCGGCGGGTTGTGAATTCTTTTTTCGATTTAATTCCAAGGGTTCTCAGTTTACTGAGTCATCACTGATGATATCGAGTGGGTGCTTATTCTGAAGCTGGAGCCCAAAGTGGTGACTCGAGTGGTTTGGTAGAAGCGGCACTTTGATAGTCTGGAGTGAATCTCTCGTAGTAGAGAGGTCTCCCATGATGAATCGATTTTTTTCCCGCCCGCTGATTCTGATCGCCAGTTTGTTAGTTTCTATTCTGGAGGCTGACGAGCGGCCGAATATTTTGTTCGCCTTCGCCGACGACTGGGGGCGTCATGCGTCTGCCTACGCCAAGACGGATGGTCCGGGGACGCTCAATGATGCGATACACACTCCGCATTTCGATGCGCTGGCAAGTTCAGGGGTTCTCTTCAAAAACGCCTTTGTCAATGCTCCGTCGTGCACGCCGTGTCGAAGCTCGATTCTTTCAGGGCAGCATTTTTGGCGAACCAACACGGCGGCAATTTTGCAAGGGGCGGTTTGGGATGACTCCATCCCATCGTGGCCTTTGCTCTTGAAGGAGGGAGGCTATCATATTGGTTTCACCTGGAAGGTTTGGTCCCCCGGGACTCCGCGCGATGCGCCCTATGGCGGAAGTGACAATGCCTATGCGAAGGGCGGTGGAAGCTATAATGGCTTTTCACAGACAGTAACGAGAATGGTGTCGAAGGGAAACTCCGTGGAGGAGGCGAAGCTGGTGATGACAAAGCAGGTTCGCGATAATTTCCGTCAGATGCTCGCCGCCAAAAAAGAGGGGCAACCGTTTGCCTATTGGTTTGGCCCGACGAATGTACATCGCAAGTGGATCAAGGGGTCTGGCAAAGCGCTGTGGAAGATTGATCCCGATTCTCTGAAGGGAAAGATGCCTGCCTTTTTGCCTGATGTGCATGAAGTGAGGCAAGACTTTGCGGACTATCTGGGCGAGGCGATGGCTTTTGATATGGCCTTGGGAATATTGCTGGAGGAATTGAAAGCAGCCGGTGAGTTCGAGAATACCATTATAGCTATTTCCGGGGACCACGGTCCAGCTGGATTTCCGCATGGGAAGTGCAATCTGTATGACTTTGGAACGCGGGTCTCTTTGGCTTTGTCGGGGCCGGGTATAAAAGGTGGAAGGGTGGTCGACGATTTAGTGTCGCTTCCAGATCTCGCCGCAACGTTTTTGGAGTCGGGAAAGGTGGATATTCCAGAGGTGATGACCAGTAAGTCGCTTTGGCCCACTTTGAAATTGGCAAAGAGCGGTCAGGTTGATGAGAGCCGGACAGAGGTATTTTTCGGTCGCGAGCGCCATGTGGCAGTCGCGCGGGAAGGTTATCTGCCCTATCCGCAGCGGGCGGTTCGGACGAAGGACTATCTCTTCGTGATTAATTTCAAACCGGATCGTTATCCTCTGGGCGATCCGTATTTGCTCGATGGTAATAGGGCGCCGAATGTGGAGAAGCTGACGAATAGCACTTTTGTAACGCTCCCGGATGAGGATGCCGGGCCAACAAAGGCATGGATAGTCAGCAATCGCAAAGATCCCAAGGTTAAGCCTTTTTACGATCATGCTTATGGCAAGCGACCTCGCGAAGAGCTGTATGATTTGAAAGCGGATCCCGACCAAATGAATAATTTGGCGGGCGATCCTGCACACGTGAAGACGGTCAAGAAGCTACGCGACCAGTTGATGGCTGAGTTGAAGTCGACGAGCGATCCTCGTTTGGTTGATGGCGGAAAGTTTTTTGAGACTCCTCCGATGGCCGGTCCGTTCGTCGGGAAGAGGGGCCAGGAGAAAAAGAAGTGAATCGGACGTCGCAACGCGATTCATGGTAAGGATTCCAGAGGAAATGGAACCGAGACAGCGAATCATACTTTGTCGCGAGAATGAGTTCTTTTCTCGGTGGGTCTCATCGGAGTGAAGCGCAGGGTGGCCTGCTGTTATGCCCAATTGGTTAAAAAAGGTTGATAATCACCTTTTATTGTTATTCTCTCTGTCTTGAATTCCTGATGATTTCGGATTCGGAATCCCTTGGATAACCACAACCTGAGACAAACCTGATGAAAAAAATCGCTATTCTGCTTTCCGCATTTGCCTTCCTCGCCGTTTCCAGCTGCCAGACCATGACAGGTCTGGGCCGCGATCTCACCGGTGCCGGACAGAAGCTTCAAAATGCTGCGAACCGCTAATTGGCGGAGTTCCAGCAAATACTTCCCAAGAGCAGCCTGCGGGCTGCTCTTTTTTTGGGTTTCTTCGTGACTGATATCGGTCTCGCCATGGTGGGATTGCTCGTTACAGTTTCTCCCAAGAAGACGCTCTTTATGATCCCGCCGGTGCTTGCAGTTTTTATTGGTTCACGGAGGAACACGATTCCCGATCGAGACTGGGGAGCGAATGAGAAGAGGGGGAATTCGAAATCAAAATGGTCCTCGCTTTTGCTCTGTTCTTTGATGCTACTCATTTTTCCGAGCTGTGGCGGGGACTCCGATAAAAAAGAGGTGCCTTCAAAAGAGGAAGCCATTCAGGCGAGTAATGAACTCATTCAACTTCGATTTCGAACTGCGCAGGACAAGGATCGGTTTGCGGCTTCTCGTTCGAGTTCAAGCGTGACTGAGGTGAATCATGAAGGCCCGCAGGAGTCGATAGGTGTCGCTAATGAAATTGCGAAACTTCAACCGGGAGCGGATTGGGAAACTGAATCCTTAAGTGCTGCAGTCGCAGAACGGATTCGTCATTTAATTGATGGGAGTAGTGCTGCTTTAGGATTTGTTTGTTGCGATCTGCGGCCAGATGATTTGCAAAGTCAGGAACATCGTGGCGGATTTATTGTCTCGAAGTGGGAGGGCGGGGACCTTCCTGAAATGAAGGGAGCGGAAGCACTTGCGGATTTGCGGGCGGTGTTTGCGAAGGACGAGATGAAGTCTTACGTCAAAGTAGTGAGCTTTTCGAAAGAGGAAGTCGGGTTTGTGACCGAGATCTTGATTGAGTTGCGAGGTTTTTCGGCAGAGAGCAAAAAGCCAAGGCAGGTGACGGCAGAGTGGAGGGCGCAATGGAACGATTTCGACCCGCCTCAGTTGTTGAGTTTGGATCTTTTGAGCTACGAGGAATCGGCCGGGAGCGTTCACTTTGTCGATGCCACGCGCTCAGTCCTCGGTGAAACGCCTCATTTTGAATCGCAGGTGATGACCGGGACCAGTTTTTGGGCATCGCGAATTACGAGGTTTGGCGACTTTTCGCTGACGGGGCACCAAGGTCTGGCTGTTGGAGATGTCAATGGCGATGGCATGGAGGATCTCTTCGTCTGTGACGGTGGGAGTTTGCCCAACCGCTTGTATTTGCAGCAAGCGGATGGGACGGTGCGTGATGTTTCGGCTGAGGCCGGTATTGACTGGTTGGAGGATTCACGGAGTGCGCTGTTAATTGATCTCGACAATGATGGTGATCAGGATCTCGTCGTAGCGACGATCGGTGTGATCGCTTTTGCCGTGAATGACGGCTATGGGAAATTCACCCTGCGTGGTGGTCATCAAGGCGCGCGATATCCTTTCTCATTGAGTGCAGCCGATTTCGATAGCGATGGTGATCTCGATATTTATGCCTGTGTTTATAGTGCCGGCGATACTGCCGGTGCTCGGGGATTTGAGGCGACTTCTCCGACGCCCTTTAATGATGCGGAGAATGGCGGGCGGAATCTACTCCTGATGAATCTGGGAGGATTTCAATTCGCAGATGTCACCAAACAAGTTGGTCTCGATGAGGATAATTCTCGTTGGAGTTTTTCGGCGGCTTGGGAGGATTTTGATCGCGACGGTGATCCGGATCTTTACGTCGCAAATGATTTCGGCCGCAATTGTTTCTATCGGAATGACGACGGAAAATTTAATCAGATTGCCGCAGAGCTGGGTGTGGAAGACATGGCTTCCGGGATGTCAGTGGCATGGGGAGATTTCAATCGCGATGGCGCGGCGGACCTGTATGTCGGGAACATGTTTTCGTCGGCAGGTCGGAGAATTAGTTGCCAAGGGAATTTTGGGGAGTCTTCGGAGATCGAAGGTTTACAGAGAATGGCTCGGGGAAATTCGCTTTTTGCCGCGGATGGCAAAGGTGGCTTTCGCGATGTCAGTGAGCCGTCGGGAGTGACGATGGGGCGCTGGGCTTGGAGTTCGGGGTTTATTGATGTCAATAATGACGGCTGGGAGGACATTGCGGTGGCGAATGGTTATCTCACCGGCACGCGGTCCGATGATTTGTGAAGTTTCTTTTGGCGGCAGGTCGTGTCGCCCAAACAGCAGGCCGACCCCAAGCGCTATGGCAGTGCATGGTCCGCCATCATTCAATTGGTCCGGGATGGCCATAGTTGGAGCGGCCACGAGCGCAATCGACTTCTTTTGAATCGGGGCGGTGCGAGGTTCGCGAACGTCTCCTCAATCAGCGGCCTTGATCACAGTGGCGACGGGCGGGCCATGGCGATGGTGGACTGGGATCAAGATGGAGATCTCGATGTGTGGTATCGTGACCGGACCGCTCCACGACTTCGCTTGATGCTCAATCAACATGCTGGGGGCGAGGGCTCTCGTAATTTTGTGGCGCTGCGACTTGAGGGCACCACGAGCAATCGCGATGCTATTGGTGCGGTCGCTGAAGTGGTCGTTGATGACGCTTCCAAGCGCCTCGTCATGTCAGTGCGGGCTGGTGATCTGTTCCTCTCGCAATCGAGTCGATGGTTGCACTTTGGCCTAGGGGATGCAGGAAAAATTCAAGAGATCAAAGTAGTGTGGCCCGGGGGGGAGGTGGAGAAATTTAGCGGAGCTGAGATTGGTGGAGCTTATCTGCTCAAAGAAGGCGGCGGAACAGCCGTTGAGGTGACCCGGACGCCGCGCGCGGTTCGGCCTACAGATACTCCGTCCGAGGTCTATCAAAGTAAAAATGCCCGTATCATCCTCCCGGCAAAAATTCCACTGCCCCCGATCGGATATCGCAATGCTCTTGGCAAACCGCAGCTCATCGTTGGGAAGGGGAGTCCTCGCTTGGTCATGCTTTGGTCGGCGTTTTGTGAACACTGCGCCGGGGATCTCGCGATGCTCGCGAAGTCGGCTGATCAATTGCGAGCTGCAGGAATAGATCTGGTTGGACTTTCAGTGGATGGCGCTGATGGAATCTCGGAGGCTTACAATCTCGTCGACTCAACTAAATGGCCTTTTGAATGGGGAATGATTGAGCCCGATGCGGTGGATCGTATCGATGAATTCCAGCGGGCTTTGTTTGATCTGACCGTGCCGATGGCGGTTCCCTTGACCCTACTTTGTGACCGGGAGGGAAATGTCTCTGTTCTCTATCGTGGTTCGCTGAGATTGGAGGAAGTGCTTTCAGATCTGAAAGCAACCGGAAAAGCGAGTGTAGATCAGTTGCACGCTCTGGCTCCGCCGTTCGCAGGTCGTTGGTTTACCAAGCCCATCGATCCGGCAATCGCACTTGAACTCATGGCCCGTCAATTCGAGGCGAGGTTGGAGGAAGATTCCTTGTTCTATCTCGAGGCTGCCATGTGGAAGTCGGCGGGTGGGCCAAAGGGAGTTCTAGGAGAAGAACTCGTACAAAAACATTACGCCTTCGCCAGACGCTATAAGGCTGAAGTGGAACCAGAGCGCGCAGCGGCCCACTTCGAACGAGCCCTAGTAATCGCGCCCTCTGCTAGGATTTATCACGACTACGGCACGATGCTCGCCAGCCACGGGAAACTTATCCAAGCAAAAAAGCTTCTTAAAAAAGCGCTTATCCTCGAACCAAATCTAAAGCCAACATTGGGTGCGCTCGCTTTGGTCAACAAGCTCATTGCGGAGGGGAAATAGGAGCTTAGCTAGCCATGAATTCAGTAAACTTGGGTCGGGGCCGGTAGCTCCGATGAGGGATTGGCGGTATTCGGCAGTTTGATAGAGGGCGGCGTGATTCTCTCCGGCCTGTCTTTGAGGGGAGGCCTTTAGTTTGCAAGCTCTGCTTGAAGTTTTTCAATCTGGTCGCTGAGGCTTTCCCATTTGGAGTAGGCCATTTCCAGTTTTTTGGACGCTTGTTCGTAGGCGTTGGTGGCCTTGCGGAGTTCCTCGGCGTCACTGGAGATTTCGGGTTTTTCAAGGTGGGCGGAGATGGTGGCTTGGGCGCCTTCGAGGTCCGCGATTTGTTTTTCGACGGACTCGAATTCGTTTTGCAGAGGCTTGAGGACCTTGTTGCGTTTGTCTCGGATGGCAGCCTCTATTTTGCGGCGTTCCTTGGAGCTGAGTTGAGGCCCCTTGGCGGTCGCTGATTTTGCAGATTGGGAGGGAGCGGGGGAAGTGCGTCCTTTGGCGGCTTTTTCGTCCTCCTCGGTTTTGTCGAGGTAGTAGGTGAGGTTGCCAGCGAACATGCGGGGATCTTCGTTGGGGCGGAACTCCATCGTTTTCTGAACGATGTTGTCGAGGAAGTTCCGGTTGTGGGAAACGATGAGGAGAGTGCCGGGGTAGTCGATGAGAGCCTTTTGCAAGATGTCCTGTGATTGCATGTCGAGGTGGTTCGTTGGCTCATCAAGGATTAGGAAGTTGGCCGGGCGAACGAGCATGCGGACTAGGGCGACGCGGGACCGTTCTCCACCGGAGAGGACGCCAACTTTTTTGAAGACGTCGTCGCCTTTGAAAAGAAAGCAGCCGAGGACGTCGCGGGCGGACATCTTTGACCCGCGGGTTTGGATCTGCTCGACGGTTTCGAGAACGGTGAGATCAGGATCGAGTTCGTCGGCGTGGTTTTGGTTGAAGAATGAGGGCTTGGATTTGGGGCCAAGTTCGTGGTGGCCGGAGGACGGTTGTTCTTCCCCAGTGATCATGCGGCAGAAGGTTGATTTTCCTGCACCGTTGGGGCCAACAATGGCGATTTTCTCGCCGCGCGTGATTTCTAGGTCGAGGTCACGAAAGACGATGAGGTCGCCGTATTGTTGGGCGGCTTTTTCGAGCTTGGCGACAAGATGGGTCGAGGCTGGAGGGTCGGGGAAGCGGAAAGACATCACGGCGTCCTCGGCATCGATCTCGATACGTTCGATCTTGGCCAGGTGCTTGATGCGCGATTGTACCTGAGAGGCTTTGTTGGCCTGGGCGCGGAAGCGGTTGATGAATTGCTCGGTCTTGGCGATCTCTCGGTCCTGGTTGACTTTTTGTTTGCGTAGATTGTCCTGACGTTCCTTGAGCTGGGTTTCGTAGGAGGAATAGTTTCCCGTGAATTCCTCGGCGCGGCCGTGGTGGAAGGCGATGGTGCGGGTGGTGAGGCCGTCCATCATGGAGCGGTCGTGGGAGATGAGGACGATGGCACCTTTATAAGAATGAAGATAGTTTTCCATGAAGCGCTGGGCTCCAATGTCGAGGTGGTTTGTCGGTTCGTCGAGGAGGAGGACCTCGGGTTCGGAGAGGAAGAGCTTGGCCATCGCGATGCGCATTTGCCAGCCACCGGAAAATTCGCCGCAGTCGCGTTCCAGGTCGGATTGCTTGAAGCCTAATCCGCTGAGGATGGCCTGAATGCGGGGACGCATGCGGGCGGGATCGTGGCCATCGAGCTGGAGTTCGAGCTCGCCGATTTTATTGAGGAGATCCGAGTATGGGGCGGAACGGGGATCGAGATTCGGGAGGTCTTTCTCGAGACGGGCCACTTCTTCCTGAATGGCCTTGGTTTCAGCGAAGGCGGATTCGACTTCGTCATAGAGCGAAATTCCGGTGATGTGGATGCCTTCTTGCGGGAGGTAGCCAATGCGGTGGTGTTTCGGCTTATTGATCTCTCCGGCGTTTGGGAGGAGGACTCCGCCGATACATTTCATCAGAGTCGACTTGCCTGCGCCATTGTGTCCGGCGAAAGCTACGCGCTCCTTATCTCCGATGGAGAAGGTGAGGTCCTTGAAAATGACACGAGGTCCAAATTCAACGCGAAGATTTTTGACGGCGAGCACGGGGGAGGGGTAGTCGAGACCGATACGATTGGGAAGGAGTTTTGGCGTGATTGAATTAGTTACCTCCCTGGAGAGAACCAGATCTTCTTTTCTCCGGAGTGGGAGTCGCTGGTGATGCGTTGGCGGGAGGCTTTGTGGTGCACCGCCGGAGTGATCTTATTTGAAGCTCACCGTAAGCGAGTCATACCCGTTGACGCGCGTGTAGGTTGCTTGTTTTTCAACGTGTTTGGTCTCCTCGAGAATCTTGATCTTGGCTGATCGTTGTGCGAGGGCGTTGACCAGAGTGCGGGCGAGCAGGCGGGCGTGGGCGGCACCAAGACAGAGGTGGGGGCCGAAGCCGAAGGCGACATGTGGGTTTGGTTTGCGGTTGAGCTGAAATTCGTGAGGTTTTGGGAAAACCCCTTCATCTCGATTGGCGGATGACCAGCAGAGGGAAACGCGACCATTGGGTGGAACGGCGACTCCCTGGACATCGCTTGCCTCCGGACAAACCCGTCCGAGGTGGGTGATCGGAGCGAGCACACGAAAGAATTCCTCGACGGCGTGAGTGACTTTTTTCGGTTCTTTGCGAAGTTCGGTGAGAGTTTCGGGATGCCCGGCGAAGTAGGCGATGATTCCGGAGATTGTGTGGATCACGGTGTCGCGTCCACCGGCGAAGGTCAGGTTGGCGTAGCCCATCATTTCGTCGCGCGTGAGTGGGCGGTCCTGATAGCTCGCTTGAGTAAGGGCGCTGAAGAAGTCCGGGCCGGGGTTTGTTTTGGCTTCGTCGAATTTCCGATGAAGGTAGGGTTCCAGGCCGATGTTTTCATCAGGCGAATTGGGATCGTGGAAGACATGAATACCCCATTTGATCCAGATTTCGGCTTCGGACTCAGGCACGTTGAGGAGATAAGTCAGGGCGTGTGATTGGAGCGGGAGCGCGAAGTCGCGAACGATTTCGACGGAGTCATTTCCGTGGGCTTCGTCGAGGAGTCGCGTGATGAGTTGCTCGACCCTTTCGATGACTTCAGGAAGTTTGGCTCGCTTGAAGAATGGATCGACGAGTTTGCGGTATTCCTTGTGCTCGGGAGGGTCGGTTTCGATGGGAAGTTGCCGCATGGTGCGGAGGTCTTCCTCGGAAGGTATGGGAACGCGAAAGGGGGCATCGGAACTGAAGGTCTGCCAGTCCTTGGCTGCGGCCCGCACGTCGGCGTGACGCAGAATCATGGGGAGAGACTCGCCTTGGAAAGGACAGGTCAGAACGCCGTCGTCTTTGCGGGCTTTCTCGAAGGGATCGGAGTCGCTCATTGGGGAAATTACTTTTCGTTACGGATCGATTCAAGGAGGCCCTGGAGTTCTTTGACTTTTTCGGGGTGTTTTACGGCGAGGTTATTGGTTTCGCCGAGGTCGTCCTTGAGATTGTAGAGTTGGACCTTGGGAAGAGTCTTGAGAACCTTTTTGTCGATTTTTGAAAATCCGCCGGAGCCGGGTCCGGTAATGAGTTTCCAGTCGCCGGAACGAACGAGAAAGTGATTTTGTCCGGCTCCCATCACGATGGGCTTGCGAGGGTTGATCTTTCCTCCTTTGAGAGTGGGAAGGAATGAGACGCTGTCGGGTGCCTGTCCCTTGGGAATCTCGGCGCCAGTGAGATCGGCGAAGGTGCGGAAGAGGTCGGTGAAACAGATTGTCCGGTCAGCGGTTTGTCCTCTCTTAATGGCGGCGGGCCAGCGCATGATGAAGGGCATGCGGTGCCCCGCTTCCCAGGCGTCGGCTTTCATCCCGCGCAGGCCACCCGAGCTGTCGTGTGAGAATTTTTTGGTATCGACGTCATACCAAACCGGCCCGTTGTCTGCGGTGAAGACGACGATGGTGTCTTTTGCCATTCCTGTTTTGTCGAGGGCTCCGAGAACCTTGCCGATTTCCGCGTCGATCATGTGGGTGAAGTCGCCGTAGAGATCAACTTTGGTGGAGCCGACAAATTCCCTGGTGGGCAACCACGGGGTGTGTGGGCCGGGATAGGCGAGGTAGAGCATGAGGGGCTTGTCTTCCTTTTTGGCGACGTGTTTTTCGATGACCGAGATCGCCTCAGTGGTGAAGCGGGGCGTGACCTCCTCAAGTTTGAGGTCAGGGGAAATGCCCCCGGCGCGCCAGAACTTTCCTTGGATCGGTGACCAGCCTTTGGTGTTGTTTGCTTCGATTTTTAAAGACGGCGGCATGACGGCCTTGTCGTCACGGATGTAGAAGTAAGGTGGAATATCAGTGGAGGCCCGGATGCCGAAGAAGGTGTCGAATCCACGATCGGCCGGTCCGCCACTTAGAGTTCCCTCAAATTTCTTATCTTCGAAAAACCCGAGGTGCCACTTGCCGACCATTGCGGTGTGGTAGCCGTTCTTTTGCAACATTCCGGGGAGAGTGAGGCGGTCTTTGTCTATGACAGCATTGTTTTTCCAGACGATACGTTTGCGAAAGGGGTAGCGTCCGGTCAGCAGGCCATAGCGGGAGACGTGGCACAGCGCACCTGGCGCATGGGCGTCGGTAAACTTTATTCCGTCGGCGGCCAGCTTGTCGATGTGCGGCGTGGGGATTTTGGAATCGGGATTAAAGCAAGTCGGATCGCCATAGCCCATGTCGTCGGTGAGAATGATGACGATGTTGGGTTTGTCGGCAGCGAGGGCGGAGCTGAAACAGAGGAGGGACAGGGTGAGTTGCTTGAATGCGGTCATTGCGAAACCCTAGGACGATTGGTGGGATAAAGCAAAGATACGAAGAAAGGCATTTGAACCTTTCCAATCGGCAGGATTGTTCATGGAATGACGGGGATGCGGAAGATTGCGATCGCTTGTTTGTTGGTGGGGCCAATTTGGTCTGAAGAGGGTCCGGATTTCTCGACAGAGATTTTGCCAATTCTTTCGAATAAGTGTTTTGCCTGTCATGGGCCGGATGCGAAGAAGGACGAGGTGCGTTTGGATTCGTATGAGGGGGCGACGGAGGATCTGGGCGGGTATTCTGCAATTGATTCAGAGAAGCTGGAGAACAGTGAATTGTTGATTCGCATCCATGATGAGAAAGATCCCATGCCGCCGGAGGATGCCGAGAAGCAATTGACGAAGGCCGAGCGGGAGTTGCTGTCGCAATGGGTTAAGAGCGGCGGGGAGTATGCCGAGCATTGGGCTTTCGTGAAGCCTGGGACTGTTGAAGGTGGGAGTATTGATCGTTTGGTGGAGGCAAAACTGGATGGGAAAGGCTTCGCTCCGGAAGCAGATCGCCAAACGCTGGCTCGACGCGTGGCCTTGGTCCTGACGGGGCTGCCGCCGGAGAACGAGCAACTGGAGGCGTATCTCAAAAGTGGTGATTTTGAGGAACTGGTCGATCAGCTGCTGGGCAGCGAACGATTTGGTGAGCATCAGGCTCGGTACTGGTTGGATGCGGTGCGTTATGGCGATACCCATGGCTTGCACCTTGATAACAAGCGCGGGATTTATCCATATCGCGACTGGGTGGTGAAAGCCTTCAATGAGAATTTGCCTTTTGATGATTTCATCACTTGGCAGTTGGCGGGGGATCTTTTGGAGAGTCCAACCGTGGCTCAACGCGTGGCGACGGGATACGTGCGGATGAATGTTTCGACCGCGGAAGGCGGAGCGATTCCGGCGGAATTTCAGGCCAAGAATAACTTCGATCGCACTGAGAATTTTGGAACGATCTTTTTGGGGATGACTTTGAATTGCGCGCGCTGTCATACCCACAAGTATGACCCGATTGTGCATGAAGAGTATTACCAGTTGATGGCCTTCTTCAATAGCACGAGCGAGAGCCCGATGGATGGGAACAAGTATGAATACAAACCAGTGATGAAAGCGCCGGCAAATGCAGCGGCCTGGAAACAGTGGGATGCTTATGTGAAAAAGCGGGAGGCCCTAAAGTCGAAAGGTGAAGGAGACTTTGCGGAAGAAGCAAAGAAATTGGATGAGGAAAAAGCTAATTTGGAAAAAGCATTTACCACGACCTTGGTAGCAGAGGAGTTGAAGAAGAAGCGGGAGACCAAGGTGCTTCGGCGTGGAGAATATAATGAACCAATGGGCGAGCCGGTTTCGCGGGGTGTCTTTAAGGTGTTGAATCCTTTTCCCAAAGATGCTCCCAAGAATCGTCTCGGTTTGGCTCAATGGACGACTTCGCGGGAAAACCCTCTTGTGGCGCGGGTCTTGGTGAATCGATTCTGGCAGTCGGTGTTCGGCGCTGGTTTGGTACGGAGTCCGGAGGATTTTGGGCTACAAGGAAGGCAGCCAACTCACCCGAGGTTGCTGGATTGGCTTGCGGTGGATTTTCAGGAGAGCGGTTGGGATTACAAGGGGCTAATGAAGATGATGGTGATGAGTAAGACCTTCCGACAGGACTCCGTGCGGAGGGCTGATTTAGAGGATCCGGAAAATCTCTTGCTGGGTCGTGGTCCGAGTTATCGTCTCGATGCCGAAGTGATTCGTGACCTCGGGCTTTGGGCAGGGGGGTTGTTGGATCCCACGATGGGAGGCGAGGGAGTTAAGCCCTTTCAGCCTGACGGAATGTGGGCGGCCTTGTCCCATCCGGGGAGCAATACCAAAAAGTATGTTGCCGACAAGGACCAGCGGGCCTTTCGGCGGAGCTTGTATGTCTACTGGAAGCGAACGAGCCCCCATCCCATGATGACGCTCTTTGATGCGCCGAGCCGGGAGGTGAGTTGCGTGCGCCGGACGAGTGGAAATACGCCGTTGCAATCACTCGCGCTCTTCAACGAACCGCAGCGAGTGGCGATGGCACAGGGTGTCGCGTCACGATTGTTGTCGGAAAAGAAGAATGATGTTGAGAGAGTGAATCAACTCTTTCAATGGATTGCGTGTCGGGACGCGTCGGAGCATGAACGGACGGTTTGTTTGAAGCTTCTGAAGCAGGCCAAAGATGCCAAACACGACGAAAAATCTGCTTGGAGCCAGCTCGCCGGCGCGGTGTTGGCGAGCGATATGACAATCTTACTCTATTAAACGTGATGAACGAATTTGGAATTTTTCAAGAGAACGGTCTGAGTCAAACCCGTCGCCAACTCTTTGGACGGGCGGCCTTGGGGCTGGGGACAGCCTCGCTGGCGCAATTGATGGGACCGAGTTTGCAGGCGGCCACGACAAGTGAGGGGATGCATCACAAGGCGACGGCCAAGCGGGTGATTTACCTCTTTATGAGCGGCGGTCCGAGTCAGCATGACATGTGGGATTACAAGCCCAAGATGCAGGAAATGTTCGGGAAGGATCTTCCGGAGTATGTTCGAGATGGTCAGCGTATCACGGGGATGACCTCGCGCCAAAAGACCCTCCCGGTGTGTCCTTCAAAATACAAATTTACCAGGCAGGAGAATAATCAGGACGGAGTCTGGGTAAGTGAACTTCTTCCGCATACTGCGAAGGTGGTGAAGGATCTCTGCGTGGTGCACTCGACCTTCACCGAGGCAATTAACCATGACCCGGCAATTACCTACATTCAAACAGGAAGCCAGATTCCGGGTCGTCCGAGTATGGGGTCTTGGTTGAGTTACGGTTTGGGGAATATGAACGAGAACCTGCCCGGTTACGTGGTGATGCATGCCAAGTCATCCCACGCGGAGCAGAGTTTGTTCGGGCGTCTTTGGGGGAGTGGTTTTATGCCTTCGGAGCATCAAGGTGTTCTTTTGCGAAGCCAGGGAGATCCGGTTTTGTATTTGGGGAATCCCAAAAATGTTTCGAGGTCGGACCGACGCAATCAACTCGATGCGCTTTCTGCATTGAACTACGAACAACACCAGCGGCTCGGTGATCCGGAGATTCTCTCTCGGATCAAACAGCACGAGATGGCCTATCGCATGCAGACCTCCGTTCCGGAGTTGATGGATTTATCGAGTGAGTCTGACGAGACATTCAAGCTCTACGGAGAAGAGGCCCGGCAGGCGGGAACCTTTTCGGCGTGTTGTCTGAACGCCCGGCGTTTGATTGAGCGAGGGGTGCGCAATGTCCAAATTTTTCATCGTGGCTGGGATGCTCATGGCAATCTCCCTCGCGAACACGAATCGCAGTGTAAGGATATCGACCAAGCCTGTGCGGCCTTGATCATCGACCTAAAACGCAAAGGCATGTTGGAAGACACGCTTGTCGTTTGGGGCGGGGAATTCGGGCGGACGGCTTATTGTCAGGGTGGTTTGAAGAAGGAGAATTATGGGCGTGATCATCACCCGCGTTGTTTCACGACCTGGATGGCAGGTGGTGGAGTGAAGCCGGGGATTACTTATGGCAAGACCGACGACTTTGGTTACAACATCGCTGATGCTGATGGGAATCCGCTCAAGCCACAGCCGGATAAGGAAAAGCACACACCGGGAACGATGCATATTCATGATTTGAACGCGACGATTCTACATCTCCTGGGGATTGATCATAAGAAGCTGACATATCGCTACCAAGGGCGTGATTTCCGCCTCACGGATATTCACGGGCATGTGATCAAAGAACTTCTCGCCTAGAATTTTCAGTCTCGTCTGGCTTTCACGAAATCGTAAAGGTTGAACGAGCTGTTGATTTCACTCCACGCGTTTTGAGTCACTCCTGCCAGTCGACGTGGGCTGAATGATTCAGCCCTGAGACGTGGTCGATATTAACGCCACTTTCGCCTACTTGTGCTCGTCGTCGGTTCTGTCCTCTTTGCAGGAAAGAAGATAGGCGACCATGTCGCGCATTTCCTGTTTGTTGAGAATGCCGGCCATGGGTGGCATCGCGGAGACCGGGGTAGTCTGGCTGGCGATTTGGTCGGGAGCGATGACCGTGATTTTCTGCTCGATCTTCACGCGGGCGTTTCCTTTGTCATCCTTGGGGAGAATGGTGCCGGTGATGGCAGTGCCGTCCTTTAAGGTGATGGTGCCCAAGCCAAATCCCTCGGCCACTTCGGCACCGGGATTGACGAGGGAGCGGAGGAGATACTTGGCGTCTTTGAACTTGCCGATGGCTCCGAGCTCGGGGCCGACGTCGGCACCGACGCCGTGCATGGTGTGACAGCGTTGGCATTGCGCGATCCCGTGGCCGTAGAAGGCGGCCTTTCCTTTGGCGATGTCGCCACCTGTTTCACAAAGAACGTTCCATTCGGCGAAGGGATCATCCTTGGGAAGTTTGGCGCGGAAGTCGGCTAGGGCTTTCTTGGCTTGTGGTGACTTGGAGGCTTCGGCTGCCATCACGACATCGAGGGCGAGTTCGGCCTCGAGTTTCTTCGCGGTGAGTTTTTTCAACTCGGCGGCGATAAGCTTTCCGGCTTCGGGCTTGTTGATTGTGCCGAGAGTTTTGATGGTGAGTTGCTTTTCGGCGAGGGTGGTTTGTTTGTCCTTCAGCGTGTCGGCGAGAAGTTTGAGGGACTGCGCTCCGGGGTTGAGGAAGACCAGTAGCGAGCGGGCGCGGCTGCGGATCTTGTCGCTCTTGTCGGAGATGAGGGTATTCAATTCATCTTTCCACGCGGGGTTTTTTGTCTCAAGTGGAGCGAGGATATTGAGAGCTTCGAGTCGAGCGTCTTCGGGAGCGTCTTTGGCATTGAGGTAGTTTTTGAGCTGCGCTGAGCTGATGGCGAGTTTATCCTGGTTGACGAGCTTGAGGGCGCGGGCAAGGAGTTCGTTCGCTTCCTTGTTAGCAGGCGCCGACTTGAAGTAAGGTTGCAGTTGCTCAATGAGATTGGCGGGCAGTTTGGTGCGCCCCTTGGGCAGGGTGCGGGCGAAGCCGGTGACGGGATCTCCAACCGGTGGGTTGTTCCAGTCGAGCAAGGTGGTGATGGCGTCGCGGCGGATGCGCTTGTCGATGGAGGAATCATTGATAATGCCGACGATGACCTTGAGGTCCTGCGGGCGGGCGAGGGTCCAGGCTGCGTGAAGGGCCCGGCGCGCGCTGAGCGGGTGGTGCTTCACTTTTGGAGTGACGCGCTTGGCAATAGCGTGGGCACGTTCGGAGAGAGCGGCGTAGGCTTCGACGATGTTTTCATCGTAGGCTCCGCGGATTGCCTCCTGGCGAACGGCTTCGTCGGTGTCGTCGAAGAAGGCTGCGATCTCGGGTGCTTGTTGGCGTCTGAGGGCCACGACGGCGGCGCGCCGGACCGCGATGGATTTGTGAGATTTGAGCGCAGCGAGCTCGGAAGCTTTGGCCGCTTTGGCGAGGACCATAATGCCGCTATGGCGAACGACGACGTCTTTGTCGGCATTGCGTTCGAGGAAGGCGATGGCGGGTTGAACGGCCTTGCTTTCTTTGGCATTGGCGAGCGCAATGGCAGCGAGTCCGCCGACGCGGGTGGATGAGTCGTCAATGGCGGCGATGAGCTCGCTACGGTAGGCGTGGCTGTGATCTGCGTGGTTGCCCAGAACGCGCGCGGTGTTGGCTCGGATTTCCATTTCCTTGTCCAGAAGGAGTCCTTTGAGGTTGGCGAGAACCTTGGGGTCTTTTTGTGCAAGTTGACCGATCCCCCAGAGTCCGTGGATGCGGCGGAGGAGTGGGTTTTCTGTTGCGAGGGCTTTTTGGAAAATGGCGAGAGATTTCTTGCCTCGTTCAGCGAGGGCGTATTGGGCGCGGCAGCGGACCCGCTGGTCGGCGTGGTCGAGAAGGGTTTCGAGCTTTTTGGAGTCAATGTTTGGGAAGCCCTTCGCGAAGAGTTCAGCGACCTCCTTCACGGCGGCAGCGTTGTCCTTTCGGTCGCCCGTCATGGCGTAGATGTTTCCTTTATTTGGTCTGCTCCATCCTCCGCCGTAGTCGGAGATGTAAAGCTTACCATCGTAGCTCCAATCGATGTCGGTGAGAGCGATGCCCTTTAGGAAGACTTCCTGGGTTTTGAGTTTGAATTCCGCACCGTTGGGTTCGAGGGAAAAGTTTTCGATGACGCAGCGATCGGCATTGGCGACGTATCCGACGACGAAGAAGTTTTTGTCGAACTTGCTCGGCATGGTAGTTACGCCCGGGTTGTAGGCCAGGCCGCAGGGACCGTTGACGGAGTATGCGATGGGCGGATTCACGAAGGCGGGCTGGCGGTCGTGACGGGTTTCCCAGATACCTTCGTTCATCCAGGCGTCGATTTGATCTTCTTTGCGGGGTGGCTTTGAGCCGAGGTGATCCCAGGCGACGCCGCCGAAGGAGGCGAGCGTTTGGTGTCCCATGCGCCAACCGGTGTCGCCGTGTTCGACGAGGTAGAGGATGCGTTCGCGGTCGCCTTGGTCGTAGTCGTTGTCGACGGTGAAGAGGTTGCCGAAATCATCGAAGACGATCTCTTTCGGATTGCGGAGGTTGATGTAGAATTCTTCGAACTCCGTTCCGTCGGGATTGCTTCGGAAGACTCCGCCACTGTCGGGACGGGAGAAGGTTTTGCCATCTTGATAGACGTGGTAACCGCGGTCGCCGATGGACCAGTAGAGTTTGCCGTCGGGGCCGAAAGCGAAGCCGTTCAAGTCGTGTCCGGAGAAACTCACGCGCACGCCGAAGCCGTCGACGAGAGTTTTCACTTCTTCGGCTTTTCCGTCGCCATCGATGTCCTTGAGGCTGTAGACGCCGGGGATCATGGCGAAGTAAACGGTGCCGTCTTTTTCAATGAGGCCGCCGGAGGGGCCTGCGAGGGGTTCGTTAAAGTCACCACGGAAAACGGTGGTCTTGTCGGCTTTGCCGTTTCCGGTGGTGTCTTCGAGGACTTTGATAACTTCGGATTGGTCGTCGAATTGATCCCACTTGAGAAAATCGGGTTCTACGCCGGACCACTGCTTGTGGTAAACCTCGCGGTCTTTGAGAGTCATAGTGGAGATGTCGCCATTGACGCGGTCGCGGAGATAGCGATTGTTTTTACCGCCGTGGCGAATGTCTTGCACCTGGACGCGCCAGCGGTGGGTCTCGGCAGCATAAACGCGGTTTTTTCCGTCGATGCAAATCGCGGTGACGTTGTTGACCTGATCCGCCGTGGCGAACTGGGTAATTTTTGTTCCCTCGGGAATATGAATTTCGGGGAATTCAGGCGAGGGCTTGATTTGGGCCTGCAGAGGAAGGAGGAGTGTGAGAGCGGCGGCGCTTGTGAGAATCGGGACGTTCATGAGTGCAGGGAGGTCATACGCGCGGGAGGGCGGGGAAGTTTCACCGATTGGGGGAGTCATACGCAGTGCTGCGAAGTGGCAGGGGAAGGCGGGTCTCGAGCATCCTGCGTGGATCAAATCAGATGTTTCGGTTGGTTTGGCTATTTGGGATCTTCAATTCAAGGGGCCTGTTTGGAGAAGCAAAGGGATGGGGCAGGTGATTGGGA
>JAAEZT010000023.1 GCA_018222765.1 bacterium | reverse complement strand
ATGAACCTTCTCGCACTCCAGAGTGGCGATTGGGCCATCATTACCATCGCGATCCTCATTCTTGGCAGTGTGATCGGGGGAATGGTAAAGTTTGTCCAAGCAATTAAAATTCTCCGAAAAGGACCTCCGAAAATTGATGAGGAAGTCATGTTAGAACAGCAACGCGAATACGAAGAAAATGAGTAAAACGATTAAAGTCCTGTGCGTTGGTGCCGGGCACATGGGAACGTCACATGCTCGGGCATATCACGCCATTGATGGATTTGAGATTTGTGGAATTGTCACTCGCTCCCAGGGGAGCCGGGCGGCTTTGAATGAAGATCTCGGAGCTTCTTACGCGGAGTTCGGAGATTTTTATGAAGCGCTGGAAGCAACGAAGCCGGATGCCGTTTCCATTTCTACTTATCCTGATACCCACGCAGCCTATGCCAAGGCTGCGATGGATGCCGGGGCGGATGTCTTTATCGAAAAACCTCTCGCCGAGACCGTCGCGGAGGCTGAAGAGATTGTCGCCAAGGCACGGGAAACGGGACGCAAGGTGGTTATCGGATACATTCTCCGCCATCATCCGAGTTGGATCAAATTCATCGAGATTTCCCACACTCTCGGCAAGCCGCTGGTAATGCGGATGAACCTCAATCAGCAGTCGAGTGGCCCTAATTGGGAGACTCACAAGAATCTTATGTCGTCGATCTCCCCGATCGTTGATTGCGGTGTTCACTACGTGGATGTGATGTGCCAAATGACACGGAGTAAGCCGGTGCGCGTGAGTGGAATCGGAGCGCGTCTTACTGACGAACTGCCGGAAGGAAAAATCAATTACGGTCACCTGCAGGTAACTTTCGAGGACGGCAGTGTTGGTTGGTATGAAGCTGGCTGGGGTCCGATGATGAGCGAGACCGCCTTCTTCGTGAAGGACGTTGTAGGCCCGCAAGGGTGCGTCACGATTTGCGCCAAGGATGCCGCCGGAGAGGGAGCATCTGCGGACGTTGATTCGCACTCGAAGACGGAGTCGCTTCGTCTTCATCACAGCGAATTGAATGACGAAGGGAATTTTGTCAAAACCGACGATTGGATCGAAACATCGGACGAGCCGGATCACGATGGCTTGTGTCATCGCGAGCAGGAATACTTTCTGAAAGCGATTCGTGAGGACATGGATCTGGGTGATCACATGGATGATGCCATCAATTCGATGCGCATTGTTGCCGCGGCCGATGAAAGTTTCCGGACTGGAAAAACAGTAGAACTATCCTGATGAAAAAATTATTAATAGCGGTTGCTTGTGTTAGCTCGGTGTATGCCGGGGAATTTGTGTCCTTGTTTAACGGAAAAGATTTCACCGGTTGGGGTGGAGCCGGAAAACCAGAGCAGTCTGGTTATGTCATTAAAGAAGGAGGGATTATCGAATCGACGAAGAAATGTCGTTTCCTGATCACTGAGAAGGAATACTCAAACTATGTTTTTGAATTTGAATTCAAACTGACTGCCGGAGCGAACAATGGATTGGGGATTCATTATCCGGGAAAGGGAGATCCTGCGTATACCGGTATGGAGATTCAAATTCTTGACAACACTCATCCGAAGTATGCCAAGCTCAAGGACTACCAGTTTCATGGCGGACTCTACACACTAGTAGCAGCCAAAAAGGGTCATCTCAAACCTGTTGGAGAGTGGAACAAAGAGATTGTCACAGTCAATGGACCCAATGTGAAAGTGGAGCTGAATGGTGTAGTGATCATGGAGGCCAACCTTGATGAGGTGAACAAATCCAAACCAAAGCACAACGGAGCAAAACGCCGGAAGGGGCATCTGTGCTTCTGTGGCCACGGAGCGATCATCAGTCTGAAAAATCTGCGCATCAAAGAACTGTAGACTTTTTTCAGGAAGGGCTTTTTGCGCCCAGAGATTTAATGGTCGTGGCCAGCTCGTGGAGTTTGACTAGGTGGTGGGCTGGGGAGTGAAGATGTTTTCCAGGTTTCGCTAGGGTGATTACTTAAACTCGTCTGGTGCTAGAATTGGCACCTGTAATGGCGATCGCCCGGCCTTCTTCACATCTGGGGATTTTCTGGTGATGAGTTTCGAAAATCTCCTCTCATGGTTATACTTTAAAGAGTTTACGGTGGGTGACGCTGTGCAGGGAGGTTGATTGTCCCGGTTTTGAGTTCAAATAGATTTGAACAAAGAGCTGTTTTGTGAAAAGTTGTGTTTATGGCAGATGGGGATCGGAGTGAAAAGGCTCTCAGTGATTTCGAGTCGCAGGTGATTGAGTTCTTTTGCGATGGGGTGAAAATATTGGGCCTTCCGAAATCGATTGGGGAGATCTATGGCCTGCTTTTCATCTCTCCGGATCCAATTTCCCTCGATGATTTGGTATGTCGCTTGGGGATTAGTAAAGGATCAGCGAGTCAGGGTTTACGGAGTCTTAGGGAACTTGGAGCGGTAAGGGAAGCCGAGGTAACCTCTGGCAGGAGGGTTTATTATGAACCGGATGTCGAGCTGAAGAGATTGGTGGGAGGCTTTATTAAAGAGCAAGTTAGGCCCCATCTTTCAAGTGGAGAGGAGAAATTGGACTCATTGAAGAAGATGGTTGGAGACATGCCGGGAGATGTTCGATCGGATTTTTATGCCGGTCGCTTGGAACGGCTGAGCCGATGGTCCAGCCGTGCCAAGGTCGTGCTTCCCCTCCTTCAGAAATTCTTGGGTAGCTGAAATGGACTCGGAAAAAGGATCAGAGCCGAATTGGTATGTCTTGCGTACCCAGCTGAAGCGTGAACGTTTGGCGACGGCGAATCTCCGGCGTCTCGAGGGTGTCGAAGTCTTCCTGCCGCGACTGCGTTACCAAAAGACGACCCGGCGGGGTCGCGTTTGGTGGGTGGAGCCCTTGTTTCCAGGATATTTACTAGCAAAATTTTCTCATTTGGAACTGAGTCGGGCGGTAACCTACACGGCTGGAGTCAGTCGCATCGTAACTTTTGGAGATGATACTCCGGCGGTTCCGGATCAATTTGTGGAGGACCTCCAGGCTGAGATGGCTCGTCATCAAACGGACGACGAAGAGATTGTTGTAAACTGGAAAGTGGAGGTGGGAGATGAGGTCGAATTGGGGGAGGGGCCATTCAAGGGGATGGAAGGGCGGGTGGTCGAGGTAAGGCCGGGCGCGGAGCGGGTGAGTTTGTTGCTCGAGTTTCTGGGAGAATCGAAACCGGTAGAGGTGAGCCTTTATAGTTTGATCCTGGCTAACCCGGACATCCCGGAAGGCTGGAAGGGAGATTAGCAGCGATTTCCAAATAAGTTCATTTTTAATTGAACAAAACCTTGTTCCATGAGTCTATATCGCTAACTGAGACAGGATTTCCATTGTTTTCGGTCCCAGGTTGCTGGATTTTATTGGTTTTACTCGGTTGGATGTGAGTAACTGACCATTGGCGGCAGCTAGCCATTTTTTTGTTGTGAATGTGCCATTATTAGATGTTCCCGCGCAAAATGCGCCTCTGCGGGACGAGTTATTACAGGTATTCGAGAGCGTTCTCGATTCGGGATATTTTATCTTGGGTCCTGAAGTTGAGGCTTTTGAAAAAGAAGCCGCGGAGTATCTCGGAGTGCCTCATGCGATTGGAGTGTCGTCTGGGACGGACGCCCTGATCGTGGCTCTTCTTGCGGCCGGTGTGGGACCGGGAGATGAGGTAATTTGTCCCTCCTTTACCTTTTTCGCTACTGCGGGAAGTGTAGTTCGAGTCGGTGCCACGCCAATCTTTGCGGACTCTCTGGAGGACAGTTTCAATATCGACCTGGAATCGGTGAAGAGCCGGATCACATCGAAAACTAAAGCCATCATTCCGGTCCATTTGTTTGGGCGGAGTTGTGAGATTGCAGGAGTGATGGAGTTTGCCGATGAACATGATCTCGCCGTTATTGAGGACACCGCGCAATCATTCAGTGCGAGCGTTGATTCGCGTAAATGCGGCACCTTTGGGCACTTAGGAACCTATAGTTTTTTCCCCTCAAAGAATCTGGGTGGCTATGGTGATGGTGGTCTTGTGAGTTGTCTGGACGATGAGTTGGCAGAGAAAGTTCGGCAGTTGCGAAATCATGGAATGTATCCCAAATACTATCATGCTATGGTCGGGGGAAATTTCCGGATTGATGCATTACAGGCGGCCTTGTTGAGAAAGAAATTACCTCATCTCGATTCTTATGGTGAGGCCCGCGCTGAAAATGCCGGATATTATCTGGAGGAATTTGCGGAACTGGATTCAGAGCAAGTAACCCTGCCACTTCCGGGAACAGCTGAAGAGGGCGTGATCTGGAATCAATTTACCCTGAAGGTCCACGGCCGGCGGGATGAGCTCAAAGCCCACTTACTGAAAAGTCAGGTTGGGTGTGAAGTATACTACCCAGTTCCCTTGCACAAACAGGAGTGCTTTTCTCACCTTGAGGCTGGAGCACTTCCGGTCGCTGAAAAGTTGGCGTCGGAGGCATTAAGTATTCCCATTTTTGGCGAGCTTGGAGAAGAACGTCGGGAGCGCGTGGTTGAGGTCGTAAAATCATTCTTTAAATCATGAAGATTTTCATCGCAGGACACCGTGGAATGGTGGGAAGCGCACTCGTTCGCGAGGCGAGGAAAAGAGGAGGCTATGAGATCCTGACGGCAAGCCGTGACGAATTGGATCTTCTCGATCAAGCCAGCGTCGCCGAATGGCTTGAAGATCATGAACCGGATCAAGTGATTATCGCTGCTGCGAAAGTGGGCGGTATTCATGCTAATTCGACCTATCCGGCTGAGTTCATATTTGAGAATCTCGCCATCGCCTCGAATCTAATTGAAGGCTCGCGGCAGGCGGGAGTAGGCAGGGTGTTGTTCCTCGGAAGTTCTTGTATCTATCCCAAAATGGCTCCTCAGCCAATGCCCGAGGATTGTCTGTTAACAAGCCCATTGGAGCTTACCAATGAGGCATACGCGATCGCCAAGATTGCGGGTTTAAAAATGTGCCAACATTATCGCGCCCAGTATGGTCTGCTGTATCATTCGGCGATGCCTACGAATCTCTATGGTCCGGGTGACAATTATCATCCTGAAAATTCGCATGTGATACCCGCGATGATTCGGCGCTTCCATGAAGCGAAGGAGAGAGGTCATTCGGATGTGACGATTTGGGGGAGCGGGACTCCGCGCCGGGAATTTCTTCACGTCGATGATTTGGCGGAAGCTTGCTTTCATTTGCTCGATCACGAGAGCCCACCCGATTGGGTGAATCTCGGTGTCGGAGAGGATATCACTATTTTGGATCTGGCACGCACGATTGCGAAAACGGTTGGGTTTGAAGGAGAGATCAAAACCGACCCATCAAAACCAGACGGGACACCACGCAAGCTGCTCGATGTGAGCCTTCTCAACGAAACGGGATGGATTGCTAAGATTGCTTTTGAAGACGGACTCAAAGGCGCGTATCAAGATTTTTTAGCGACCCTCGAAGAAGGGACGGCGCGACTTTAATACCATTTATTATGAAGAAAGCACTTATCACAGGCATCACCGGTCAAGACGGTTCCTATCTGGCGGAATTCCTTCTTGAAAAAGGATACGAAGTTCATGGCATCAAGCGTCGGGCTTCCTCATTCAACACCGAGCGAGTCGATCATATTTATGAAGATCCTCATGTCGAAAGTGCACGCTTCAAATTGCACTATGGGGATCTCACAGATACCTCGAACTTAACCCGGATCATTAGTGAAATTCAACCCGATGAAGTATACAATCTGGGCGCTCAATCTCATGTTGCGGTTTCCTTTGAATCGCCGGAATACACGGCGGATGTTGATGCCATCGGGGCCCTTCGACTGCTGGAGGCGATTCGCTTTTTAGGGCTGGAAAAAAAGACCCGATTCTACCAAGCCTCGACCTCCGAGCTCTACGGATTGGTGCAGGAAGTTCCGCAAAAGGAAACCACTCCGTTCTATCCCCGCTCTCCTTACGCGGCTGCAAAAATGTATGCCTACTGGATTACGGTAAACTACCGCGAGTCATACGGCATGTATGCTTGCAACGGAATTCTTTTTAACCACGAATCGCCTCGACGGGGTGAGACCTTCGTGACACGCAAGATTACCCGGGCCATCGCAAATATTTCCCAGGGTTTGGAGGATTGTTTGTTCCTTGGAAACATGGACGCCCTTCGCGACTGGGGTCACGCCAAAGATTACGTTCGCATGCAGTGGATGATGCTTCAGCAAGACGAGCCAGATGATTTTGTTATCGCAACTGGCAAGCAGATTTCAGTCCGTGAATTTGTCACTCTTTCGGCCAAAGAAGCCGGCATTGAGTTGGAATTTTCCGGCGAGGGTGTTGATGAGATCGCTACCGTCTCGGCAGTCGATCACGAAAAATCCCCCGCGATCAATCTTGGAGATGTCATTGTTCGCGTAGACCCCCGATACTTCCGGCCGGCTGAAGTCGAGACGCTCCTGGGAGATCCGACCAAAGCCAAAGAGAAGCTTGGATGGGTTCCGGAAATTACCGTTGAGGAAATGTGTTCCGAGATGGTTTCCTTTGATCTTGAAAAAGCGAAGCAACACGCGCTTCTTAAAAGGCATGGCCACCACGTTTCCGTTGCTACCGAAGGATAAACTCAAGTGCCAAGCTCACTAAAAACTCGAAACGTGCTTGGGTATCCAATCGCAGTGACCACCTATGCTGATGCGACGAGTTGGAGTATGGAAGCGGCACATCGTGGGAATCGGGCCTATGCTGTGAGCGCCGCCAACACCCACGTTCTTGCCCATGCACGTCACGATCAGTTGTTCGGTGAAGCTCTCTTGAAGTTCGATCTAATTTGCCCTGATGGCACGCCTCTATTGTGGTCGGTGAATGCCCAGTTGCCTGAAGAAGAGAAATTGGAAGAGAGAGTTTACGGGCCAAGCTTAATGCTCGAATTGCTGAAATCTACCGAAGGTGATTCAGATCGATCCCACTTCTTTCTTGGTGGAAAACAGGAAACTCTTGATCAGCTTTCCGAGCGGTTTGAATCCAATGAAATTGCCGGGACTTACTCACCTCCTTTTGGAGAATGGCCCGCTGAAGAGCATGAGAAAATCAAGGCTCTTATCCGCGAATCGGGCGCTCGATTTGTCTGGGTTGGCTTAGGCTGTCCCAAGCAGGAAAAATGGATTGCCGACCACCTTAATTCCCTTCCTCCTGCCGTATATTTTGGGATTGGCGCGGCGTTTGCCTTTCACGCCGGCGAGGTAAAACAAGCTCCGGGGTTTATTCAAAAATTTGGTATGGAGTGGCTCTACCGCCTTTGTGCCGAACCCCGTCGACTTTGGAAACGGTACGCCATCTATAATTCGCTCTTCCTTTTTTACACTATAAAAGACCATATCCGTGGCTGAGAATATTCATACTCAATTTCATCGTTTCGTTTCTTCTGACGAAAAAGAAGCTCTCCTCGGGCAGAAGGGTTGTGTGCTTTGGATGTATGGATTGAGTGGTTCGGGTAAATCTACCATTGCGGCCGCAGTGGAACGAAAGCTCCATGACCAGGGTCGGTTTGTCGTTATTCTGGATGGCGATAATTTTAGGCATGGCCTGAATTCCGACCTGGGATTCAGCGACGAGGACCGCGAGGAAAACGTGCGCCGCGTGTCTGAAGTCGCCAAGATGTTTGCGAGTCAGGGGATCATCGTCATTGTCTCTGTGATCACTCCAAAGCAGGCACTAAGAGATCAAGCGCGGGAGATCGTCGGTTCGACTTTCAAGGACATCTTCATCAAGGCCTCTTATGAAACTTGCGCCCAACGAGATCCCAAAGGTCTTTATGCCAAAGTGGCTGCTGGCGAGATCAAACAATTTACTGGGAAAGACAGTGGGTTCGAAGAGCCTTTGAATCCCGATTTGCTCATTGATACTGAAACGATCAAGATTGAGGACGCAGCCACCCAAATCAGTAGTTTGTTCTGAGTTGTGCTTTGAGGTGGACATTTTTCACTTGCCAGTGACTCCAGCCAGTCTTAGAAGAGCCCCGAGCAAAAACCTGACAAACCTGATTAACTTACTTATCTTATGTCCGACTACAACTTAAGTCACCTCGATCAACTCGAGGCCGAGGCGATTTTCATTCTCCGGGAAACTGCAGCCCAGTTTGAAAATCCAGGCCTCCTTTTTTCAGCGGGGAAGGATTCGATAGTGATGGCGCATATTGCGCGAAAAGCTTTTTACCCAGCGAGGATCCCTTTTCCCTTGGTCCACGTGGATACGGGTCATAACTTTCCTGAGACCATTGAATTCCGTGACGCCTATGCGGAGAAAATCGGAGCAAGATTACACATTGGCTTGGTTCAGGATTCCATTGACCGGGGAACAGCCGTCGAAGAAACGGGACTCAATGCCTCCCGCAACAAACTTCAAACAGTGACTCTGTTGGAGACAATTGAGGATCAGCAATACGACGCGGTTTTAGGAGGAGGCCGCCGGGATGAGGAGAAAGCCCGCGCCAAAGAACGCTTCTTTTCCCACCGGAACGACTTTGGAGAATGGGATCCCAAAAATCAACGCCCGGAACTTTGGAATCTTTTTAATGGTCGCAAACAATCAGGTGAGAATTTTCGGGTCTTTCCCCTGTCCAACTTCACGGAGATGGACATCTGGATGTATATGCATCAGGAAGGCATCCAGCTCCCAAGTCTCTACTATGCCCATGAGCGGGATACCGTGACACGCAATGGAGTCATTCTGGCCGTCTCGGAATTTGTGCAGCCACGCGATGGTGAGACTGTCGAACGGAAGATGATCCGCTTCCGCACAATGGGTGATGCGACCATCACTGGTGCTGTCGAGAGTAGCGCTGATACCATAGAGAAGATTATTGAAGAAGTCGCGGCGGCTCGTCAAACCGAACGAGGTAACCGCGCAGACGACAAACGGTCCGAAACTGCGATGGAAGACCGGAAGAAGGAAGGCTACTTTTAAAAGGTCGATAGAAATGCTATTCTTTAAACGCCATGAACAAATTTAAATCTATTTTTGCCCTTTGTTGTGTGCCCATGTTCGCAAACTCATTCGCGTTAACTGTCGATGAATTGAAGATTGCTTATCAGGCACAAATTCTTCGCGTGAATCATGAAAAGGAAGACTCTCTTGATAAACTTCGTAAAAGTTATTTGAAGTCACTGGATAAAATTGAAGGCTCGTATCAAAAATCGGGAAGACTTCAGGATGTTCTACAGGTTCGAAAGGAAAAGGAACTGACAAAGAGCAAGATGTGGCCTTTGACCAGTTTGGGGAAAACTGCTCCGATAGATCTAAAAAATGGCCGCAGACTCTACGAAAGAGCTCAAACTGAACGAGAAAGAAAGGCCGCCAAGCAATTAATATCGATTGCGGGCAAGATGGAAATGGCTTTAAAAAAACAAATTATCTTTCTAACTAAGTCTGGAAAAATTAAAGAGGCTACGGCAGCCAAAGAGCTTTTAGAATCCACTAAAACTGACCCCAAGCTTGTGGAGGCGATAGATTTTATGGCTCGGGTTGGGCAGGATGGCACGGCTGCACCTGCGTATCATCTACGGAGATTTGGCGATGGAATTGAAGTTGTTGTTAGCTACGATAAATCGGGCAAATTGAGTATGGATAGCCCAATTCAAAATGTGATCGAGATTACCGGAGCAAAAAAGGAGCGGGGAACAACGAAGGCTAAAAATTTAGGGGAGTTTGTGGGGGCAAAAGGGTATGAACCTGATCCATGGTTGGTATATAGTAACGACCTTGTCAGTGGAAAAACTGGGGCACTGACGATGACTGCTTTAAGAACCGAGCCATCTTCAAAAACTGATGATGGTCAACTCGGTCTGAAGGTAATGATCCCGCCAAAACCCGTCAACCCACATGCCACTCTTGCGAACGCATTGCCTCCAATTTCCGAAGCTGGGTCCTATACTGTAAGTTTTTCTTATTACCTTCCTACCGGGAATAAACGAATTAGTGGTTTTGCGTGGCACCATGGATTTGGTGCTCTTATTGAAGGCAAATACTTTGAGAAAAAGGGGCGCTGGACGACTGAATCAATTAGTTCGAGGTCTTTGAATGAAATGCATCACCTCCGCCTCTATATGGCGTTCGAAGAGGGTGCTAGCGCCGCCTCTGCTGCGGGAGAGTCAGTTTTCCTCAAAGATCTCAAAATTGAGCAACATGCGTTTTCTGCATACATAGTGGCTCAATATGACAAGCAGGGAGAAATTACCGGACTCTTTCCAAACTCCGCAGATCAAAAAAAATTGATTCTTGGGGGCTCATTTGTTCCCGGAAAATAGGAAACAAAATATACGAATATTTTTCATGGACCTTTTAAGATTTACGACTGCTGGTTCAGTTGATGACGGAAAATCTACCTTGATTGGCCGGCTTTTGTACGATTCAAAATCGATTTTTGAAGATCAGTTGGAGGCGATTGAAGAATCGTCACGCAAGAAGGGTGACGAAAACGTGAATCTAGCCCTGTTGACTGATGGCCTCAAAGCTGAACGAGAACAAGGAATCACTATTGATGTCGCTTATCGCTATTTTGCGACGCCAAAGAGGAAGTTTATCATCGCTGATACCCCCGGACATATCCAATACACCCGCAATATGGTGACCGGGGCCTCGACCGCAAATCTGGCCATTATTCTCATCGACGCCCGGAAAGGCGTAATCGAGCAGACCAAACGCCATACTTTTATTGCCAATCTCCTGCGTATCCAACATGTCGTTGTCGCGGTAAATAAGATGGATCTCGTGGACTACGATCAGGATGTTTACGATAGGATCGTTGCTGACTACAAAGCTTTCGCGTCTCGTCTTGATAATATCGTCGATATTACCCCGATCCCAATTTCGGCGCTCAACGGAGACAATGTTGTCGATAAGTCAAAGAGCATGACCTGGTTCGAAGGTGCGAGTCTTCTCTACCATTTAGAAAATGTCTATGTGGGGGGAGACGAGAATCACGTCCAGGCTCGTTTCCCGGTGCAGTGGGTCATTCGACCTCAGAGCACTGATTTTCATGATTTCAGGGGCTTCGCTGGAAGGGTCGCTGGAGGCGTTTTCAAATCAGGTGACTCGGTGGTCGTACTACCTTCAGGATTTTCTACGAAAGTGAAAACAATTCATCAGGATGAAAAGCAAATTGAAGAGGCATTTGCACCGCAGTCAGTCACAATTACTCTTGAAGATGAAATCGATCTGTCGAGAGGTGACATGTTGGTGAAAGAAAATAGTCCTCCGCATCAGGGACAAGATATTGAGGCGATGATTTGTTGGTTTTCAAATTCCAATCTCAACCCAAGAAATAAGTTCATTGTCAAGCATACGACCAGAGAAACAAAGGCAATAGTGTATGAAGCGAACTATAAAATCGATATCAATACTCTTCGAAAAATTGAAGACACCTCTTCCTTTGCACTCAACGAAATTGGGCGAGTGAAAATTAGAACAGCCACACCTTTATTTTACGATTCTTACAATAAGAATCGTCATACCGGGTCCTTCGTTTTGATTGATCCTGGCAATAATGAGACTGTTGCAGCTGGGATGATCGTTTAAGATCAAATTCTTCGACTCTTTAGTGGCAAGGACGGTCCACTCCAAAGTCAAATGTCGATTAACCATTCAAAACGACTTGCTTCGCTAGAAGCTCTCCGAGCGTTGGCTGCGCTGGCGGTAGTTGTTTATCACGGAGGCGCTATCGCAGCTGACCAAGGGTTCATAGATGAACCCACAAACTACAGCTACTGGGGGAAATATGGTGTTCATGTTTTCTTCTGTCTCAGCGGATTTGTTATTTGCTTTGTGCACTATGACGACCTCGGTAAACCCGATCGTTGTGCCAGATACCTTTGGCGGAGGTGGGCTAGAATCTGGCCTCTTTATGCTGCTATTACCATTGCCCAGGCAGCTTTCTCAATGGTAACAGGAATTGGAGAGGAGATTGATCTGTCCAGACTGATGACCTCGCTCATGTTCCTCGATTTAAATACTTCGCCAATTGTGACTGTGGGCTGGACCTTGGTTCACGAAGCTTTCTTTTATTTCATTTTTGTTGTGTTCATGTTAGTCAATCGACGATTGGCGGCGTGGGGATTTGTGGCCTTCATCCTAATCCAGGCACTCATGGAGTTTTTTCCAGCCGATAGAGCCACGCTTTCACCATGGGTTTTTCATCAACTCCGTTGGCTCTTTATTTCGGGGATTGGAGGAGCTCTTGTCGTCAGAGATTTGGCAAATAGGGGAAGATTATCGGCTCTCTCGAGTTTTCAGATAGGGATTATGCTGATCCTTTTGGTTTTTTCGGTAAATGGGGGGCAGAGCCACGAACTCACGACGAACAGGTTGTTTAGGGCTTTATTGATTCAAACTTTTCTTGTAGGGGTGGTTGTTCTTGAAAAGAGAAGAGTTTTAAATTTTTCTGCACTTTTGACTTATCTGGGAAAAGCCTCTTATTCGATCTATTTGGTCCATGCGACATTCATGTCACTAGGTTTAAAAATCTGTTCGTCTAAGTATCCTCAGATTGTCTCAGATCATATATATTTAGTGATAACCATCTTGGGTATTGGAGGAGTCGTGGTTGGGATCGTTACTCACGAGACCTTGGAAAAATCTCTCACCAATCTAACCAAGCGCTTGCCCAAATGGCATCAATCGAGGAAAGAACTCGCCATGAAGGAAAGCGAGTCAACTTAAAGGTCTCGGTAATCAAATGGAATTCATCAAATCACTCGTTCCCAGACCGATTAAGGAGCTCATTTTCAGGTCGCTCAAACCACTCGCTCTAGTAAAGGCCTATTTCCGTGACGCCAGACGTTTTTCAAGAAGCTCAAGTGTTTTTTCACATCGTGGTAGAAAGGAAAATTTACGTTCGTTGATCGCAATTGACTACCACCGCATCGAAAAGGGCCTCGCGCTTCCCAAACCCCGTAAGGCCTTTGGGATTCCGGTCGTCACTAATCTGATTATTCTTATTGAGAACTACTATGAGTCCTTCGGCTCAGACTGGACTGTACAGGACGCGCTTGCATCCTTGGGAGACTATTTTTACAGGTTTCAATATGAAGGATCTCTCAGAGACCTCCAGGATAGATTTGATAGGTTGAAATCAAAGATAGAGCTCAGTTCCGAGTTTGAAGATCAAAAGGCTATTGGAATTTTTGAAAAAGAAGAGCATTTAAAAAAATTGGAATTCAATTTTTCAAAGTTTTATCAGGCAAGGCACAGTGTTAGAGAATTTTCGGGCGAGAAAATTTCGGAAGATGATCTTAGGGAATCGATTTGTCTGGCGATGCGGGCTCCTTCTGTTTGCAATCGCCAACCATGGAAAGTCTATGGCCTCAATGATGAGGCCAAAATACGACAGCTATGCCAGATTCAAGGAGGATCGAAAGGATTTGCTCCGGAAATTAATAGGTTATTGGCCGTGTGTGTTGACCTCTCTGAATTTTATCTAGTGGGAGAACGAAATGAATGTTATGTGGATGGCGGGATTTTCTTGCAATCACTCTTAATTTGTCTGCATGCCAAAGGATTTGGGGCGTGTCCTCTAAATTGGTGTGTCAGTACTCGGGTTGACGATGAAGCACGGAGACTTTTACCCATCGATGATAGTCATGAAATTATTGCCCTCGTAGCAGTAGGATGCCTCAAAGAAGTCACAAAGTTTGCACGATCAGAGCGTCGCCCTGTAGAAGACGTTTATCTTGCGGTGAATTGAAAAGACGCTGAAAATTTTCAATCCAATTTGCCTAGCATAAACAGGCTAAGGGAGGAAAATTTCAAAGACAGCCGATAGCCTCGGGCTCAGAACGAACAACAAAATATTTTTTTTGGATAGTTGAATCAAACACTTACGAGAATTCTATTTGATCAAGATTCTTAAAAACTTGCTTGCTGGCTGGGGTTCGACGGTAGCAATTGGCATTATTGGGTTCATCATGATTCCATTTCTCCTCGGAGAGATGGGAGAGGCGCGATACTCTCTAGTATTGGTATTGGTGGCTGTAGTTGGGATTGCGCAACTCGCTGATCTTGGCATAGGAATTTCATTATCACGGGAACTTTCAGCTGCGAGTGCAAAAGAAGAGAGGAAAAAATTTGGAGAATTCTTGTGCTCAGGGATTGCGATATATCTTTCGGTCGGTCTGGTTGGAACGACCATAATCTATTTCGGAGCACCCTTGATTGTGGAGAAAATGTGGGATGGGAACGGGTCTCCTGACCTAGCAATTCGAGCCTGTCAGATTTATGGAGCGGGGATGCTGATGATAGGATTCTTCAATCAAGGTTGGTTTTCTTTAATCTCGGCATATGAGAGATTCGATTTATCAAGTATGGTGATCGCTGGGATCTCTGCTGGTTCGGCCTTGCTCCATTGGATTTTGATCCCGAATGCACAAGATAAAGTATTAACCTGGGTAATAGTGCAGGTTGGGGTGCAGGCATTGGCTAGCATTTTACTAGTTTTTATAGCGAGGCACCTTCATGGTCCTCTTCACCTAAATTTTTCCTCTCTTTGTCGGAAATGTTGCCGGGAATTGTTGGGTTTGAGCAGCAAAGTCTCTTTGTTGAAGCTAACGACGCTTTTCAGTGAAAAGACAGATCCTTTGATTCTGGCATCGTATTCATCTCCAATAAATCTCGTAATGTATAATGCGGCCTCTCGTGTTTCAACCGCGACAAAGCCATTTGTATCGACAATTGCCGGTCAACTTTGTCCCAGGGCTACCGATGTATTTGTGAAAGGCGATATCGAGGAGGTGAGGCGAATTTTGACTGTAGGAACTCGATACACGATGATTATTGGGGGCTTGGTGCTAATTTTGGTGGCATTATTTGCCCATCCTTTTTCGGAACTTTGGCTTAAAAGCAGTATTCCAAACGGATGGTCGACTGTGGCCAGTTTGATGATTGGCTTGGCAGTGATAGAATTTATGACGTTTGCTGCTGGGGGAACTCAATGGTCGGTTTTATTTGGAATGAAGAGGTTAAATTTTCTGGTCATGACGATGCTTCCGGCTGCTATTCTTAATTTATTTTTGAGTATTTGGTTTGTAGGCTACACAGAAGTTGGCGTGATGGGAGTCATCATTGCGACATTGGTTATTTCGTTTATCAGAAGGCCTGTTTTGGTGTGGTACACTGCCCGTCTTGTTGGAATTTCTACTAAAAAATATTTTGTATCGAGCTACTTTAAGCCTGCTGTTTTGATTCTGGCTGTTGGAGGAATTGGGTTCATTGGAAGATCTTATTGGGTTCCGGGAACATGGATCGAATTGATTGCTTCGGTATCAATTATCACCATTTTGTGGGGTATGTTGGCCTATCTATTTGGGGTTTCTGAGTACGAAAAAAAAGGTATAAAAGAAGGTCTTGTTGGTGCTATTTCCAAGCTAAAAAACACAACCTAAATGGTAGGAATAATTACATTTCACAATAACTTTAATTTTGGGGCTGCCTTACAGTGTGCCTCCTTAAACGAGGTATTGAGGAGAGAAGGAAGGGAAGTCGAAGTCATTGATTACTCAGTCTTCAATACCCAGAGAAGTCTCTTAAAGGGATGGGGGTTCAGGCGCTACGGTCCCATAAGGGCTTTGCAGAAAAGGGTTTCTGATCTTAGATTTGGACAGTCGACAGTGCAAAATTTTCAGCGATTCCGCGATCGCTATTGGTCTTTGTCGCCCCGCTGTCAGACGGCGGAAGAGGTGGCGGAATTGTCCGAGAGATATACCCACGTGATTGCGGGAAGTGATCAGATTTGGCGCTTTGATCGACCGGGCCCATATTTTTTGGAGTTGGGGGAAGGGTTCGAGGGGGTGAAAGCCACTTACGCCCCTTGTTGCACCTCATCCGATCAACCGTCGTTTCAAACTGCGATGGTTAAAGAGTGGCTTGGGGAGATTGATCGGCTCAGCGTCAGGAATCAGTTTTCCTATGATCTAATTTTGGAGTTGACCGGGAAGAAAGCCGCAATTGTTGCTGATCCCACTCTTCTCATTGATCTGAATGATGATAATGCGGATCTTGAAAAGGTGGATTTGCCGCCTGAGTACATTCTTACCTATGTGATCGGGTCACAGCCAAAGGGTGGGATGGCTCGGGTGATTCGGCGAGCCAGGGAGGTGCACGGAAGTGTTCCTGTCGTCGCGGTGCGAGTTACCCTTGACGGTTTTGCGGATGCAGAGTGGGCTGATCTTGTTCTGGATGGGATGGGACCATTCGAGTGGACGCAGTTAATTATGCGAGCGAAGTTTTTTATTACGGATTCATTTCATGGAGTAATTTTTGCAGTGAAGAAAGAGACGCCATTCCTTGCCTATTTTGCGGAGGAATGGAGATCTCCTCGATTGACTGATCTGAGAGACCGCTACCTGTTGGGGAATCGGATCACCAATGATCTGGACCAGTTCCCCGAAGAGGGTTATTTCGAGGGGAGGACTCCAGAGACGGTGAATGCCATTGCTGAGCATCGTGAGTCTTCAATGAATTATCTGACGAGTATTTTCAGGACCGCATGAGAAACATTAGTTCAGGTCAGGACAAAGCTGAGTTTGGCAACCGGAATGTAGTGTTTTGTGGGATTGTTAGGGATTGTGATCTTAATCTTCAGAGGAATCTTGATAGAGTGGAATCTCTGCGTCCGCTTTTTAACTCATTGCGAATCGTGCTGGTTGAAAATGACAGTAAAGATGGGACGAAGAAGACGCTGAAGAGATTGGAAGAGCGTGACTCTACTGCGATTGTCGAAATGAATGACTTCGGGACTGTGACTCTCCCCAAAAGACTGGAGAGCTCGGTGAATCCCAGTTTCTCTCATTACAGGATTGAGAAAATGGTGCGTTATCGAAATCGCTATCTCGATCTCATTGAGGAAAAGATCGGATATGATAACATCGATTGGGTTGTCATGCTCGACTGGGACGTTTATGGATTCTCGATTGAGGGCTTTTTTGACACCTTGAGAAAGAGTGGTGAGTGGGATGTTGCGACGGCTAATGGAAGATGCAAAACCGGCATCTATGGGGATGTCTATTATGATGCTTTTGCCTATCGTCCTAAGGGCCTTGAAGGTCCCTGCACAGAGGAGAGCATCTTTGGAGGACGAAAGGCAGTGGATTCCCAACTTGTCGGAGAGAATCTTCACAGGGTGGAAAGTGGATTCAATGGCCTGGGGATCTATCAGGCAAAAAGCTTGGAGGGGGTTTCCTACCGGGTGGAGGCCAACGATGATCCGAGGGTTGAAGTTTGGTGCGAGCATGTCGTCTTCCACCGGGATCTCGCAAAGAGAGGATTCGAGCGAGTGGTGATCGATCCGAACTTGATTGTGGAATATAATACTAGAAGAGACAGCGTGAAGATTTTTGCACGTGGGATCTTGTCTGGACTCGTCAAATTTTTTCGAACAAACGCGGAATAGAAACTACAATAATTATAATCTATGAATACCCAAAAAACATTCACACTCGCGACTGTGCTGGTCGTGGTCGTTCTCGGGTCGATCTTCCTGGGATCTGCAGTAGGACGACAGGACACCATGACGGCAATTATCGCCGTGAGTGTGATCGTGGTGATCCTCATTTTTGTGGGTCTCGGGGACAATATCTGGGTATTGGTCCCAGTATTCGCCATTTGGTCGGGGCATATTCCGCTACTTCCCTTACCATTTTCGGTGTCGAATCTGGCGGTGGGTTTTGGGGTATTTGCGTGGAGCCTTGCTCTCGCAGCCAGAAGGCAATCATGGAACTTTCATTTTACTGGGATCGATATTATTCTTCTGTCTATTGTTGCAATTCTGGCTGCAGGATACTTTCGCAATCCCATTGGAGTGGCGGCCTTCTCTAATGGAAGCAATATTGGAGCAAGGCCCTACATTGAAGTGGGGATCGCGTTGGCCGGATACGTGATGTTGTCCAGCCAGCGGGCTAGAATTACCATCGTGGAGAAACTTCCGCGATGGGCTTTGATCTCTGCGGTGGTGATTGGACTTGGAGGAATGATTGCCTTTCTCGTCCCGCCTATAGGAATAGTGATGTATCAGTTTTACACGGGATTCCTGCCGAACATGTCAGCGGTGCTTGATCCATATGGGGGAAATGATGCTGCGGTAGGAAGGACCAGCTATACTCGGGCGATGGCAATCGCCGGGGCAGCTTATGTGGGCGCGCGTTGCTGTCCATTGTTTTTGGTAAATCCCCGGAAATGGGGATTGGCAGCCCTGTTTGGGATTGCTATTTTGGCTGCACTTGTTTCGGGATTTCGAAGCGCCTTTGTTGCGGTTGGATTTTATTTTGTGTTTGCATCGTGGCTATGGCTTAGAGGGCGTGGGATCCTAGTGTGTGTGGCTGTAGCCGTTCTCGGTATAGGAACAATTGCCATCGTTCAGCAGCTTGTACCTGTCCATGAACGGATTCAGCGAACTCTTTCATTTGTGCCAGCGAATTGGGATCGGTCAGTCATTGAGGATGCGGAGGGAAGCACGGAATGGCGGCTCGAAATGTGGGAAACGGTTTTGGAGGGCGATAATATCAAGAATTGGTGGATTGGGGATGGATTTGGATTTCCAAGAAGTGAAATGGAGTATTTTAGCTTCCTTCAGCGTACGAATTCAGCGACGCCTGAGCAAATGGCTGAGTATTATACGATCACTGGTGATCTCCATAGTGGTCCCCTTTCTGCTATCAAGTTTGCTGGAGTGTTTGGGCTCATTTTATACGTGATTCTTGCGATAGCCATTGCGGTGCAATATGTGAGGCTTTGGGGGAAACTGTCAATTTATGGAACCTCGGAAGGGCTCAGGTTTACTATTGGTTTCTTTACGATTATAGCGGCATACGTCCCCCTCAAGTTTCTCTTTATTTATGGGGCTTACAACAACGACTTGGCCCCGCTTATCCTGAGTGCAGGAATGTACCGGCTTCTTAAGACGGTTTGTGAGGAGCACATTGAAGAAAGTCGGGATCTTGAAGAAGGAGCTCTGGCATAGTTTTGTTTGGACGGATCCGGGCATGCTGATTCCTTGTTATCGAGGACTCTCTAATTTCGTTCAAAAATGAAGCTAGATTCATTGACGGGGCTACGGGCCATTTTGGCCTTACTTGTGGTCGTCTGCCACGGGGGCCAGCGAGTAGGCTGGCTCGAAAAACAAGATATAGTATCAGGTGTTCTGGTTGGATTTGGACATTTTGGGGTTGTATGCTTTTTTGTCCTGAGTGGCTTTATCCTGAATGTTGTTTATTTTAATCGAGAGTGGACGATTCGGGAGTATGCGGTGAATCGATTTGCGAGGATCTACCCACTTTATCTCCTGTGCCTTATATTTACTTTTCCGATCGATTGGTTTTCCCCGGGTTTTGAGAGCGGGAACAGGATTGAGTCACTGTTGCTCACTTTGTTGATGCAGCAGTCTTGGTTTGATTTTTCCAATGGAAGATTCAATGGACCTGGTTGGACTCTGGGTGTTGAGTTCTTTTTCTATGCAGCATTTCCAATTCTCGTCGCCATTCAGAGAAGAAGTAGTATTTGGTTGCTCCTTCTATTCTTTTTCTCAATGACTGCGTCTATGGTTTTTTGGGATCCGAGCGACTTTTATTGCGCGCATCGGTTTCCCTTGATGAGAATATGGGAGTTCATATTGGGTATGGTTTTAGGTCAGTTATTCTTAACCCGTAAGGTGTTGATTAAAGTCAAACATCGGGTGTCATTGGCCATGTTGGTTCTATTGGCTGGATCAACTTTAGGTCATTTTTTTCCAGTGCTCTCAGGTTGGGCGTTTTCCGAGTGGCTTCTGATGAGCTTATGCGCGGGCACTGTGATCGTTCTTTTGGGGGATCGAGATCGAGAACCTGGCGCGAGATCGATGATTGCTGGGAAAAAATGGGTGTTGGGAGGGGAGATTAGTTTTGGCGTCTATCTTCTTCATGATGGTGTGCAACGTTATTCCAAGGTGGTTTTGGAAAAGGGCTTAAACGTCAAAATTGAGAGTGCAGATTTTCTTGTGAAAGGAGCATACATAGGGACCACACTTGTAGGCTCTGTTGTATTGGCATGGGTTCTTTATCAGGCAGTTGAAGTCCCGGGGCGAAAGTACTTCAGGGAGCGATTAGGAAAGTAGCACTCAAGGAGTTCATGCATCCCAAAATAACTGTCTTTATTCCGAACTATAACGGAGGGGAATTTCTTAGAGAATCAGTTGAGTCCATTCTTCATCAGACTCGACCGGCTGACCAATTGATTGTTTTGGATGATGGATCAACCGACGGATCGGTGAAATCGATAGGAGATCTGGAGAGGAGTGGAAAAGTTATCATTGTCAGGCATGCTGAAAATAGAGGAAAAGCCGCGGTATTAAATGAGGCATTTCTTGAAAATGACGCAGACTTTTATCTCATTCAGGATGCCGATGACGTAGCCTATCCGGAGCGAATTGAGCGTCAGATATCTTTTTTAGACGAAAATAGGGAACTGGTTTGTTCTTCAGGATTGGTAGAGTACTTAGGGGAGAACGATGCCTACATGGGAAAAGGTCGTTTAGACTTGTTGGACAGACCTAGGTTGGATGACTACCTCAGCGGCGATGAACCTTTCGGGTTATTTTGCCCATGTGTCATTTTGCGGGCGGAAATAGTCAGGGATACAGACCTTCAGTTTAGAGGTCGGTTTTGGCCTGCAGACGATATTGATTTATGGAATAGAATTGCAGAGGCAGGGCACCTAGTTTTGGCACAGCCTGAGGTACTGGTAAAGTATCGGATTCATGGAGAGTCAGCAGTGACGTCAAGCTTCATGAGAACGCGAATGCAATTTGAATGGGTGCGGGAGTGTCTAAGAGCGCGGCGAAGAGGAGTAGGGGAACCTGACCGTGATGAATTTCTAAAGAGGTGGAATTCGGTTTCGGTTTTAGGAAGAATTAATAGGGCGCGGAAAATTTATGCAAAGGCGCTTTACAGAGGTGCAGGTTTTGCAAGAGCACGAGGGGATTTGGTCGGTGGGATCCTAAGGCTGGGATTAGGTGGTTTTTTACAGCCTTCTTATGTGATGAACCGATTGAAACATCAGATATTTGGCTTGAAGTGAAATTATCCAATACCAGCCAGAAATTTTTGGAAGAATTGGCGGCCCAATTAAAGGAAATGGGCTTTTCTCCGGTGATTCTTCGTAACTATGAGGAGCTCCCGGTGGAGATTGGCAACGATTTGGATATTTTTGTCCCCAAAGAAGATTTGAGAGCCTCTGCAGTATTATTGCTGAAACTGGTTAAAGAGTTTGGGGGAAAACTCGGGCATGTTCACGAGCGGGATTACTTTCATGCGCTTTGGTTTCGATTCGAAGATGAAAAAAAATATTGGCACGTTGATCTCTACCCTGGAGCGTTGTGTTGGCACGGATTACCGATTCTAAGCAAAGAGCGATTTCTAGGTCAATTGGTTACTGAGGGGCCATGGAGTGTGCCGAGGCCTGCTCACGAAGCTGTTTTAATCTTCCTGATAGGTATTCTTTGGGGAGGGGCCTTGAAATCTTCATACTGGAAGAAAATTGATCTATTATTGAAAAACCCAAGTGAGTCTTTGGAATTTATCGATTGTTTGAAAGATAGATTTGGCGAGGTTGGGGAGGGTGTTGGAGAGAAGGTTTTCCACCGAGATCTCAATGACCAAGATCTTATGTTGCTGGCTAAAAAGCTGAGAAGAGCTCTTAAAATGAAATCACTGGGAAGGTCCCCTTTTATTTCAGCAATTGGATGGATCAAGCATTGGCTGGGTGAGCTTAGAAACTATTTCGTGGTTCCTCCCGGTGTGGTTTGGATACGATCTGATCTTGATGAATACGAGTCGATGGAAGCTATTGAGAAATCAGTTTCTGGAGTTCGATGTTTTTTTGGGGGAGTTATCGTCGTTTCACCCACAAGGATCAATTTGTTTGAAAGAATAGTTGAGTGGTTAAAGGTTTTTAAAGGACTAGGGCAAAATCGCTTGGTTATTAAGAAGGGCCAAGTTGATCAGTTGGATGGTGTTGCTGTGCCGAAAAGTTGGAACTGTTCTATTCGAATGATGGACGATATCGGTAAAATATTACAACTGAAGATGGGAAGGGACGGTTATGACCAGGATGCGTAGTAATAAAAATTTTTTGTGTTCGTCGGACCTTGCTGAATTTTGAAGCCCGTGGAGAAAATTTGTTATGAAAGACACTTCGCGTCCTAAAGTCCTGATTTCTGCTTTTACCTGTGAGGCAGATGAGGGGTCGGAACCTGAGGTAGGTTGGAGGTGGGGCCATGAAATGGCGAAAGAGGTTGATGTGATTGTCCTGACCCAGGGAAAGAATCGTGAACGGATTGAAAAGTGGTATGCTGATCATCCAGATCATTTTCCAAAAGTAAGATTTGCGTATTTTGATCTTAACGAAACCTGGTCCAAGTATAAGAAAAAATGGGGATGGGTTCTACTTCCATACTACATATTTTGGCAATGGGCAGTTACGAGGAAGGTGGACCAATTACTTCGTTCTGAGGGGATAGATATTATCCACCATGTGACTTTTGCTTCATTTAGGTATCCGGTTTTTTTGAAAGGGAGGCCGATTGTCTGGGGGCCGGTAGGCGGGGCTGATACCGCTCCTCTGTCTTTAATCTTCAGTGGTGGGGGAATCATGGGAATGGGGCGTGAATTGTTCCGCAACATTGTAACTTTTCTCAGTGCCAATATGGTTAGTCGAATAAATCCAATTGGTTCAAATGGAGGAGAGGTATACGCGAGCACTATCGGGACACAGAGAGTGTTCTCAAACGCCGGGATTAAGAGTGAACTAATGCCTACAATTGGAGTGGATATCGCGGAGGAGATCCCTCCTCAACGTAAGCCACCGGAGAAAGGAACGCTTCATTTGCTTTTTGTGGGCCGGCTGCATCATTTAAAAGGAATCCATCTACTTTTGGAGGTGCTGTCGCAGATAGGCGACGGGAGCGTTAAGCTCTCAATTGTTGGTGAGGGGGACCAGCGTAAGAGACTTACCAAACAAGTGGGGAAGCTAAATCTTGAAGATCGTGTGGAGTTTATTGGTGCACTTCCTCGTAAGAAACTGGATGCGTGGTATCAAAAGGCAGATGTGTTGGTAGCACCGAGCTTGTATGAAAGCGGTGGCCTAACGGTATTGGAAGGATTTAAGTGGGCCTTGCCGGCAATTGTCTTGGATTGCGGAGGACATGCGATGTCGGTAGCGGAAGATTGTGGTATTCGAGTCAATCCTCATCGCCGAAAATCAGATGTAGTTGTTGGAATCGTGGATGCGATACGCAGTTATTTGATTGATCCTGAGCGTGTAGTCAGAGATGGGAAACGGGGCTGGAAGCGATTGAAAACTGAGTATTCATGGAAGGCAAAGCGGGAGAAAATGATAGCTAGCTATAAACGATTGGCTGGAGATTGCGAGTCAGATGAGAGTTGAACGGATAGATTCGGAAGGCTTTAGAAGTTGGCGCCATGATTTGGATGCGGTTTTTGAGGTGCTACAACAAATAGCGTTGGGGAGGTGCCCTGTCAGAACGATAGTGATTAATGACCGGATTTCTTTAGGACTTCCTGCAGACAAAGAAATGGCAAAATTGGTTTTGGACCTGTATCGTCCGATGAAGTGTAGAGCTAGGTTGTTAGCTAGGGGAATTCGTGCCTTTATACGAATTGGAGGCTATCTTGCTTTGAAGAAACATCCTGATTTTAATAGGGCCTCGGAAATTTCGTGGTTACGGGAGTGTTCGGAAATTGGTTTTTTGGGCTGCAATCCTGATCATGGGTTGAGGTGCGTTTTGTTGAGTCGAGAATCCAATCAAAAGATAAAAGTTACCAAACTGGCGGTGGGAAAGAACGTTGATGCTATTCTGGCTGAGGGCAATTTTTTGAAAAGCGAGTCGGAGAAATATCGGGGAGTACCAAAGCTGAGCGGAATTGAAACTGGTGAGGGATGGGCAGCTATTTGTTTAGCTCATTTTCCCTATTCAGGACCGCGAGATTTTAAAAATGGGGAAGAAATCGAATTGTTAGAAGGCTGGTTAGCTGAGGAATTTGTGCTTCTTGAAAATGTAGAGTGGCTTCGCCCGTTCTTCTTCAGATTAAATTCAGAATTTCGAAAACGTTTTCGAGGAATGGGTGTTCGAAAAGCATTATTGCATGGCGATTTTGCACCGTGGAATTTGAGGAAAAACGAGAGCGGACTGGCTGCGATCGATTGGGAATGGGCGAGGGCGGATGGAATTGGCGGGTTAGATTTGGGACATGGGATGGTAATGACGGCAAGGTTGGTTGACGAGCTGAGCGGAGCCCAGCTCGTAGACGTGTTGTTCGAAAGAGTGCAGCATCAACCTTATCAAAATTACCTCAAGAAATGTGGGTGGGACGACTTGAACTTGTGGCTATTTCTCGGAATTTCGTATTCCAAGAAATTTAGCGGATTGGATTTCGAGGAAGAGCTGGAAGTTTTGGAGAATAGAATGGAGCCATCTCTATGGAATTGAGTAGATTGCCATCTTAGGAAGGACCCAGCCGATGCTTTAATTTAAAATTATGTGGACACCAACATATGAATAAATCCTCCCAACATCACAAAAGATTGCTGATTTCGGCATACGCGTGTGCCCCTGATCGGGGTGCTGAGCCGGGAGTAGGGTGGAACTTGATAGCCTATATGGCCGGAGAATATGGTTATCAATTGACGGTGATCACCCGGACAAAACATCAGCCTGCAATTGAGGCGAGCGATGATCCGAGGGTGAAAGATGTCAACTGGATCTACGTTGACCCCCCCGAGTGGTTGATTTCCTTCAAGAGAGGGGCGTTGGGTCTCAAGGCATACTATCTTCTTTGGCAGAAAAAAATGCATGCGGCAGCGGTTGAACACCTAGGAAAGCATCCGGTGGATTTGGTTCATCATCTCACCTTTGGGAGTATTCTCCCTGCCACTTCACTGGCTGCTTTTGGACTACCCTTGGTGGTGGGTCCGGTAGGCGGAGCTGAAATGAGCCCGCCTGCATTGATCGGTGATCTTGCTCCGAGGCTGTGGATTCGGGACAGGCTCAGAGCCGCGCTTTATCGGTTTGGATGTGGCCTGCGATCTACGCAAGAAGCGTATGAAAAGTGTTCCGTTGCGCTTGGTGCAACGGATGCTTCGGTGAAGTCGCTTAAAGAACTTGGTGCCAAAGATGTTCGCCTTGTGCCACAATCTGGTTGTGGTGACGACGAGGTCGCAACATTTATTGAAGGGAATCCTGCACTGGAAGAGGCGCCCAAGGGGACGATTCGATTGCTGAGTGCAAGTCGTTTGGTGCACTGGAAAGGGGTGGACTTGTCGATCGATGCGGTTGCAAGAGCTGTGGAGAAAGGAGTGGACGTGGAGCTATTGATTCTCCAGGAAGGTCCAGAATCAAGGGCTCTTGGCCGGCAGGTCAAAAAGCGGGGACTTGAAGAAAGGGTTCGGTTTTTAGGAAAACTACCAAGCTTGGAGAATGTCTATGAATTGATGAGGAGTTCAGATGCCTTGATTCATCCGGCGATGAATGAGGTGTTTGGGCAATCTGTCTTGGAATCTCTTGCGCTGGGTCGTCAGGTGATCTGTTTAGATTGGGCCGGACCGGGAATGATTGTGACTGAGGATTGTGGTATTAAAATTAAGCCCGGCAATCGGAAGGAGATTGTTGAAGGACTCTCAGATGCCATTGTCTCTCTGAAAGATCGTCGAGAGAGTTGGAATGCTATTCAAAATGCGTCAATTGAGAGGGCTGGAGTGTATACTTGGAGGAGAGTTGCTGAGGAGTTGGACCAAGCCTACAAAGATAGTTTTGCAAGAGCAGAAGAATAGCATCGGGCAGGGGAAACAGCTGAAAATGGACGAGATCTTGGAGGTTGAAATGTTGAATCATATATTTGAGGGGTTCGATTTATGGCCGTGAAAATAGTAGTTTTTGCCCATGTTCCGCCTCCTCATCATGGGCAGAGTGCCATGGTCAAACTCATGTTGGACGGACTTGAATCCGGAGAATATGGAGAATTTGAAATCCATCATGTCGATGCTCGATTGTCGCATAGTTTCGAGGACATTGGGACCTCTGGGATTAGTAAATTTTTTCGAGCGATCAAGTTCGCAATTGCTGCGATCAAGTGTCGAGTGGTATCTAATGTTAAAACGATGTATTACATCCCGGCTCCGCCGAAGGTCTCGGCGATGGTTAGAGATTGGATTGTCCTTGGATTGTGTCGTCCATTTTTTCCGCGTTTGATCTGTCATTGGCATGCGGTGGGACTTGGGGGCTGGACGCGGTTGCAAAAAGAAAGTGGCTCACGATTGGGCAGGGTATCGGGTTTTTTGAATCGAGCTTTTTTACGGAGGCACGCCGCGTCCTTTTCTTTGACTCAATGGGGGACACAAGATTCGGCGGCATTTTCACCAAAGAAAACATTCATTGTTCCTAATGGAATCTCCGACCCTTGTCCGGATTTTGAAGAGGCTGTTTTTGAGAATCGGATGAAAAGACTTGAGCAATTCAATGAGGCAAATGAAGAATTGGTTTATGAGGTTGGATATCTCGGACATTGCCATGCCGGAAAAGGTCTGTGGGATGCCATGTCGGCTGTGGTCCGAGCCAATGAGATTTTGGCCGAAAGCAAGACAAGAGTTCGATTGAAACTCACAGTTGCTGGAGAGTTTCCCGGTCACGAGGACAAAGATCGGTTTGAAAAGTTGAAGTCGGAGATCGGAGAAGATTTCGTCGATTATATTGGGTTTATTGGAGGAAAAGAAAAACGTGAGTTTTTTCTGAGGACGGATTGTCTTTGTTTTCCTACGAAGTATGAGGCAGAGAGTTTTGGCTTGGTTGCTGTGGAGGCATTAGCTTTTGGGATCCCCCCGGTTTGTTCTGATTGGCGAATGTTGCCGGATTTAATAGGCTCGATTGGATTGCCAGTTGCGGAAACCGGCAATGTGCAGTCGTTGGCTGAACAATTAATCGCATCGATAGGAAGAGACCGTCCTGAAAATCTTCGGAAGGCGTTTTGCGAAAATTTTAGCGCTCATTGTCACCTTCAGATCTTGGCTGACGCAATCCGCAAAGTCGGAAACGAGTAACTTTAGTAAAAAATAGAATGAATCCTGATTTCACAATTGTGACCGCCAGCTACAATTACGGGCATCATATTCGTGAATGCCTGGAAAGCGTAGCGGGGCAGTCAGGAGTTACCCTGGAGCATTTGATCTATGATGGGTGCTCAACAGACGATACGGCGGAAATCGTGGCGGAGTTTCCCCATGCGAAGTTTGTGCAGGAGCCTGATGAGGGAATGAGTGATGCTATCAATAAGGGATTTTCTGCAGCGAAGGGGAAGTGGGTGATGTGGTTGAATTCAGATGACAGGCTTAGGGAAGGGGTTTTGGAGGCGGTGCTGAAATTTGCCGAAGGGAAGGAGGATGCCGACGTCATCTATGGTGGATGGAATTTTGTAAACGAGGACGGAAGCCATCAAAGAACGATGACGCTATTTCCATTTCAGAAATCCATGTTGTGCTACTACGGTTGCTATATCGGATCCACTTCGTCATTTTATCGAAATGACACGACGATTGCGAAGGGTATCCATCTTGATATTAACTATCGGTATGTAATGGATGGGGAATTTTACAATCGATTGGCAAGTCTAGGGAAGAAGTTTTGCTACATGCATGCGATTTTGGCGGATTTCCGAATTCACGGAAAAAATCTAAGCTTGAAAAACAAAGATTGTGACGGCGCGTCCGAGCGTTTGGTTTTGGAGCAACAATATGCTGAATCAAATGCGATTCGAAGGGTTTATGGGTGGAAGTTCGTGTCAAACCCTCCTTGGATCTGGTTTTTGGATGGTGTTCTGTTCGGGTATTTTGGCCTAAAGAAATTTGTGTTGAAGCGACTCTATCGGGCTATCTTTCCGCTCATTAAAGTTTCCAAGGGTTAGCCTTCAGAAAGTGAGAAGTAATGAGTTTACGCTCTGAAAAAGTTCTAGCTGATTTTGTAGAGGCAAATCCAAAGGGGGTTGCCTTTCTTCGCTTTTTGAGAGGTGGACTTAAACAGGGCAAATACAGTGATTGGGATATTGCCGTAAAAGATTGCAAGGTTGCGAAGGAGTCTTGCCAGCGTCTTTTTGGAGAACCATGGCTGAGAGTTCCGAGGCAGTATGTTGTCCAACACTATTATGATTGGGGGCAGTGCGACTTGCTTCCGATCTTTGAGTGGAATGGATTTGAGTATTTGGACCAGGAATTGTTTTGGAGCAAAGTAGAGGTGGGAGAAGATGGAGTGCCAAGACCGGCGCTGGGGCACGATGCGTTTATTGTATGGATGACCGGGTTGTTGTGGGGGAGGCGATGCGACAAGCGCTACCTTGGGTTCATTCAATTAGCGGCACGGGAAGATGAATTGAATTTTCGCGAGTGTCTGGAGCGTATTTTTGGCCGCCGTTTGAGTGGAAAATTGTATCGGATCGCTGAAAGAGGTGACGCTGCGGTAGCAACTCATTGGGTGAGTAGAATGAGGCAGGTTTTGGCCTTTCGGTGTTTGAGGAGCCGCCCCTTTTCGACGGCAAATCGCGTTCGAGGGCACTGGTGGTGTGAACTTGGGTTTCATCGCCGGGTGGCATTTCCGTGGATTGGAATTTTGGGCCCCGATGGAAGTGGAAAGTCGACAGTGATTGAACATTTGGCGCAAAATCTAAGGCGCTCTCGGCTGAAGTTCATACCAGTGCATTGGCTACCCTCATTGGGCCCGGAGCGGCCCCGTGAAGGAGTTCCCGTGACTGATCCTCACGCGCAATTACCAAAGTCATACTTTTTGTCCTGCCTACAATTGGGGAAAATATTTATTTATTGGTGGTGGGCTTCGTTTCGTTATCTCATCCATCTTCGAGCGAAGCGTGAAATGGTGTTGTCTGATCGCTTTTATCTGGATCTTTTGGCAGACCCAAAAAGGTACCGCTATGGGGCAAGCCCCAGGGTGGCGAAGTTGGTGTTTCGTTTCCTTCCCAAACCAGACCGAATCATTTTGTTGCATACAGATGCAGATACGATTCTGGCGCGAAAGGAAGAGGTTTCGAAGGAAGAGCTGGAGCGCCAACTTCGAAGCTATCGAGATTTGGCAGTTGAATATGGTCCACAAGCCTCCTTGGTCGATGGCGGAAGAACCGTTGAGGAGGTAGCAGCGGAGGTCTTAGATCATATTTTGGAGGAATTTAAAAAGAGAAGCCGATGATGAAGGTGGCACACATATTGTCCTATTATCCCGGGCGAGAGGGACTAACCAGTTTCTGCCACGGGCTTGGGAAGGCATTCTTTGAACTTGAAGAAATTGAGGTTCCGGTAATCACGTTTCGATCGACTCCGGCGAAGAACAAGGAATTTGCCGAAGATCCATTTCTATTGAAATTTCCACATCAATCTCGCCATGCCTTTGAAATTTCTGCGGGATTTTTGGAGGCATTGGATAGTGGAGAATTGAGTCTGGATGGCGCCGTCTTGCATGGGACGTACAGCCCGCAGGTATTCGGGCTGGCGAGGGCTTTGCATAGTAGAGGGATTCCCTATATTTTCATGCCTCATGACCCGTATGTGAAGAAGCTACGGAGGCATCGGGCCGTTCTAAAATATGTTTATTGGCATTTGTGTGAAAAGTGGGTGATCAAGAACGCAGCCGCTTTGCAGTTGTTGTCGGCATCTCATGAAGCTCCCTTGAAGGAACTTGGTTGCGACGTCCCGGTTCATGTCTTGGGCAATGGCTGTGATCCCGGAGAGTTGAAGAGAATTGGTCCTGATACCCGAATTCCTGGAGAGGGGAGGGATTTTTTGATTCAGTATCTTGGGCGGATGGATCGGAATCATAAGGGCCTAGATTTGCTGATTCGAGGATATGCGGGATTTCTAACTATGATTCCAGAAGATGCAAATGTGTGCCTGGTTTTAAGCGGAAACGATTGGGAGGATCTTGGCTATTTGGAGTCTCTGGCTGGGGAGTTGGGGTTGGGTGGCCGTATTCGGTTTACCGGAAGGCTGGAGGATCATTCGGTGGCGGTTCATTCCCGAGCCGACATTTCCGTTCTCTGTTCCAGATTCGATGGATTTGGACTGACTATTGTGGAGGCCATGTTGGCAGGACGTCCTGTTCTGGTTTCGCGGGAAGCGGGAATCGCGGAATTTGTAGAAGAGGCTGAAGCTGGATTTGTAGTGGAACCGGATGAATTTCGAATCCAAGAGGGCCTGGCCATGGCTTGGAATCAACGTGGAGATTTGGCTGCGATGGGTGAGCGCGGGCAGAGGTATGTGATGGAAAATTTAACATGGGAGAAGGTCGCTCATCGTTCGTTGTCTATTTACGCGAAGGTATTTTGTGACAAGTGACCCATCTCGTTTGGGATTCGTTAAATATATTGGGCGAGTTGACTCCCGATTCCAATATGATTAGGTTCCCGCGCCTTACGAGCGGTGGAGAAAAGGATAGTGATTGAGAAAATTACAGTAAAGACGGCCTTAATTCGAGTCATTTGGGGTGCATTTCGATTTGGAATAAGTCTTTGCTCCGGGTATGCGGTGGCAGCTGTGGATTTGGATGGAAATCAGGCTTCCGAATTTTGGGAGTCCCGGTATCCCGGCATTTTGGTTGACGAGACAGATTCAGATTTCGACGGGTGTTCGAACTTTGACGAGATGGTTGCGGGAACAGATCCACTGGATCCTCAAAGTCTTCTGCAGCTGGCCCCGGCGATTCTAGACCAAAATGAATTTAAGCTTCAGTGGGATGGGATTGCGGGGAAAGTCTACACTGTCCAGATGTGGAATAACGATACTTCATCATGGGATTCATTGGTGTTTTTGAGCCCATCTGTAATTGACGAGGGCCGTTCTATCATGCTTCCCGTGAATGGAACAGGTGGGGTGTATCGTTTGATGGTGGGGGATGTCGATGAGGATCAGGATGGTCTAACAGCCTGGGAGGAATCTCTTTTGGGTTGGGATGACGGTGATATGCATGGATCCGGCTCACTGGATATCCCTGATTTCGAGATGGCGTTGAGCCTGATGGAGCAGCCGGAAGGTGTGACATTGGCAAATGGAGAGAGCTTGCCACAAAGGTTACCGACTAAGGAGGAGGCGTCGCGTTTTTTGGTTCAATCAACTTTTGGTCCGACTACCGAGTCCATTGAGGAGGTCATGCAGAATGGGATGACAGGGTGGCTCAAATCACAGATCGCTCTATCCGGAACCAAGACGCGACAGGAAATGTCTAAAACGGGCCAGCCTTTTAGCGCGTTACTTTGGCGGCATGGCTGGTGGCGATCAGTACTCGTCGCGGATGATCAATTGCGTCATCGAATGGCTTATGCACTCAGTCAGATTTTGGTCGTGAACAACGAGCCTGGCTCTGTCATTGGCGATAATCCTCTTACCCATGCATCCTACTATGATCCATTTATTGAGGAGGCATTTGGCAGTTATCGGGATATTCTCGACCATGTCACTTATAGCCCGTCGATGGGCTTCTATTTGTCCCATATGAATAATCGCAAATCCAATATGGCGACGCAGCGATTCCCGGATGAAAATTTTGCTCGTGAGGTAATGCAGCTTTTCACGATTGGATTGTGGGAATTGGAGATGGATGGGTCCCGCCGCCAGGATATTGAGGGGAATGATATTCCTACTTATGACAATTCTGTGATTACGGAGCTTGCCAAGGTTTTTACCGGGATGAGTAACGGAACGACAAACAGGGGGATTCCGGCAACGAGCTTCTATGATTCAGCAACTGGAGATGATTATAAGTGGCCAATGAAAGTATGGGATGAGGAGCATGAGCCAGGCCCCAAGTATTTGTTTGGCGGCGTTGTTATTCCAGATGGTCAGACAGGTGAAGAAGATGTGCAACAGGCATTGGATGCTCTTGTAGCGCACGATAATACGGCACCATTTATTTCTCGCTTATTGATTCAACGTCTGACTTCGTCCAATCCCAGCCCAGAGTATTTGCGGAGGGTTTCTCTCGCTTGGGAGGCGGGTAGTGGTAATTTGGGGAGAGTGGTCAAGGCGATCCTGCTCGACCCTGAAGCTAGGACGACAGATGAAGGGACTGGGATCAGGGGCAAAATAAGAGAGCCATTGATTAGAATGACGCACATCATGAGGGCATTTGCAAAGTCTGATGAGTCTGGGCGTTATGGAGTTTTTGCCCCTACTTTGAATACAGAATTTGGGCAATTTGTAATGTCTTCTCCAACGGTATTTAATTTTTATCAGTCTGATTATTCACCAGTGGGAGACCTACGCGCAAGAGGCTTGGTCGCGCCGGAGTTACAAATCGCGACTGCAAGTTCGTTGTTGGCAACACATGACAGGTTGAGGTATACTTCCTACGAAGGTCACTGGATGAGGGCAATAGACTACTCTGATGAGATCGGAATGTTGGATGATATTGACGCGTTGATTGAGCACCTGGATACCATTCTGACCTATGGGACGATGAGCTCCACTACCAAGGCAGTAGTCAGGGAGCAGCTATTAAATCAACTCACCAACCATAACAAAATCTTCACTGCGGTGCATTTGATCGTCACTTCGCCAGAGTTTACTGTTCTTAAATAGATGGTGAAAAAACATTCGGAGTTCTTAAATCGCCGCCGATTTTTAGGCGAAGCGGGTTGTGCAACAGTTGGCTCTATTGCGGCGTTGTCGACGATTTTTAACCTGCGACTTGCGGGAACTTTGGCGGCTGCAGATGATACCCCGGAGGAAGATTACAAGGCGCTGGTTTGTGTCTTCTTAGCGGGGGGCAACGATTCATTCAATATGCTCACTCCCAACGGTGGTGAGGCTTACGATGAATACGCTCTTGCAAGAGGGAGTCTGGCCTTGTCCCCGAGCGATTTGTCGGCTTTATCGGAGACCCTTCCCGATGGACGTCAGCTCGCGCTTAACAGTAGCATGAGCGAGTTGCTCGCACTTTATGAAGGGGAGAAAGCCGCTTTTGTTGCGAATGTCGGGACCTTGGTTGAACCAACAACAGTGAGCGAAATATTGGATGGTTCCGCAAAATTGCCTTTAGGACTATTTTCCCATTCGGATCAACAACAGCACTGGCAATCAGGACTTTCAGACAATCGCTCGCCGGAAGCCGGATGGGGAGGGCGGTTGGCAGATTGTCTCAAAGAAACTAACGGAGTTAGCGGGGTTTCGATGAATATTTCTCTGGCAGGGCTTAATCTTTTTCAGACGAGCGCGGGCACTAATGTCTTCACAAAAAATCCGGGGGATGTCCCGGGATTAGCGGATTGGGATCAACCTTATTTTTTGAGTAGACGAACGGCGATTGAGAGTATTTTAGATGCCGAATATCGAAATGTTTTTGAGAAGACATTTGTAGAGCGAACAAAAGGTGCGATTGCTGCGGGGCGGGAATATGGGGAGGCTTTGGCTGCGGCAGATCCGTTGGGAAGTTCATTCACGACTTCTAATCCTATTTCGATGCAATTAGAGGATGTGGCAAAAGGGATTTCTGCCCGGGATGGGCTAAACAAGAAACGTCAGACGTTTTTTGTTATGGCACCCGGTTGGGATCATCATAGTTCGCTGAGCGGACATCCTGCCATGTTACAGCAGCTCAGTCAGGCCATTAATGAATTTCAAAATGCCGTTATTGAGATGAATCTAGAAGAGAGTGTGACTTTATTTACCGCTTCAGATTTTGGGCGTACCCTTTCTGCGAACGGTGGAGGGAGTGATCATGGATGGGGAGGCAACCAATTTGTTGTGGGAGGATCGGTTAACGGAAAACAAGTCTATGGTGATTACCCTGACCTTGCTCCGGGAAGCTCGTTGGATACCGGTCGGGGCCGCTTGATACCTTCTACCTCGGTTGATGAATATTTTGCCGAGTTGGCTTTATGGATGGGAGTTTCCAAAAGTAATCTGCCATTGGTTCTTCCAAATCTTGGGCGTTTTTATGATGTGACTAGTGAGAGCCCTCCGCTGGGATTGATGGATTTGGGATGAAGAAGTGGGCGGTCATCGTTTGTGTTCTCGTGACGATTGGTGGCTTCATCGCTCAATCCTTTGATTCTTTTGAAGGGACTACTCTGGCGGAAGAGGTTTCCATTTCGAGCACGTATGCGAAGCCATCATTGCGTGTGATCACCCGGTCTCTCTTTCACAAGGAATATGCTGCAGAGAATAGGAGTATTGAGAATGATTTGGAGGCGGTTTCACTCCTTCTAACCGACTGCCAGTTAATCATCAAAAATTTTGACACCTTTTTCCTGCCTGATAACGAAGCGATAACCTCCTTTCTGCGAGGAGCAAACCCTGAGAGGACCGCTTGGATATCGCCCGATCATTCCTCAGTTAATCGGGAAGGTGAGTTGCTTGACCGGAACGGGATCCCCATTTTATTTCATCGCGAAAGCAGCTCAAGGATTCAAATCCGTTCTGCCGGGAAAGATAGGGTGATGTGGACTTCCGATGATGTGGTATACCCTGATCGGAAGACTCTCTCCGAAGCTAATTGAGCTTGTCGGGATGGAATAATGAACCTTAATAATAAAACGAACATGGCGAAAAATCAGCAACAGGATATAGAGGCTAAGGGTCCGGTTTTTTGTAATATCGCGAGTTTTCGAACTTCCACATTGGCAATGGGAGTGGGGGCAATCGTGGCTCTCTTCCTTATGTATGTTTCCTATCCGGCATATCCAACTGCAACCGGGAAGACTCTCGCCACGTGGACCTGGATAGCCTGTAATCCAATAAATGGATTTCTTCATGGCAGATTTATCCCGGTCGCATTTTGTGCGATGATCTGGATTGCTTGGAAAAATACAAAGGGCGAAAAGATTTCCCCCTCGTCGTGGGGTCTGATTGCTTTGGTGTTTGGATTGCTTCTATACCTCGCTTCTATTCGCACTATTCAGCCTCGTCTTGCGCTAATTGGGGTGCCATTCGTGATTATTGGAATCACCCACTATTGTTTTGGATGGAAGATTACCAAGGCGGTGATTTTTCCGGCTTTTTTCTTTTGGTTTGCAATTCCGGTTCCCGGGTTGGAGACTCTGCTTACCGGAAGACTTCAGATCTTGATTACGAAGTTGTGCTATCATGTCGGAATGTTGGTGGGGATGGATTTGACCTTGTCGGGATCGACAGTGTCGGTCAAAGGGACCGATTTGGAGATTGCGGCCGGGTGTAGTGGCATCCGCTCGTTGATGGCGCTGGTGATGATCGCTGCTGTTTATGCCAATTACACGCAAAAGACTCTCTGGAAGAAGGCGGTTCTCTTCGCCTCCTCCCTGCCGCTGGCGATTATTGGCAATTTCGGGAGAATCTTTACCATCTTGATCCTTGCGCAATTGGGGATGGGAGAGTTTGCGAAGAAAACGTATCATGATTGGGCGGGCCTATTGCTCTTTTTCCCAATTGCATTATCCGGACTCTATTTAGTTGATTACCTTTTGAATTTTAAGAATCGACGAAGGAGAAAGGTAAAGCGGTCTGTAAAAAGTACAAAATCAACGATGAAAGGGGCGATGGCAGAATGAAAAAGCGAGCTGCGATTTTACTAGCTGTGGTGATCACTTTTGTGGGGGTTGTCATTGCCTTTCCGAAAGGGGCTCAGATGAGAGCGTCGAGGCTCTCCAAAGAATTGCCTGAGCAGTTTGGAGATTGGTCAGGGAGGCCGCAGGAAGTGGGATCTCGTGAAAAGGCTGTCCTTCCGGGCGATACCGAATTTGAGAGAATGGAGTATCGTCACCTTGGGAAAACCAAGCCGCCCGTGCAGGTGTCGATTGTTTTTTCGGGGAAGAATTTGAGCCAAAGTATTCATCGGCCTGAAGTTTGTCTGCGGGCCCAAGGATGGGAGTTTGCCAGCGAGAGGTATTTTATCTGGGACGATATTCTTCCAAACGGAGAGAGATTGCCGGTGAAGGAAATCATCTGCCGGATCGCGCGAATGGAGAAGAATGAGAGTGGTGACCCGGTTGCCGTGTTGTTGCCGAATGGAGAGCAGTCGTATGAGTGGAGAGCTTTTTATTATACCTTTTTCGGACATTCTAAAATTGTCTCGGGGCATTACCAACGGACTGGTGAAGATATTAAGGACCGCCTCTTCAAGGGCTATGACCAGCGTTGGGCCTATGCAACGGTTTCTTCATTCATCTCCCAAAAATTTGTTGATCAAGGTTTCGTGGTAGGATCGATGGAGGTTCTGGATGAGGTGGAAACAAAGCAACATATCGTAGAGTTTCTGCAGGAGCTATTGCCCCTTATTGTAGCTGATTCTGGTGAAGGAACGGACCCATCTCTTTCTGAAGGAGGGATATTGAATCATGAGTGAGAGAGGGGCTAAGCAGCATTTATCGATTCAGGCTCTGCAGGTCTTTGATGCGGTTCTTGTATGGTTTTCTTTTGTTTTGGCGGCAGCGATTCGCGAGCCCCTTCGGTCAGTCCTGGGAATGACGGGCGGGGGAGAGACTGGTCTCGAGGGGATGACTTGGGTTGTCTTTGTTGCCGTTCCATTGACGCCCCTTCTGTTGGAAAAGTTTGGGCATTATGATCGCCTCTTATCCAAGAGCGTCTCCCAGAGTTTTAATGGTCTTCTTCGAGGTGTTCTCTTAATGGTCTTCGTCGTCGGGTGTGTGTCCGTGTTTGGAAAGTTCGAAGGGACGAGACGGTTAATTTTTGGAACGGGTTTCACAATGGTGTTTGCCCTATTGGCAATCAGAATGCACTTCACGACCAAGTTCTTGCGAAGGAGGGCGAAGGATAAAGGTTTTCTAGAGAGGGTCGTGCTCGCCGGGGGAGTTAAAGAAATCGAGGGCTTTCTTAACGAGGTTGACTCGGAAGTCTATAGCGCCTGGCAAATTGTATCTCACTTCCATATTGATAAACATTCGATTGAGGAGCTTGAAAAGTTAATATCCAACGAATCGGTTCAACGAGTGGTTTTTCTGGCCGGTCATACCAAGTTTGAAATAATAGCGCGTGCTGTGGAAGCCTGCGAAATCCAAGGGGTGGAAGCGTGGATCGGAGCGACATTTTTACGGACTCAGGTCGCGCGTCCCAGTTTTGATGTTATAGGCGGACAGCCAATGTTGGTTTTTCGTTCAACCCCTGAATTGTCGTGGCAGTTGTTTGCTAAAAAGGTGATCGACTATATTGGCGCTTTTCTTTTTGTGGTTTTCACCAGTCCGCTCTGGGTCGTCGCGATCATTGGGATTCGTATTGCAAGTCCGGGTGCTCCGGCTATTTTTACCCAAAAACGTGCCGGACTTTATGGGAAATCGTTTCGAATATATAAATTTCGGACGATGGTGCCCGATGCGGAAACGCTTTTGGAAAAAATTAAAGAGGAGCACGGGAACGAAGTAGATGGGCCGGCTTTTAAGTTGGAAGGGGATCCCCGAATTTTCCCCTTTGGCCGGATTTTGAGGAAATTCAGTATCGATGAATTTCCGCAAATGATCAATGTGCTGAAAGGTGAGATGAGCTTGGTGGGGCCCCGCCCTCTGCCGCTTCATGAGATCGACGCTATTGCAGATTCGGCTCATCGTCGTCGCCTTAGCATGAAGCCTGGCATTACATGTCTTTGGCAAATTGGCGGACGAAGTGATATTACCGACTTTGATGAGTGGGTGAAGTTGGATGTCGCCTATATTGATCGTTGGTCGTTGTGGGAGGATTTTCGAATTCTAATCATGACGATTCCCGCAGTGTTGTTTAGCAAGGGAGCTCGATAGAAAAATTCTCATGAGGAAAATTGATTGGCTTGTTGCAGTATCGGGGGTGATTGGCTTCATTCTGATTGCTGCGGCCGGAGTGGACTTGGTCTATACTCGGGTAGGTGCCGGAATGCTTGTCTTGAGTGGGGCTCTCGCCTTGTTCGCGATACGTTCGACCGCGGGATCCGGGCGAGCAGGATTAATGCTGATGGTCTTTTTGGGGGCGGCCTATTTTATAGCAAGAGCATTGTTGGTGGGTCCCCTCGGATTGGCAATTCCGGATATTGTGCAGGTGGTGGTGTTTCTTGGGGTGTATTGTCTGGTTTTGGATTCCAATTTTTACTTCAAGCGGGCAATGATCGCGGGCTTGGCTGTAATATGCGTGACGCATTTGGGGGTGTCCGCATTTCAAATGCCCGAGGGGAATAGCTTTTTTGTGTGGAAAGAGAATCCCGAAGAAATGAGATTTGTATCGGGACTATTTGGTCACTACAATCCGTTTGCGGCATTTCTAAACGGCTCGTTGTTTTTTTTTCTCTCGTATCTTTTTCTTGGGAAGCAGCGGCTTTTGAGAGTTTTTTGTGGGTTGATGGTAGTTGGACTCTTATCGGGGGTGGTTCTGAGTGGCTCGCGGGGTGGATGGGTTTCTCTAGTGATAGGAATCGCAGTTTGGCTTTTCTTGCTGATGGGATACCTGTGGAGCCGAAAGAGCAAGTTGCTGGGGCCGGTAGCCTTGTTAGGTACTCTTTTTGTCGTACTTGGAGCCTGTTCATCAATTTGGGCGGTAAAAAAGATTTCGTTAAATCGAGCGGAGCAAGCGGGTAGGGAAGTGGGACCTGTAGCGGAAGTTCAAGTGAATGATGGCGGGAGGGTGGCGATGCAGCAGATGGCATTTGAGATTTTTTTGGATTCGCCGATTCTTGGGCAAGGCCCCCGTTCGTTTTCCTATCTTTCATTGGAAAATTGGGATCCATATACCTTGCGGGTGCGAATTGGCCTGCCTGATTTCGCGCATAATGAATATCTTCAGGTTTTGTCTGATTATGGAGCAGTGGGGTTCCTGATTATTATTGTTCTATTGATTGCCCATGGAGTCTTGGGGACATTTCAAATTATTGGGAATCATGATGGGAGAAGGGAAGAGGATGATTTGCCAATGTGGCAGCTTGGTGCGGCAGCAGGTTTGGCGGCGATATTGGCGCAGTGCTATTTCAGTTTTTTGCTTCATGTGCCGGCGTGTGTGATTTTGGTGGCCTTGCAGTTGGGGATTTTGGGAAATGCCGGGGGACCGGGAAGAGCGCCGTTTGCTGTAAAGGCTTTGGGACGAATGATTGTCGTTAGTATTGCGGTGATTTCGGGTATTATGGGGTGGAGGTTCTCGAATGCTTACTTGGACACACAGGGGGCCTTGGAGAAGTTCGGCAATGTTGTGGACGAATCGGATGCTTTTTCTTTGGTTGCCAAATTGGACGAGGCGGGTCGTTTGAGTTGGGATCCCAAGGCCTTTGAGAGTGCCGGGCAGGCGCTGATGAGTTATGCGATGGTGTCGGATCAAAAACGTGCTGTGGAGCAAGCGCGACGATTTCGAGAGCGCGCCAAGGTTTCCTTTGGGAAGGCGCTGCAATTAAACCCTCATTCTCCGGTTGCGCTGAGTGGAATGCCTCAACTTGATGACGCTCTTGGAAATTTTGAATCGGCAGATCGGGGACATCGTAGAGCGATGGAAAAGTTGTGGCCGCTGGAATTCCATCTCCGATCACAGTTTTTTGCCGCGCGAGGTGCATACGCCCGTGGCTATGATGCGTATAGGAAGGGGCTTAAAGGTCAGGCCGAGAAGTTTTATCGACTGGCGAAAGAGCGGCTAGAAATGCGTGGAAAGGTTTTTGGTCAGGAGAGGAAGGACTCTTACAACATGCGGGTTGCCCTCGAATCGTGGTTGGCCTTCTTTGAAGGGGAGCGGCTCTATCGAGAGGGGGATCGGGTTTGGAAAGAGGCGAGGCCTCGTGATCCGGAGCGTGCCCATGCTTTGATGTTGGCGGCGGAAACTCGTTATAAGGCGTCTCAGCAGCTAATTGAGCCAATCGAGCTACAATGGACGAAAGATTGGAATAAGTTGGAGCAATCGTTAAGGATTTTTAAATTCGGGCGGGTGAAGCCGGCCGAATTAACGCCCGAAGAGATTGAAGCTATCGCCAATCCTGAAGCGGTTCTTGATTCCTCGGCCGAGAACCGTTAGTCCTCGCTCACAGATGATCGCAAACTTCGGCATGAAACTCTTCTCAGGCACGGCCCACCCTGCTTTGGCCAACGACATTGCCTCTTGTCTTGATGTTCCTCTCGCCGATGTAAGCGTAACGGCTTTTCCAGATGGCGAGACCTTCGTGAAGATTAACGAGAACATCCGGGGTGAGGATGTGTTCATCATTCAGCCGACCTGTCCGCCGACCAATCACAACCTTATGGAGCTGATGATTATGGTGGATGCGGCGAAACGCTCGAGTGCCGGCCGGATTAATGCGGTCATTCCCTTCTTCGGATACGCCCGTCAGGATCGTAAAGACCAGCCGCGGGTTCCCATTACCGCCAAACTCGTGGCAGATCTTCTTTCCGCAGCCGGAGTTGACCGGGTAGTCACGATGGATCTCCACGCCGCCCAGATTCAGGGTTTTTTCAATATTCCCGTTGATCATCTCTACGGAAAGCCCGTTGTGATTCGGGAATTACGGGAGCGATTTGGCGATGGCTGCAAAGATCTTACCGTCGTTTCTCCCGATGTCGGTGGCGTGAAAATGGCTCGGGCCTATTCAGACGCCCTCGGAGCTCGTCTGGCAATTGTGGCAAAACATCGTGTTTCCGCCACTGAGGTAGAAGCCATGCAGGTCATCGGCGACGTCGACGGCCGGGATGTCGTCTTGATCGACGATATGACTGAAACTGCCGGAACTCTCTGTGCGGCAGCGGAAATCCTGAAAGCAGGTGGCGCCAAGCGTATTTTTGCGGCCGTTTCCCACGCTGTTATCGGGGATTTGGGGCACCAGAGGATTGAGGAATCCGTGATTGAGGAGGTCATTACGACCGATTCCACTCCGGTCGAGGCGATTGGAAAAGTGAAGCCAGTTTCCATCGCTCCGATTCTCGGGGAAGCGATCCATCGCATTCACATTGGAAAATCGGTCACTTCTCTCTTTGACATTGACGGTCCTTCCGAGTAATCAACCGCCCCGCGCGGCACCATCCGCCGGAAATTAACCCATTTTGACCATGGCTAAGACCCTTACCTTATCAGCAACTACCCGCCAGCGCACTGGTTCGGGCGTTCTCAAGCAAATGCGCCGCGAAGGCCAACTTCCCTCCGTGGTTTACGGTAAGGGCCAAGAAAATCTCAACATCAAGGTCGATACCAAGACCCTGACTGACATGCTCGCACACAGCGCTTCCGAGAGTATTTTGGTGGATCTTGAAATTGATGGGGGCAAGACCCAGTCGGCTTTCCTTCAGAGCACCCAGCACGATGCCCTGACCGGAGCTTTGGTTCACGCTGACTTTTTAGCCGTAACCGAAGGCATGGTGATTACCGCCAGCCTTCCTGTAGAGGTTCACGGCGAGCCAGAGGGTGTTAAAGCCGGTGGTGTTCTTGAGCAGCTTATCCGCGACCTTGAAATTTCCTGTTCGCCGAAAGACCTTCCTGAGATCATTCACGCTAATATTGAGCACCTCGCAGTGGGTGATTCCATCTCAATCTCCGATCTCGACCTTCCTGAAGGCGTCACTCCGACTCTTGCTGGTGATGTTCTCGTTGCGATCGTTAATGAGTCTCGCGTGACCAAGTCCGAGGAGGCCGAAGAAAGCAGCGAAGAGACAGAAGAAGCTCCAGCTGAAGAGGCCGCTACTGAATAAGCTCCTCTCCTTACTTTTTACAACGTCCGGTTGCCGGTGGCAGCCGGGCGTTTTTTAATGTCTTCTTCAAGAAACCTCCTAAAGTCCCGCCGTGAGCCTGAAATGTATCGTGGGACTTGGAAATCCTGGAGAGAAGTATCTCAAGACCCGTCACAATGTGGGCTTTCGGGTGCTCGATGTTCTCGCTGATCGGGTCGGGGCTTCTTTTCAGCCGGTATCGAAATGGGAGTCTCGGATTTGCAAGGTCGGAGATCTCATGCTGGTGCAACCGCAGACCTTCATGAATGAAAGTGGCCGAGCCATTGGCTCTCTCGCCCGGTTTTTCCGGTGGAAACCGGAGGAGATTCTTGTGGTATTCGATGACGTGGCGCTGCCGCTCGGAACTTTGCGTTTCCGCATGAAGGGCGGGCACGGAGGCCATAATGGCATGCGTTCTCTGCTGGCTCATCTGCCAAATGATCAATTTTCCAGATTGAAAGTTGGCATCAGCGGAGCCACTGGGGAGGCTCTCGTAGGGCACGTCCTGGGCACATTTAGCCTCGAAGAACGCGAACTCCTCGAAAACACGCTTGCAAGAGCAGCCGATGCTGTGCAGCTTGCCGCTTCGAGTGGAGTCGAAAAAGCCGCTAACGAGTTCAACACTCGTTCACAAAAAAAACCGCCAAAACAAACGGAAGATGAATCGCAAATACGAGGGCATGATTGTCCTGAACACCCAGGGGAATGAAACAAGCGTTGACGAGCTCGTTAGCGTTGTTGGTAAAGAGATCGAAGAAGAGGGCGCCAAACTTGACGAAATTAAGCAACTCGGTCGCCGAAAGTTCGCTTACAATGCCCGCAAGCTCGACGGAGGTCACTATGTGAGCTACAAATTCGAAGCAGAGTCAGATGCTGTTGAGAAGATCAACGCCCGCCTGACTCACAACGATGCGGTGCATCTTCAGCACTATCAGCGTCTTTCCTAATAAAATCATCACCCCTCAATCATTATGGCCAGCGTCAATAAAGTCATGCTTCTTGGAAATCTCACCCGAGATCCTGAAATTCGTTACACCCCGAAAGGGACCGCAGTTACTGACTTGGGGATGGCCATCAACCGGATTCGTACCGGCGATAGCGGGGAACGCATTGAGGAGGTCACCTATGTGGACGTCACCCTCTGGGGGCGCTCCGCTGAGCTCGCTGGACAGTATCTCAGCAAAGGCCGCTCAGTCTTCATTGAGGGTCGCTTGCAGCTCGATCAGTGGGACGATAAAGCCACCGGTCAGAAACGTAGCCGGCTTCGTGTTGTCGGAGAGAACATGCAGTTTATCGGCGGTCAGGGACAAGGTGGCGGTGGCGGAAATGCCCAGGGTGGCAATCAGCAACAATCGAGACCCGCCCAGCAACAACAGCAGCCGTCCGGAGATTCCGCCCCACCACAAAGCGGAGGAGCAGCAGCATCAAGCTTCGATGATGATGCCGATGACATTCCGTTTTAGGATCTGAGTAATTTCAGACCAAAATTTTCAGAGGGAGCTTTTACCGGCTCCCTTTTTTATTTGGCCGGATTTGTTTCAGTAGGTGGATGACATTCTTGGTCGCGGGTTGATCACGACTTCGCTGTCGTGCATCGGTTCGATGGTGACCCATATAGTCAAGTAAATCGGTTTTCTCAAATGAGTCAGGGCATCTCCAGTAATTCGAACCCTCCGATGGTAGCGTTTGTTTTGTTGTTGGCGGTCTGAAGCACGCCGACGACAGTGCCAAGTCGTACGCTGAAAACCGGAGAGCCGCTCATGCCGTCGGCGGCGAATGCCTTCTTGGTTTCGAGGTAGTAGTGGTGGTCTTTGGAAGTTGGAGTTTGGTGTACGGTGCCGGGGATTTTCTGACCGCGATTTAGGATGACAACTTCGTCTCCCCTGCTCACGGATGGTTCAGGGTGGTAGGGCAGAGCGGTTTTTTCGCCGATGTTGTCGGAGTTGAATTTGAGAACGCGGAGGTCTTTCTGATGGTGGATTTGTTTTCCGACGATGACAAAGTCATCGCTTTCGTGCCGAACGAGTTTGATGCCCGGAGAATTGTTTCCCTGATGAATGGAACAGGCGAGGTAGAGCTTACCTTCGTGATCGAAGTGGAAGAAAGTGCCTTTGGCATTTTCCCGATGGAGGGTGTGGTAAGTTGGGGGGGCGGCCGCAGCGGGTTTGGGATCCGAGCAGGAGCAAACAAGGAGAAAGATGAGAAGGATAAGTTGTTTCACGTTGTCGGTCTTTGACCTTGGGATCGAGTTTGCCGTGACAGTGTTCATTGGGAATCGGGGTAGCGCGATGAACTGCAATGCTGCCAAGGCGCTCTAGGCAGATGGATTTTGCGGCCGTTGCGTCACTTGCTCTTCGTCCGATGAGCATCGAAGAAACGCCAAATCTCCTCGGCAGTGCTGACATTCTTATTGCCGAGGTAGGGTGGCCAAGTGTGTCCAATACTTTCGAACTCATAAAGTTTCATTTCGGTGTCATCTTTTTGTGTTAGCCATTTCCTGAGGACAAGGCCTTTGCGGAGTTGGCGACCTCTCGTTTTGTCGTCTGGCACTGCGGGTATCAGAGCAAGGCCCTTGGCCCATAGATTCATGACGGCCTCGATGCCGTAGTAAGCGCCCCAGCCGTCTCTATTGTCGAGGTCACCTTCCCACAAAGTTATTTTGTCGTCGCGACTGTGGATCGCTAAGATCGAGGTTTGCCTCGTTGGATTGAGCCCTTTTCCCCATGACGCCATCATCGTCCCCGCGACCGGGGCGATTGCTTTGACAATGGGCTTTTTTTGGCTGGCTAGGAAATAACTCATGTCGCCACCGTTTGACATACCGGTTGCGAACACAGCGTCGGGATCAAGCTTGAGGTCCTGCACGAGGCGATCCCGGAGGATCTTGATAAAGCGAAGATCGTCAACCTTGCAGCCGCGTTGGAATTCATAGTCGACCTGAAACTGAGGCGTTTTTTCAGGATTGGTTTCACGCGTGGCATTCGGGTAAACGGCAACGAAGTTTTGCCTCTCGATGAGCGCGCTAAAGCCACAGTCTCGTTGCGCCGCTGCGGCGGAGCCACCAGTCCCGTGGAAGACCATGACGAGGGGAGCTCCGGCTTTGAGCTCCGGGGGAATTTCGAGGATGAACGTTCGCTTTCGCTCGTCGACTGTCAGGGCGTGCCTTCCGTTCTTCCAAGGGGATTCATCTGCTGAACCTGCAGTTGGCGCGAAGCATACGGCGGAGAGGAGAGGGAGAGCTTTCCACTTGAGAGAGCGCGTCATTTTCCTGATCGCTTGAAAACCTAATTGCATTCGTTTCATCACTTTTCTCTTAGTCAAACCATTCGTCTTCAGGATTGAAAGTGGGGACGGCGGTGTTGATGAGTTTCATTTTCCCCACGGCGCGGTGGCGGCAGCCGGGCTGGATCATGATGGTGGTCATGGGTTTGACCGGAAGGCGCTCGCCGTCGAGTTCGATGAAGGCCTCACCCTCCACTTCGAGGATGAGATAGATCTCGGTGAAAGTCTTGTGATAGTGCGTTTTGGCATCGATAGAAATATTAACGTAGTGAATCGACGCGGTCGGATTATCCGGTGTTGCAAAGGCGCGCTTGGACATTCCGCAGGGGCAGGGGACGGCCTCTATTTCGTCGAAGTGAGCGATGCGGTAGTTCATGTTCAGATTACCGGGAGAGGTCTTCGATTGTTTCAAGACGATATGGCACATGGTGTGGTTCCTTTTTAAAGATATGAAAACCAGGACCCCGACATCTTATTGATCGGGTGCTTTTCCGCATTCCTTATGTTGGTTGGATCAGGTTCTGCCTCATGTGCAGGATGAACGCGGCGGAGTTAAAAACCTCCTGAGTTTTTATTTGAACCGCGTGGGAGTCTTTCGCGAGAGAGGCGACAATAGGATTGAGTTTTTGTCACCCCGGGAGTGGATCCGCCGGAACTCTTCTTTTTCGAAATGTTAGAAAGTCCATTCGAGCTCCACACTCATCCCTCTTCCGGGCTGAGGAGAGGTTTCTTTTCGAAAGGAGGTGTGCTCGCGGATTTCTTCATTCAGCAGGTTAGTGCCGCGCAGGGAAATCGTGAGGGCGTCATCTGCCCACGCGGGTTGCCACGTGGCTCCTGCGTTCAGAAGGGTGTAAGGTGAGGTCGAAAACTCAGGAATCGGCTCCAGCGGGGTGCTCCCACTTCCAAAGCTTCGCCTGAGCTCGAGGTGAAAATCCCACGATGGCATTTGGTAAGTCAGCATGCTTGATATCTTTGCGGTTGGCATGCGGGGAAGCTCCTGTCTCCTCTCAAGGTCCCGGCTCTCCATCCAGTCACCCGACAGTTCCAATTCTAGTTTTTGTTCCAGGTCTTTTGACTCCCACAGCGAGAATCTCGTCATCGCTTCGATTCCTCGAATCCTGGCGTCTCTCGCGACGTAGACTGCGGTGTTCTCGAATCCGAGGTCGGGCCTGGGTTCCAGAAAGATGAAGTCGTCGAAACCGGTTTCATATCCTGTTAGAACCGCGCTTCCCCAGCCCCAATCTGCCGCAAAGGAGAGCTCAATATGTTTTGCCTTTTCATTATCGAGCGGGCCATCGATGTCATCCAAAAAGACCGCTGCGACGTCACCGCCGATAATGATGTTGCCAAGCGATTCATTGTCCCAAAAGGCGTAGCGCTCCACCGCTGAGGGAGCTCTCTCCGTGAGAGATGTGGTCAATTTTGCACCGAATCGCACCAGGCCTGGGATTCGGTCGGTATCCCATCCTAAAGACATCGATTGCGAGAAAGTATTTGTTCGCTCATCGACAAGAGCGTTGCCTGGATCTGTTCGTGAGACGTCTCCAAAATCTCCACGGACTCCAAGTTCGAGACTCCATTCCTCCCCCGATAACTTTTGCGTGGAATAAATTGCAGCTGTTTCTTGCCTCAGAAGTGTATCGTCCGTTCCGGCGACCTGAAGGGTGAACCGTCGAGCGTGGAGACGACTCTTCTCGAAGTGAGTTCCCGTTATCCCGTGAAGCGTAGAATCACGATTTCCGTTGTGCAGTTCAAATCGAGCCTCCGTGGCATCACGTTCAAATGCGATCCCGGTAAAATTGGTGCCCTCGTCCAATTCTATGTCGCCTAGATTCAGACCTTCGAACTTCTCGTCCCGGTCGTACCATCCCTTCGCGAGCCGGGCTGTTAATTTACTGAATGGTCCCCAACCACCTTGCGGGAGATAGCTAAAGTCAGTATCGAAACGGCTGAGTTCGGACTCCGTATGTGATTGTCCGAATGGCCTGCCAGTCTCGGTTCCATCATAGAAATAAGGAATCCCGTAGTCTGAATCGAATCGGGTAAGCGAAAGTCCAAACTCGACCGAATCAGGGACTCCAAAGCTTGCTCCGACTGAATATGTCGCTGAATCATGATAAGAGTTGGGTAGAGTTTTTGTTGGATTTGAGAGGAAAATAGGACCATCATTAAATGTTCGGGGCTGAATCACGTCTTCGTACTCCTGCGTCCATGCCCGGCCCGGGATGGAAGTGTCGCCCGATTCATGCTGACTGGTGAAGAAGCTGAAAGCCCATAAACCTTCTGCAACCTTGGCGCCGAGTTTGGCATGTTTCCCGTCCCCTTGGGTATTGTAGCCAGTCGTCAAGGTCGCTTCCCAATCCCCTTCCGGGATCAAGGTCGGTCGGATGCCGGTAATGGCGTTGACCGCACCACCAATCGCCCCGCTTCCAAAGCGCAAAGCCGACGGGCCCCGATGAATCTCGATGGACTTCGCAATGAGAGGGTCGATGGCCACCCCGTGGTCGGGACTTTCAGGTCCGAGGTCCATCGTTCCGAGTCCATCGATCTGGGTGGCCACCCTAAAACCATCCAAGCCCCGAATGATCGGCCTAGTCGCTCCAGAAGAGTACGAGCTTGAAGTTACTCCGGGTTGGCCCGCGAGGGTATCTCCTAGAGTTGGTCTCAAGATTCGCTGAAGTCGTTCTCCCCCCATGGTGGATGAAAAGCCACTTCCAAAAGAGAGTCCCGTATCGCCTCCAAAGAAATCGCCCATGATTGAGCCGGAATTCGCGTCCTCCTCGGAAAAAGCGACTACTTGAATATCTTCCAGAACATAGACCCCATCCAGGCCCATGCTTTGCTCAGATGGCAACTCGTTAATGTCCTCCTTCTGATTGCTCTCCTGGCCCAAGGAAATTAAGGTTGCGGCGGAGAGAAATAAAAAAGTCTTGTGTCTCAACCTCACTTCCGTTTCTTTCCCACTAATGCAAATTGATTGCAATAAAAATCTCTGTGCGCTCGTCGCCAGCGCCATACTTTCACCTATCCTGAGCCCCTTGGCCTTGGCCTCGTCTCCTTCCTTCGACTTGCTCAGGGGGCATACTGAGATTCAGATGGAGTATGATGATGAGGCCGGTTGGTGGGCGGGAGTCTCGTATACTCTGAGTACCAGCTTCGATAATCCTGGTGTCAATGACGTTGTTCGTATTGAGGCCGATGCTCTCGAATTCGTCCTCCCGCCCCTGACACGCCAGGTCTCGGGGAGCGCGACCGATTTTTTCCTCCCGGCAGGAGTTCCCATCTGGAGAATCCCGCAGGGCTTTGTCGAAGGTACGCAATTCCTCGGCCTCCGGGTTCTTATTCCGAACAACGCCTTTCTGACCGGGAGTGGCGACAGTTACACACCGATAGGAAACGGGAACATCAACTTGCGTTTGCTTTCCATGACCGGTTCGGGGCCGGACCGGGGAGGCCTTTTGGGGACATGGCAGGACGGCAGCGGATTTACTCCCCGAAAAATCGGCTTTGATACCTCAGATGGCATCGATGTTGATGACGAGATCACGATCCTCCGGCCGGGGGCTCATACACACTATAACTGGGCTTTTACGCAGCCGGGCGTCTATGAGGTAAACATGGAAGTCTACGGAAGGCTTGTTGATGGAACTGATACCTCCCATCCCTTCACCATGACATTTCAAGTGCCCCATGAAGGGGCCCTATCAGAGATGGAGGCAAGCCTTTCCTTGGACAGGGGCGATTGGGCGCTCCTCTGTCGCGACAGGAGGGTATCGGTCACATACGCCGAGCAGCACTGCTATCTACATGCGACGACGCCCTCGAGCGATCCAACAATCACGGGTTTTGAAATGCCCTTTACTTTTGACCTCAACAATCCGGCGACTAGCGACACGGTGGGTATTTCCGCGGTCTCAGCTACCAGTTTGCCGACATTTGAAGGAGGGGTCTCGCTTACCCTGGTGAAGCACGTAGGCCCCGGAGAAGTAATCGCCATGGACTTGAGTTCCGCCACTCTCGTTGACACGAGGGATGGACTTGACGCCAGTGATTCCTGGTTCATTTCGAACGGACAGCGGACCGGCAAACTGTATTTTACGGAACAAGGGATCCATCACTTGTCCTTCGTCGCGATAGGATTCGATGCTGGCAACAGCCCTGTCTCAGTGAGTCGCCAATTATTGATGCGTTGCGGTGCAAATGTGTCCGCTGGTCATTCCTATATGGAATGGGCCGACAGCTACGAGCGGGCGTATGGTTTGTCAGCTGGAGCCCTCTCCGATCCTGCCGGCAACTTTGACGGAGATACGATCTGCAATCAGCTCGAATATCTCTTGGATGTCGCGGGAGCGGATCCGGTTACTTTTGATGAAAGTTCCGTGATCGGGAACATCAGCCGCGACCGGATCGGCCGTTTCAGCTTTATGCGAGATCTTCACAAGGACAGCCTCAGCGATGAGGCTCCCGCTCTCTTCCCTTCTTTCTCACAAGACCTAGAATCGTGGGAGATCATCGGGGCCGGGAGGGGACGAAATGGACTTCCCATTGCTTTGGGAGAGGTCGGATCTGACGGACTGCCGTTTCGCCTTCATGAGCGGCCGGTTATCACCGGAAATGCCCGCTCACTTTTTATGAAGCGGGACATTCTCAATCCGGCATCCGATCAAGATTCCTCTTTTTTCAGGCTGGAAACCGTTACCGAATAAAAATCAAATTTGTTATTGCAACTAAGTTGCATTAAGAGCTAGGGTCCGCCCCGTAATGAAAACAGCACCAGTTAATTCACGGTCTTTGGCTCATCTTCTTTGCTTATCTGCAACTCTTGGTTTTTCCGGTAGCGCCACGGCGGCGCTGTTTACGTCGGGTCACGGGGACTTTGCCGTAGGCCTCCACGATGGAGAATTTGAGTTTGGCTATCACCTCGGGGAGGGCGATGACACCGCCACTGTCGGCGGGGTCATTGTAAATGATGAGGAATATGAAGCCGACGAACTGGAAGTGAGAGTTAATCAAAGTGTTGTTGTTCCCGTTGGCACGGATCAGGCTTTGCTCAGCGGCACCGGAGCAACCGAAGGCTCAACTCTCTACTTGATCTCTCAGGACTCAGACGGAGTCGGCTCGGTGATTCTCGGCTTGGGGACTGAGGAGCTTGAGCAGCCTGCCGGAGTTACTTGGAGTGATGTTTCATATACTCTCAATGGATCGACCGGACCTGGACAGTTCTCTCTCTACTTCAACAATGGAGGAACCTTCGAATTTGGAATTTCTGAGGCTGAAGCCACGAATACGTTCACTTTTCCCGCTGGTGGACACGAAGAGCGGAACTGGGCATTTACCGAAGCGGGAACATACGTTCTGGATTTCACTGCCTCAGCAACCCGCACTGATGGAGCCGGCTCGGTTCCCTACACTGCGAATTCTTCCTTCACATTTGTTGTTGTGCCCGAACCATCATCGACGCTCTTGGTCGCGTTTTCGGCAATTGGATTACTTGCCCGCCGCCGTCGCAGCTAGTCGATTAATTTTCTGAATAGCTATGCAAAGGGGCGGGACGATGAGAGTCCCGCCCTTTTTGTGCTTAGTATTAACCGGCGGCCCAAGAACTTGGACTTCCAGGAAAGGATGTGTGCTTTGCGAGCTGGTTCTATCTTAAAATGCGTCAGTCCCCATTCACATGGCGGTCGTAGTTCAAAAGGTTGGGAGACTGGGAATGAAATTTCCCAAGACGGATGGGAGTGACCGAGAAGCTCAACTAGATTGATGCAAACGAAGAACGAATTTCTATCCCCTTCTTCATAGGGAAGGTCGCCTGCTATGAGTCAACCTCAGCCTATAAAGAAGGATTTCCTCTAAACACATTGCGGGCAAACCCCGTAAAATTCCAGCTCATGCGAGAGCCCACGGAAGCCAGTCTTTTGCATCAGCCGGTTCTTCAGATCCTTAAGAGGGGAAGGGGATTCGAGCGCTTCAACCTTTCCGCAGGCCTTGCAGATGAGAAAGTCGTCGTTGTCTTCTCTGGTGGCCAGAGCGAACTTTGTCCCTTGTTCGGCAAAATTGAGTTGTTTAATTACTCCGATTTTTTTGAGTCGTTGGACCGAACGGTAAATAGTGGACTGATTACAACTTGTGATTTTTTCCTCAAGCTCGGCCAAGGACATGGGAACGGCGGCGTTTTCGAGGAGCTTCAGGGTCTCCTTGAGTGTGGAGGTGATGCGTAATCCGTTTTCCCGGCAGAGTGAGAGTTGTTTTTTCACGACTTGGCTGAAGTTTGAACTGTCTCCGGTGGAAAACGAAGGCAATTTTCTCGCGCGTTGATAATTTCACCTATCTGGAGGATCATCGCGTCCAAAGGAATTCAGTCCGATCTCTGATTTCTTTCTTGCAAGTAACTTGCATTAACGCCATCTCTTGTTCAGGCAATGATCAAGAAGCGTCCAGGATCCCGGAAGCTCAAGCTGGCTCCCATTTCGGAGAATCTGGCTTGGCCTACTCTGTTGACCTCAAGCAATGGGCTGCCTCCCCGTCTCCTGTCTTCTTTTTCCGGAGCTCTCGGAATTCTCGTTGCTCTTTGTGGCGTCTTGGCTTCGATTGCCATCTCCCAGCACCTGATCCAACTTAGTCCCCCGTCTTCACCAGCTCTCACGACCTATCTCGACACAAGCACCAACGACCAATCGAAAGAAGCGGAGCCGACTCCTCAAGTGCATTCCCGCAATGTGCTTACCCTCCCATCACCGATTCAAAGACAAGCGATAGCATCGCCTTCTCTAACACATTTCTCCCCGAATCTGGTGTCAATCCCCACGCCCAAGCATACTTCCATCGAATTCCTGGAGGAACTGGAATTTGAAAATCCCTTCGCTCAAGAAGCTCTCGCTACAAAACCTACCCGCCCGAGTTTGAGGGACAAAAAGGCGGAAGAGCAAAAAAGAATAGCCCGGCAACGGGCAGCTTTGGCCAGTAAAAAGGCCAAAAACCCGACCCTAATTTCGCGGTCTACTCCAAGTTACCCCAAAAGCGCAAAACGAAAAAATATCCAGGGACGGGTGATCGTGATGGTGACGATCGGAACCAAGGGAGACGTTCTTGGCAGCAAAATTTGCCAAAGCAGCGGGGATCCCTCGCTGGATCTAGCTGCTCTCAGCGCAGCTAAGAAGTTTCGTTTTAGAGCGGCCATGAATGGTCTAGGCCAACCGATTGCCTCGTCGACAGCAATCCCTTTCAATTTCCAACTTCGTTGAAAAGCTGTCCTCAAAAAGCACAATGAGTAAGGCGAGGGAGACGAACACTCGTCGCGAAAAGATAAAGTAAAGAGGACAGCTGCTATTGAAAGTTTTCAGGACTGCGTGAGTTGGGGGGAAGTAGTTTGAAGGAAATCTCTCCAAGCGGATCGGAATTTTCGAATAGGTAATGCCAGTCTTTTTTTTGAAATACAGGTTTGACGTTGTAGGGCTTAAATGCAACCCAGTTGCGTTATGCGAATCATAGGATTAAGTGTGTTAGCGGCGTTGCCGGTTTTGGGAGAATTGAAATTGGAGCCGACATTGCACATGCGGGCTATTGCGGGAGAGAGTTCTGCGGATCACCTCGAAGACTTGGCCTCCCATGGTCATGATCCGAATAACAACTTTGCGCTCCAGGGTTTGGATTTGGGAACGAACCTGCACTATGGCGATGACATCTCCGGGTTTGTGAACATGAATGCTTTTTCTACCCCGGACCATAAGATGGAGGCAGAGTGGGAGGAGGGCTTTTTAAAGTATGCGGGAGTGGATGGTTTTGAAATTCGTGGCGGACGATTCTTGAATCGACTGGGAGGTCAGAATAATCAGCACTTGCACAGCTGGGATTTTGTTGATGCCAATCTTTCGACTGGATTATTTCTGGGTGAGGAAGGTCTGCGCACTGATGGCGGAGAACTCACCTGGATGAGGGAATTCGACACAGGTTTTTTAACGATTTCCGGAAGCTTTGGTGAGGCTGTCGAACATGGACATGGTCATGAAGAAGACGGTGAGCATGATGATGAGGATGACCATGGTGATGAGGATGACCATGGTGATGAGGATGAGCACGGGCATGGAGGAGAAAGCGAGAATGCTTATTTTTCCGGGGATCTCGCTACCATCCGTGTTTTATTTGGATACAATCACACTGATTTTCACCAGCACCGCTTTGGCTTGAATGGTGCATGGGGAGAAAACGGCTATGGGCATGATACGTCGATTTACTCGACCGACTATACATACACCTGGAGGGAGAAAGGGTTGGAATCAGGAGGGAAGGAAATCTCCCTTGGTCTCGAATATTACCTAAGGGAAGTGGAGTGGGAACATGCTGAGAATGCGTCCAATCGTGGAAAAACCTCGCAATCAAGTGTGATGGCGGTTGCGAAGTATCGTTTCTCCGATGAATGGGTTGGCGATTTTCGATATGGATGGATCGAAGGAGCGGAAGCAGGAGCGGAAATCGACGAGGGCGAAGTGGAGTATGCCTTCGCATCTGAGGAACGGAAACGACTCTCCCTGGCCTTAACCCGCGAAATTGCTCTCTACAAGGATACCAGATCTTGCGTGCGCTTGCAGTATAACCACGACGACCTTGAAGAGGGTTCCGAGGATTCTGTTTGGTTGCAGTTTGGATTTGATTTCGGGCCCGGAGAGGTTCGGTAGGGTCCATCCACTCTGATAGGAATCGACCTTGGGCGTTGGCCTTCTCGCTCGGGAAGGTGACAATCTGCCATCTCATCGAGCGAAATTGGAGCCTGGGAATTTTATTCCTTGGCTTCAGTAAGGCTGCCTTGGCAGATGGCGCACATGGGGAAGGAGACGAAGCCACCAGCTCTTTGTGGAAATCACAAGGGTCAGTCTTTTGTTTGCTCGCGGAGCCAGTCGTCGAAATCGAGAAGGAGCTTTTCTTTAATGTCCTGATCGACGTCAACCTCCATCGGGCTGACCTCGATATCGAGGGTTTCGCCGTGGCGTTGCACCATGAGAGCCACCTTTTTTCCGGGGGCTTGTGAGGCGAAGATCTTCCGGATTTCCTCTTCGGGGAGGTTTCTGGCAAATGGTTTCCCGTTGAGAGCGAGGATGATGTCTCGTGCCTTGAGGCCATCGCGTTTGGCGGGGTGGCCATCCACGACATCGATTAGCACGACTCCGGAGACAATCTGATTTTCAAATTTGGACGCTCGATTCAAGAGAAAGGTAAATCCGAAAAGTGATTTCGTGGTTTTGAATTTCAATCCCATCGCGACCTCACGAAGTCGCAGGTGGATTTCAGGGTCTTTGGTTTTTTTCAGAAGAGGAGGGATTTCTTTGAGAAAGCTTTCAGGATTCTTTTTGGCAAAGACCTGGATTTTTTCCATGGCTGCTTGGCGCGTTTTGAATTCGGGGGCGCTGAGGTCAGGGAGGAATTCTGCAATGCTTGGCTCCTCTCCATGGACTAAGCCAAAGAGACAGCACGCAAGAAGAAGATGCCTGATCATGATATGGGAAGTTTGGCCTCGATCTTGGAATTAGGCCAGCGGTTTTAGGAGTTCCTGGAGCGATTCCAGATCGGGCCTACTCTGGCTGGCACTAGAGAGGAGGGAGTCGGCGAGGTGGGATTTCTTTTGTTGGAGTTGGTGAATGCGGTCTTCGACGGTGCCATTGCAGATGAGTTTGTGGACGAAGACGGGTTTGTGCTGGCCGATACGGTAGGCGCGGTCGGTAGCTTGGTTCTCGGCGGCGGGATTCCACCAGGGGTCGAAGTGGATCACCGAGTCGGCGGCGGTAAGGTTGAGGCCGGTGCCGCCGGCTTTAAGGGAGATGAGAAAAATGGGGATGTTTTCGCTTTGGAATTTGTCGACGAGAGCGCCGCGGTCTTTTGAGTTTCCGGTGAGGAGGAGGTAGCGGATGCGGCGGGCGGTGAGCTCGCGTTCGATGAGCGCAAGCATGGAGGTGAATTGCGAAAAGAGAAGGACTCGGCGGCCTTCGGCGAAGAGGGTTTCGAGGAGCTCGAAGAGGTAGTCAAGTTTGGCTGACTTGTCGGTTTTTTTGGCCTCGCCGGGTGGGAGTTTGAGGAGGGAGGGATGGCAGCAGATTTGACGGAGCTTTAAGAGGGCATCGAGGATGGCGAACTGGGATTGCTCGAGTCCTTGCGCGGAGATCGCTTTGCGAACTTTTTTGTCCATGGTGGCGCGGACCGTTTCGTAGAGGTCGCGCTGGGCCGAGCTGAGTTCGACGGGATGAACGAGGATGGTTTTGGGCGGGAGTTCTTTGGCGACTTGGTCTTTGGTGCGCCGGAGAATGAGCGGGGAGAGCCGCGCGCGGAGGAGATCTCGGCGCTCGTCGTCCTCTTCTTTTTCGATGGGATTTTGGTAGAGCTTGCGGAAGCGGTCGAGCGATCCGAGGAAGCCGGGAATGAGAAAGCGGAAGAGCGACCAGAGTTCGCCAAGGTTGTTTTCGATGGGCGTGCCGGAGAGACAGAGGCGTTGGCGGGCTTTGAGCTGGCAGGCGGCCTGGGAGACTTTGGCGGAAGGGTTTTTGATGTGTTGGGCTTCGTCGAGAATGGCGATGGCGAAGTCGTGTTTTTTGAGTTCCTCAATGTCGCGTTGGAGGAGAGCGAAGGAAGTGATGACGATGTCGGCGTGGGGAATGTGGGAGAAGACGCGCTTGCGCTGCGGGCCATGGAGGATGAGGGGGGTGAGGGAAGGCGTGAATTTTTTGGCCTCGGACATCCAGTTGGGGACGACGGAGGTGGGAGCGATGACGAGGACCGGGCCTTTTACGCCGCGTTGTTTTTGCTGAAGAATGTGGGTGAGGGTTTGCAGGGTTTTTCCGAGGCCCATGTCGTCGGCGAGGACACCGTTGAGATTGTGAGCGGAGAGGAAGCGCATCCATTCCACGCCGGTTTTTTGGTAGTCGCGGAGCTCAGCGAGGAGGCCTTCGGGTTGTTCGAAATGGCTTTCGTCCTCCTCGTCTTTTTTGAGGCGGGCGCGGAGTTCGGCGAGTTCGGGGGGAGGGTCGATGGGGAGGGCTTCGTCGTTGAGGAGCGCGGCGGCATCGAGAGGATGAAGCGAGGGTGCTCTCGGATCGGTCAGCGAGGCAAGGTGGTGGAGGATGGTGCGAAGTCGTCCGGCGGGGACTTGGAGGGCGCCGCCGCTGGGAAGGTAGATGAGGTGGGTTTCGTTGTCCTCGAGATCCTGGAGTTGGTCGAGCGTGTCGCTGTCGAGGAGGCCGGTGAGGATGGGGAGGAGGTCGAGACGTTCACCATCGAGATCAATGCCGACGGAAAGAGTGAACCAACCGCCGGGAGCCGGTTCGAGCGAGGCATGGAGTTCTTCGTCGTTGAGGCGATGAACCTGAAATCCGAAGTCGGAATCGATTTCTATTTTCCAGCCTTTCGCTTCGAGCATGGGCACAGCCTTGGCGCGGAACCAGGGCCAGTAGACGGCGGGAGTGGAGAGGTGGGGTTCGGGAAACCAACATCCTTCGGCGGAGAATTCGGCGGATTGTTTTTTGGCCAGAGAAAGAAGGAAGCGGTAGGTGGGATTGGTCGAGAGATTGGTGAGGCCGAGTTGGGTAAGCTCTTCCATGGCGCGGAACTCGGCGGCCCGGTCGCGGGGAACGGGGGATTCTTCGCTGGATTTGATAAGGGGAAATTCGTGCGGTCCGTAGCGGACGACGGGGCGGGCGACGAGCCAGGTGTCACGTTGTTTTGACTTGAGAGCCTGGAGGAGCAGTTGGACTACGCGTCCGGAGGTGGGTTCCTCGGCGACTTCGATGTGAAAGCTTGGGGTGTGGACTTCTTCGGAAACTCTTGCGGCTGGAGCGGAGGTTTTCTTGGGAGCTGGCGTGACTTCTCCTCCGCCGCGAAGAAGTCGGGCGAGGGTGTTGGGCCGGGACGCGCGGAGCAGTGCGGCGGCGGCGTGCGGGCAGTGCGGTCCGTAATCGCAAGTGCAGGAGGTGTCGAATTCCCAATGAGTGTCGGACTCGGGCCAGAGGTTGACTTCGGCATCGTGATCGTCGACGCGTCCGGTCAAGATGAAGCCGTCCTCGATTTCCTCGAGATTGAGTGCACTGAGGAAGCGGGGCGAGGAGAGTTTCTTTCCATGTGCCAGGATGTGCTCGTCAAAACGATGGTGCCAATCCGCATCAGAGAAGAAGGAGTCGAGGTCACCGGCCACGAAAGAAGACTATGCCGGGCGAAGGAATTAGCGAAGGCAGGAATTCCTAAATGAGGGACTCGACCCCTTGGTGCTCTTCTTGTTTGCGGTTGGGCTTTCTGCAGAAAAGTTCGCAGAGCTGGAAGACCATGGGCTCGGCTACGGAATAGATCAGCCGGACGCCGCCTTTTTGTTCGAAAGGAGGCATGACCGCACCGAAATTGCTGAGGGTTTTCAATTTGGCTGGAATTTTTCAGGATTCGCCTAGGATGCGGGCCTGTGTTGATACAATCTCATTCTCTTTTTTGTGTTCTCGGGCTCTGCTTTGGGTCTTTGCTTCAGGCCTATGAAATTCAACTGAAGGTGCCCGGGGTGGCTGATGATGTGTTGGTTTCGTTTCCGGAGAATCACGATCCCGCCAAGTCTTGGCCGGTGGTGTTTTCTTATCACGGATTCAATGCCAAGCCGGAGTGGAAGATGACGCGGGCGCACACCGGACCGAAGGATTGGATCGTGGTGGGGATGGGGTATGTGCAGCGGGGGAAATACAAAATCGAACCGGCTGATCTTGCGATGGAAGTGAAGGCCTTCCGCTATGTCCGCGATGAGTTGGCAAAGTCGCAGGGCCTGGATCTCAAGCGCGTCTACTTGGCGGGATATAGCAAGGGTGGCTGGATGACTGATACGCTCTTGCAAGCCGAGCCGGGGATCGCGGGAGGCGCGATCCTGATGGGTGGCCACATTGACTCGCGGATGAAGAATCCCGCGGCGCTCGACAAGAAAACGAAGGTATTTATCGGAGTAGGTCGGATGGACCCTAACTACCTTTTCTCGCTCAAGGCGCTGGTACATTACCGGAGCAGGGGATTGCAGACCTTCATCGAGCCATGGCCCGGTTTGCAGCATGAATTCCCGAAAGAAGGTTCGGTGGGATTGCGGGAATGGTTTGCGCTGGAGAATGGCGGGAAGCCGGATGAGGCCGCTTTGAGCGCGGAGTTAAAGACAATCCTCTCCTTGTCGCCGAAGGAGGCCTGGACTGAGTTGATCGCATTCAAAGATCGTCCCTTTTGCAATGTTGCCGGAACCGCTTGGGCGAAGAAAATCGTCACCGAGTTGGCGCGTCTGGAGAAATTTCCCGAAGTGGCCTTTGAGGTGAAGGTCCGGAACAGCCATCGCCAGCTCCTCGCCCGCGAAGCAAAGATGCGCACGCTCGAAGAATTGCAACGTATCAATGCGGCCTACGGGAAACTTGCGGCTGCCAGCAATGGCTCACTACGTTCCGCGGAAATCGAGCATGATTTTACCCGTGTTCAGGCTGTCTTGAAATCGGCCGGTCCGGCGCCTGCTCCCACCTCGAAGCCAAAACCAAGTCCTCTGACTCCGAATTTCCCCAACGATGGCCTGAGGGTTCCGGGGAATCCCCTGGTGCGCTGAGAGTTGGTTGAGCCAGCGTGTCGTTCGCTTGTTCGGTGCTCACCGAAAGGATCGAATGAAATGTCAGGCTGTCGGAATATCTGGGTGTGATAGAGATGCGGATTGGGCCGGAGTCCGGTTTTTCCGTGGCTGGGAGGGGACAAGGGCCCGCTGGGGTGACGCGAATCCACCTGTTTTTTCGCTGGTCTGGTGGTCCCGGGTGGAATTGGATGGGTGAATGATGAAGATACGATTTGGTGCCTTGTTGTTGGGATTGGGAATTTGTTTGTCCGGGTGTGGCGATAAGGATGAGGATGGGAAGTCATTTGCGCTAGTTACGACCGGTGTCGCCAGCTTTTGGGACATTTGCAAGAAGGGCGGCGAGGATGCCGGGAAGGAGCTCGGCGTTGAGGTGGAGGTTCTGATGCCAAACGGCAGCACGGAGCAGAGGAAGGCCTTGGAGGATTTGCTCTCGAAAGGCGTCGCCGGAATTGCGGTTGCTGCGATCGATCCGGAAAACCAGTCGGACATTTTCGATGAAGTGGCGCAGAACGCGCTTCTCATTACGATGGATACCGATGCTCCTTCTTCGAAGCGCAAGCTCTACGTTGGCATGGACAATTACGACGCCGGCTGGATGTGCGGTGAGCTGGTGAAGGAAGCCCTTCCCGATGGCGGTGAGGTCATTCTCTTCATCGGACGACTGGAGCAGGACAATGCCAAGCGTCGTCGTCAGGGCGTGATCGACTGCCTGATGGAGCGTGAGAAGGATCCCACCCGCTATGATGCCCCGGGGGAAGTAGTGAAGGGTGAAAAGTACACCGTGCTGGCCACGCGCACTGATTTGTTCGACCGCAACAAGGCGAAGGAATACGTCGAGGACGAGCTCACCAAGAATCCCGATGTCGATGCCATGGTCGGTTTGTTCGCTTACAACCCGCCCATTATTCTCGACGTGCTCAAAGAGCGCGGAGATCTGGGCAAGGTGAAGGTGATTGGATTCGATGAAGACGAGAACACTCTTCAGGCCATCAAGGACGGAGAGATTTACGGCACGGTGGTACAGGATCCCTACGAGTACGGCAACCGTTCGATCAAGGTCTTGCATGCTCTTTCGAAGGGTGACGATTCGGTCATTCCCGAGAACAAGTTCATCGACATTCCGGCCCGTCAGATTCGCAAGGACAACGTCGAGGCCTTCTGGAAGGACTTGAACGAGAAGCTTGGCAAGTAATGGGAGATTGTCTCCTAGAGGTCAGGGGGGTCACGAAACGCTTTCCCGGAGTGGTTGCGCTGTCGGGCGTGGACCTGCAGGTCCGCGAAGCCGAAGTGGTAGCCCTGATCGGTGAGAACGGGGCGGGGAAAAGCACCCTGATGAAAATACTTGCCGGCGTGCAGGGTGCCGACGAAGGCGAGTTGTTGATCGAGGGAAAAGCCCGGCAGTTCTCCGGCGTGCATGAAGCCCAGGAGGCGGGCGTGGCCTTGATTCACCAGGAGCTCAACCTTGCGGATAATCTTACGGTCGAAGAGAACATGTTCCTCGGCCGCGAGCCGCGGAAGTTTGGCTGGATTAATCAAAAGCTTATCCACGAAGAAGCGCAGCGCGTGCTTGAGATGGTTGGCTTGGATGTCGCACCCGACACCATTCTAAGTGATCTCACTCTCGGAAAACAACAACTCGTGGAAATCGCCAAGGCGCTCTCGACGAAGGCACGGGTGATCATCATGGACGAGCCGACTTCGAGTCTTTCGCTGAGCGAAGCCGAACGGCTCTTTGAGGTGATCCGGGATTTGCGGGAACGGGGCGTGAGTGTGATTTATATTTCGCATCGCCTCAGCGAAGTGAAGGAACTGGCCGATCGCGTGGTGGTATTTCGCGATGGCGAAAATGCCGGGAAGCTTGAGCGGGAGGAAATCGAGCATGATGCGATGGTGCGTTTGATGGTTGGGCGTGACGTGTCGCA
>JAAEZT010000022.1 GCA_018222765.1 bacterium | reverse complement strand
CCAGTTGGGAAAGAGTTCCAGACTTCCCGAAGTTAATACCTCGTTCTGAATCACCCTGTTTCCAGTCAGCACCCTGTTCCCTGCGAGCACGGTGAGTTCCTCCAAGGCCCACATGAAGCCCCCTTCGACCGCCACGTGCCGGGTCGAAGTAAAACGCACGTGACGAGCTTCCACCGGATCGAAGTTAAAATTCATCGGGAACCGCCCCGGGTTCGGAACATCCTCTCCGGTGCGGTCGACCAGCGTCGCCGCCCGGCGCATCTCCGCGTTGTCTGCCACCTCGATCTTGAAACGTAGCGGGAAACCATAGCCCTCGCCCTGCGCGCCTAGATCCGGGAGGTGTGCCGGCACCACCACAATCCGGTCGATGGCCCGGAGACGCCCCAAATCGATCTGCACCCAGTGCGGTTGATTGGCGTCGGGGAGTGTGTCGCTGCGAAAGCCGTAGCGCTCGGCCAACGGGGTCGCCCGCAGCCGCGGCAAGCTGGCGAGTTCCCCAGCCACATCATCAAGGCGCGCCTCGGCTCGACGCAGTTCCCCACTGAATACCCGAGCCACTCGCTCGACCACCCCGGCCTTGTCCGTCGGTTCCCCGCCGCGCAATTCCGCCGCTCCCGACACCAGCAGGCCAGCGCAGATCAATTGGGACAGCTTCAGCGATTTGACCATCCCCTCTAGGCTAACCCGCTTTCCCAGCCCTGCCAGCGTCAAAATCCTCCCTCGCACGATCGTGCGACTAGGCAGATCTGCGGCTTCAGCTATAATGCTCTCGGTTTTGCATCCCCCCGTGGAAGAAGTTCGCTACGAGCCGAGCCAAAATCGCCCGACTATTGAATAGCATCAATCTGAAAAAATGAATATAAAAAATCTAGCCATCACCGTCACCGCTCTCGCCATGACCCCATTCGCGAACGCGGCACTGATCAATATCAACCTGACCGCTGGTGCAGCCGATGAGACCGGTCTGACCGGGCCTGCTGGCGGAGCGGGCGAGACCTGGCACCAAATCAGCGGGGCGAGCGGCGCTGCGGGGTCAATCACCATCACTACCAATTTCGGTCTCACCGCATTCGATCCCCCCGTCATCGACCTCCCGATGCTTCGAGGCTCGATGACCGAGTTTGGAAAAGGTGTCGACAATAGGACGGTGGCGATCAGCGGTTTGGAAAATGGAGGCACCTACGACATCTGGATGGTTTCATTCCGTAATCAGGGGGATTTCAATGGCCAAGCCGAGCAATACGCGGGATGGTGGTCTACCTCCAACGCAACGACATCAGCAAGTGATCAATTCATTGATGCCCGGGGCGCTGTCAACAACACCTCGACTTTTGTGGATGGCTACAACTATGTGCTGTTCGAGAATGTTGAGGCTGATGGTAGCGGGAATATTCTTTTCACGGGGACAGCGGGGGATCTGCTCGATGGTTCTGTTAATGCCCATCGCTTTGGTCTCAATGGGCTCCAGATCAACCAAGTCGTCCCCGAGCCCGGCTCGCTCGCCCTGCTCGCATTCGGTGGTCTCCTTGCACTGCGCCGCCGCAGGTAACGGCGTCTCTGTTTGTCAGAACCTTTCCAAGTTTTTGGGAGCCGGTGGGGATCTTCGATCTTCACCGGCTCCCGTGTTTCACAGGTAGCCCCCAACCAACTTAAAAAGATGAAATCAATCCCGACAAAAACGTTTAGAAATTGCCTCGCCTTGATGGCGGCGGTCCTCGCGACCGGACTCGCGCAGGCGCAAACGATCAATATCAATCTGACCGCTGGCGGGGCCGACGAGAGAGGTCTGGTGGGACCGGCTGGCGGAGCGGGAATGAGCTGGAACCAATTCCCCGGCGCCGACTCCACTGTCACGATGGTCGATTCGACCGGCGCGGATACAAGCGTGACGCTTGATACGAATTTTGGCCTCACTGCTTTCGATCCCCCCATCATCGACCTCCTGATGCTTCGGGGCTCGATGTCCGAGTTTGGGAAAGGAACCGACGACCGGAATGTGACACTCAGCGGATTGGAAGTTGGAGGCCTCTACGATGTCTGGTTGGTGTCGCTCCGCAATCAGCCTGTCAATGGCTCTACACCTCCTGACACCGAGCAGTACGTGGGTTGGTGGTCGACGAGTAATACGAGCACATCATCAAGCGATCAGCTGGTTGATGCCCGGGGCGCTGTCGTCAACACCTCGACCTTCGTGGTGGGCTACAACTTTGTGCTGTTTGAAAATGTTGAGGCTGACGGGGGCGGGAATATTATCTTCACAGGAACCGCTGGCCCCCTGCTCGATGGCTCCAACGACGACTATCGCTTTGGCCTCAACGGGCTCCAATTGCGCCCGTCGGACCTGCCCGCGGGACCGGTGGACGCCGACATCTCGGCGGTTGCAGCCTCTCCGGCGACGGTCGCCGCGGATGGGGTATCGACTTCCACCATCACCGTCACCCTGCGGGATGCCATCGGCAAGGCAGTCGAAGGCAAGGAGGTCACGCTGGCGAATACTGGAGGCGAGCAGGCGGCCGTGATCGCGCCCGTGGGAGCACAGACGAGCGATGAGAATGGGGTAGCGATCTTCACGGTCAGTTCCAACACCGTCGGGATGGAAGAGTTCGCGGCCACCGATGTCACCGATGCCAATTTGCTCATCACGCAGACCGCCAGTGTGGAGTTCACCGAAGTCATCGTCACGGGGCCGGTGGATGCTGCAGTCTCCACGGTCGAGGCGTCGTCCGCCGCTGTGGTAGCTGACGGGACATCCCTTTCGACCATCACGGTCACGCTCAAGGATTCCAACGGGAACCCGGTCGCGGACAAAGACGTCACCTTGGCGAACAACGCCGGACCACAAGCGGCAGCTATCTCCCCGGTCGGTGTCGTGACCACCGACGTGGACGGCAAAGCGAGCTTCACCGTCAGTTCTAGCACCATCGGGGTAGAGGAGTTTGCCGCGACCGATGTCAGCGATGGGAATCTGGTCATCACGCAGACCGCCAGCGTGGAGTTCGCCGATCCCGACCGGCCGCTGGTTCTCAACGTGAACATCTATCAATCCACATCGGGCATTCAGATCCCGCCCTTCGAGGGACCCGCCGGGGGCCTCAACGAAGTGTGGGATCAGCGATCCAGCACCTCGGTAAGCGCGCTGGTGGACTCGATCGGCAGTCCCACCGGCGTCGGGTATTCATTCAATCGGGGCGTCTTTGGAGATTGGGGCAATCCTGCCGACCAGATCTCCCGTGATGGCTTGGCAAACTTCGACACCAGCGCGGAGAACAGCCAGCAGTTGGTGATCAACGGACTCAATCCTGGCGACGACTATGACGTCTGGATCGTCTCCAACAACGCGCTATCTCTGGCAGCAGCCAGCAACCAGCGGGCACGTGGCGAATGGTCGACCCCCAACGCCTCCATCACCGTGGGCTCCCAGACAATCGACAACACGATTGAGGTCAACGATAGCGCCTGGCTTCAGGGCAACAACTTCGTGTTGTTCGAGGGCGTGGAGGCTGACGTGAATGGCGAGTTGGCGTTCGATGGGTTCAGCACTCCTGGAGATGGGTTCGATAGCCGCCTGCCAGTGAATGCCTTTCAGCTGCGGAAGGCAGCCCCCGCTGTGACCTTAGCCATCACCGATATCGTCTACACCCCCGATGCCGTCCCGAACCCGACGGTGACGCTGACCTGGCGAAAGACTGAAGCATTATCCTACATCGTCAAATACTCGCTCGACATGATCGACTGGGATGCCGACTTGGACGACGGAATCTTACCTGAGCATGACGAGAACCCCGAGGACGTCGATCACATCACGGTAACTTTCTCGTTGGTCGGTGAACTCAAGGGAGAACCCGATGCTTTCTTCCGAATCGAGGAGTAGAAATAGCTCAAAAAAACCCGTTGAGGTGCTGCCCCAAGCCAACGACCTCCAACCAACCCATCATGAAAACAGGACACGATTTCGAAAACCCGGAAGCGTCACCCCACAGCTCCGCGCTGAAATTGCTGACTCTCGCACTGACGGTGGGTGTCGTCTTCGCGACCGAAACGGCTTCGGCGCAGCTCGTCAACGTGAACTTTGACGCCGGCGTGACGCAGACGGAAGGCTCTCTCGTTGGACCAGCTGGTGGGATGGCGACGAGCTGGAACCAATATGCCGGCGCGATCCAGCAGACTCTCCAGCGACCTCCGGCCAGGGCTTCCACTGGAACTGGAATGCTGAAACCCTCTTCCTCATCGGCAAGTCGATGGGCGACGATATGGTGGATCTGCTGACGCCATAAGCCACCTACATAGAGCCTATCCCAAACCCTCACAAGTCATTGTGAAATGGGTCGGTCCTAGACTACTTGTTGAACCCCTTGTGGTTCATGAACTCCCAGATCCGGTTCATCCAGGTATAGCTGCCGGTGCCCGGGGCGGCTTTTCTTTGGAAGCAGTGGCCGCGTTTGGCAAGGGTGTGGAGGTCCGACTGGATTCCCATCCGGCGGAGCTGCTCCCAGCATTTTACCGAATTCATGGCGGCCCAACCGTCGGCATCGCCGTGCACGAAGAGCATCGGGGAGGTCGCCAGATCGAAGGAGAACTCCGGGGCAAGACGGGCGTCGTCCGCGTTTCCACCGGTCGCGTTATGGGAATTTGTGCCATCGGTCAGCGCGTAGGCCGGGTAGATCGCGACGGCCCACTGGGCGCTGCAGGGAAGATTGTCGAGTTTGTCGATGGGCTGGTAGGAACGTTGTTTTGAACTGGTCGCACCCATGAGGGTCAGGTGTCCACCGGCCGAGGAACCCATGATGCCGATGCGGTTGGGATCGAGGCCTTTCGCGGCGGCCTGACTGCGAACGATCCGGACGGTGCGCTGCAGATCCTGCCAAGCGGTGGTATGCTTCGCCAAGCCGCCTTGGGGACGGGGCGTGCGGTATTTCATGGTCACGACGGTCATGCCTTTTTCATTCAGATAACGCCGTGCTGGTGCCACTTCGAATCCGTCCGGATTGTTGCCTTGATAGGAGCCACCGGAGTAGATGATCTGGATGGCCTTGGTCTTGCGTTCCTTCGGCAGGTGCCATTCGAGGTAGGGCTTGTTCTGATTCGCCTGCACATTCGGCATCCGGCCTTCGGGCCAGACCGGCTCCTTGTGATGTTCGCCGCGTGCATCGTCGTTCGGATAGCGGCTCATCAGGTCGATCTCCTTGTCGAGGCGTCCGTCATAATTCATCTGGCGGAAGAACTCCGCAATGCGATCCATCCAGTGGTCATAGGCGGTGCCGTTTTCTCCCTTGTTCGGGTTGCCCATGAATCCGTGCCCGCGATCCGCGAAGAGATGGAGCTCGGCGGGGATCTTCATCCGGCGAAGCTGACGATAGATCTGCGTGGATCCATTCGGTGAATAGACATCGGTCCCGCCATGGAAGAGGGCCATCGGACAGGTCTTGGCATCGAACTTGAACGCGTCGGTGAGTTTCACATCGATGGCATCACCATTGCGCGTGTTGGGACCGGTGAGTCCGTCGGTGAGGGCGTAAGCCGGGTAGATGGGAACGGCCCAATTGACATGGCAGGGGAGTTGATCGAGATCGTCGACCGGCTTGTAAGCCGGAGTGAGCGAACTCGTCGCCAAAAGAACCGTCAAGTGCCCTCCTGCGGAGAAGCCGAAGGCGCCAAGTTTTTCCGGATCGAAGCCCCGCTTGGCCGCGTCCTTGCGCACCAGACGAACGGCGCGTTGTCCGTCCACCCACGCGCTCTGGTATATCGGCAAGCCCTTGGGACGCGGCGTGCGGTAAGTCAGGTTCACGCACACGAAGCCGAGATCGGTAAACTTTTTCGCGACCTGGTCGATCCATGCTCCGTCGCAGCAGTTGTGATATCCGCCCCCGGAAATGAGCAGCATGCAGGCTCCGTTTTTCTTCGTTGGTGGTTCATACCAATCGAGGTGCGGCATGGCATGTTCCGCAGCCTTGAATTCCGGTGCCCCTGCTTCCTTGGTGGTGGCGGCAATTTGATGGGCTTGAAAATCCGGGATCTTTCCCTCGGGCCACAGTGCGACCCGCTCGCCAACGGACGTCAGGACGGAAACGAGGAAGCAGCAACTGAGAATCAGTCTGTGTTTGATCATAGGACTTTTTATAGAATACGATCCATCGACACAATGCGGGATGTGGAAAAGGACAAGCACTCAGCTGCGTTGTAGCTGGTCTGGAACCACTTCACACCATCCGCAAACGCCTCGCCAGACTGGTTGCCAAGAGACTCCTCACCCTCGAAGGAAAAGGTCGCGGCTCCGCCTACCGAAAGCGTTGAGCAATCAACTCGACGATTAGAGATTGGTCCCTTCGGAGCAATCGGATATGGGTTCTTGACGCCGTCCTCTCATCATTGCCTCCACAGAAACACCTATGAAATCAAGTCACAGAATTTTTATCTCTCTCATCTTTGTCCTCGGTTTGCTCGGTTCGGCCTCTGCCGAGCGGCGGTCCATGTTGGTGAAGCCCGGCGAAAAGATCGCCTTTATGGGTGATTCGATTACGGCGGGCGGTGCTCGTAAGAATGGTTATGTCACGCTGACGATGGAGGCGCTCAATTTTGAAGGACTCAAACTCACGCACATCCCGGCGGGGAAATCAGGTAATCGCTCGAAGGATATGCTGGCCCGTCTTGATGCCAGTGTCATCAGCAAGGACCCCGATTGGATGGTCCTGAGTTGTGGCGTGAATGACGTTTGGCATTTCACGCTGACTCTCGGCAAGCGAACATTTCAAGGCATTCCGTTGGAAGACTACGAGAAGAACATTCGGGAAATTTTGAAGCAGGCCAGGGCGGCGGACATCAAGGTGGTCATTCTCACCTCTACCATGATCGGGGAAGATCCTGAGAAGGAAACGAACAAGAAGTTGATTCCCTACAACGAGTTTCTGCGGAAGGTTGCCGAGGAGAAGAATCTCCCCTTGGTAGACCTGAGTAAGGACATGCACGCCGCCCTGGAAAAGATCCCCGATGAGAAGGGGAAAGCCCGCATGTTCGGTGAGCCGAAGTATGAGCGAAACATCAAGAACAAGCTGACGACCGACGGCTGTCACATGAACTTACTGGGTAACATCATGATGGCCAAGGGTGTCTTGAGAGGCTTCGGATTGAGCGAGGAAAAGATCGTCGCGGCTGAAAAGCGCTGGCTTGGAAAGTAGGAAAACCGATGGAGGCTTCCTCGTTCGGATGAATCGCCGCAATTAATTCCTCCGGATTTGAGTAAGCGAGCGGCGGAAAGGCTCTGGCCTTTCATTTTTCTGTTAAGATGGCCGGGGATGCCGAGTATCCTTTGGAACCAATTTTAGAAGAATTATGAAAAGTATCTTAAGCAAGAAGAGGGCCGTGTTGACAATGGCTGCCGCAATCGTTTCGATCGCCAGTCCGGCTGTGGCGGCGGAGAAGTTGAAAATCTTCATCCTGGCGGGGCAGTCGAACACAGTGGGTCACGCGAATCCCCATACCATTGCGACTCTCTATCAATCGGGCGACCCCCGGGACGAGGCGCTCGCCAAAATGGTGTTTAAGGAAGGCAGCGGGCTTTCCAAGGCGAAGCTCGATGCTCAATTAGTCGAGGCAAGGAAGCTCGACGAACTCAGTGGTGGAATCTCCTTCGACAAGGTCAAGAAGATGGAAGACGGCCCTGAAAAGAAAGCTCTCGAAGCAAAGGTGAAAAAGCACAAAGACGCGCATGAAGCTTATAAGAGCGAAGTGACTTCGGCCTGTGTGGTTTCGGATCGCGTTTATATTAATTCCATCGCCGACCGAAATAAGAAGTCGGGAAAGCTTGGTGTGGGTTATGGCGGTGGCGGGAAGAAGTTGGGCCCGGAATACGGTTTTGGACTTTCAATGGCTCAAAAAATCAAAGGTCCGATTTTGCTCATCAAAACTTCCTGGGGCGGCAAGTCGATCAACTACAATTTCCGTCCACCATCTGCCGGGCCTTACCAGTTGAACGAAAAAGAAAAGGCTGGAGGCAAGGCCGACGAGATCAAAAAGAATGCCGGGCTCAACTACCGCATGATGAATGAGTCGATCCAAAACGTTCTCAGTAATCTCAAAGAGAATCATCCAGCTTATGATGCCGACGCAGGGTATGAGATCGCGGGCTTTGTTTGGTTTCAGGGGTACAACGATCAGTTTTCGGACGAGTTCCGCGACAACTACAAAGACAACATGATTGCCTTCATCAAAGATGTGCGTAAGGAATATAAGGTGCCCAAAATGCCCTTCGTTATCGGCGTTCTCGGAACGGGAAGAACAGCAGAGAAGGTTGGTGAAAACGCAGTTTCCCTCGGTCAGCGGGAGGCTGCCAAGGCTCCTGAATTCAAAGGCAATGTTCTGTCGGTTGAGAGCTACAAGGACTACTCAAACTTCTCCCATGAGATTTTCAGCAAGGGTTGGCCCAAGCATTACCACGAGTGGGACACCGTTGGAAGCGATCGTCCGTATCACTATTTGGGAAGTGGCACCTTCTTTGTGCGACTTGGAGATTCCTTCGCCAATGCGATGGCTGAATTGATGGCGAAGTAAACCAGTGATTCCATGAACTTTCGAATTCCTTTTCTTCCGCAGATACTCCTCTCTGTCGCGCTCACTGGTTTTCTCCAAGCAGCGGAGAAACCAAATATCGTGATCATCTTTACCGATGATCAGGGATACGGCGACTTGGCTTGTTACGGTAACAAGAAAACCAAGACGCCGCGTCTTGATCAGCTGGCGAAGGAAGGGACGAAATACACTTCGTTTTATTCCCAGACGGTTTGCGGGCCTTCCCGTTCGGCGCTCTTGACGGGCCGGCAACCACTTCGGAGTAAAGGCTGGGGGATGCCGGCTTCTGAGATTACTTGGGCGGAATTGATTCGTAAGGCCGGCTACCAAACGGCCTGCATCGGCAAGTGGGATGTCTCCAATCGTAAGGCCATCATCGAACGCATGCCGAATGCCCAAGGCTTTGATTACTACTTTGGAGCGCTGGGAGCGAATGACAACGGAACGGTGAGGTTTCATGAGAACAACAAGGCCGCGGGATCGACCAAGGACATGGGCGAGCTCACCACTCTTTACACCGATAAGTCGATTGCCTGGCTCAAAGAGAAACGCGATGCCGAGAAGCCCTTCGCCCTCTATCTCGCCCATACCATGATGCACACCATCATCGATGCCTCGGATCGCTTTCGTGGAAAATCCAAAGGCGGACTTTATGGGGATGTTGTGGAAGAATTTGATTTCGAAACGGGCCGCCTTCTCGACGTGCTCGATGAATTAGGGCTCAGTAAAAATACGCTCGTTATATATACCAGCGACAACGGGCCGTGGAATCAGGACAAGTATACCAAGAATAAAAAAGGCCACCCCAAGGACTCGATCTTCTGGGGCGATTCGGGGCCGCTACGGAATGGAAAGGGATCGCCCTACGAGGGTGGTTATCGTTTGCCCTGTATCATACGCTGGCCGGGCAAAGTTCCCGCCGGACAGGAGTCCGCGGCGATTTTTGCCTCTGTCGATTTTATGCCGACCTTCGCGGAACTCTGTGGTTTTGAAATTCCAAAGGACCGTCGCATTGACGGCATCGACCAGACCGGTCTGCTGCTTGGCAAGCGCAAGACGGGCCGTGACTATTTCTACTTCAACAATGCCGGGGTGCGGAAAGGGAAGTGGAAGTATCTCAAAGCGAATGCCTATTTCCATGGATATGCCGTGGAGAAGGATCGGGAGAAAGCGGAAGAGCTCTACGATCTCGAAGCGGATCTCGGGGAACGCAACAACTTGGCAGAGAAGCATCCGGAGAAGCTTGCCGAGCTCAAGGCGCTGATGTCGTCGATTGAGGGCAAGAATTCCGGGACTCCGTCGAGCACGCCCAATGGACGGGCAAAGAAGTAGATTCAGATCGGACCGAAAAAGGAGGGTTTATCCCTTCGATAGCCTCGGGGTGAACAATGATCCTGCTTTCTGTGCGCCTCAATGGACAAGGGATCCGGGGGGATTTCTTGAAAGTGGGTGGATTTTCTGCCAGTAGTAAGCGAACTGGCGGCAGGGCTTCGCCCTTCGACCGGTGGCAACCATCACTTCAACTTCATGATCAATCGCAGGAAATCACTCCAATTACTCGCTTCCGGCTTCGGTTCCGCTCTCGGCGGCTCGTTTTTCCCGGGAATCAGCCAAGCTGCTTCGTTGGGATCTTCCGGCGGGCCCAAGCGGGTGATTTTCTTCATGCAGAATCAGGGATTTGATCCCAAAACCTGTATTCCCTCGGGAATGAAAAATAGCGGGTCATTGGCGAAAGCAGTTCTGCCCGAGCCGATCAAAGCTCTCGAGCCTTTCAAAGAGAGATTGCATATTATCAACGGCTTGCATGGTATTCACACCAGCCCGTCGCACAGTGCTTTTTTCGGAGCCTTGGGAGGTTACCGTGGTAGCGATGGAGTTCCGCCCAGCGGACCGACGATCGATTATGAACTGAGCAAGGTGCTCCCCGAAACTCTTTTGCCTCATCTCTGTATCGGAATGGACTCCCTCGAAAACATGAAGGGCAAGCCAACTGTTGCCAATCTTTCGGCGCGCGGAGCAGGACGTCCGATATTTATGCACTCCAATCCGAATCATCTCTACCAGATGCTTTACGGTGGAATTTCCCAAGGCGACATCCGGAGTCATCACGAAGCGCGCTCCGGCATGCTCGATCGCATCGAGGAATTGGCAGCGGCGAAAGGACAGTCTCTCCCGGGCGCGGATGCGCAACGTTACGGTGAGTTTGTTCAGGGCTTTGATGACATCAATGGCTTGCGTGAGCGTCTCGGAGGCGTTTCCGATCACCTTCGCAACTTTGCTCCAAAGGTAGACGAAGCTTATACCCGCCCTGAGTTTGAAACCGACTGGCATGACCGTCTTCTTGACCTTGGCGTTTCGGCTTTGAAATCCGGAATTACCAACGTGCTGACCATTGGGTCGGGACGAGGTGAGATTTTCGGGTCATGGAAAGGCCTCGGTGTTGAAAAACAGGGTCACAATCTCGGGCACATGCCGCAGCCGGATAATCCGATCTGGGTCAAGATTCGCCAATACAACAGCCGTATGTTGGTCAAGCTCATGGAAGAGTTGGAGAGCGTGCCCGAGGGCAGCGGGACCATGATGGACAACACTCTGATCGTTTACACCAGCAACAATGCCGACAAGCAGCACACTAACGGCGGAAACTGGCCGGTGATGCTGTTGGGTAATTGCGGCGGAGCCTTCAAGACCGGTTGCTTTACCCAGGTCGAAGGGCGCCGCCCGATCAATGCCCTGTATACTTCCATTCTGAGAGCGTCTGGAGTTGAAGTGGATCGTTTCAACATGACCGAAAAGATGGCGGCCAAGTTTGATTCCGGTAGCGGCCCGCTTCGCGAAGTTCTGGCATGATCATGAGACTGACTCTGGCGATTACGGCTCTGGCATTGGGCGGAGCCAAGGTTCAGGCGGAAACGGTATACACTCCCGGCAAGCCGGGTGCGGTGAGCTATGAAAAGTTCGGCCTCGATTTTCTCGAATACCATTGTCTCGATTGTCACGATAGTGCCACGAAGAAGGGCGATCTCTCGCTCGAGGACATTGGTCCGGTCAATGAGATCAACGCAGCGCTTTGGAAATCGATCTGGGCTCAAGTGGCACTCAAGGAGATGCCTCCCAAAAAGAAGGAACAACCGGAGGTCGCCGAGCGACTTCAGTTTACCGATTGGATTGTCAAAGAGTTGCAGCGTGCGATGAAGGGGAAGGGCGGATTTCAGGCCCACCTCGATCCCAAGAAGGGAAACTTTGTTGACCATGATTTGCTCTTTGGAAAATTGCCCAAGGAGATCCGCTTGGAGCCCGCCTCTTCGCCAGCCCGGATCTGGCGGGTGACTCCGCAGGAGCACATCACACGCTTGAACGAGTTGATCAACACCGAACCCGAGTATAACCCGAAGAAGCCGGGTGTTCGGACGAAAGGTGACGTGGTGCCCACCAATCACGGAGGTGAACTCAAGCTCTACTTTGGAACGGATCGCATCATCAAGCATCAGGGAGGCACGGTGGCTTACGCGACTTCAGTCAAAAGCGTGCCGGTGGTATTGTCATCGTCCCGCAAGCATGGGTTTGAAAACTACGCGGACTTCCATACCGTCAACAGTGCCGAGGCGACCCAGATTTTGGGTAAGGCTGAAGACATTCTTCGCTACATGGCATTCGGCCCGTTGAGTATTGCCAATCCCGAGCAGATCACCGACGACCCGAATTCTTATAAGATGGAAGGCGACATTCGGGGGCTACCGACGGCCTTGGTATACAAAACCAAGGTCACGCGTCCGCTGACACCGGTGTTTGACCTGATGAAGAGCCCGGAAGTGAACGATGAGCTTTTACAGTCGGCGGTGGATTATCTGTTTGAGGCTCTGACGTTCCGGCCGCCCACTTCCTCGGAGTCCAGCGACTATCTTCAGATCGTGAAGGATTCCATCGCCAAGGTCGGAAAGGAAGACGGCGTCTTCATGGGTTTGTCCGCAATTTTTCTGCATCGTGACGCGCTGTTCCGTCCTGAGTTGGTGGATAAAGGGAAAGCCGATGCCCACGGACGGGTTATGTTGCAGGATTGGGAACTCGGATTGGCGGTTAATCATGCGCTGAGTTACATCAAGCCTGATGAAAAATTGCGCAAGGCCATTGTCGATGGGCGCATGCGCACCAGAGGAGATGCGCAGCGGGAAATCACCCGGATGCTCGCTGATGATTCCTTTCGGAAACCACGAGTGCTGAGATTCTTCCGCGACTTTTTTGATCACGATCTGGGAGGGTATATCTGTAAGGACAGCAAGGCTCTCGGTGAGACCGGCGCGCCAGGAGGGAATAGCCACTATCGTGCGATGTTCGAAGGGGCTGCCAGTACGGATCGCTTGATTGAGATGGTTCTTGAACAAGATAAGGATGTTCTTAAGCGCTTGTTGACCACCCGGAAGGTCGTGGCGACGAGAACGGACCGGACTTACTATGGCAAAAAGCGCAGCAAGGATGAAATTGCGGTAGTTCGTGAGGAACAGAAACTGGCCGCCGAGAAAGCGCTCAAGAAGGTGGAGGAAGAGGTTGAGGCGGTGAAGCCATTGCTTGCCAGGCTGGAGAAAGAGCTGAAAGCCAACCCCAAGGACAAGGCCTTGAGCAAGGAAGTTGCCCAGAAGAAAAAGGAGCTCGCCTCTGCCCAAAAAAGGCTGAAGTCTGCGAAGAAGGGAAGAGGGCGCGGCGGTAATTTGGCCGTGGCGCAAGCCGATTTAAATGGGCCCAGCGTCTACGCGCGGGTCAGCCGGAGATCCTTTGGCAACGGCAGTATGAAGCCCGAGCGATTTCTGGCCGAGGCTCCCAAAGGACAGCGGCTGGGAATTCTAACCCAACCGTCCTGGCTGGTTTCGCATTCCGATGCGATGGATAACCATGCTATTCATCGTGGGATCTGGATTCGCGAACGACTTCTCGGCGGAGGGATTCCCGATGTTCCGATCACGGTGGACGCGATGCTTCCCAACGAGCCGGGGAAAACCCTGCGGGAACGGATGCGGGTGACGCGTGAGGACTATTGTTGGACCTGCCACCAAAAAATGGACCCCCTCGGCTTGCCTTTCGAAATGTATAATCATGCGGGGATCTATCGACTTACCGAACAGAACAAGCCGGTCGATACTACCGGAGTGATTATTAATTCAGGAGATCCGAAGTTGGACGGTCCTGTCAAAGATGCTTTGGAGATGATTCAAAAACTCTCCGAGAGCGAGCGGGTCGAGCAGGTCTTCGTGCGGCATGCTTTCCGTTTTTGGATGGGCCGCAACGAGACCCTTCATGATGGGCCGGTTTTGCAGGCAGCCCATCAAGCCTACCGAAAGAGCGGTGGAAGCATGAGAGCCCTCATTACCTCCCTGGTGACGTCGGATGCCTTCCTTTATCGTAAGCGGGAGAATTAGAGGAACCTGCTTGAATCTAGGCAGGCTCCGATCAAAAGAACCATTGCAAGAGTCCCCCTCATTTTGGAGATGGGGGAAGCGTTATCTTTAAAAAACAAACACTATCATGAAAATTATGCGTTTATATACGGCCGCCGTGGGAGCGGTTGCCTTTTGTCTCGCGGCCTCCCCGATGTCTGCCGCCGGGAATACCAAGGCCCGTTACCAGAAAACCCTAAACCAATTGCGGACGGAGCTGACGGCCAAAATTCCCAAGACGGAAGATGCCGCGAAGTTGGATCAGTTTCTGTCGAGCGACGCTCTCGATGACAAATTGGTGACCTTTGTTGTGCTGCATGAAGCTACTCCCGAAGGCCTGGCCGGATTTGCGGACCAGGGAAAAGAACAGGCGATGCTTGTGAATTCCCTGTTGAATGAGCCGGATCTCATGAAGGCGATGTTGGTGGCAGATGGAGCCAAAGCGCCCAAGCAGGGGCGTGGTTTTGGCCCGGCGCAATATGGCCCGGCAGCGAAGATTTTTGCCGATATCCAAAAGGCGAGCAAGAAGGCCTCGAGTGGGGTGCTGAGTCGCCTTGCCCTGGCGATCAGCCTGGAACACGCGGCGCCAATCGAGCAAAGGAATCCGGCAGCCGAGCCTGATGGTCCCGAGTTTGTGGATCCTGTGAAGCGCTACCTTCATTATGAAAAGGCCCTGGAAGGCGGAGAACTCGACCCGGCTTTTGAAAAGCTCGGTGCCTGGGAGCTGCGTATGGTGGTTGATGGTGATGAGCCGGATGAAACGCTGACTTGGGGCCGCGAGATGTTACGCAATTATCGCCCCAACCATATTTACAATGAGAACTACGGTTGGCGCTATGTGGGGCTCGTGACTTCGGATGTAAAATACGGATCGGGAGATGTGAAGTATGATCGCCCCGAGCTGCAGTTCTATCAGAACATCCTCATGAACGGAGGCGTGTGTGGACGTCGCGCCTTTATTGGACGATTCATCTTACGTGCTTTCGGAATTCCCACCACGGCCCGTCCGAGTCGCGGACATGCCGCTTTGGCACATTGGACTCCGAAAGGATGGGTCATCAATCTCGGCGGTGGCTGGGGCGGTGGCTGGACCAAGGGTCGCTATAACAAAGATCGTAATTTCCTGGCGACGACTCAGGCACGGGTGAATCCGAAGGCGTTTTTGAAAGTAAAGCGCGCCCAGTGGATCGGAGACCTTTTGGGAGAGAAGCGGATTTATGGAGAAGACCAGGGCGAGTCCGGGAAGTGGTATACCCTTGCGTTGAGCACGCGGGCCAAGATCATTAAAGAGTCGAAAGCGGAGACCTTGGCGGCGCTCGGTGAAGAGCTGGGTGAGGCTGACAAAGCGACGGTGGCTGAAAAAATCCTGGCCACCGAGATTACTGATGAGGACAAGAAGATTACCGTGAATTCGGATGATTCGATCTCGATTCCGGCAGCGGCATACTCCAAGCCCAAGGGGAACACCCGGGACGTCTCGGCGATGAAGAGTTTTGAGGGTGGCTTGCAGGTTTTCCTCCCACGATTTTTCCCCAAAGGAACGACGATCGTGCGCGGTGGAACCTGGAAAGGCGATGCCACTGCCTGTAGTTCGGGCTCGCGCATGCTCAGTGGCGGTTATGGTAAGTATTCCAACTGGGGATTTCGCGCTGCCATGACTCCTCCCGGAAACAATACTCCCAAAGAGGTCACTCTTGATCTTGGCGATGGCGTGAAGATGGAAATGGTCTACATCAGACCGGGAAAGTTCACCATGGGTGGAGAGAGAAAGACGGACGGAAGATTTGAATGCGTCGAGGTGCCCAAGCATCCCGTTACCCTCACCAAGGGATTTTATCTCGGGAAATATGAAGTCACCCAGGAACAGTATCTCGCCATCACAGGGATGGCCCCAAGTAAGTCGACCAAGGCTGACAATTGTCCGGCTGATAGTATCGGCATCGATGATGCGAAGGATTTTTGCGCGAAAGCCGCCCAGAAAGTCGGATTCGAAGTAAGGCTCCCAACTGAAGCCGAGTGGGAATACGCCAGTCGTGGAGGACGTGACACCAAGTGGTTCTTCGGTGACGATGATTCCCGCCTCGGAGACTATGCCTGGTTCAAGGATAATGCCGGTGGTAAGTCCCATCCGGTTGGCAAGAAGAAGCCCAACCAGTTTGGTCTTTACGACATTTATGGAAACGTCAACGAGCGGGTTTCCGACACCTACTCCAAAACCTACTACGCCAAGAGCCCCAAGATCGATCCGACCGGACCGAGCCAGGGAACGACCTCGCGGATGGAGTATGAAGTGAGAGCTCCACGGGCCGGGAAATATGCCCTCACGGCCGAGGTGGTTACCGCTAATTATGAGCAAAAGATCAAGGTTGCCGTGAATGATGCTGAAGAGGCTACCGCGCTGGTCTTACCCTTCACCAAGGGAAGTTGGCAGAAATCAGAACCCATCATCGTGGAGTTGAAGACCGGACGAAATGTCATTCGTCTCTTCCGTGACTTCCCACCGCAGTATGGAGTCGCCGTGAAGTCATTCAAGTTGACGCCTATGAGGTAAGGGCTGGTCGCTCACTATTCTAAAAAGCCGCCACACCTCTCGGTGTGACGGCTTTTGAATTTCCGGGAATTGTTTTCTAGTCGTTGATTACGGAAAATTGGGGGCTGGATATTCTTCTTGTTCCCGGAAAAGTTCATTTTTCTTCGTAGGTGGTAATGAGCGGCTGGCCTCGTGGGGAGTTGGCGCGAATTATTCCGATATTTTCTGTAATAGTTTGGAGGGAATTGCCAATACACCCCTGAATGGACGACACTGAATCCTTCAAAACCCTGACCGTCGAGTGGACCAGGGCGCAGCCCGCCGTGGCTCGCTTCGTTCGTTCATTTGTGCGCAACCGGGCGGATGCGGAGGATGTCCTTCAAGAGGTGGCGTTGGCGATCGTGGACCGATTCGAGAGTTTTGATGCCTCCCGACCCTTCATTGCGTGGGCGCTTGGGGTTGCACGGAATTTGGTGAAAGCCCATTTCCGCAAGCAACTACGGCGCCCCATCACTGCAGATGACGAAACTGCTGTCGATCTCGTTGCCGATGCTTTCGAAGCATTGCAACCGGAAGTTGAAGAGATGAAAGAAGCCCTCGCAGAATGCATTCGTCGGGTTCCAGATGAGGAACGCCGGATGTTAGCGATGCAGTATGAAGAGGGCTTAAAACCCGCGGTGATTGCGAGGGAAATTGGTAAGACTGCCAATCACGTCGCCGTGATGCTTCATCGTCTGCGGCTTGGGCTGCGGCAATGCGTGGAGCAGAAAATGAGCTCATATCAAAATCCTTCCTGAAATGAATGTTGAAATTGAGAAGCAGATCAGCGCCTATTTGAGTGGCCTATGTTCGGAGGAAGAAGTCCGTATTCTCCTGGCGTGGTCGGCAGAGACGGAGGAGAATGCTGTTGCCTTTGCCCGGGCCTGCCTTCGTGATGAACTCATTGGGGAATTGTTTGAAGAGGGAAGAGTGGCCGAGGTGGGAGCACCAGAGGCCGGGAGTAGCTCGACAAACCGGGGGTATTTTTTCCAGTGGGGAGCGGCCATTGCGGCGGCCCTGATCCTTTCCCTGATCGGTCTTGCTATTTGGACCCAGCCTCAACCGGAAAACGATTCCAGTTTCGCCGTGATCGCCCAGTCCGTGGGGGCTCGACTACCGGACGGGACCGTGGTTGGAAGCAATCGGGAAGTCGGGGTGGAGACCATCGAGATTGCCGGTGGCTTGATTCGACTCGATTTCGACCATGGCGCTTCGATGACTGTCGAGGGGCCGGCGCGGTTCGAACTCCGGGATGCGATGCATGTTTACTTTGAAGAAGGGGTGGCAACATTCCATGTCCCGGAGTCTGCAAAGGGGTTTACCGTCGACACGGCGGATGCCGAGGTCATTGATCTGGGAACTGCATTTGGTTTGACCAAGAGGGGGGGCGGGAAGACCGATGTGTGTGTTTTCGAGGGGGAAGTCGAAGTGGAGGGGAAGCTCATCCGCGCCGGTGAGGCTGTCTCGGCGCGGAAGGACGGAGGTATTCAGGAGAGCTTCTTTGAGACGGAAATCTACGAGAAAGTTTGGCCCGTGACATCAGGAGTCTTACAGACGACTGGTATGATGCGCTTTGTTTCGCCCGGTCCCGGATTTTTCCCGGGTCGGTTCGAAGACAATCAACACATTACCGTTTTTCTCGAACGTCGACAGGTATCGATTGAGAATGCGCTGGAGGTTGATCTAGCGGACCCCGGAGAATACCGTAGAATCCGCCGCGAAAAGGGTCCGCGGATTCCGGCAGGAGCCGAGGTAGCGAGCTATCTCCTTCAGTTGGACCCGGTCGGGCTTTTGGACAAGCGGGATGGAGACAAGCCCAGAGTGGAAGGACAGATCACTTTCGATCAGCCCATCGTTGGACTGATCGCGAGTGGCAGGAATTTGCTTGCGACAGATACCCTCCTGGGACATCCCGATGGTAACTATGGCGACCTTCCCCGAGGCCTGGAGCCTCCGAAGGAAGATCTTCAGCAGGCTGAGGCAGAGGGGAAAGACGTCCTGATTCTCGCCGCAGACCAGCGCACACTCATTCTCAATTTCGCAGCTGGCTCAGCTGTTGATCAGATTCGCGTTCTGGTCGCCAGTGATGCCCTATCAACTTCTCGTAACTAAAATGTCTCCGACTTCATGCAATAGACGCACCTTTCTCCGAGGAACCGGAGGTGTGCTGATGTCCCTGCCCATTCTCGAGTCCCTTGCTGCCGCAGGCGATAAACCTTCCGATAAGATTCCAATGAGGATGCTTTGTGTCGGTAATAACTTCGGCTTTGTCCCAAGCTTGTTTTTCCCGACTGGGACAGGTTCGGATTACGAAATACCCGAGCTGCTTACGTCGATGGCGTCCTACCGGGATCAGTTCACGATTTTCTCTCAGCTCGATCACGGGTCTGAAGGTGTTGGCGGACATGGAGGGGTGCATGCTTTTCTTTCGGGAGTCCTTGCAAAAAACTCGAAGGGATACGCCGAGGGAAATGTGACTTTTGATCAAAAGGCGGCCGCGCACGTAGGCCCCGATACCCGCTATCCGTCATTGCAGTTGGCCTGCGGGAGCAGTAGCGGGAACCGTCTTTCGTGGAGTGCGTCAGGGGTTGCGATTCCACCGGTCGAGGATCCCTCGAAGATATTTGCGATGTTGTTCCAAAAAACAGACCCGGCCAATGTCGATGTCTTTAAGCGGACCAGTGCACGGCGTATCAGTATTCTGGATCTCGTTAAAACGGACGCTGATCATTTGAAGCGCAAGATTGGCAGGTCGGATCAAGAAAAGCTGGATCAATATTTCACTTCAATCAGGGAACTTGAGAATCGCTTGATTCAATCGCAGAAATGGCACGACCGGGAGAAGCCGGATGTTGAATATTCTTTGCCCGACGATGCCGATGATTTTGATTTCGTCGACCGCCTGCCGCTATACTACGACTTGATCACCTTGGCCTTGCAGACCGACTCGACACGAGTCATCTCCTTGGAGGTTTCCGGAATTGGGACGAATTCAGGTGGACTTCCTCTGACCAAGGGCTATCACCAACTCACCCACCACGGGAAAGTGGAGAGTTATATTAAGGAGCTCAAGCTCATCGAGAAGGTTCATACCTCAGCCTTCGCCGGATTTCTCGAGAAAGCCTCCGGGATCGAGGAGGCCAACGGGAAAACCCTCCTGGACAATACGATGTCACTGTTTGGAAGCGGGATGGGTAATGCCAGTTCCCACTCCAACAAAGATCTTCCCCTGTTGCTTGCAGGAGGCGGATTCAAGCATGGACAGCATCTTCGTTTTAAAAAGGACCGCTCGGCGGGAATCGAGACACCGGCCTGTAATCTGTTCGTCTCCATGCTTCAACGCTTCGGGGTTGAGACCGATAAATTTAACAATTCATCTGGAACCCTGACGGGCTTGGACCTTGCTTAAAATGAAGATTGGCTTTTCCATTCTCGCCCTCATCGGGCTCCTGGGGTGCGGGCAGACGTTCTCCGCGGAGAGACTTGCCCCAATCGTTCCGACCTTCGTTGAGAATTACTGTATCGACTGCCATGACAACGACGTCACCAAGGGCGATCGTAATTTTCTTCCATTGCTCACGGATCCCAATCGTTTGGAACAAAGCCTCATGCTTGAGGAGATATTAGATCAACTTGATCTCGGTGAAATGCCGCCTGAGAAGAAAAATGTCACCCAGCCACCAGATCAGGAACGGCGGGCAGTTACCGCAGAGATAAGGCGCTACCTTCTTGCTCTCAGAGCCTCTACGATTCCCGACGATACTCCCTTGCGGCGTCTCACGCGCTACGAATACAAGAACACAATTCGCGATCTCCTTGGGATCGATCCGGAGATCAATGACGCTACCTCGGAGTTTCCTGAGGATCAGAAGCATGACGGGTTCGCAACGGTGGGCGGATCCCAGGTCATTTCGGAACACCAGCTTGGGCTCTATCTCAACTCTGCACGATCTTATCTCGATCAGGCCTTGGTTTTTGGGTTGGAGAGGCCTCAAACGAAGAGCTTTAAAATTGAGCCGTCTGAATTCACGACCAGCACCACCGGAGGTACGCAGGTGGCCTACCGTGCCCTGGCACTCGATGGCAGCCATGTCGATATCGCCCACGGTGAGCCTGCCGACCGACGCCCGAATGCTCCGAAATCACTTCTAGCCGGATTGCCAAGTGCGGGGATGTATCGCATCCGTGTTCGCGCAACTGGAGTGGGGCGTCTTGATCACGGTTATGATCCGGAGGTTCTTAAAGTGGATACGAGTCAGCCGATCAAACTGGGTGTCTGGTTTGCGACAACGCGGAAGTCTCTTGAAAAAACGACAACCCGCGGGCGCAATCTTGTTGAGGTGTTTGCTTTGAAAGATGGTGAGCCGGATTCCTTCGAAACAAGCGTTTGGATGCCGAAGGGGGCGGTGCCATTTTTCAACTGGATCAACGGTTCAGGAGCCGCCAAAGGGCCGCTGAGCCGCGTCGTCCGGGAGTATCATCCGGAAGCGGATCGACTTTCGATGACCGAGGTTGATGCTATGCGGGAGAGAGGGGAGGCAATCACCGACGAGGAGGTAGAGAAGCACAACAATTCACTTGTTACGGTGGCTTCGGTGTATCGGGGACCACGGATGCGCTTATTCGACATCGAGATCGAAGGGCCGTTGGTGGATGCCTGGCCACCTGCAAGTCACACCTCTCTGGTTGGAACAACGACCGATGCGGGAGAGGTTGATATTCCCCATTCCATGAGGCAGCTAGCGGAGCGGGCTTTTCGACGTCCGGTGACCGAACGGGAGATCGCCCATCACATCGCTTTTGTCTATCAAGCGATCGCGGCGGGAGACAGAGAGGTCGAAGCGATTAAGTCTGGATTCAGCGCCCTTCTCTCGTCGCCGAAGTTCCTCTATCTGGACGAAGGGGATCCTAAACAAAGAGCAAATCTTTCTCCTTATCAACTGGCGAGCCGGCTTTCCTATTTTCTTTGGAGCACCATGCCGGATGAGGCTTTGATGAACGCCGCTGCCAGCGGGAGATTGGTGGCATACAAGGACATCATCGCACAGGTGGAGCGGATGCTTGACGATCCGAAGGCCGGAGCTTTCTCGCGCCACTTTACGGACGGATGGCTGAGGCTCGACAAGCTTGGAAAAATGCCGCCTGGGCCGAAACAATTTCCGACCTATTTAAAGCGGCGACTTGAGGACGCGATGCGCACCGAGACGCAGATGTTAGTCAGCCATTTGGTAAGAGAGAATCGGCCAATAAGCGATTTTCTCGATGCCGATTACACCTTCATCAACGACAATCTGGCCGAGCATTACGGGGTTCCGGGTGTTAATGGCGAACGCTTTCGAAAAGTGTCACTTCCCCCTGAGGTGCGTCGGCGCGGTCTGACTGGTCACGCCAGTGTGTTGACGGCATCAGCCAATGGGGTCGAAACTTCGCCGGTGTTGCGTGGCATTTGGGTTTTGGAAAGTCTTTTGGGGACGCCACCACCACCACCACCACCCGATGTGCCGCCGATCGAACCCGACACGCGCGGCACTTTGACGATTCGAGATCAGCTGGCGAAACACCGCGAGGTGGCAGCCTGTGCCGATTGTCATAACAAGATTGACCCTTGGGGATTTGCTCTCGAATCATATGGCCCCATTGGTGGGTTGCGCACCCGTTATCCGAAATCGGGCAATAGGGGGAAAGGGCCCGTGATTGATCTCTCGGCGAGCCTGCCATCTGGAAAATCAATTGCGGATGAGGTCGAACTCCGAGCCGCCCTGCTCGATCGCAAGGACATGTTTCTAAAAAATCTCCTCCATCAACTCCTTACCTACGGGACCGGTCGGGAGCCCCAGCTTGTCGATCATGCCGAGCTGGAAAAGCTAGAGGAACAAGTCAAACGGCGGGGCTATGGAATGCGTGACCTTGTCACGCTGGCTGCCGCCAGCAAGGCCTTCCGGCGACGATAGCCAATTACCTTAAAGTATGAAAACGACAAACCGTCGACAGTTTCTCAGGGGTCTAGGTGTTTCCTTGGCTCTTCCTTCACTCGAATCATTGCACGCAGCGTCACCGAACACCCGGGCAACAGCCGAGCGATTCGTTTGCGTTTCTCCGACCTATGGCATGTATCCTGGCGGCTTCTTTCCGCAGGAGACCGGCGCGGATTACTTGATGCCATCATTGCTGAAACCGCTCGAGGAACATCGCAAAGAGCTGAGTATTTTCACCAATCTGGATCACCCGGATGTCGGCGGTGGGCACGGGTGCAGCAATACCTTCCTCAACGGTCGCGAGATCAAGGACATACGCGATCCGCAACAGATGTTATCCCTCGACCAGCTCCTCGCCGAGGAGTTGGGCCAGGAGACACGCTTTCCCTCCCTTCAGCTCGGCTCAGGTGGATTTTCCTGGTCCCGTGCGGGGATCCAGCGGCCCACCGATGGCGATCCTACCCGTGTCTTTGCCAAATTGTTTTTGAATGAAGCTTCAAAAACGAAAACCAGCACCCGTCAGTTTCTCGATGAGGATGCCAGTATTTTGGATGTCGTTCTCGAAGATGCCAGGCGTCTGGAGAAGCGGCTCTCCAGAAATGATCAGGGTAAACTAGGGGAGTATTTGAATTCGATTCGGGAGGTGGAATTGAAACTTCAGCGGCGGAAGGATTGGCTGGATGTCGACAAGCCCAAGGTGAAGAACACGGTTCTTACCGGAGGAGACAACGACGAGTTGGAAGTCGATTTAGCTTACCCCTACAACACTGCCGTGTTCTATGACCTCATGGTCCTGGCATTACAGACCAACTCGACCCGGGTCATCACATACGGTCATCCCGGAGGAAACCGCCTCTTTCCCTTTGATGGAATTTCGTTGGGTTATCACTCGCTCACCCATCACGGCAAACGCCCGGATTTGGTCAAGCAACTTGCGATTATCGAGGGGTTTTACGCGCAGCAGTTTGCGGGCTTCTTATCGAAACTTAAATCGACAAAAGACGCCGAAGGACGTCCGTTGCTCGATACTACGACTGTTTTGTTCGGGAGCGGGATGGGCAACGCCAGTTCGCATTCGAGCCGAAACCTCCCAATCATTGCGGCAGGGGGTGGGATGAAGCACGGAAAGCACCATCGCTTTGAACGAAAAGGCCGCGACGGCCGTCCGCTCTCGGACTTATTTGTCACATTGCTGCAACAGCTCGGAGTTGAGCGGGAGGAGTTTTCGACCAGCCAAAGCAACCTCAACGATCTTCTCACATGAGAGTCAAAGAAATCATCGCGGTCCTAGGGCTCTTCGTGACTGCAGCGGCCTCGACCTCTCGAGCCGATGTGGCGCTCATACCCTTTTTAGAGAACTACTGTATTCAATGTCACGGGGCGGAAAAACAAAAGGGTGATCGACGTTTTGATCTGCTCGGCACTGATCTCAAAAACCACGACGACGCTGAGAGTCTTCAGGAGATTCTTGATCAACTTAATCTGGGTGAGATGCCTCCCGAGGAAGAAAAGCAGCCTTCCGCCGAAGAGTTGAAAACAATTGTCGCTGAGTTGACGGAGACACTACAGCGTGCCCGCATTGCCGCACGGGAGAATTCCGGGAGGGCTGTGTTGCGGAGGCTCAATCGAGCTGAGTATCGCAACACGATCCGGGACCTCTTTGCACTCAATATGGTTGATTTCGATCCGACCGTTGGATTTCCGCCCGATGACTCGGTCGAAGGGTTTGACAATGTCGGTGAGGGATTGGTCACTTCAGACTATCTCTTGCAGAACTATCTCGAAGCTGCCCGGAAGGTCGCCGATAAAGCGATTCGTCCCGGACCCCGCCCGGAGAAGATTCATTTGATTTCCAAAGGCGAGGAGATTGGCGGAACGATGCGTGGATTCCGCTCCGAGGTCGCACGCATGACTATTAAGCTTCGCCAGCCGCTCAACTTGTCACAACTTCGCAAGAGAGGTGTTCCGGCGGACGGAGAATATGTCATCCGGGTCAAGGCGATCGCCCACCAACGCAAGTCCCGCTACAAGGATGAGGATCTACGCTACAATTCCGACGAGCCGATGCGTCTCTCGATCAGTATTGATTCGCGGGAGCTTGGAGCGACTGCTCATCGCACGATTGGTGAGTTTGATATAAGGGATGACGAGATCACTACGATTGAGCATCGCGTATGGCTGGACCGAGGATTTAATTTTAACCTTCATTGGGCCAACGGTCCTAACGGTTCCTTTAAGCGAATCATGCGTAAGGTGTTGCCGAAATACACTGACGACGCGATTTATCCGCTGCGCAATCCACCCGAAATGTATATCGGCTCAGGCCCCGAGCTTCACGTTTATGAACTCGAGATTGAGGGGCCGTTTTATGATGAATGGCCTCCTGCGGGGTTTGCCCGGTATTTTCCGGACCCACCTAAAAAACCGAACTCTGAGTACCTCGACGCTTCATTGTCTAGGCTCGCCGCGAGGGCCTTTCGTCGCCCCGTGTCCCCTGCTGAATTACAACCCTATCTGGCTCTGGCAAATCGGCACTTCGAGAAGCACAAAGACTTCTGGGCAGCGGCGAAGTATGGCGTTCGTGCGATTCTCACCTCTCCGAATTTTATTTACCTCGCGGAGGAGGGGTCGAAGAAGCTCGCCCGTAATGAACTTGCGACGCGGCTCTCCTATTTTCTGTGGAGCTCCATGCCGGATGCCGAGTTGCTCGCGGCGTCGCTTGAAGAACCAGACGTGCTGCGCAATCAAGTCGGGCGTATGTTGCGGGATCCAAGGTCCTCGGCCTTCGTTGAAAACTTCGCCGGCCAGTGGCTTGGACTGCGCAGGCTCGGAGAGATGCCGCCGGACCCGGAAAAAAATCGTGGTTACTACGCCGATGATTTGGAAAGTGCGATGCGCGAGGAAACACATCGACTGTTCCGGCACATCCTCGATGGCAATCGGAGTATACTTGAATTTATCAATGCGGATTACACCTTCCTTAATGCTGCCCTTGCCCGGCACTATGACATTCCGGGGGTTAATTCAGATGAGTTTCAAATGGTTACCTTAAAGGCGGATCACCATCGCGGTGGTTTGCTTGGTCATGGTAGTATTCTTACCGCCACTTCCAATGGCATCGAAACCCAACCGGTAGTGCGCGGAGTTTGGATTCTCGAAAATCTCCTGGGAACACCACCTCCACCTCCACCGCCAGATATCGAACCGATCGAGCCCGATACGCGCGGACTCAATACCATGCGTGAGTTGATGGAAAAGCATCGTGATAATCCTACCTGCTTTGAGTGTCATCGACGAATTGATCCACTCGGTCTTGCGATGGAAAATTTTGATCATGTTGGCGTTTGGAGGGAGCGATATGCCAAGAAATCATTGATTGATCCATCGGGGAAAATGGTCGATGGAACCACGATTGACGGGCCGGATTCGATTCGCAATTACCTGCTCAAGCGAACGAATCAATTCACTCACTGCCTTTCTGAAAAGTTGTTCATCTACGCGCTTGGACGTCGTATCAGCTTTACTGACCGCGAAGATATCGACCGAATTGTTCTTGAGGTGTCGGAACAAGGGTTTGGTCTGCAGGAACTGATTCAAAAAATCGTGGCCAGCGAAACTTTCCAAAGTAAATGAGAATTCCGTTTATCATTTTCATCTTTTTGTCCTTTTTCCATTCTCCGGCTTTTGCCGGGGACGATAATCGTCCAAACTTAGTGTTGATCCTCGCCCGGGATCTCACCCGCGGGCATCTGGAGTGTTACGGTGGGAATCATCCTTCGCCGAACATCGATCGTCTGGCGAAAGAAGGAGTTCGCTATGAAACAGCATGGCGGATGCCTGATGAAAATCTCAGTAAAAAGACGCTCTTTTCGGGGCGCTATCCCAGTCACCATGAGAAGGCGCCGTCACTGTCAGCCTTACTTGAAAAGTCCGGTTATCAGAGCGGAGGAATGAACATTGATTTGGAGAAGAGTCTTTCTTTCCTCGCGCAGGCCCAGGGAAGTCAGCCATTTTTCATGATTCATTTTGTTGGGAGTGAGGGAGCTAAGGTCGATCACCAAGTCGGGAAGTTGCTATCAGCCATCGAAAAGAACGAATTCAAAGAAAACACCCTGGTGATGCTCACCAGCGAAGGCGGAAGTGGGAAAGCGAAGACAGATTTTGAAGTTCGCGTCCCTTTTATTGTCAGGGCTCCGTTTCTGGTCCGGCAAGGTCGTGTCAGCAAGGATCTTGTCGACTTCACGGATATTCTGCCGACCTTTCTGAGCCTGGCAAAAATCGCAAACACCGACGCCTTGAAATCTGATGGGAAGTCGATGGTGCCCAGTTTGACCGGGAGCGATGATCCCTTTGAAAAACGGAACTGGATTTGTTCTGAATCAGGGGGATTCCGGATGGTGCGCGATTGGCAGCACATTCTGGATACGGAAGGAAACTTTCACGATCTGCGCAGCGACCCACGGCAAGCGAAGGAAGTCAGCCCTCTCGACAAGCAGGCTCCGGGACGCCGAACGCGCTTGCAAATGATGTTGGACCGATTTCTCTGATCTATTTCGACCTTGGCTTGATTTGAGCATTTCCCTCGTTTGAGGAGGGCGCGAATTTTCTGGCCTAGACCAAAGCGGTGGCTCACTTCAAGGTTCTGGAAGCTTACTCTGATCAGAGGCGAACTCCGGCCGCAACGACACCCGAACTCCTCGATCTGATCCAGCCGGATCCCGGTTGGAGCTAGAGTTCCGTAATGAAAATATTGCGGAAGTAGTGCTGGCCGCCGCCGGGGACTTCGGCTTGCACGGCGATGAAGCCGGCTTCGAGGTCTTCCAGTCCGTCGCCTTTCCAGGCATCCTTGCCGTTGATCTGGAGAGAGATTTTTGAGCCATTCACGGTGAGCTTGAATTTATTCCACTCGCGGTCTTTGAGGAGACCTTTGCTGGAGGCGCCTTCGATGCCGCCGACGTCACCCTCTTTGCCTTTCAGGAGATTGGCCTGATAGCGCTTGGGCCAGGGGCGACCTTTGGGGACGGAGGTGTAGCGGAAGTAAACTCCGCTGTCCCATTTGTCCTCGCCGAGGGCCTTCCATTCGTATTCGAGAACGAAGTTTTGATATTTCTTCGCGGTTTGGACCAAGCCGTTGCCGCTTTTGATGAACATATTACCATCCTTCACTTCGGCTTCACATTTAAGAATCGACCATCCTTTGAGGTCTTTTCCGTTGAAGAGGGAAACGCGTTTCTCCTCGGCGGAAGAAAATCCGGAAGTGAGGAGAGAGGCTGCGAGGGCGACTGGGAAGGCGAAAGCTTTTTTCATCATGGTCCGAGAGAATACGCGAATTGTAGGGCGATCTGACAAGGAATTAATGAGGACTTGTCCAAAATTAGGCAGGATACACCGGGTTTCTTCCTTTCATTGCTCGGGAGTCAGTGAAGAGTCCCTTCAATTCGATCATGAAAGCTAATCTACTTTTCAAATCATCCCTCTTTTTTTTCGTCGTGGCGGTATTCTCCCATGCCAAAGAAAAGCCAGTCAAAGTCTTCATTCTTTCCGGGCAGTCCAACATGGTGGGTGCCGGGAAAATCGATGGGGGTGGCACGCGTTGGGGTGACGAGATGATCGATCCGGTTGTTTCGGTTTACGAGGGCAGCTACGACCCGAAGACTGATTACGACGCCTTGAAGCCGAGCAAGACCCTGAAGTTGGAGAGCTTTGGTGGAACCAAACCCACGCCGTATCCGGGTGGCGGTGTGCAAGTGACGAGAGGCTTTGTGCAATTGAAGGAAACCGGGATGTATGAATTTCGTCCCGGTTACGGGGGATCGTCGAACTGCCTCATGGAGGTCGACGGAAAGGAAGTGCATCGTCAGGAAGCGGGCGGCGAGGCGGTTCGCTCCGAGGTCAAATTAGAAGGAGGGAAAAAGGTGCCTTTCAAGATTACCTATTTCACGGGCGATGCCAATGGCTTGGGCTGGACCGCTCGGCTGGATGTTCCGGGATCGCTGAAGACACTGGTGAAGTTTGGTGGAAAGTATCCCTACTTGATGAATGACAAAGGTCAGTGGACGGCTCGTGATGATGTTTACTATCGAGGCGTGGTGACCGCGACCGGAAGTCGTTGGATGGGAGTGGCCGGAGGAAGAATCGGACCGGAGTTGGGATTTGGCCATTCCGTCGGTGAAGCCATTGATGAGCCGGTGCTCGTTTTGAAAACCTCACAGGGCAATCGTTCTCTCGGATGGGATTTTCTCCCACCCGGAAGCAAGCAGTATGAATACGATGGGAAAATTTATGCGGGTTACAAAGAGTCGCCCTTGAGTTGGGACAAAGGCAGCGAGCCGGAACCGATCAATTGGTATGCTGGAAAGCAATACGACGAATGTTTCAAAGCGGCCCACGAGGTGCTTGATAATTTTGACGCGCAATTTCCACACTGGAAGGGAAGAGGCTACGAGATCGCCGGCTTCGCTTGGTGGCAGGGTGACAAGGATCGCTACAATCTTGCGCACGCCAAAAAGTATGAGGAGAATCTTGTGCATCTCATCAAGACGTTGCGCCGTGAATTCAAAGCGCCGAAGGCCAAGTTCATTGTCGCCACTCTCGGGCAAACCGCGAAAGACAGCACCGACCTTAACGAGAAGCTCATATTGGATGCCCAACTCGCCGTCGATGGAGCGGCTGGAAATTATTCTGATTTCGAGGGGAACGTTGGCACCGTCTTCACCCATCCGCTCAGCCAGGGCGGAGCTTCGAACAGCCACTACAATGGCAATGCCCAAACATACATGGATGTGGGCCTCGCGATGGGCGAGGCGATGGTGAGATTGCTTCAGGGAAAGTGAGCAATTCGCCCGCCGACTTTTATCGAGGGCAGGGGCCGATGGTCCCTCCCTCGACGAGTTCTGCCTTGGTGAGAGTTTGATGAAGGTCCGGCTTTCCGGCGGCGATATTTTTGACCCAGTCGATGGCTCGACGGACGACCGGACGCGAATCCCAACGCACGTGGGCGATGGGGGGGGTGATCCAGGAGAAGGCGAGATCGGGGTCGGAGCAGATCAGTGAGATATCTCTTGGAGGGTGGATACCGCGTCGTGCGAGATGATTCATGACGCCATGGAAAATGACGGCTTCGTCGATGAGTAAGGCGGTAGGCGGCGTAAAGCGGAAGAGATCTTCGAGGACTTGGGCCAAGCCTTCCGGGGTGCCATCCCATTCGGGAAGATTGTAGGGACCAAAGGGCAAGCTGTGTTGCGCCATTTTATCGATGATTGCCCGTTCACGGGACCCAGATCCAGCCGAGTGACGGCTCTCTCGCTGGATCAAAACGATCCGCTTGTGACCGAGGGAAATCAATTTTTGAATCACCTCACGTCCCAAGCGTTCGTGGTCGGGGCCGACTCCGGCGATGGGGACTTGGCGTCGTCGGCCAAAAAATGCGAAGACTGGCAGGTCTTGCTCAAAAAACCATTCGAGGACATCCCGTGAAGCCGCGCAGACGATCCAGGCATCTGCCTCCGTCTCCTCAACCAGCCGCTGAACGCGTGAAACATTCATGCCCAGCTCGAGGAGAGTTTTTGCCGGATCGACGATCTTGTGGCCTACATGTTCAACGCGATGCCTGAGATCGACCATGTAGTCCTCGGTTCGGCCCGCAGGTTCGTATTCTAAAATGGCAACGCGGATGGAGGACTGATCGTTTCCCTGTGGAATGATTTTTCGGGGCCGGCCTGCCCCCTGCCCTTGAAGGATTCCCTGTTTCTCCAGAATACGGAGGGCGGCCCAAACGGCTTTACTGTCAACTCCCAGCTCGGCGGTCAGGGTGGGGCTGCCGGGCATCGTCCCGCTCCAGCGTCCCCGGACAATTTCCGACCGCAAGTGCTCGGCGACCTGTTCGGAGGGGCTCTGAAGGATGAAGTCAGACATTGACCAAGGCTATCCGATTTTGGAGAGGGGGCAAGGACAGAGACTAACGAGAGGGCTGGATGATTAAGTTGGGGACAAACAGAACCGTTGGGTTGAAACAGCTTGGCGGTTAGCTTTTGGCCATTGTCTGCGGTCAGGCCGGATCCGGAAATCAGGGAGACGTCAGAAAAACGACCGCCGCCGATGTTGAGGAGGACGGGCTGGTTGCCTGCTTGGATTCAACATCCTTTCGCGAGTCAAAGGCGGGAGTGAGCGGATACGAAATAAGCCTCCTCATCATACCTATCCGAAAGAGGACAGGAGCGTCTGCGGAATTGTTTCGAGATTTTCCAACGAAATCGGCAATGTCTTGCCGCTGGCATTCGTTTGTCGTCATTTCTTGATCGATGAGATCTAGGAACAACCCCCAAAAAACCAGAAATAAACAAAGAACATGAAATTCATGACGAATTCAAAACTATCCATCTTTGCCGCCTTGGCCGGATTGACCGTGACGGCCAATGCCGCCTCGATTGGTGTGAATACAGGACCAAGTAGTGCCGGTGACGGGAGCTCTCCTGAAAACACGCAAAACAACCTTGTATCGTCCACCACCACGGCTGGTGTTGTCCCTCAAACGAACTGGAACAACCTGCTGCAAGGCAATTGGGGAAACCAACAGGTCACAGACGACAGTGGAACCTTGCTGGCGACGACTGTCTCGGTGCAGACACAATGGGCCAACGGCAATGTTGTTCTGAGCGGCGGTGCTGAAACCAATGGCGATCGCCTCATGATGAACGGTGGCATGGACAATAATGGTGGAACCCAAGGATGGACCATCACAGGCGTCCCATACTCCTCTTACGATGTGTATATCTACTACGATGGCGGCAATGATAATGGGCGGGGTGGCTCGTATCAAGTCTGGGACTCGGACAACGGCGACAACGTCCTTGCATCGCAGAGTGGTTACGATATGGCTACTTTCGATGGTACTTACATTCAGGCTACTGGTACTGGATTGGACGGTAACGGCGTCCCGCTCGACACAAACTATGTGAAGTTCACTGGTTTATCCGGTTCCAATATTAAGATCCGATCCATTGCCGATGACTCGGGCCAGGCACCGCCTTTACGTGCTCCTATGAACGGATTTCAGATTGTCGAAGCTTCTGCAATTCCAGAGCCCTCTTCGGCTATCCTGGCCTTGTTGGGCCTGATTGGTTTTGTGAGTCGACGGAAACGTTAATTTTATTCAGGGAGAATCATTCGATTCAAAATAAGCCTCGTTGGTCCTAAAGGATCGACGAGGTTTTTTTGTCAGGATAAGATTTGGCACCCTCTCATCTCTCGCGGTATTCAATCGCTGGCTTCAAAAATTGTTTCCTGACAACTGTATGCGATTGGTTTTTTTTCCACTGCTCCTACTTTCCGGTCTCACGGCGTGCAAAGAAGGCGAGTCTGATCCTCCAAAAGTGGAAGAGACGGCAGCCGGGGTGGAGATTTCAATGGATCTGATCTATCACCAAACTTTTGTCAGCGATGATGAAGGCATTGAAGGAAGGCGTTTGGCGATCCAGCATTGCCAGCGGTGTCATCTGTTTGTCGAACCCGGCGCGCTCCCGAAATCAGTTTGGCGGGATTTTATTTTTCCACGGATGGGAGCGTTCATGGGGATGCATCACGCCGGGGTGAAACCGATCATTGACCTGGGAAGGCATCCTGCTGAAAAGCAAATGATCATCGATGCCGGAATTTATCCTCCGGCTGCGGAGATGACCCGGGAGGCCTGGAATGTTCTGGTGGCCTATTACCTGGAGCGGGCGCCTGAAAAGCTGGAGGAGCCAGCCGGGAAGGTGACGATTGAAGCGCCTTCCCAACTCTTTCGAGAGGCGGAGTTTGGGTATAAGCAGGAAAATCCAAATACGACCTTGATTCATATTGATGAGGGAAGTCAGCGTCTTTTCGTGGGAGACATGGTGACGACCAACCTGTCCGTCTTAAATTCGGACTTGAGTCGTTCCCAGCATATTGAATTGGGGAGTCCGCCGGTGCATCTCCAGATCATGGATGATGATTTATGGCTGACGAATATTCGCTTTGTGAATCCAAGTGATTTCCCGGGCGGTGAGTTGGTGGTTTTGCAGGAGAACGACGGGTATTATGCGACCAGCGGGAAGAAAGTGCTCACCGGATTGCAGCGACCAACCTTTTCTTCCTATGCTGATCTGAATCAGGACGGGCTGATCGATATCTTGGTCTCTGAAAGTGGAAATCAACTGGGTGCATTCAGGTATTATCAGGCCGGAGAGGGTGGCTCGTATGAAAAGATTGAATTGATGAAGGAGCCCGGAAGCATGGCGTCCCATGTTCACGATTTTAATAACGATGGCTTGCCTGATGTTGCCGTGGTGCATGGGCAGAACCGGGAAGGAGTGCACATTCACTACAACAGGGGCGAGGGGAATTTCACGAGCTCATACGCCTTGCCACTTCCTCCGCACTTCGGAAGTTCCAACGTGGCCTTCTACGATTTCAATGGCGATGGTTTTCTTGATGTCCTCGCGACCAATGGTGACAATGGCGACTATCCGGCTGTCTTGAAGCCGCATCACGGAGTGCGGATCTATCTGAACGATGGGAAGAATGCTTTTGAAGAACATTACTTTTTTCCCCTAAACGGAGCCTTCAAGGCCTTGGCGGAAGATTTTGATTTGGATGGTGATCTGGATATTGCCGTGATCTCGATGTTTCCTGATTTTGAGGGGAGGCCCGAAGAGGGTTTTGTTTATTTGGAGAACAAGGGGGAGATGAAGTTCAAAGCCAGTACGATCAACAGGGTGAGGGATGGCAGGTGGTTGTGTATGGATACCGGAGATCTGGATGGTGATGGCGACAAAGACATCGTCATTGGGTCGTTTATTCGCGGGCCCAGTGCAGTTTCCCCTTCCAGAATGAAGGCTTGGGAGAGCGGGGAGCTTCCGGGATTGGTCTTGTGGAATCAGACCAAGTGAAGAACATCCCGCAGACGTATTTTTTTTGGAGATCTTAAGAAGAAAACGAAACGACGAACTCGATGGCAAATAAGGGGAATTCAACAACGAGCCACGGTGGACGGGGCCGAATCGTGGCGCTCTTGATTGCGCTTGGGTTGGGCGTTTACGGAGTCAGCCAGTGGAGCCCATCGGAGAGTTCGAGCGGGAAAAGAAATGATCAGGGTGACGGTGGATTGCCGAAAATTCCCACAGTCGATATCCCGGACGCCCGGATTCCAGTTAAGGAAGGGGCATCGTGGAAGGAGATTGATGATCCGTCCAAGGACGGTTGGGACACCGAGGTGTTTACCGGGAAGGCAATGAAGCAGCTGAAGGAGTTGGGCGGACTGCTGACGTCTTCCGATGAACTCGATGAGGCTTCCGTGGGAGAATTGATTGCCCCGGGCTTTGAATGCGGGGCTTTGCGGCCCGAAAATTTGGCTATGGTTCTCGACGATCAGCACTTGAGAGTGGATCGCTTATCATCGGAGCCCGAAGGAGGGACATTTCAGGGAGCGGGAGGTCTTGTCGAAGCCATGCGCGCACTTACTGAACCTTTTCCGAAGGCAGAGAATCTGAGTTTTGAAGTCAAAGTGTTTCGGGTTTCGGTGGTGCCGGAAGGAGTTTCGACGCGGCAATATTTTTCTTTCTCCGGCCGGACTGACACGGGGTCGATGGAGCAGCATGCGACCTGGGATGTTATTTGGGCGCGCGGGGCAGCTGGTGAGCCTCCCCGAATGCGTTCACTTCGTGTGGTGGAATTTGAAGAGACCTCGTCACGCCAAGCCAATGGCGCGCTCTTTTCTGATTGTACGGAATCGGCCTTGGGAGGGAATAGCGGATATGCGGAGCAGTTTTTACTGGGAATGAATCATTGGTTCCAACGGACCCAAGATCGCAGCCCGCTGGAATTGTTTGGTAATCCCGGACTGGCGGTGGGTGATGTCAATGGTGATGGGCTTGACGATTTGTATGTCTGCCAGGAGTCAGGCTTGCCCAATCGTCTATTTGTCCAAAACGCTGATGGGACTGCGACCGAGCAATCGTCGTCTTGGGGTGTTGACTGGTTGCAGTCGTCCCGCAGCGCGCTCCTGGTGGACCTCGATAACGATGCCGATCAGGATTTGGTGGTGGCGATTCACGGAGGAGTCGTAGTGGCTGAGAATGATGGGGCGGGACGTTTTCATCTCAAGGAGGTTCTCACCTCGACTGTTGACACGATGTCTCTGAGTGCGGTGGATTACGATTTAGACGGGCGACTTGATCTGTTTGTTTGTGGTTACAATCAAAGCAGGGTGGCCGGGAGTGAAAGTAGTGGTTTGGGTGGCTCCAGTGCGGGCTTTGTCGTGCATGACGCGAACAATGGCGGGAACAACAGTTTGTTTCGCAATGAGATCTCCGAGGATGGATGGAAGTTCGTCGACGTGACTGCCGCAACTGGTTTGGGTGAGAGTAATAGTCGCTGGAGTCTGGCGGCGGCATGGGACGATTTCGACAATGACGGTGATCAGGATCTCTACGTTGCCAATGATTATGGGCGGGACTATTTCTATCGCAATGACCTGGGAGCGGAACGGAAGTTTGTCGATATTTCGGAGGATGCCCGGGTTGAAGATAGTGCCAACGGAATGTCGGTGACCTGGGGAGACTACGATCGCGATGGTTGGATGGACGCGTTGGTCAGTAACATGTGGTCATCGGCTGGAAATCGGATCGCGTTTCAGAGCAAATTCCTGAAGGAATCCACGGCGGAACATCGCAGCCGGATCCAGCGATTGGCACGGGGAAATACCTTGTTGAAGAATCAAGGTAATGGGGTGTTTTTAGATCAAAGTGATTTGGCCGGAATTGAAATGGGTCGCTGGGCCTGGGGGTCTCAATTTGTGGATTTTAATAACGACGGCTGGGAGGATCTGGTGGTTTCTAATGGTTACATCACGACGGATGATACGGGAGACTTGTGAAGTTTCTGGTGGCGACAGGTCGTGTCGCAAGGAAGGGCCGATGATCAGTCCGCAACCGGCAGTCAACTGGGGCGTGCAGGGCGTGAGTTGGGGCGGATGATTGTGGAGGGCCGTTCTTTCAGTGGGAACGAGCGGAATTGTGTCTTTCTAAATACGGGGGAGGCTGCGGCGGCGAAGGGGCGGTTTGCGAATGTTTCCGCAGTGAGTGGACTGGATTTCCCGGACGATGCCAGGGCCGTGGCTCTGGTCGATTGGGACCACGATGGCGACGAAGACCTGTGGATTTCAAATCGTAATGCTCCGCGTCTTCGTCTCATGCGAAACGACAGCCCGAGAACAAATCACTTTCTGTCATTGCGCCTGGAGGGAGACGGGAAAACCACCAACCGTGATGCCATTGGCGCTCGGGTCGAAGTGATCATCGCGAAGACGGCGGTGGGCCAACCGAGATCAATCAAGACCCTCCGGGCGGGAGAAGGATTTCTCGCGCAGTCCAGCAAGTGGCTTTCCTTCGGACTGGGCGGGGCCGAGGTGATCGAGAAGGTGATTGTCCGGTGGCCGGGCGGAAAGCTCGAGGAGTTTCTCGGGCTCGAAGTAGATCATCGTTATCACTTGGCTCAAGGGACAGGAACACCGCGAGTGGTCCCGACTGAAGATCGTAAGACGAAACTCATCTCGTCGATTCAGGAAAAAATGCCCCCCTCTCAGGTCGCGAGAATTCCATTGGTGGAGTTGTTGCCGGCCCCAAAAACTCTCTTCACTGACTTCGACGGAAAAGAACATGAGTTGGAGTCAGAGGGTGGACGTTTGTTGCTGGTGAACTTATGGGCCAGTTGGTGTGCGCCTTGTCTCTCTGAATTGAGCGAGTTTGCGCAGCGCCATGATGAGTTGCAGAAGAAGGGGGTCGATGTTCTGGCTCTCTCGGTAGATAGTCTTGGCCAAGATCCTGCAACCAGGACCAACGCGAAGCTTCTGGCGGACAGCGGGAAGTTTCCATTTGAAATTGGCGAAGCGACTGATGCTTTGGTTGCGTCGTTCCAATCTTTCCATAATACCCACATCTCCTTGCATGAGAAGCTGCCGTTGCCGTCGAGCTTCCTCATCGACCGAAAAGGGCGGTTGTCGGTGATCTACAAAGGGGGAGTTTCAGTTGATACCCTGATTGAGGATGCCGATCATAGTGAGAGAGATCGCTCGGAGCGGATCGCGCAAGCGGCACCAATTCCCGGACAACTTGTGAGTCATCCGAAGGTGGAGCGGGCCGCCGTCAAATCGGCCGTCGAGCTTCAGGTGGAGTATGGATTGGGTTTGCAGAATTCCGGTCGTCCGGAGCAAGCAGTGCCACTCTATTTGGAAGCGTTGAAGTTAGATCCCGAGAACTCCTCCGCGCATCACTATTTGGGTTTGGTTCGACACAACGAGGGCCGGGAGGCGGATGCCATCAAGCACTTGGGAGAAGCTGTTCGGATCAAGCCGGATTACGCTCTGGCGCATAACAGCTTTGGAATTGCCTTGCTGGGAAAAGGGGAGACGGAGCGAGCGGTAAAGCACTTCCGAAAGTCGCTGCAGTTGGAGCCTGGATACGCCGCGGCCCATAACAGTCTGGGCGTGACCTTTCACCGGCAAAAGAAATACGCCGATGCGCTCGAGAACTTCCATCAAGCGCTTGCCAGCGAACCCAACTGGACAGCTACGCATAAGAACCTCGGCTTGAGTCTCCAGGGCCTCGCCGGCGAAGTTCTCGGTCAACCATTTACGGTGCAAAACGGGTATCCCGATCATGCCACAATGCATGCTGCGATTGGGAATGGGTATCGCGATCAAGGTGCAATTCCGGAGGCGGCCCGGCATTATCAATGGGCCTTGAATCTCGGGCCGGACCTTCCTCCGGCTTTGAATAACCTGGCGTGGATTCGGGCAACCCATCCCGACGCGGAATTGCGCAATGGTGCAAAAGCGGTCGAGTTGGCGGAGCGTTGTTGCAAGCTGTCGAACTACCAAATCGGCCCGACCCTGGATACTCTGGCGGCGGCTTATGCCGAGGTGGGGCGGTTTGATGAGGCCATTCGCTGGCAAAATAAGGCGATTGAGCTGGCTGGCGCAACGGATACCACCGAACTACAGAAACAACTGGAATTTTATCGGGCCGGTAAGCCTTTGCGGAAATAGATCCGTAAAAAGAGAGCGTGGTGTTCACAGGGCGCTCCTTTGAATAACCTGTCCTCTTTAGGACAGGTTGGGTTTTTAGTGCAGCTTGACGAGTTGGAGAGGGGAAATTAAGGACAGACCAACAGCAGAGTCACCTTTCAAGCGTTTCCCTCCTCAACATCGAAATCCAGTCAAAAGAAATCAATGATCCGTTTCACTAAAATCTCAAGTATTCTGGCCCTTGCCGCCGCTATGGCCAGCATTTCAACCACTGCGATGGCCAGCTCGATCGGCGTGAACACCGGACCAAGTAATGCCGGCGACGGGAGCTCTCCTGAAGACGCGCAAAACAACGTGGTGCCACCGACCAGCACGGCTGGCATTGTTCCTCAAACGAACTGGAACAACGTGATGCAGGGCAATTGGGGAACTCAACAGGTCACAGACGATAGCGGAACCTTGCTGGCGACGACTGTCTCGGTGCAGACTAGCTGGGCCAACGGCAATGTGATTCTTGACGGCACCCCCGCCGCCGCCGATGGCGATCGCCTTATGATGAACGGCGGCATGGATAATAATGGTGGACCTCAGGGATGGACGATCACGGAGATCCCATACGCCAATTACGACGTGTATATCTACTACGATGGCGGCAGTAATGGTAACCGTGGTGGCGTCTATCAAATTTTGGACACGGACAACGGAGAGAACGTCCTTGCCGCACAGCATGGTTACGATACCGCCACCTTCGATGGCACCTACAAACAGGCGACCGGTGACGGGACGGACGGTCAAGGCCAAGGGCTTGACTCAAACTATGTGATTCTCACTGATTTAACCGCTCCCAATATTAAGATTCAATCCATTGCCGACCAGCTCGGCGGCGGCGACAATGTGAAGCGTGCTCCAATGAACGGTTTTCAGATTGTTGAAGTGGGAGGACCCGGTCCGCCGACCATTACTGAGATTGACTACACGTCCGCCGATGGGATGCTTACCTTAACCTGGAATTCCAAGCCCGGTGAGTCTTATGCCATCAAATACTCGGAGGATATGATCAGCTGGGATAGTGACATCGATGATGGCTATCCCGCAGCCGAAGGGGGTGACACGACTACCGCGACCTTCAACTTGAATGATTTTGGGCTCGGTAGCGATTCCCGTCTCTTTTTCCGCATCGAAAAGTAGGGGTTACGGCTTCTGGTTAAATTAATGCCTGAGGGGATTCCTCCTCGCTTGTCTCGCCTTCAGCGGACACAGCGGCGGGAATTTGTCCGCTGTGTTGATCTCGTGACGGGAAAAGCCATGGCGAAGTTGTGAGAGTTTTTTCCTGCTTTCCGGAGAGAGTGGGGCCGATTACTTTTTAGGAACTTGTTCATGAAGTGCCTCATTACTTTTCTTTCTGCTGTTCTCACTCTGTCGGCTTGGTCTCAAGGTGGACTCGACGGAGCGACGGGCAATATCTACGGGGTCGATCCGACGACGAAGACCTTCGAGTTGCTGAAGGAAACGCAGTATGCCCCGAAATCGGATTTGGGGCAGTCGCGCTTTACGGTGCGTTGGTCCGATGATGTTCGTATCCTCAAAGTCGAGGAGCGCAAAAGCTTCGCTGGTCTCGAAGGACCTGTGTTGACGGATTTTTACGGAATCGATGACGCCAATGCCAAAGCGATGTCGGAGGGGCGGCCATTCGTGGCGCGCGTGGCGGTAGTGCATCTTGGTGGAGGCAGGGCAAGCGGCCCGGAAGAAGGTCATCGCAAGATTGTCAGTCTATTTACTCCGGATGCCGTGGAGGCTCCCAAGAGCGGATTGATCGACCTGAATGGAAAGCCGGTGAAAGTGAACTTGCGCCAGCGACATGCCCGGATCTATGTGCACGAACCCTTGACCCCGGCTGACCTGGAGAAGGGGTTTTGGAAGGTGACGATCCAAGGCGAGCAAGAAGAGGGAGGGTTTGTGGTTCATGAAATGGAAGTGAGAGCGCTTGAGGATCCCCGCAAGACGGATGATCCCAAACTTCCCCGGGTGCTGGTGGTGGGTGATTCGATCAGCATGAATTATCACGAAGCAGCAAAAGCCGCTTTGAAGGGGGCAGCCAATTATCATCGCAACGAGGGGAATAGTTTTTCAACGGTGCAAGGAGTCCGCAATATGGATCTTTGGTTGGGGAACTACCATGAAAAGGGACTGGGCTGGGACGTGATTCAGTTTAACCACGGCTTGCATGATTTGAAACAAAGCTACGACAAGGTGACTGATACCTTTGGTGATTATGCGGTGCCATTGGAGGCCTACAAAGAGAACCTTGAGAAGGAGATCGCGATCTTGAAGAAGACAGGCGCGAAATTGATCTGGTGTTCGACCACGCCGATTCCACAGAGTAATAAAGGCAGGTATGCCCGTCGCAAGGGAGCGGCAAAGGAGTTTAATGATGCGGCCTTGGAAGTCATGAAGAGGCATCCTGAGATCATCATCAATGATCTGTATGGAGTAGTGGAGGGTTCCGCTCTTTTTGATTCATGGCGCAAGGGGAACGATGTCCATTTCTACAAAGAAGAGGAACAAAAACTTCTGGGTGAGGCTGTCGCTTCCTCAGTGCACGAGGCCCTTGCTGCGGAATCAACACAGGGCGTATCTGCCCCCAATGTTCTCATGATTTGCATCGATGACCTCAACGATTGGACCGGATTCCTTGGAGGGCATCCCGGGGCGCTGACTCCTCATATGGATGCGCTTGCGAAGCGGGGGCGAAATTTCGCCAACGCCCATTGTGCGATTCCGGTTTGTTCCTGCTCGCGTGTGAGCGTGATGTCGGGCGTGGCGGCGACGACGCACGGGAGTTACGAGATCGGACCGTCTTACCAGCAGTTGCCAGCCTTAAAAGACGTCCCCACGATTCAGCGCTACTTCAAGGATCACGGGTATCTGACCCTGGCCGGGGGAAAGGTTTTGCATCAGGACTTCAGTGGACGTCTGGCTGGTGCGGTCGATCGATCCCTTGGGCGCAAGAGGAGTCCCAGAACGAAGAAGCCAATGAGTCGCCCCGCTGACTGGAGTGCGGCCTGGGATTGGGGCACCTATCCGGAGAAGGATGCCGAAATGGCCGACGTCCAACTAGCCGAGAATGCGGCCAAAGCGCTCCAGGAGGAATTTGAGAAACCCTTCTTTATGTCGGTCGGGTTTTTCCGGCCCCACGTTCCTCTCTTCGTTCCTCCCAGGTGGTTTGAGCTTTACGAAGAAAAAACCTTGAAGCTTCCGAAGAATCCCATCTCGGATCTCGAAGATCTGCCGAAAAACTTTCTGGGGATCAACGACTACGCGCTTGCCCCGACTCATGTCGAAGTGGTTGAGAATGGAAAGCAGCGAAGCCTGACCCACGCCTACCTCGCATCAGTGAGTTTCGTCGATCATTGTGTCGGCACCGTTTTGGAAGCGTTGAAATCCAGTCCTCATGCCGATAACACTTTGATTGTTTTGTGGAGTGATCATGGATTCCATCTGGGCGAAAAGCAGCATTGGGCCAAGCGCACGCTGTGGGAGGAATCAACGAGAGTTCCCCTTCTTTTTGCGGGGCCTGGAATTAAGCCCGGCGAAGCCTGCCGTGAGCCCGCGAGCTTGCTTGATATCTATCCGACCTTGGTCAAGCTTTGCGGCTTACCTGCGAATTTCCATCTCGAAGGGGTCTCTCTTTTACCCCAGCTCGATGATGCAACGGCAGCCCGGGAGAGACCTGCGATCACTTCTTCCTACTTTGGGAATCATTCAATCCGTTCCCGGGATTGGCGGCTGATTTCCTATGAAGATGGCGCCAAGGAACTCTACGATCACCGGACCGATCCGGATGAATTTCATAATCTCGCAAATGATCCCGCCCACCGGGATACTCTGCGTGTTCTCTCCAAATGGTTGCCGAAGAAAGCGGCTCCCGAATTCAAGACAAAGTCCGAGAGATCCCGTGTTCGCCGGCGGTGAGTGAGATGGCAGTTCCGGGGTAGTGGTTCTTCAGGAAGGCATCGCGGTCACGCGTGATGATCAAACTAAGGCCAATTTTATCGAGGGTGGGACCTTGGGTCCATGGGGTCCACGCAACTCGATGGAAGGTTGTCCTAATCCTTAAGACTACTCTCGATCTTGTTCCTCGCGTTCGACCGATTCATCGACGGCGCGGTTAAACTCATCGCGGAAAACGGCATCGGCATCGGCTGCCGCTGAGTCCGACTTAAGATAAGGTCGCGGACGTGGCGTGAATTCGCCTCCTTCCCAGCGCAGGTTTGTGAATTTGGGAACTTGTCCCTTCCAAGGTTTCTTCACAGTTTTTGGGCTCAGTTTTTGGCCGGGGGTGAGAATGAGGCTGGTTGCAAAATCATAGCTGGTAAGAGGCTTGCCAGCTTCCGACTTGAATTGGTTCATCGCCAGGGTAACCGATTGTGTGCCGGCAGTTTCTAATTTCACGAGGGCAACATATTGAGTGGGCTTGCGACCGGTGTAGCCACGCCAGCGGTCGGTATCAATGACCACGGCCAAGGTCTCGCCGGGTTCCGTGGTGGTAATTTCGAAGGCGAGCTTGGCGTCTTTTGGGCCGACAAAGGCGGGGTCGTTGATCTTGTGAGTTTCGAAGTTCCAGTGATGACGATTACTTGCGGCAACCAATGACCAGTCCCGCCATCCATGGGCGAAATCGTCGATGAGGCGCTGGCGTTTTACCGTCGCTTTCACCCCGGCCTTCTGAAGTTGGTGGGGATAGGCCTTGCGGTATTCACTCGTGATTGTCAGTAGCGAATTATCGGAGTAGCCCGGTGGCATTTTGATTTTTTCACCGGTTTCGTAAATGACGTTGGCGAATGCGAACAAAGGCTCGCCGGTGTTCATGATCGGACAGGGCGCCGAAAAGGTGTTGCCGTAGCGTTCGACTTCCGCCGAGCGCCAGAAACGGGCGCGTGGGTCTCGGTCATAACCGTAGTAGATTTCCACTCGTTCAAGTTTGTGGGGTCCGGAAAGATCAGGTCGCACCGTGAAGACCGGGATGCCGTCGGGAGTATTCAAATCCAAAGTGGCCTTGGCGGTGGCGGGGAAGGTGAATGATTTTTTCAGATGTGTATCAAACCAGCGAATGCGCGCCATCATGTTGTCGGCGGTGAAGCGATGATTCATGTGAGGAGTGAAGGAAGTGCGGCTCTGTCTGACATCAGGCAGGGAGTTGAAACCACGAAGGACAAACTCCATCGGTGAATTGAAGTCGTTGGTTGCGCCAAGAAACATCACCGGGCAGCGAACCAGTGGCCAATAGTGTTGGCAGGCGAGTGTTTTTAGGTAGAGATCGCGCTCAGGGCCGGCTGCCATCCGTCGGGCCGAGTTGGGAATGCCGGCAATGTCGGTGTAGAGAAATCCGCTGCCGCCGACTGATGGTGAAGCAGCCTTGATGCGGGGGTCGATTGCCGTGAGGATGGTGAGGCGTCCGCCCATGCTGTGGCCCTGAAGTCCAATGCGGTCGCCGTCGCATTCTGCTTGCTGCTCCAGAAAAGTGATCGCGCGTCGTGTCGCTGCCGCGTAGAGAATCCATGAGCTGTTCCATGGGTGGGCTTTTCTGTGGATCGTCCCTTCACTCGCCTCGACTCCATTGTGATGTTTTGGATCGAGAAATCCTGAAGGAATTCCTTGCCAGTCGGTGTTGGGATCACCCGCCTGATCAATGACTTTCTCGCCCCAGTTCACCGCGATTGCGGCGTAGCCACGGGCCGCGTAGAACTGCACTGATTGTTTGCGAGCGAATTGTCCGCCTCCGTGAACCTGAATAATCCCGGGCAAGGCTTTCGCTTTTTCCGGGAAGGCATAGAAGGCTGCGACCTTGGTCTTCTTTCCGGCGAAGGTTCCCACGACATAGCGAACGTAGCGGGTGATGATTCCTCCGTCAGATTCTTCGCGCACCACTTCGATCTCCAAGGGCTCGGCGCGCGGATCGTAGTCCACCCAGGTCTCAGTGACGGTGCGCGGGATGTTCTGCGCAAAGCTCTCCTGAGAGGCCTCGCAGAAGAAAATGGTGAGCAGAGCAATGGTCGTTCTCATCGGCAACTTAGCGTGCTGTCGGCAATTCACTTATTCAAAAAGAGATCACTCCGAACGACAAGATGCACGAGATCGCGGAGACGGTTTCCGTTTTTCTCCATCTCCGAAACGATGCGGTTGACTTCACCGCGATCACTAACTTCAAGCAAGCGACCGGTGGCGTAGGTGAGCATTTTTTCGGTGAGGCAGTGCACTACTTGTGGTTCGCGCTCGAGGAGCATCGCTTTGTATTCAGTGAGATTCTGAACTTCGCGACCATTCGGGAGGACAGAGGAGGAATCGACAGGGAGAGTCTTTTTGGCCTTCTTATCGAGTTTGGGGTAATCATCGCGCCAGCGGCCGATGGGATCGAAATTTTCCAGCGGAAATCCCATCGGGTCGATTTTTTGATGACAACTTCGGCAAGCTTCCTGGTTCCGGTGGGCGGCGAGCTGGTCTTTGAGTGTCGTGGTTCCGCGCAAGTCGGGTGAGAGCGGTTCGACGTCGGGCGGCGGCGGTGGCGGCGGAGTGCCGAGGATGTTTTCGAGAACATAGACGCCCCGATTGATGGGGGAGGTTTCCACGCCATTGGAAGTTACGGTCATGATGGCGGGTAGAGTGAGTAGTCCTCCGCGCCGTGGGTCATCCAGTTTCACTTTACGCAGATTTTCTCCGGGGCTCTTCTGTTTGTAGATCAATTCCCCGAGGAGTTGGTTCATGAAAGTGTAGTCGGAATCAATGAAGTCACGGATTGGCCCATTGCGCTCGAGGAGGTCTCCAAAGTAGGCGTCGACTTGCGGAATGAGAAAATCCTTCACGCGGAAGTAGTGGCCGTAGGGTCCCCTCTTATCCGGCTCCATGCGACCGAGTTCGTGGAGCTTCAACCAACGTTCGGGGAAGTGGCGGACAAAGGCCGCCCCCTTGGGGTCCTTGAGCATGCGCTCGACCTGGCGGTTCAATTCTGCCGGAGCGGAGAGCTTTCCCGCGCGTGCGAGATTAAGCAAGGTTTCGTCGGGCATCGATGACCAAAGGAAATAACTTAAACGTGAAGCGAGTTCGAAGTCGTCGAGCTTTCCGGATTTCTGCCGAAGATAGACAAAGTCGGGTGAGCAGAGAAGCGCGGTGTAGGCGCCTTTCATCGCCTCCTGTCGTGAGCTTCCTTCGGATTCGAGTTTTTCTGTGAGCTCAATGAAGGGTTTGATCTCCGAAGGATCGACCGGACGACGGTAGGCTCTCTCGGCAAAGGCGTGGAAGAGCTTTGGGAGATTTGCTTCTTCAATGGAACCCTTCCCATAGAGCGCGATGTGACTCCTGGGTGGCCACTCGCGGCTCACCGGCTCGATGCGGAAGCTGTGCACCCGCAGGGTCGGTCCATGATACCCCTTCCTGAACAAGACCTCCGCGACCTGCTTTTTGAAGCTCTTCTGCTTACGATCGATCTTCGCGTAATCCTCGGGATACCACTGCTCGAGCAGGATGTGCCAGGCGTTGTGACGAAACCAAGGGCCGTTTTCCCAGCCGATCCAGGCACTCCACGGATCGTCGATCCAGGTCTCGAAGGAAAAGGTCCGCTTTTCTCCATCGCCAGGCAGCGTCCAGCGGGTGATCCGCTGGTGTCGCGGCCCACGATGGTGCTCAAAGCGCTGAAGATACAGCCCGATTTCGAACGGTATGTCGGAACTCTGCCGTCCCTGGTGGATGAGGTTTCCTTCCCGTACGGTCCAGTTCCCCCATTTGCCCTCCACCGGATTGTGGGCTGAGACCTCAACCGTGATTCGATATGGTGCCGGTCGACGCATCCCCCCTTGATACTTGTCCGGCCCAATCCGGTTGTAGCGATCCCAGCGCTGGAAAACCTCATCGTAAGGATCACCATTGTCGCGTTGATGTTTGCCGAGGCTATCGCCGTGGAGGGCTTTGGTGCAAATGGGCGCGGTGAAGGTTTCTGCTTCGAAGGGCTTTTGGGGCTCGTTGTTCGTGGCCATTTCAATCGATTCCTCCGCAGCCGAGATGAGCATCTTGAGGAGGAAGTCTGACATCACCAAAGTATCGCCGATGTTGTCAAAGCCCTCGGCTTCTTCGTCGTCTTGAAAACTTCGTGTGGGCTCGATGGTTTTTTGCGCCGTGATGCCGTTGCCGTTGAAGTCGTAAAGTCCGGAAACCACAGTGGGTTCAAAGTCCGGGTGATTGAGGTAAAACAGATCGCGGAGGGTATTGCGGAGTTCGAATTTGTTGAGCCTCCGAATGACGGCCTGCCCGCCGGTGCTTTTCTTAGAGGCGTAGGCTTTTTGAAGTGCGGGAGTGAGAGTAGCGATAACCTTTGCGCTTTCTTCCCGGGAGGGTTGTGCTTGTTTCTTCGGGGGCATTTCGCCCAGGTTGAGTTGATCCAGAATGCCCTGCCAAAGTTCCAGCGTTTGCAGGTCGGAGAGATCATTCTTTAAAAGGTCGAAGCGATAGTCGCCTTTTTGTTTTTCGGGGCCGTGGCATTCGATGCAGTGTTTCTTCAGGAATGGGCCGAGAGTGTTCAACGAGGGATCGGCTTCGCCAAAAGCGAGCAGACTTGTGAGAAACCAAACTGGGAATAATCGTTTCATTTTTTCACTTGGTTAGTGGGAGAAAAATCGAGGGCCCGCAGGAAGATGCGCTCGGGTGCTTGGGCGAGAATTTTGCCATCACGCTCGGATTCCTTGCGGGCTTTTTGCCAACTGGGATCGGAGGCAAAGGTCTTCCAATTGGCGTCGGCTTGCTTCCGGTCGGCGTGATGAATGAGATAGATCAGTGTGTTTGCAGAGTCGGGGGTGTCGAAGGGAATCCAGTAGCCGAAATTCTTCATGCCATGCTTGGTGAAGAGCCTGGCGGTATGGTTTTTAAAACGTTCGTTGAGCGCGTCGAGCTTGCCCGGGTTGGTTACGTAAGTTCGAAGTTCGAACACACCTCCTTTTTGGTCGATGGCATTGCGGACTTGAGAGGAGTATTCCGTTTCGTTCATGAAGATGCTCGTGGGCTTTTCGGAAAGAAGTCCCTGAAACTGTGGTTCGTCGAGAACTCTGTCCCATTCACCATCGTTGTTGAAGTGAATCCAGTTTTGATAAGCCGTGTAGCGTGAAGGGTGCTTGAGAATGTAGATCAGACGACGACGTTTTTTGGCCGGGCCTTCGGTGGGAACCCAGTATCCGATGGATTTGAGGCCACGTTTCTTGAAGATACGGTCGGTGTGCTCGCGGAAGCGTTTTTCCAGATGATGGAGCCGGTCTTCGTTGGCGGCGTAGATGCGGAGCTCGTAAATTGGTCCGTCCAGTAAGCGTTTCGGGGGCTTTGGTTTAGGTTTAGGCGGGAGAGCATCGAGGGCTTTCGTTGATCCGAGGACGACCGTTTCGGGAGCGCGGAAAATCCAGGCCATGTTGTCGGAGTTTTTGAAGCTGGAATCATGTCCTGCGATATAGATTTCCTTGTCGCCGAATGGTGACTCGCAAAAAGTGCGGGGAGAAATGAGGAGTTGTTTGCCGGGTTTGTAGCGATTGTTGACTTCGAGAACCTGATAGCTCTGATCGGCTTTTCTCACGGCATAGAGCGCGCCGGCATAAAGCGCGCTCCCTTTCCAGCGGAGATGGTTTTTGGACCCGCGAATGTTCCCCTGAAAGCCGATAATGTGAACGGTCTCTCCAGTCGCTGGATCAGTGAAGGGGTAAACCATGTTGTGTGCGCCGAGTGTGTAGGTGACCTCGACATCGAGGTAGTCCTCCATCAGGTCAATGATGCGGACTTCATCGTGCAAGGTGTAGCCGCCCTTGCCGTCGGGATCGAGTCGCTTGACTGCGCTGGCTGATCGCTCGCCGGGAGCCCAGATGAAGAGAAGCGAGTCACCTTTACCATTCGGATTGTCGACGCGAGTTAGCCCGCGAATGCCGCCGACGTCGGTATCGGTGTCTTCGAAGAGTTCGAAGATCTCGTGGTAGGTGGGTCTCTCACCATCAATGCGTTGATAGATTGAATCGCCTTCAGAAAAAAACAAAGAGCCGTTGGCTTTCGTGATGCCGAGAGGGCGGGTGCGAAAGCTTCCGTCGGTGAGAAAGGGATACTCCAGATTGCGATCCCAGCGAATGCGGCCGGGGGCGGCGGGGTCATAGACACCCGAGATGATGCCGGGATTTCCGAGCGACATGAAGATGCGCTCTACTCCGGTGACTTTGTCGCGATAGATCTCCATATCGCGCGGTACCCAGCGAACTCCGCCGGCACTCGAGCCATGGCGGACCAAGGTGTGCGTCCATCTGTCCGTAGAGTCATCGCGGACCCATGCCGAGACCGCTCCGCCGCGTTCGAAATTCGCACCCGCAGCCATCACCAGAAGAGACTCCGGTTTGGCGAGTGGCTGGCCTTTGGCGTCGCGTGTGAAGGTCACTGATTTGAGAATGTTGCCTTTCATGTATTCCAGGCCGAGGTCGTCGTTGGACTTTCCCATCTTGAGGTCGACCTGCCATTGCGCATCGCTTGAATCTAGGCGCAAGACTTGCGCGGACTGGCGTTGGCCCTCGGGTGGAATTACCCAATGGGAATCCACCCAGTAGCCATTGGAGGCGTAGAGCTTCCCCTTGTGCGAGGCGAGGTGCATCATCTCGGATCCGCCCGCCCAAGCGCCATTGGCATCGGTGTATCCTGCGTCGTAACTTTGCACCCAGCGCTCTTCGCCCTTGGCTTGAGAAAGCCCGGTTGCGACCAGAAAAATGGCATGAAAGGCTTTCCTCATCACGCCCACTCGAGTCCCGTCAGGGTTCCCGTGCTTGTTCCGAATTGATCAACTTTCAGCCCGAAATTTTGCAGCATGGAGAGGAGGAGGTTGCAGGCTTTCACGCGCTCGGATTTTCCTTCAGGAAGAACGACGTGCTCGCCCAACTTGAAGCCGCCGCCGGCGAGGACGAGGGGCATGTTTTTGCAGGAATGCGTTCCCGTCGCCATGCCGCAGCCGTAGAGGATCATGGTGTGATCGAAAAGCGTGCCGCCGTTGAGAGTGTCTTCTTTCCCTTTGAGTAGGTCGATGAGGTAAGCCATCTGCGCGATCTGATTTCCTTCGATTAATTTGAGGGCATCGGTTTTCTCGGCGAGTTCGCCGTGATGGGAAAATCCATGGTAGCCGCCATTCAAGCCGAAGTCGCCATTCGCGAATCCCGTCGCGAGAGTCATGATACGGGTGGAATCGGTTTCGATGGCCAGTGCCATGAGCTCCATCATGATTTTCATCTCGTCGGCGGTCTGTCGGGCCGGCCGGGGTTCTTCCATTTCGGTCGTTGGTTTCGGCTGATCAAGCCACGGTCGCTGCAGGTCGATTTTCTGTTCGAGGCTGCGCACGGAGTCGAGATACTCGGTGAACTTATCCTGATCCTGTTTGCTGAGCTCTTTCTTCACGTCCTTGGCTCTTCCGAGAACGGTGTCGAGAATGCTTCCGTGTCGTTGCAGGCGTAGTTCCTCTTGTTTCTTGGCTTCGGCTGAGTCTTCGAGGAAGAGCTTGCGATACATCGCAGTGACATCGATAGAAGGAACCTGCACGCCGGTGCGGGTAAAGCTCGTTTGGTTGTTCTCCTTCACCTTGAGCGTCATCGAGGAATAACGCGTGGCCGCTCCGACAAACTCGGCGGCCTTTTGGTCCATGCTGATGTTGCCTTCGGGGAAGCTGGACGACATGTCGGGGCGAATGCCGTTGAGGAAAGTCGGGACGCAGGCATGTCCGCCGGTGAGGCCATGATCGAGATTGGAAAAGACGGTGAAATCCTCGCGATGTTTTTCGAGCGGCTTGAGAGTGTGCGACATCTCGTAATCGCGACCACCTTGGGTGGGGAAAAAGGCCTTCTGGTAAACGCCGTAGTTATTGGAAAGGCAGACCATGCGCTTCACCGGTTTTTTTGAGGGTTTCGCGGGTTGAGCGAATGACTCCAGAGAGGGGAGGGCGATGGCGATTCCCCCGGCGCGGAGGAAGTTCCTTCGGGTAAAAGAAGTTTTCATGGGATTTTGATGGATTATACAACCGAGGAAGTCCATTCAGCGAGGCGATTTTTTGTGCCATGTAAGCGACTCTGGATCAACGCGGCTTGCTTCGAAGGTGCTTATCTGGCAATTTGGAATTGTGAACGGGTTGCATCAAACAGTCGAAGGGTGGATAGGCCGCGGCGCGGGGAGTGGCGCTGATTGGATCTCGGTGTTGGCGGATGTCCTGATTCTGTTGGGAGTGGTGCTTGCTTCGATCGGGATCTATTTCATCGCATGGCGTCTGGTGGTGCGTTTGCTTCGGGCGCTGGTCAAGCGAAGTGATAATACCTGGGACGACGAACTGGTTAAAAGTCGTGTTTTCCAGTGGATCGCTCAATTGGTTCCGGGAATGTTGATATGGTCCGGAGGGCAGGCTGCGCTTCGTAATCCTGCGGCGTCCGAAGTTGTCAGAATTCTCGCTGAGATCTATATCATCGTGGTGGCGTTCCTCGCCTTGAGTTCGGTTCTCAATGTGTGCGAGCGTATCTACCGACGTTTTCCGGTATCTCGGGAAGTCCCCATCAAGGGTTTTCTTCAGGTAATCAAGATTTTGATTTTTGTGGCGGCGGCGATCTTTGTGGTGGCCTCGGTGATTGGGAAATCACCGGTGCTGATCTTCAGTGGGCTTGGCGCTTTGACGGCAGTGTTGATGTTGATTTTTAAGGACGCTATTCTTGGGCTTGTTGCAGGCGTGCAGCTTTCCGCGAATCGAATGGTTGCGAGGGGGGATTGGATTGAGATGCCGAAATTCGGAGCAGATGGCGACGTGATTGATGTCGCACTGACGACGGTCAAAGTGCAGAACTTTGACAAAACCATTACCACCATTCCGACTCATGCCTTGATTAGCGACAGCTTCCGCAACTGGCGGGGGATGAGTAAGTCGGGAGTGCGGCGAATTAAGAGAAACCTTCTTCTCGATATGACCTCAGTAGGCTTGCTCGACGAAAAATCCATCGAACGATTTCGTAAGATTCGGCTGTTGCGGGATTACCTCGATCGCAAAGTAAAAGAGCTGGATGAATGGAACGGGCAGTTTCCAGACGGGGAAAGCGTGGAGCCGGTGAATGCACGGGCTCTCACCAATCTGGGTACTTTCCGCGCCTACATTGCCGAGTATCTCAAAAGCCATCCAAAGGTTTCCAAGGACCAAACTCTGCTAGTGCGGCAATTGCAACCGACAGAGAAAGGGTTGCCGATTGAGGTTTATATTTTCACCAATGACAACCGGTGGATTGAATACGAAGGAATTCAGAGTGATATTTTTGATCACCTTTTGGCCGTGCTGCCGGAGTTCGGACTGAATGTGTTCCAGTCGCCGACGGGGACTGATTTGAAGAACCTTTGTGAGTTGGAGAGGCATTGATTTGTTTCCTGAGTCATCTGGGAGCCTAGGTTACAGAAATACTGAGGTTTTTGAAATTGATTGGTCTCTGGGGTTCTCGCGTGATTGGGGTCCTGGTAGAGGGGATCATTCTCGGGCTGAGCGCTGGCCTGAGAGATCGGGCGAATCCCTTAAGCTATCAGTAATAAGGTCTTGAAAGGAGTGCTTGCGTGGTCGGGTATCATCCCAATCCCAAATAGCTCATGAAATCACGCCTTCTCTCACTTCTTTGTCTTGCCTCTGCCACGGTTTCTTCGCTGGCAGCCGATCGCCCGAATATAGTGTTCATTTTCACCGATGATCACTGCGAGCAGGCTCTCAGCGCCTACGATCCGTCGCGTATGACGACTCCAAACATGGATCGCCTTGCGAAGGAGGGAATGCTTTTCAACCGTTGTTATGTCACCAATGCGATTTGCGGTCCCAGTCGGGCGGTGATTTTGACAGGGAAATATAGCCACCTCAATGGCTTCATGACGAATGGAAACTCCTTTAACGGAGATCAACAAACCTTTCCGAAGCTCCTGCAGAAAGTCGGATACCAGACAGCGGTTCTCGGGAAGTGGCATTTGAAAACCACTCCACAGGGCTTCGATCATTTCCAAATTCTTCCGGGGCAGGGGGCCTACTACAATCCGGCGATGCGGGTGATGGGGAAGGATGGAAAGGAGGTTCCCACCAAGGTCACGGGATATACTACCGACATCATCACGGACCTGACTTTGGATTGGCTTAAGGAAAAGCGGGATGCCTCAAAGCCGTTCATGGTAATGTGCCAGCACAAAGCACCGCACCGGAATTGGCAGCCGGGGCCGGATTATTTGAAGTGGCTGGATGACAAGACGATCCCGGAACCGGACACTCTTTACGATGACTACAAGGGCCGGACTTCGGCCGCGAGCGGGCAGACGATGGAAATCAAGCGGCATCTCAACGCGAATGATCTTAAGTTAAACAAGCCGCGCGGACTCAATGCCGATCAACTGGAGAAATGGAATGCGGCCTATGGTCCAAAGAACGAGGCCTTTGAAAAAGCGAAGGCCACTATGAGTGAAAAGGAGATCATTCAGTGGAAATACCAACGCTACGTGAAGGACTATCTTCGTTGTGTGAAGTCAGTGGATGATGGCATTGGAAGAATCCTCGACTATCTCGATGAAAGCGGCCTCGCGAAGAATACCATTGTGATCTATTCCTCTGACCAGGGTTGGTATCTCGGAGAGCACGGTTGGTATGACAAGCGCTGGATGTATGAGGAGTCTTTGAGAACACCTCTCCTTGTGCGCTGGCCGGGAACAGTCAAAGCGGGTTCTCGTAATGAGGACATCGTTTCAAATCTCGATTTTGCCGAGACCTTTCTCGATGTTGCCGGAGTGAAGGTACCCTCCGATATGCAAGGGCGTAGCATTGTGCCATTGTTAAAGGGCGAGGCTGCCAAGGATTGGCGAAAATCATTTTATTATCACTACTACGAGTTTCCTGGAGCGCATAGCGTGGCGCGCCATTACGGAGTGACGAACGGACATCACAAGTTGATTCACTTTTACCAAAAGAAGGAGTGGGAGCTCTTTGATTTAAAAAAGGATCCCAACGAGATGACAAGTGTCCACGGTGATCCGAACTACGCGGCAGTCCAGAAGGAAATGGAGATCGAACTCGCTCGTTTGCGGAAGGAATTCAAAGTTCCCGAGGTTGACCCGTCGAGACCGAAGCGCCAGAAGAAGCCGAAAGCCGGGAAGAAGAATTAGAGGGCACGCCTTGAGTTAACCGCTTTCATGAGAGAAACCAAGGGTGGGCTTCTCCTGAGAGGTAAGAACTTGCTTCTCTATTGATTGATCGTCGAAGGGCTAGGCCTAGGGGCATCCTTTGCCCGGTTGGCTGACAATGGAGAGTTGCCCGGAGGGGAGTTGTCTAATGGCTCCTTCTTTGATGAGGATGGTGACAACATCGAGGCTTTCAGCGACCGAGGCGCCGGTAAGTTTCGAAATCTCGTCCGGCGTGGGAAACCGATCTCCGTTGCGAAAATGTCCGGTGCGAACTGCCTCATTGGCAAAGGCTACAAGTTCTGAAGAGGAGTGCCTTTTTCGTATTTCTACTTGTTGAAACATCGAGCATCGTGTGATGAAGCTGCGGATTCCCGGAAGGCGAAAATTGGTAGCGGTAAACGGGTTCATCGATTAAATGGTAACTGCTTCGTCGGGGTATTCGCCCCACCTTAACATCTGGATTCAAAAAATTTGATCGTTTTGTGATCCCACGCGGGTTGGGACAAATTCCCCAGAATTGGGCGTGAGAATATTGAACTCTGGGAGACCTTTTTCAGCAGCCGCACTTAGGAGGCTTTGGCCAATGCTACCACAACTTCCTGCTTGGAAACGACAACCCCGCCGGGCTGTTCCAGGGTGATCACAAATGCCTTGGGGTCGGTAATCGCGAGCGGGTTGCGAATCGGGATGATGGTGGTGCCATCGCCTGACGGAATATCAAAGACTCCACCGTCCACTGGGTTTTCATCGCGGGTAGGATCGACAATCCAAAGTTGATACTGATGAGTGCTGGGGTTATTAGCGGCAAGATTGGTGAGGCTCATATATCCCTCCTGAAGTTCGTCACTCCAGACTACCGTTCCGGACATTTCCCCATAGCTTTCAAGTCCTCCGAAGTCTGATTTAACTAAATCGCTGGCCCTGGAAATTAAGGTGTCACGTCTCTCTTCAGCCGAGGGCTTTTCGACCTCGGCAGTTGTTAAGCCTTTAGGTTCCTGAGGCCCCTTGTCGATAAATGACTGGGCGATCAGAAGAAGAGCAAAAAGGGCTGCGATAGCCCATCCGGTTTTCGGAGCGGCCAAAATGGTCTGCCAATTCGCCGGACGGATCACGTTGTCTTCAGATTCTTTAGGCTCTTCCGGGATAACAAAGCCGGCCATATCCTCCTGGAGTTTGCCGAGGAGATCCTTTGAAAGGCCAGCCTCGTCGTTCCCGAGGTATTCGGACTCGAGCGCGGCGGCCGCTAATTCAAGGGAGAGATCAGACTTACAACGAGGATCGGCAGAGAGCTTTTCCCACTCCTTGATCTCACCGGAATCGAGGTCACCGAGAATCCGTCCAGCTTCGAGCTCTTCGAACCGATCTAAAATGTTTTGGGCGTTCATCAGGTGGTGGAGATTGGTGGTTGGCCGTTTTCCAAGCGGCGGAGGGTGTTTCTGAGGTCGATCAAGCCGCGTCTGAGACGGGTCTTCACCGTTCCGAGTGGGAGGCCTGTTTGTTCGACGATTTCGGGATGGGTCATTCCCTTGTCAAAGTGGAGTGAAAAAATGTGCTGGGTCTCCTCGGGGAGCTCTTTGAGAGCCGAGCGAACATCTTCGTTTTGGCAGCGGAGAGCGGCCGAGGGTTCGAGAGCGGGTTCGAGAAACGATTCTGTCTCGGGTAATGGTTCCAGTTTTGGGCGGCGGCTTTCCTTGCGGGCGTAGTCGATGGCGCGCCGCCGAGCGAGGAGGCCCACGAAAGTGGATTCAGTGGCAATGTCCGGGTTGTAGCGTCCGGCGGATTTCCACAAGTCGGTGAAGGTTTCCTGGACGACATCTTCGATCGCGGAGTGATCCTGCAAATGGCGCTTTGCGATAGACCAAACGAGCGGCCCGTATTTAGTGATACACAATTCCATGGCCCGTTCGTTTCCTTGAGCCACCTGAAGGAGGATCACATCGTCTGAAGTATCTTGCAGTCGATCTGTCACTGGTCCGGGCAGCCTACAGTTTGGGGGAGAAGTGTCTACCCCGAATCCTCACTCGAGAACCCGAGGTAGGAAGTTGATTCGATTACTTAGCTGGTGGGAGGATGACGTTGTCGATTACGTGGATGACACCGTTGGAGCACATGATGTCTGCTTTCACCACTTTTGCGGTGCCATTGAGAGTGAGTGACTCACCTTTGACCGCCAGAACGATGTCCTTCTTGTTCAAGGCGGTGGCCTTGCTCAGAGTGACGGCTTTCTTGGCCTTAACCTTCCCGGCGACAACATGGTACGTGAGAATAGCAACGAGCTTATCTTTGTTTTCAGGCTTGAGCAGTGTTTCGACCGTTCCTTCTGGAAGCTTGGCGAAGGCCTCATCAGTCGGGGCAAAAACCGTGAAAGGACCTTTGCCTTTCATAGTTTCGACCAAATCGGCAGCCCCGAGGGCTGCGGCGAGAGTTTTGAAGGAGCCTGCGGCGACAGCCGTATCGACGATGTCTTTCTTACCTCCCTTATGGTGATCTGCTGAGGCAGTTGAGATTAGAGCGAAGAATCCGAGTAGGATGGAGGTGGTGATAGCTTTCATGTTTTTCTTTCTTTGTTTTTGGTTTTTCTGAGCCCTTTCCGGGCTCACATGAAGGTCTTCGCCGGGTTTCAAAAGATGGATTCAAAATAATGAGTATTTTTTTGCGAGTGGTTGATATCTTCTGGATTCTTGTGCTGGGGCAGTTCTGCGAAATGCGTTGGTGGAGTTGACCTTGCTTCGTGTTTGGCAAACACTGGCAGCGTGAGAATGCTGCTCTTCCTCTTATTTGCGCTCCTGCCGCGGGCGCAGGCGGCCAGACCCAACGTGGTGATCTTGTTCACCGACGATCAAGGAACGCTCGATGCAGGTTGTTATGGGGCCAAGCACCTAATCACCCCGAATATTGATAAGCTTGCTGCGACGGGAGTGAAGTTTACCCAGGCGTATGCGCACACCGTGTGTTGTCCGGCGAGGGCAGCCTTGCTGACCGGGCGGCATCCGCAGCGGGGTGGTGTGGTGCATTGGACACAGGGCGACATGAATGCCGCGAAGGGTATTAACATGGCCCTCGAGGAGGTGACTCTGGCCGAGGCCTTGAAGCCGGCGGGCTATCGCACGGGGCTTTTTGGGAAATGGCACCTTGGGGCGCACAAAGATTATGGCCCGAAGAAGCAGGGTTTCGATGAGTTTTTCGGGATTCGCGATGGCTTCATCGATAACTACAATCACTACTTTTTGCACCCGAGGGGCTTCCATGATCTCTACGAAGGAACCAAGACGGTAAAAAATCCGGGGGAGTACTTTCCCGAGTTAATGGTGAAGCGATCCCTGAAGTTCATCGAAGAGAACAAGGAAGGTCCCTTCTTCCTCTATGCCGCCTTCAACATTCCGCACTATCCGGAACAGGCGCTCAAGAAGCACGAGACCCTCTTTAAGGATGAGCCGGATCCGAAGCTCCGGTCTTATGGGGCGATCATGGCGACAACGGATTACTATGTCGGTCAGATTGTCGACAAGCTGGAACAATACGGGCTTCGCGAGAACACTATTTTGATTTTCATGAGCGACAACGGTCATTCCGAGGAAACGGGAAATAAGATTCGCAACGACGGTCACTTGAGCGGTTATCCCAAGGGGCATTTTTATGGGGCCAGCGGTGGAGGTTACACCGGGAAGTGGATCGGGCAAAAAGGCTCTTTTCTGGAGGGCGGGGTGCGTGTTCCCACGATTGTCAGCTTCCCGGCTAAATTTCCAAAGGGTGTGGTGCGGGACCAGATCATGACCGCGATGGATTGGTTTCCAACGGTGCTCAATCTTTGCGGAGTGAAGCAGGCCGAGGGCTCACCGAAGCTCGATGGGCACAACCTCCTCCCGTTGATTGAAAAGGCGAACGCCCCATCAAAATATCGATCCTTGTTCTTTGCCTGGGGCACCAACTGGGCGGTCCGGGAAGGGGACTGGAAACTCATCGGGAGCACTCGCAATGAGAATGTCTCGCTTCACAACCTGGCGGAGGAAAAGCCGGAGGTGAAAAACCACGCGAGAGAGAAGCCTGAAAAGGTGAGCCAACTACAAGCGTTGTATTCCAAGTGGGCCGAACAAGTTAAAATGAAATGGTAAATGATGAACATGCGACTTTCTCTTCTTATTCTCTTCCTCACGAATTTGCTGCTTTCCGCGCAGGAATTTTTTCATATCTATGCGCCCAGCCGATCGGCAAAAGTTCTCCGTGTTCTTGAAGCCAAAGTTGAGGGCGGGGCCGTTCAGTTGAAAAGCGTCGTTAATTACCCCCTTGGGTTCACTGCGACGACAATCACGGCTCACCCGGAAAAGAACCTTCTCTACGTCACGACCAATGGTGGACCTGAGGGAGAGTGTCCGGCTGCAACTGTTGTTCTCGATGAAAAAGGCCTGCCTCAAAAACATCACTCGCACCTCCTCAAGAATGGTTACGCCGGACTCGTGGTGAATTCGAAAGTAGGCTGGCTTGCGGGAGCTTCCTACCGCACCGGTTGGCTCGATCTCTATCAACTCGATGACAGGGGCCGGATTGGGAAATCTCTCGTTAGTCGCTATGAGGAAAAGAAGAATGCCCACTTCGTTCTCATCTCGCCCGATCAGAAGAACCTCTACGTTCCCTACGTGAAGAATTTCAATGCCCTCATGCAGTATGGCATCGACGGAAAATCACTCACTCCTCTTGATCCCCTCAATGCAAAACCACCCGAAGGAACCGGCCCCAGACATCTTGCAAATCATCCCGGCGGAAAGTTTGTCTATTCCTCCAACGAGCAACGCCCCGGTGCCTCCGTGTATCAACGTCTTCCGAATGGTCAGTTGAAGCACCTGGAGGTCTGCGATGCCTTCGAAAAATTCCCTCGCGACACTGGTCTCTCCTCATCCGCGATCCGATGCACTCCCGATGGGCGATTTGTCTTCGTTGGCATTCGAGACCGCGAAAAAGAACATAACTCGATTGCCCGTTACCAAGTGGGAGAGGACAAGAGACTCACTTTTCTCGGTAGGAGTCCCGCCGATGCGATACCTTGGGGATTGGCCTTCTCACCGAACGGTAGCCACTTGCTTGCAACCGGGGCGATCGCTGGAACGCTCCAAGTGTTTCGCATTGGGAGGGAGGGAGATCTTACTCTTGTCGCGAGACATGAATGGGGGGACAAGGTCACTGACCTCATCACCCGGCAGATCGCCCGCTGAAAATTGGTGCGAAGTCTTAAATCTCGAGGTAGCTGGTCGTCCGCTGCCGGAGACGGCGATCGCCCCCAAGCGAATGGGATTGAAGTCGCCGGCCTCGCCGGAATTGGGAGGTCCGTGAGGTCTGGCAGAGAGCAATGAGGGCGCAGATGGGAGTTGCGACCGTGAGAAAAATAAGAGTATTCATCCCTCTAATTGGTTTGAAAGTCATGGTGTAGAGAGAGTGTTTCGGGTGTGACGACCGTTTTGACTGACTCGGCGTAGGATTGTCCAAGGAGAGCACTGAGAAGCCGGAGGTAGCGCTCTTGTTCAGCCATTTTGCCCCCACAGTTTGGGTTTCTTCTTACTATGTTTGCTTTTGTTGAATATTTTCTTTGCATTGTTTTAATTTTGATTGCCTTAAATTTACCCAAATACCTTTTTGTTCAACAATTTTTAGGACAAAACTAGAAAAGTTCTGATAATGTTTATTTTTTGTTTACTTTTTCGCGTTTGGGGGGAAGCTGTGGCATGGAAAAAGGAATGCAAGATGTCTACGGGATTGCCGCGGTAGCAAAAAGGACCGGGTTGACGACGCCCAACATTCGTATGTGGGAGAAGCGCCATCAGGCAGTCGTTCCTGCGAGGACTGACACCAACCGACGGCTCTATTCGGCTGAGGATGTCGAGCGACTCATCCTCATGAAGCAACTGACTGACCGAGGACATGCGGTCAGTACCGTTGCGGGTCTGAGCTTGCTTCAATTGAGCGAGCGATGTGACCAGGAGCTGGCTCCTGTGGACGAAGAAAGTGATTCCTCTTCTCGTAAGAGCTTCATGACCATCGGTCCGGTCGTTGCGGCTCTGAACGAAGACGAAGAGTTTCTCAATGCGGTGGCGGTTGCTGGGTATGACACAATTGAAGATGCGGAGGCTGATTCTGAGCTCGTGTCGGTTGATCTTTTGGTCATTGAAACGGAAAGTCTTTTTCCTGAGACAGTCACGATGATTCGTAACCTTGTGAATCGGACGCATTGCTCGGCGGCAATTCTTCTTTATCGATTCTCTACTTCGAAAACGGCCACCGGCTTGGCTCGTGCAATCAGTGGGTTAACGCTTCTCAAGGCACCTGTGGGTGATCGTCAGTTGAAACGTGAATGCCTTGTCAAGCTGGGGCTGGAACTACCTCGTAGTTCACTGGCTCGAATTGATGAGTCCGCGCCCATCCCTGAGAGACTGTTTTCGCCCCGACAACTCGCGCGATTGGCACGCATTTCAACGACCGTTGAGTGTGAATGCCCCCAGCATCTTGCCGGTCTCTTGCAGGGATTGGCAGCCTTTGAAAAATATAGCAGCGAGTGTGAGGACAGGAATCCGGCCGATGCCGCGCTCCACTCTTTTCTTCATCGGACTACCGCAGCGGTACGTCGTTCAATGGAGGAGGCCTTGGATTATGTTGTCCAGGCGGAAGGGCTTTCCGTTGAGTAAATTCAGTCAATCTGATGGGTTGTCAGCCGGCCTCGGATTAAGGCGGGAGGACCGGGTGTTCATTGGGCGAAGATTGATTTTTGGAATTATCTCAATTCGACACGGATGCGGATGAAGAGTTGGGTGCTAGGATCGGCGGAGTCTTGGAGGGACCATGTGTAGCGAGCCTTGCCATTACCCGGGTTTTCCTCGTTGCTGAGTTCGAGAAGAGCGTCGGCGCTGTTCCAGATTTGGAGGTCGGTGGAAGTTTGCAGGGTGACGATGCCATCATCGGCACCGAGGTTTCGTTCGACCACGAAGGTAAGATTGTCCGGCGGGCCGGTGAGCTCGTAAATTTCGTTAGTGAGGTTGGGGGCGGTATCGTTAGTGCCGAGGGCGTATTCGAGAAGGGCCGTCATGCCATCGGAATCGAGGTCGGCGTTGGGATCTCCGGTGAAGGAAATGGCGTCGCTGGTGGTCGGATTGCCTCCGCTTGCGGTGCTGGGTCGCCAGGAGGAGGAGAGTTGGTGATCGGGATTCTCGTCGGGTGCGATGAGCACGAGAGTGAAGCCCGTACCGTCGGGACTGGTGGGCCAGGGAAGCTTGTCGTTGTATCGGAAGTCTCTGATCGTGCTTCCGTCGGCGGCTAGGAGCGTGATGTTTTCTCCGGTGTTGGAGAGGTCGCCGATGAATTCTCCGGCGATGGGAATCCCGGGGTATTCTGCGGAGAAGTCAGCGGATTTTCCAACGAGGACAATGCGTTCTCCCGGAGCAAGCACGGCAATCGGGCGAATGTCGTTTTGATTGAAGTCGAAGGTGATACCGCGAATGAATTCCACACCACGGAGATCGATAGGATCATCGCCGATGTTCATCAGTTCGATGAACTCGACGGCATCGTCGTCGCTAAGCGGGTGATAGTTGAGCTCGGAAACGACAAGGTTGGTATTGTCGGCGGGAATGGTGTCGACGAAGAAGCTCGCTTCGTTGAGCGCGCTCCAGGTTCCGCCGGACAAGGCGCGTGCTTTGGCAAGAACCGAAGTTGTGAGCGAAACCGGGCTGCCCGGAGCGTATGTGATTGCGGTGGCTGAGATCGTATTGCCGGAATCTCGCGGATCAGTGCCATCCAGAGTGTAGTAGATCGTGCCAGCGGGCGCGGTGATGGTGAGCTGAAATCCCGAGGTCACATTGCCGCCGTGTTGGTTGAAGTTTGGTGCGGTAACCGATGGGTAGAGGTTTTGTGATTGGAGTTGGCTTAGGACGGTGGCGGTGCGGCCGGGGATGTAGGTGTTCTTTTGGAAATTGACCTCAGTCTGCCATTGCGTGAGTCCGATTGGATTGGCCTGTTGCGCATCTCCCCAGCGGGCGGACTCGGCGAGGAGTGGAGATTCGAGGGTGGCGATCCATTTATCGAGTTCGTTGGCGACACTGCTTGGAGTGAGCACGCCGTTGTTAAAGAAGTGCTTGTGAACATGGTCGGCAAAGCGCAGGCGATACTCGGCATTGTCACGGAGTTTGGTGTGCAGGCGAGTAGTGCGGTTGGCGAAGTTTTTGGTCGTGCTGTTGGTTCCGGTGTTGAGGAAGCTACGTTCCGAGTCCCACACAAAAATACGCCAGCGATCGCCACCGGTTTTACGTCGGGCGGCCTGGAAGTTGTTGTCATCCCAATCCGAATTGCCGTTGTAGAAATTTACGAGGAGGTAATCGATGAAGTTGTCGAGATCGATCAGCTGTTCCATGGCGGCATACTCGGCCTCTCCGGCGAGCCCGGCCTCGGCTTGGGTGAGCATGGAATTCCAAGCCACGATGTCGCCGTCGATGGCTTCCATGCCATTGGTGCGAGACGATTTGATAACGTCCCAATCTTCATCCGCACCGCCGAAGCGCTGCGCCATCGAGTTGTCTTCATTGCGGTCCAGAGTGTGGAAGAGGCCCCAATAGATTCCGTTGAGGTAGAGGTGAACGTGCTCCTGAAAATTGGCGGGTCGATTCATCGCAAGTTGTAAGCTGCGGGCGAGTTGATCGCGCATGTAAAGCGCCTCGTTGCGTTGGCCTGAGGTCGGGTGAAACCACGAGTCGCCATTTTGTCCGCGTAAGAGGTAGCTGTTGACCTTATCCGGCCAGGCATCATTTCCAAAGACGGGGAACTCGAGCTCCGACGGGCCGTAGGCGGAGCGAAAGACGAGGCGCAGGTTGTGTTTAGGACGCGAAGTCCAGCGGCTGGCATTGCCGAAGACGCGCATTCCGCAGTCGACTTGTAATTCCTGGCCGTGGGGGAAGCCGAAGAATTCCGCAGAACAAGCGCGTTCCCAGGCGAAGCCACGGGCGATGGTGGAGTTTGCATAAATACCACCGATGGCAGGGTCGGTGTTGTTGTTGAAAAGATCATCGATGGGCATCGCCACGGAAACCGTGGGGAGAGCCATGAGAGCGTCGACGATGTCCTGGTCCGGAGCGACGCTGGAAGTCATGGCGTAGTCCGCGCTGATGCCGGGTTGCCAGACGGAAGGATATCCTGTTGGGGAGGCGGGTTGGTTGATGACGTCGTCGAGGAAGAGGTAAGTGATCGTCGTAATTTTCCGCGGCGTCTCTCCGGGCCGAAAGGCCGCGGCTCGCAGGATGGTCGTGGTGGTGATCGAAATCGGCGCGCTGTAAAGCGTTCCGCTTGTGTTGGTGGGGGGGGAGCCATCCGTGGTGTAACGGATGGACAGGGTGGGATCAGTGGTGCTGAGCCCGACTGAGAATGAAGCGTCGTAGAATCCACGAGGCATGTCGGCGAGCACTTCTTCTTCGACGAATCCACTGAAGGTCGTGCTGCCATTTTCCGCGTCCGGAGTGGGCTCGGCGAAGTATCCCGAGCTGCCATCGGAGAGGCGGCCGAAGGAATTACCCACATACTGCGGAGGATAGGTCGGTCCGAATTCATCGTGAATGGTCACGCCGTCGGGCTCTACGAGCGCAAGGTATTCGCCGCCGGAGGAGAGTTTGAAATTGGTGTGTAATTCGGAGCCGGAGACCGCGCGATCTTTGTCGGAGGCGAAGACTAGCAATAGCTCGTCATCATTCAGCGCAGTGGAGGGAAACTGCCATTTGGTGAGGTTGGTGGGATCGTCGGTAAGGTAGAATCCAGCGAGATCGTTCGGAGTGTTTCCAGTATTTTTGATTTCAATCCAATCGGTTTCGTCTCCGTCTTCATCGGCCAAAGGTCCGGCATTTTGGGCAACGAATTCGTTGAGGCGGAAGCTGGCTGGCTCGTCTACATAGATCGTGACGGTTTCGTTTGCGGTGCCACTTGGGGTGGTGGCGGTGATGGTGTAGATCGTGGTGGTCGCCGGGGAGACATTAACG
>JAAEZT010000059.1 GCA_018222765.1 bacterium | reverse complement strand
CGGGCTTTTTGGGAGAACGCCCGGGTGCCCTTGCCGTCCAACCGGCGGAGTGGGAATCGGGGAGAAGGCACGGTCTTAAATTGGACCGGGCAGGCGACACAGTATAATTTGAATACAGCGGGGAATTTGGTGGATTACCCTGACCTGAGAGCATCGGGAACAGGGAATACCGGGACGATCTATGTGCCGGATACCGTGGTCATCATGATCGGTATCAACGACTTGGCAGATGGAGGAAGTGCCACGCAGTTACGTGCCGATGTTGCGACGCTCATTGATCAATTGAGAGTGGTAAATGGGAACGGGAGCATTTTTTTAAATTACCTGCTGCACACCGATCAGGGGGCATCCCTGCAAACGAAGGTGGATGCCTTCAATGCGTTGCTGCAGCCGTTGGCGGATGTGAAAAATGCCGCGGTGCCCACCTCTCCGGTTTGGGTGATCGATGCTTCGGCAGGATTTGATCCGGTAACGATGACGCACGACAAGGTGCATCCTAACCTGGAAGGGGAAGCCTTTGTGGGGAGGAGAATCGCGGAAGGTTTGGGATTGATTCCCAAGGAGGCAATCTTTCCGGTGGAAGCGCGGAAGAATCTCGATGTGTGTTTTTTGGGGAATGAAATTTTCAATGGATCGAGCTATCTCAACGGATGGTCTGAAGTGACAGCTGCCGCGACGACCGATTCTTTGAATGGCTCCTCGCTGGTAAGAAATCACATCAATGGTGCCGGTGAATGGCTGGAGGGAATTGCAGCGAGCGATGACGGTGGCACAACGACCTGGAATACCGGAAACGACGGAGATTGGACTTTTGAGATTGAGATGAAGTTCCTCGCCAATCCGGCGGGGTTTGCTGTTTGGTTGGGAACGGATGTGAGTCGAATCATCGTGGAAGTGATGGGGGATGGAACTCGTGATAACGAATCCAACGCTTTCGATGTCGCCCATAACAACTTGGATGGACAATTCCACAAGTGGCGCATTGTTCACGATAGCACCGCGTCGAGGTATCACGTCTGGCGCGATGACGTGAGGCTGACTCCGGTGGGTGGGATCAGCTATGACGGAGGAGGTCCGGATAGCCGGGTTGTGTTGGGAGACCGGACCGGTGGTGGGTTCGGAGACAATTACCATGTGGAAATTGCCTCGGTAAGTTACGATCAAAGCGGCGGGTATCTGCCGGTGGGAGCGGATCTTGATGGTGATGGGATGTCGGATACCTATGAGTTGGAGTATTTTGATAGCCCCACCTCGGCTTTACCTGGAGATGATGAGGATGGAGATGGCCGGAGCAATCTCGAAGAATTTACGGCTACTACCGATCCGACGGATGAACAGTCATTCTTTTCGATTTGCTGCATTGAGGAAGTGGGGGGGAAGATTCGTGTTGAAGTTGAAAGCTCCTCGGAGCAGCGAAGCTATCGATTGTATGAATCGAGCGACCTAGGGCAGTCCGATGCCTGGATATTGGTTGACGGACCTCATCTTGGGAATGGGGGAACCTTGACACTGGAAGATCCGGCTGTGATGGCTGACCAAGGTTTTTATCACGTGTCGGTTGAAGTTCTTTGAGGGCGATTGGTTGGAGAATAAAACCAGATAATGTGTAAGGATTCTCAACGGATTCTCGTCACTGTTTCCCACATGAAGCGATTGATTGGATCTTTGTTTTTTTGCGGTGTCTTGCTCTCAGGGGCGGAGAATTTTGAAAGCCATCAGGCCGGCGGTTTCACCTCGCTCAGTAGTGAGTTTGGGCAGTGGACTGCAGCGAAAGGTCATGTGGAAATTCACGATGCGCACTCCAAAGGCGGGAAGAAGTCGTTACGGATTTTGGGTGGTGGGGATCACCGGGTGGAATTGCATCTTTATAAGAAGGCTGCTGAGGATGTCGTTCTGTCCTTTTGGGCTGAGCGGTGGACGAGCCGGTCGCCCTTTCAGTTTCGCATCGAGGAAAAGCGCGCTGGTAAGTGGACGGAAACCTACAATGGAGATAAGAAAATCAAGGTGGGAGGTTTTTTGACTTTGGTCGAAGTTCCGCTGAAGAAGGGCTTGGAGGGTTTGAGGTTCGAGGCCACTTCTCCTGAGAAGAGCGGACTCATGATTGATGATCTTCTTGTTGAGAAAGTGCAGCCGATGGTTGTGGAGAAGATCACCACGATGCAGCCGGTGGTGCCTGCCCTGATTCGGAAAAAAGATAATCCCGTTTTGGGACTGCAGGTCGTCGCCAAAGGCCGGGGTGCTCCTAAGAAAGTGATTGCCGTGAAAGTTGACCTGGAAGGGACGACTGATCCGAAAGCGGTCAAGGTTGTGAGGTTATTGAGCTCCGGTGGATCGATGAATGCGCGGGAGGGGAAGGTCTTCGGCGAAGGAAAACGCTCAGGAAAGGAATGGGTTTTCCAAGGGGAGGGGGCATTGTTTCCGGGGGAGAATTACTTCTGGGTCTCGGTGGAGCTAAATGATGATGCGAGCTTGGGTGCTTATATTGATGCGAGGGTCTTGGAGGTTAAGTTGGACGATGGCACGATCGAAAAACCGGAGGTGGCATCGCCGGAGGGGAAGCAACGCATTGGGTATGGCCTTCGCTTGCACGGTGACGATGGATCACGGGGGTTTCGTATTCCCGGATTAGCGACGACGAATAAAGGCACTTTGATTGGAGTCTATGATATTCGCTATCGTGGAGGTGGTGACTTGCCGGGAGATATTGACGTCGGAATGAGCCGGAGTACGGATGGGGGTCAGACCTGGGAGAAGATGAAAAACATCATGGACATGGGTAATGATCCGAAGTGGCGCTACGATGGCGTGGGAGATCCGGCGGTCTTGGTTGATAAAGGGAACGGGAGAATTTGGGTAATTGGAACATGGAGTCACGGCAACCGGTCGTGGCTTGGGTCGGGTCAGGGAATGAGTCCTGAGGAAACCGGGCAGCTGATGTTGGTATACAGTGATGACGACGGAGTGAGTTGGTCCAAGCCGATTAATATCACCAAGCAGGTGAAGAAGCCCGAGTGGCATTTCTTGCTACAGGGTCCCGGAGCAGGAATCACGATGAAGAATGGCACGATTGTTTTTGCCGCCCAGTATCAGGATGGTGATAAAAGGCCTGATGGAAGAAAAAAAGGAACACCATTTTCTACAATCCTCTACAGCAAGAATCATGGGGAAACCTGGACGGTGGGAACCGGTATCAAATCAAATACCACGGAGGCCCAAGTGGTGGAACTGAAGGATGGTTCTCTGATGTTGAACTGCCGGGATAACCGCGGCGGGGCTCGCACGATCGGAGTGAGCAAGGATATGGGCAAGACATGGGAGCTGCATGCCACGGATCGCAAGGCTTTGGATGAACCGGTTTGTATGGCGAGTTTGCTAAGGATGGGCGACCGGCTAATTTTCTCCAATCCAAATAGCCGTCGGGGACGCTTCAATATGACGATCAAGGTTTCCGACGACGACGGGATGACCTGGCCTGAGGAGCAACATACCCTGTATGATTCGAGAGGAGGAAATGGGTATTCCTGCTTGGCTCCGATTGGCGATGATCATGTTGGGGTTCTTTATGAGGGGGTGACTGAATTATATTTCCTCAAGTTTTCCATCAGGGAGTTGGTGAAATAGAGGGGCTGGCTGGGTTTCTCCGGCGCCGGCAAGAGAGTTCCTTTCGATAATCTTAAAACGCCACCCGGGTTTTGCTACCCGTGGCTCTTTCGCTAGCTGGTCGCTTTATTAGACCAGGCTAAAAATTTTGAGAGGAAGACGGCCTGCCCCTTGGATAATCAGGGTAGATGTCCTAAGAATTATGAAGAAAATTACAAAGCTAACCGGTCTCATTGCGGCGTCGATAATAAGCTCGAATGGAGAGACCGTTTTTGGAGGGCTCGATACGACCGATGTCGATAATTGGACGACGAGTTCCGTGGCCTTTGATGACACGGTGCAGTCTGGTCACAGTTTCAATTGGGAGAACGTGGTGGTGAATAACGTCACCGTCGATAGTGCGGGGAACAAATTCGATTTGGAATGGGAGGCGGAAGTCAATTACACCATTGGACACCTGTTCATTTACAATGAAAGCTACGATCTTGCGAGTGAGGCGGGTGGAATTCAGGGCTTGCTCATGACGGCGGACTTTGACGCAACGGCATTTGCCAACTGGTCCCCGGTTGTTGCTGTCACTGATGGTGGGGTGACGAATTACTATCGTTGGAATCATTCGGGAAATGCCTGGAGTGGAAATGGTGCGTTAAATTTTTCCGATCCGTTTCCGGCGGGAGATCCCAATCAGTTTGACCTATCCCAATTGGGAAATGGAACGAACACAGCCACTGGAATCTGGGGGAAGTTGAATGCGATTTCAGCCGACTTCGGTGGAACGAGGATCAACAATAATGGTCCCAATTTGCAGGCCGCTACCGGAACAATTCAGTTTGGTTTTTTGCAGTGGGGAGGATCTGGCGGAGGGAATGTCGCGAATCAAACTTTCTCGACGGTCATTGAATCGTTCGAAGTTGTGGTAAACCCGGGGGGAGTAACCGAGCCTATCGTGGTCACGACAGCAGCTACTGATTTAACAGCGGTTTCGTTTTCGGCCAACGGAGAAGTGACGGATACCGGAAATGAACCTCCCAATGTGACAATCTACTACGGAGCCACCGATGGGGGGACAGACCCGCTTTCCTGGGATAGTATGATTGAGAGTGGTCCGCAGACCGGAGTGTTTGCGGCGACGATTGTAGGATTGACTCCCAACGCCAGCTATTTCTATCGGGCTCAGGCAACCAACTCGGCTGGAACAGTCTGGGCTGATTCAACAGAAAGCGTCACGACCTTATCTCCCTCGACTCCCGCAGTGTCAGTCTTACCGGGGAGTTCAGATGGCGCAGGTTCGCTCACCATGAATGGCGAGGTAACTGATTCCGGGAATGAAGAACCGGAGATTACCATCTTCTACGGAACGAGCGATGGTGGCACTAATCCAGGAGCGTGGGATGAAATTCTTTTTGTAGGAACCGAAGGAGGAGCGTTTTCGGTAACCGTGGTTGGCCTGGAAGGGGATACAACTTACTTTTACCGAGCGTTTGCCGAGAACTCTGGTGGTTCTGTTTTTTCGGAAACGACTGAATCTGGAACGACGCAGGCCTTCTTCGGCGTCCCCAATTCTCTCGATTCAACATCCTTTGATTTCCAGTACGAGATGGATGTTAACCCCAGCGGACAGGATTTGGATGCGGTAGGAAGCACCTTTGATTGGTGGATCAATCAGGCGCAAGCGACTGGCGTAGATCAGGTAATGTGGATACCGCAGACTTATGCTGCTGGTATTGCTTCCTCGAATCAGAATGCAGCACCTCCGGAGGCTTTGTTTCGCACGGACTATACGGCGAGTATTTCTCGAGAGTCTCTTCTGGGCGACTTCACCGTGGAGGTGGCCTTGCAGTTGAAGGCGGGAACGATCGCCTTTCCTGACTTTGATTTGGGTGGATTTGGGATGTTCATTAATCCTCCTGATCAAACGGCATTTCGCCTCAATATTAATGAAGATGAAGTGAGTACCGGTCTGGGCGACGAGATTGCCCCGACCGCAAATAACACGGGAGGCATGACCGTATTTCGAATTGCGTACGTTGAAGCCGATCAGCGGTTCTGGGTATGGAGAGATGGGGTCTTGGTCTACGGCAATACCGCTTCACCGGGAGGTGGAGTCGAAGGATCAGAACCATCCATATATGCGGGAGGAGGATTTCTTTTAGGCGACTTCGCGGGTGATTTGAGTGGAGATTGGGATGTAGACTATATCCGCCTTCATAACGAGGCGGTTGCTCCGACCGGAGCAATTTCCGGTGAACTGGCAGTGACTGGATTTGGGTTTGTTGATGCGACAACGGTCTTTATCGATTTTTTGGGTGCGTCCAGTCGGGATCACACAATCACCAGTTCTCTGAACCTCACTGGATTTACCACTACGGAGACGCCGATCAATGGAACCACTGGGATGACCAACGCCACCGGTGTGGGGCGGGTTGAAATCAGTGTCACTGGACGTGTTGACGATCAGTTGTTTTTCCGGGTGGAAAAGCCTTAACCGTTTCCGCTGGTCCAAAGAACCTCGTCGCTCGAGAGCTTGGCGGGGTTTTTCATGGATTGGTGATGCGAAGGCGGAAGAATTGCTCGGACTGACCGGCGGTTGGGACCGGTGATTGAAAACTGTAAATTGCGGTTCCACTTCCGGCGTGATTGATATTGAGCAGGGAACTTTGGTCGAGGGGTAGCCAGGTGACTAAATTAAGGGAGTATTCGACTTCGTATGCTAGCTTGGCGAAGAGGTTGCGCTGGAAAGTGAAGGTTGGGTGGGTCGTGCCGAGGGTGACGGAGGGGCGGGTCGGGCTTTCCGCGGAGTTGGTGAAAGCGAAGTGGAGAAGGTTATTGAGGCCATCCAGATTGCTGTCACCGGTGGCATTGCCTGCGAAGTCGATGAGGTCGGTGGTGGTTGGAGAACCACCAAGAGTTGGAGACGATTGCCAGCTGAGTGGATTTTGTGAATCCGAGGCGGGATTTGTCAGAACGAGGGAAAAGCCGGAGCCGTCGGATGATTCGGGCCAAGGGGATTTATCGTTGTATGTAAGCGTGAGATAGGGTGTCTCATTGAGCGTGAGCGCGATGATCTCCCCGCTGTTGGCAAGTGAGCCGGAGTATTCACCTAGGGCATTGACTCCGCTGTAGCGATGGCTGAAGGCCGCTGAATTTCTGACAAGAATGATTCGCCCATTCGCCGGGAGGAGACGCTTGGATGGATCAAGGGAGGCAAAGTCGAAAGTAATCCCCGTGGTGAACTGGAGATTTGTCAGGTCGAGTGGAGTCGCCCGGGTGTTGGTGAGCTCGATGAACTCGAAGTCATCTTGATCTGGAAACCCGGCGAGAAGTTCGTCGGGGCCGGCATCGGCGGGATGATAGTGAATTTCGCTAACCACGAGATCCCCTGCAGCGGGATCGGAGCCGGTGAGAAAGTCAGCGGAGGACAGCGCCGACCACTCGCCGGAGTTAGAACGAATCCGGGCAAGCAAAGTCAGCGGGGAGTTGATGCTGATTGATGTGCCAATTGAGGCCGCTGGATTGATATTGCCACCCTGGAGGCGTGGGTCGGTGCCATCGCTGGTGAAATAGCTTGTTCCGCTTCCGTTGGGATTGTTGATGGTGACATTGCTTCCGATGCTGATTTGTCCCCCGTGCTGGGAAAAGACCGGAGCCTCGGTGTCAGGGAAAAGGTTTTCGTTGCGAAGTTGGTTTAGGAAAATGTTCGTACGAGCCGGGAAGTAGCTGGTCACTTTTTGCGCTACGAGAGGATCGAATCGATCGATGGTATTCATGGGCGGTTCCTCGCGGGTGTCACCCCAGCGTGCTGATTCTGCATTCATCGCGGGACGGATGACCGAAGTGATGCCTTCGAAGCGCTCGATGTTTTCAGCCGGAGTCAGGGCTCCATTGTTGAAGCAATGCTCCTGAACGCGGTCGGCGAAATAGCTCATGAATTCTTCGTTCAAGCGAAGGCGACTCCAAATGACGCCGGGTGAGTTGTTGACGGTGGTGTTGAGTTGGCCGGTGGCGTTGGTGGCGAAGATGAAATTTTCGACGTCCCAAGAGATGAAGGTGAAGCGGCCGTTGGTAGGACGGTGGCGCAAGGCATACCAATTGTTGTGAGGCCAATCGACGTTGGCTCCCCAGAAATTAAGAATGAGGTATTCGGCGAAGGAATCGACGTCGAGTTGCTGACGAACAGAATCGTAGACAGATTGACTGGCAATGTTTCCATTGAGGGTGGAGAGAAGAGCATTCCAGGCAGTGAGATCTCCATTTACCACTTCGGGCGCTGATCCGTTGGATTGTCCCCGAGGGCGTTGTTTGAGGACATCGTATTCCGAGTCATCGCCGCCAAAGCGGTCTTCCGCGAAGTGTTGATCGATTCGCTCGTGGAGGTTGTAAATTCCCCAGTAGATTCCGTTGAAATATACATTGGCCCAGTTGCCCTGCACCGCAGGATAGGCTCCCATGGCTTGATGGCTTTGGCGTCCGAATTCGTCGCGGAGAAGGAGCGCGTTTCTCCGTCCGATTGCTTCCGTGCCGGAGCCGGAGGTGTGAACGGTCCAGGAATCAAAGTAGGCTCCCCGGAGGACGATGTTATCGAGTTCACTCGCCCCTTTGCTCCCGAAGAGATTGTAGTTGAGTTTCGACTTCCCGTATTCATTTCGAAAAGCGATACGGAGACTTTTTTTGCCAAGGTCACGGAAGCGGGAACCGGCGCCTTGGATGCGAATGCCAGCGTTCTGTTGGAATGCCGGAGTGCCGTCGGTGAGAAAATATTCCACGGAGCAGGCGCGCTCCCAGGCCGATCCGGATTCTCTTGGGTTTGCGTAGATCCCGTTGGTGCCCCACATGTCTTCGGCGGGGAGGGAGATGGAGAGAGTCGGGAGAGATCTAAGATCGTCATCGATAGCGGGATAACGGGGATCGTTGACGACGTTGGGGTCCATGTCGTAGTCCCAGATGGACGTGCTGTTGGGAGCTGTGGGAAGTCCCGCACCGTCCTGGGTCAGGACATCCTGGTGAAAGAGATAAGTTTGCGTGTCGACATTGGTGGGGAGCGAATTGCTCCGAACTGCGATGGCTCGGAGGATGGTGGTTGTGGAAATGAGCACTGTAGCCTGGGCTGAAGAGTTGGTATCTGGTGCGGGGATCTGGGTGCCATTGCCGGGCGAAGGAATGGAGCCGTCGGTGGTGTAGATGATAGTGGCTCCGGGGTCGGTTGAGGTGATGGTTTCGCTGAAAGATGTCGTGTAGTATCCTCGGCCGAATTCGAAATTGGTGTCGTCCAACAGCGCTTCGAAATTACTCGAAGAATTTTCGGCATCCGGGGTCGGTGTCTCGAAATAGCCGATGACTGGCGGAACGGCACTGGAGACGGACGCGATCAATTCCGGGCGGATGAGGAGATCCGAGCTGTTGGAAAAGCGGTTCATACCGTGAATGGCGAGGATGTTTCCGGTGGCGACGAGGTCGGGGATGCGAGCGCTAAGATCAAAGTTCTGGAACTGCAAGGCGTCGGCGTCGCTGACGTCGCCATCGGAGTCGGAATTCCATGTAAGCAGAGCCGGGTCATTGGCGCCTGTTGCGTAGGTGCCATTGATGAAGGCTGCGAAGCCGTCGTCGTATTTCATTCGCAGGGTGAGGGACTGGATGGTCGTAGGGTCGAGAGTGCCCGGGATGGGGACGCGAATGTAGACGCTGGAATTTACAGCCCAGGCCGATTCAACATCGATGCCGAACTCGTTTTGAAATCCGTTGCTCCGTTCAAAGCCGACTCCGAGAGAACCGCTTTGCCAACTGGATTCATCGAAAGTCGGAGTATTATTGCGCCAGGTGTCTCCGATTGCAGTGTGGTAGGTCAGATCGGGGACCCGGGCTTTCGCAGGGGAGGATTGATTGATGAGGACGAGTTCGTTTCCGGCCTTGCTCGCTCCGTAGGAAATGTCGGTGGCTTGTTTGGGATAGTCGAAGAAGCTTTCGATGGCTGCGGATGGCGTGAGGAGCGCGAGATATCCACCCAAGCGGGAGAGAGCGAAGTTGGTATGCAATTCCGACCCGCTGATGGCGCGGTTTTTCCCGGAAGCGAAAACGATTAAATAATCGTTGGGGGCGAGGATGTGAGAGGGAAACGTCCACTTGCTCGGAAGGGCGGGATCATCGGTGAGGTGCCACCCGGCAAGATTGATCGGTGAAGGATCCGGATTGTGGATTTCAATCCAATCGGAGAAGTCACTGTCCTCGTCTTGGTGGCCTGACGAATTATCGGAGAGAAAC
>JAAEZT010000058.1 GCA_018222765.1 bacterium | reverse complement strand
ATTTTTTAAGGCGCATTTGGAGGCGGAGCGGAGGGGGGTGAAAGGGGGTTGGTGCACATGGATTGCGTCCTGTATGTCTAACCAATCGACTTCATTTCCGAGTCCAAAGGGGCTTATCCATAGTAGCCTAGGGCAACGCCCTGAGGACTATTCTACATAAAGGCCGGCTGGAACCCTGCATCATCGCTCCGCAGCAATAGCGGCGCCGCCGTGAAGCCCCACGCGAGGGCCAGTGCGTGAATCAGTTTTATGGGATTATTTTAAAGTGGATGGTTTAGGCATGGTTTCAACAAAGGGTGCCTTCGTGCGGCGCAGTTCCTCGATCGCCTTGGCTCGCAACCCTGCCAGCCGCTTAGCGTGTCGCGGTTTGAGCGCGAGGTTGTTCAGCTCCTCGGGATCCTTATTGAGATCGTACAGTTCCTCCATCTCGCCCTCGATCAAGTTGCGCACATATTTATAGCGGCCCTCGGCGAGCATCACGTACCACGGTACGCCGGGCCCATGATACAGCGCCGGATCATCGGCAGTCGGAATCACCTCCGTGGCTGAGCCATACAACTTGCCGGTGTGCACCAGCATCGCCGGCGACTGACGTTTGGCCTTGGGACTCTCCAGCAGCGGGCTCAAATCTTCCCCATGCATGCTCCACGGCAGCTTCAAGCCGGCCTGCGCAAAAAAGGTCGGCGGCAGATCCACGCCGCTTACTGGTTCCGAAACCACGCGACCGGCCGTCGCCTTTGCCTTGGCCACCGGCACGCGAATGATCAAGGGCGCGGCCACCGAGGCATGATACGGGCCTACCTTGGACTTGAACCCATGCTGACCCCACGCGAAGCCTTGATCCGAGGTGAAAACAATCAACGTGTCCTCGTCCTGGCCGGAATCCTTCAGCGCCTGCAGCACTCGGCCCACACCCTCGTCAATCGCGCGCACGCCTTCGTGGTATTGCTGGATCCAGTCACGCAGCGGTCGACCGGGGATATCTCTCATACCCACCGGCCCCAGCTCACGCACCTTGCGCTCTACCGGCACGCCGTTCTTCGGTTCCCAATGCTCCATCCTCTGCACGTACTTCGGCTTGCCCGGGCGCGGCGGATACACGTCCTTGGGCATTGGCGGCTTGGCGTTCTTGTAATCGCCCTTGTGACGGTCAGCCGGCGTAAATGGTCCGTGCACGGCGCCGTAGCAGAGCCAGAGATACCAGGGCTTCTGCTTATCCGCGCGCCCTTTCCCGTTAATGAATTCAATCGCCCAGTCGGTGTAATTGTCGGTGGTGTATCCCTTCACCATCTGGGGTTTGCCGCCGTTAAACTCGGTGAGCTGATCGTAATAATAATTCGGCGAATTCTCCACATACTTGGGGCGGTTCCATATGATCTGGTAATCCCAATCGCGCCCGAATCCGCCATCCACACCAGTATGCCACTTGCCGATCTGCGCGGTCACATAGCCGTGCTCGCGAAAGATAGACGGCCAAAACGGGCACTTGTCCGCATCATACGCGCTGCCCGGATACTTGCCCTCCATCCGCATGGACTCGATGCCGTGCTGGTGATGGCCGGTCAACATCGTCGCGCGCGAAGGCATACACCACGAACCAATGTATGCCCTCTCAAACCGCACACCCGCAGCAGCCAGCGCATCGATGTTCGGCGTCTTCACAAAATCAAACGCCTCATCATAGCTACTAACCGTGCGCGTGGACTGGTCGTCCGTGTAGATGAACAAAATGTTCGGCTGCTTCGCCGCCAACAAAGGCAGCGCCAACCAGCAGGCAAGGGCTGTGACGATTCGTTTCATTCTATTTCTTTTTAGGATTATTCTTTTGCCGACCGCCACCCTGGCACTTTCGGGCTTTCAATTCGGTCTCCACATCCTTGTCGCCCCGACTAAGCGTGGGTCCCTTACGGCTTGCTTGCTGTCGGGCTGTCTGACTCCGGGTTCGAACCTTCAGCCGCAAGGCTCTTCAGTTCTTTCAGCCAATTTGGCGCTTCCGAATGGGCAAGGTTTTCGCGGATAATACGCCCGAGATCCCGGAGAGACGCCGCCGCGTTCGATCCGTGGAGCAGGGCGTCTCGATTCTTGCCCCAATGTAAAACTGGGAGGCGGTCCTTCCTGAAGTCTTCTTCTGAAATCTTCTTCTGACGGACATCCTCGCGCTGCTGCTCCCTCTTATTGTCCCGGCCATCAAGTCCAAAGCGACGGGCAATATTTTCTGGAATCCCTGCAGGAAGCTCGACCGGGAGGCCGAGAGTCTCCCCGCGACCTGCAACCTTAAGAGTTTTGCTCTCATGGACGATGCGCTTGTTCCACGCAGCCTGGAGCGCGGAATGGTTCTTTTCTTTACGAAAGTGTGGGAGAATCACCTCATCGTAGACTGCGCTGACCGGCAGCGGTGCGTCTATCCACTTCTCCAGCGACGGCATGGTCAGGGCCAGTTTGAGCCGATCCGCGAACACCGACTCGAGAGCTGGTGTGACGAGGATTTGCCGGTGACCCTCGAGCTTGTCGAAGTCTCTGGTTAGATCATCGTAGTAGTCGATCAGCAGTGGCATCACTTTCTTCACACCGGCCGCTTCATCCTCCTCTCGAGCAACCGCAAGCGTGAGGAGGAGAAACTTCGCTTGATATTGCAGGGCAGCCACGTGCTCGGTGCTCTTGACCCGATCCTCGTTACGCTCCCGCCACTCTCGCCATTCGGACTCGCGTTTCCCCACGGCGTCGAACTGCAGTTCCTTGACGCAGGCCATGTAATACTGAGAGGTGGCCTTGGGGCTTTTGAGAATGGCCTGCAAAGTGCTGACAGCGCGTGAGTTATTGGTGGCAGAGCTGCCGTGCAACTTTTGATGTAGCTCTTCGATCATCTGACTGACCTGTGTCTTCTCCGCGGGAGTGAGGCTCTGGGCCGAGCTGGAGCTGTAAACCAGCATCATTGAGGAGAAGGAGATGGCGGCGAGTATGCGAGGCGTTCTCATTATCCCGAGGGTCATACCACACTGCGGAACGGAAGGGAAGGCCAGCACCGCATCAGAGTGGCTGCTAGGAATTTGCTTTTGGCGGGAGTCTCGGGAGCATGGCGGCCGCCTCTGTGACAGTCTCCGCGCAGAAGTCTCGCAGGATCATTTTGTCTTCTCTCCGCCAACGCGGCAGTGATTGAATCAGTGGCTCGATTTCTGTTTCTGTGAGAGGGCGCATGGGTATCGCTCTAGCGGTGATTACCAGCAGAGACAAGCTGCGCACTTGCAGGCGCCAGCACATCAGGCTTTGCTAATCGTATGGCGAAGTCCAATGAAGGATCTCTGGTTGAGGACGTCAAGGTGCCCTTTCTCATCTTGGTGGGTAGCCTTTCTGTATTCTGGGTAGTCGAGATCATCGACGTCGTGCTCCCATTCTGGGGGCTTGATCAGTATGGGATTCGCCCTCGTACCGAGAGGGGCTTATGGGGCATCCTGGCTTCCCCATTCCTGCACGGTGGGTTTGATCATCTCATTGGAAATAGCGTTCCCTTCCTCATCTTGGGGTGGCTCACGATGTTCAGAGAGCGTTGGCATTTTGCCCTGGTGACCGTGATGGCAATGCTTCTTGGCGGTCTCGGAGTCTGGACTTTTGGTGCTACGGGCTCCGTGCATATCGGTGCGAGCGGCGTGATCTTTGGATACTTGGGTTTCCTCTTACTCTCGGGGTTCTTCGAGCGCCGGTTTGGCGCAATCCTGGTCTCGCTCGGGGTCGGCGTCGCCTACGGGGGCCTCGTATGGGGAGTTTTGCCAAGCCGACCCGGTATCTCCTGGGAAGGGCACCTGTTTGGTTTTCTGGCTGGAATTCTCGCGGCCTATGTCGCTGCGAGGCTGGCCAAGCGCGCGTCGGGTTGAACTGCTAGGAATTTGCTTTTGGCGGAAAGGCCGTGAAGAGCGATCAAGGAAAGAGCAAAATTCGGCAGAGGAGCGATTTTTGCGGCTTTTCGATTTTTTTGAATCCAAGTTTGGAAGGTTAGCGAAGAACCAAGCAAACCCGGAATGGGTTTTGAAATTTGGAAAACTACCAACTTGAGAGAAAAAATGAAAACAATGACGAAAAGTATCCTCATCGGGGCATTGGCCATGACCACCCAGGTTTTTGGCGAGCGCTGTAATTCACAGAAAAACATTGTCGAGACTGCGGTTGCGGCAGGGTCGTTTAAGACCTTGGCCGCTGCGCTGGGGGCGGCGGATCTGGTGGCGCCTCTTCAGGGTAAAGGGCCCTTTACGGTCTTTGCTCCAACGGACGAAGCTTTTGCCAAGCTTCCGAAGGGAACGGTCGAGAGTCTTTTGAAACCCGAGAACAAGAGTAAGCTGCAAGCTATTCTGAAATTCCACGTCCTTGCGGGCAAGGTTGATTTGTCGGCGGCTCTCTCCGCCAAATCCGCTGCCACCCTGCAAGGCGACCATGTTCGTATCGGCTTCGCGAACGGGAAAGTGAGCGTGAATAATGCCAGCCTCATCACCGCTGACATCAAAGCCTCCAACGGAGTAATCCACGTCATTGATTCGGTTCTTCTCCCACCAGAGCCCAAGAACGACATCGTGAACGTGGCAAAGAAAGCGGGTCAGTTTAACACTCTTCTCGCTGCCGTGGATGCCGCCGGACTGGGAGGCGCGCTCTCGGGCAAGGGGCCTTTTACGGTCTTTGCTCCAACGGACGCCGCCTTTCAGGCTCTCCCGAAAGGAACCGTTGAGTCTCTCTTGGAGCCCGGAAACAAAAACAAGTTGAAGGACATTCTGACCTTTCACGTTGTTTCGGGAAAAGTCTCGGCCGGTGATGCTTTGAATGCAGCTTCCGCGAAGGCCTTAAACGATGGGGGATTGAACTTTGGGATCAAGAATGGAGTTCTTAATGTGAATGGTGTGAAGATTGTCAAGACGGACATCGCAGCTGACAATGGGGTGATCCATGTCATCGACGCGGTTTTGTTGCCGCCTGCTGGGCCTTCGTCACGGGCCTCGATTTCCCCGACTGAGAGGATTGAAATGGCGATCGAGAAAGGTGTCCCAATTTTCAACAAGGGCGATCATGCCAAGTGTGCCGAGATCTACATGGACTGTGTGCAGAATCTTGTCGGTGACAGCCACCTTGATGAGCAGGCGCGTCAACGGATGACTGCGATTGCCTCCCGTGCCGGGAAGGTGCACTGCAAGACCACAAAATCCTGGATGCTTCGCGGTGCTCTCGATCACGCTTATGCTTCGATGATCAGGTAGGGCGGGTTTCGCCTGCCACGCTTTCAGGAATAGCAGAAATCGCCGCCTCCATTTTGGGGGACGGCGGTTTTTTTGTCTGCCAGGCATTTGCTTTTGGAGGAAAGGCCGTGAAGATCGTAATGGGATGGAGTTAATGGGGGAGAAAGGGGGGTGTCATGATTTGTGGCAGTGATATTCCAGCACGTAGGGTTTAAGGGGATCAACGCCACACCAAGATTCCCCCTGACGGTGGGGGACTATCAGTCGCTTGAAAAAGGGGAAAGAACTCCTTTAAAATGGGGAATTCTCCTGACAGAAGCCCGCAAAAGGTCACTTATAGAGAGGAAATCACACAATATGAACACTCTAATCCACTTTTTACATGTTCGTTTTCTAGTTCTTTTTTTATGCGGATCTGCCACCTTGTTTTCCGCCTCTGTCGCTGACCTTGAATACGAGATCATCGGTAACGCGATCACGATTACCGATTGTGCCCACGGGGCCCAGGGCGCGTTAATCATTCCCAGTCAAATCAAAGGTGCTCCGGTGACCAAGATCGGTATTTTGGCATTTGAGGGGGTGACTAATCTCACTCAAATTGTTCTTCCGGATACCTTAACCGAAATCGCTGACGGCGCCTTCCTTGCCTGTCCCGGCCTGACCAGTTTCAACTTTCCTGGTAGTGTCGTTTCAATTGGTGAAAATGCCTTTGCGGGATGTGACAACCTCATCAATATCTATTTTGAAGGTGCGGCACCTTCGACCGGAGCTGATCCATTTAGTGGAGTCCGAGCAAATGCTTATGTGGAACCTTCACATGTGCAGTCGTTTGGAGGATATGGAGTCCAATGGAATGGTCTGAGCGTTGAAGAAATTCTCTTTTCTTATGTCGTCGATGGCTCAGCGATTACCATTACCGACTATCCTGAAGACTCTCAGGGAGTTCTTACCATTCCAGCAACAATGTTTGGGAAGCCCGTCACGAAAATCGGAGCGTATACCTTTCAAAATTGTGGTGCTCTCACCAAAATCTTGATTCCAGAGAGCGTGACCCAAATTGAATTCGGGGCCTTTCGGGAATGTAGTAGTCTCACCGGGGCGGTCATCCCCGACAGCGTCACCAGCCTTGGGAACGGTGTGTTTTCGTTGTGTCCAAATCTAAGCACCGTCACTCTCTCAAAGAATCTTACTGTGCTACCTCCTCAACTTTTTTACCAATGCACTGCCTTAGAAAGTCTTTCGATACCAGTAGGCGTGACCGGAATTGGTGGGTCCGCTTTCAACGGATGCACAAATTTAAAAGATGTTGTCATCCCTGAAAGTGTCCTAGCAATCGGCAATAGCGCCTTTAATCTTTGCGGCCTTGAAGAACTCAATCTCCCCCACAGTTTGTCTGAAATCGGACCTAATGCCTTTCGTAACTGTCGTAACCTAGTGAGGATATTTGTTCCCGAAAATGTGACAAACATCGACGATCGGGCCTTTCAGAATTGCTCTGATCTCTTAGGGGTTGAGTTTTCTAACCAGTCCTTTTCTCTTGGCTCAGAGGTGTTTGAGGGTTGCTCCAGCTTGCGAGGCCTTTATTTCAGCGGGCCTGCCCCGGTCATTACCGCAGGAACCGCCGGAATAGCGCTGCCAACGAGGATCGTTGTCAGCGAAGATCATCAAGACTCCTTTGGCGGATACGGCGCGATTTGGAATGGTCTGCCGGTTGAGCCAGGGAATGAGCAAAGCATCTATTATCAATACCTAGAGTATCCCTCTTCAGTTACCATCACCGATTATTGGGAAGGCATTGCCGGAGAGCTGGTGATTCCGGATGAGATGTTTCTCAAGCCCGTCACGGCTATCGCACAAAATGCTTTTCGGGACTGCGCGGCCTTGACGAGAATCGTGATCCCAGAAGGGGTGACCGATATCGGGTCTGGAGCTTTCAGAGATTGCCGGAATCTTGAAAGCCTGGAAATTCCCGCGAGTGCAGAGGTCATCGCCGCACCGAATGCGATTCTCGGCTGCGTGAGTCTCACGAATTTAACGGTCCAAGAGGCCAATCAAATTTACCAAAGTATCAATGGAGTTTTGCTACAAGATGGGGGCCGTAAGGCCATTGGATTTGCCCAAGGACGCTCCACTGTAACGATTCCATCAGGCGTAACTACGATTATGCCCGGTGCATTCTTTGGCTCAATTCATCTCACCAACGTCGTGATCCCGGAGAGCGTCGTTAGCGTCGAGAGCACCGCCTTTAAGGGCTGCAGCAATCTTCTCAGCATCACCATTCCTGAAAACGTCACTTATTTTGGCTCCGAAGTCTTTCACGGTGCAACTAATTTTCGGTTCATCGTGTTTAGCGGAAGTGCCCCTATTGCGGTAATCGGTAACAGTTTTGGTGTTTCTGCGATCGCGGTAGTCAACGAAATTCACGCTCCCTCCTTTGGAGGAGACGGCGCTCTGTGGAATGGTCTCACGGTGCGGGTTCGCTCTGATCAGCCATCCGAGGTCCTGCTTTTGCAACTTCTATCTTCCCCGGATTACCTTCTTTTCAACGCTCGAGGGCTTGCTCAAGGAGCCGCTTATCAAATCCAGTCGAGCGCTGATTTACAGCTTTGGTCCTCCTTCCATGACTTCACTGCAACTGGCGACCGCGAGCTAGTTACCCTCCCCCGTCCAGAGGTTGAAGGGCTGTATTTTAGGTTGCATGAGATTTCGGAACAAGTGGAGTAAAGGGCAGCACGACGAAAAAGGTCCGCGCTAGCGTCAGTGGGATTGATAAAATGAGAGTGCCAGTCAGCAAGCCGACTCTCATACTGCTGGGAATTTGCCTTTGGTGGAAAGTTCGTGAAGAGCGGAATTGGGTGGAGTTCATTGGAGTGAAAGGGGGTTACGGTGTAATACATGAAATGGGTGTCATTGAAGCGGACTACCGCGGGGTCCTTGGCCTTGGAAAATCCACGGGAAGTGTCGGAAAACATCATCTGCCCCTTGGACGTGAAGGCCTCGAGATTGACCTCCTGCTCGGCAAAGACAACAGAGGCACACGCTGCACAGAGTGGAATCATATAGAGCGGATTCATTATTTGGGTCGTTTGATGTCCGGTCTCTTGGGGCCTTTGTCGAAGAAGCGTGCGCCCTTGCCCATGCGATCGTGGTCACCGACATCGTTGCGTGCTTTCTCGGCGAGTGCCATAAGCTCTTTCACCACTTCCGGATTGGCTTCGGCGAGATTGGTCCGCTCATCGATTTCCGCTTCGAGGTCGTAGAGCATGGGTTTCGCAATCGGACCCATGTCCTCCTCCTTGGCATACTGCGGCCACAGGCGGTGCCCTGGCAGATGCAGTTTCCATTTGCCGGACCTGACTGCCTGTAAGCGCGTCTGCTGATAGTAGTAGAAGGTGGTGCGCAGACTAATGACACCCTCCACCCCAGCCCATACCTCGCTGAGGTCATGGCCATCGATGATGCGGTCAGCAGGTACTTTGCCGCCGCCCAGCTTGGCCAAAGTCGGCATCAGATCCATCGTGCTGGAAAAGGCATCGCTGGTCTTGTCGGCGGGAACTCTTCCAGGGGCACAGACAATGCAGGGCACGCGGACACCACCCTCCCAGATGGTGGTCTTGTCTCCACGCAGAGGCGCGGCCGTTCCGCCGTGCTTCACGGCATCGGGGCCGATGATGCGATGGTGCGCTTTACTGCGGCCCAAGTACCAAGGGCCGTTGTCGCTGAGAAAGATCACGTAGGTGTCTTCGTCCAACCTAAGCTTTTTCAGCTCATCGAGGATGCGGCCAACGTTCCAGTCGATCTCCTCCACCACGTCGCCATAGATGCCCGCCTTGGACTTGCCGAGAAATTGCTCCGATGCCTCCAGCCGGACATGCGGCATGGGATGCGCCAGATAAACGAGGAAGGGTTTCTCCCGGTTGCGCTGAATGAAGCCAATCGCCTCGTCGGTCAGACGACGAGTGATGGTTGCCATCGGGGCGTTCTCCTCGATCATCTCATCATTGCGCAGCAAGTGGATGAGGCTGTCGTTGCTCGAGGGCGTGCCGAAGAAATAGTCGAAGCCCTGATAAGTCGGCAACAGCTCCTTGGTGTATTTGGTCTGCGTGTGCCCTGCCAAGTCCCACTTGCCGAAGGCACCCGTGGCGTAGCCGGCCTCCTTCAGCACTTCGGCCATAGTGATTTCCTTACTGTGCAGACGTGGGTGAGTCTCGACGCGATTGTTGAGCGTGGCCAAACGCAAGGGGTAGGAGCCAGTCATCAATGCCGCCCGCGAGGGACCACAAACCGTCTGCGCATAGAAGTGGGTGAAGCGCATGCCCTCCTTCGCCATGCCATCGATGCGCGGTGTCTTGATGGTGGTGGAGCCGTAACAACCCAAGTCGCCATAGCCGAGATCATCGACAAAGATTACCACAAAGTTGGGCTGTTGAGCGGGTGCAACGGCGGAAAAGGCTAGTGCGATGAGACAGGTTAGGAGTTTCACGAGATCAAAACGATGGCTGCTACGAATTTTCTTTTGGAGGAAAATCCGTGAAGAACGAATTTGGACGGAATACATGGGGAAGAAAGGGGGTTGCGGGGGAAAGAGGGGCTGAGATGGTGGTTTGGTTTGGCGGTTGTGGGGATTTCGGCAGGAAGAGCCCCTGAACCATGCCAGATTATACTGGAACCGGGAAATTTTAGCACGGTTTTCATGGCACGAGAGCGTAGATTCCCAGTCCGCCTTG
>JAAEZT010000021.1:53201-68219 GCA_018222765.1 bacterium | reverse complement strand
TCTCTCGTCATCCTCGCTTGGTCCGCTCTGGCCTGCACTCTCGGGCCACTCGTCATCATTCACGCCCTCGGAAAACGCCCCTCCGAAAATCTCGCCCTGCTCATGATGCTCGTCGGCTTCGTGGTGGCCATCGGCTGGCGCCAGCTCGGATGGAACAAACAGCTCTACGAAGGCGCGCCCGGCATCCTCTTCGCCCTGCTAATCTACTTCATCGCAACACGATTAACGGGATCGAAAGATGTCGCTAACGAGACACTCGATTACAAGAGTCCGTAAGCCACCGCCCTCTTTCTTGACCCGATCCTGAATGTCCTGGATCTCGTATTGATCAACGGCTTCCATGTGCCGACCGGTGGCATGCGTCAGCACAGTGGAAATCAAATGACGCGTAAACATTTCGGAACGCGTCTCGACGAGGATCTTCCGCAACTCTTCAAAGCCGGCATACTTCTCACCCGAAGGCATCTCGCCACTGGAGTCGACCTTCAAGGCCTTGGTCTTCTTGTTCACTTGCGGATACTTATCCCGCCAACGGCCAATCGGATCGAAGCTTTCCATGCCAAATCCCAGCGGGTCAATCTTGCGATGACACTCCGCGCAGGTTTTTGAGTTGCTATGCTTGGCGAGTATTTCACGACGCGTTTTTGCCCCGCGCACATCCGGCTCGATGGCCGGCACTTCATCCGGCGGAGGCGGAGGAATGACCCCCAGAATATTTTCCGAAACAAACACCCCTCGCGTGACCGGCGAGGTCTCCACGCCATTCGAACTCACGGTATGGACTGCGGCCATTCCCAAGATACCTCCGCGTTGACGCTTTCCTTTAAGTTCAACTTTTTGGAAACCATCCTTCAAGCGGAGCCGCTCGGCATCGGGCAGCTTGTAGTGCTTCGCGAGATACTTATCGACGAAAGTGTAGTCGGCATCGAGCAATTCCGACACGGGAGCATTTCCATGCAAGATGTGACTGAAAAACATGCGCACCTCGGCCTTCATCGAACTTGGAAGATCTTCGGAATAATACCTCCGGGCCGAACGACGTGGCGGCGGCATGTTGCCCAGGTCACGGAGATTCAACCAGCCATCGAGAAAGCTGTTCACGAAGCCTTCGGAACGCGGATCTTTCAACAGGCGATCAATCTGCTCTCGCAAGACCGAAGGTTCATTCAGCCGACCGGAAGCGGCCACTTTCCGTAAGATCTCATCCGGCGGCATAGCCCAAAGCCGTAAGATCTCATCCGGCGGCATAGCCCAAAGGGCATAGGACAAGCGTGCCGCCAGATCGTAGGGCTTCAGAGAAGGGTCATCCTCCGGCGTAATTTCACTGAGGTAGAAAAACGAAGGCGAACAGAGAATCAACTTCAACGAATCCAACGCGGCCTGACGAGGCCTCGCGCCTTCCCCCATTCGCTTTTTGTAAAAGCCATGCACGCGCTTTCGGTCCGACTCATTAATAGGGCGACGAAAGGCCCGTTCGGCAAAGCGATCAAGTTGCTCCAGGGCCTTACCTTCCTGAAACCCCTCCTTACCAAAGACCGTACGTTCTTCTGCGCTGCCGCCTTTTTCAGGGAGCGGACCTTCCACTTTGATCTCGGAAATTCGAATATGCGGAAGCTTCCCCTCCCGCAAGAGAGTGGTCCGACTGACACCATCTTTGGGGTTTTTGAACTCGTCCTTATAGCGTTTGTTAATCGCAATCACGGATGCCCGCGACTCGTAGGGACCATTCGGAAAAATGAAACGAGGCGTCTGCCCCACCTCCAACCAAACCCTGAACTTAATCCACTCCGGTTTCTCATCCGGCACGACGGCCTTGGCTAGGAGAGGCTCGATCCTCTGCGGGTAGTGAATGTGCCCCTTGGTGGCATCGCCCGGCACCACGCCAAGTATGAAGGGCTCGGAAAAATCGATCCCGAAGATCTTGGGATCGTAATGCGTGTCCCGATGCAAGGCCTGCGCCTTGACCTCCAGTTCATAAAATCCCGAAACCGGCACGCCCACCTTGAAGTCTTCGATGTGCCCGTAGCCGCCTTGGCGGGTATCGGTATTGGGCTGTTCATAGAGACAGAGGAACTCGTAGTTGAAGACTGCCCGATGGGAATTTGAGAGCTCCTCGTATTGCTTGAAGTTTTTCGTGAAGTGCCACTTCTTCTGCTCCATCTCGGGCTTGCCGAGACGATGCTCCACCAATCTCTGGGCCGACTGGAAATACTGATCCACCAAGAACCCCGAGGTCACCAAACTCTCGCCAATTGTATCGATATGCCGGCTGGTTTGCTCCTTTGGGAAATCCAAGGTCAGGCCCAGTGTATCAACTCTCCGACCAAATAAAACCTCAAGCGTGTTCTCATACTCGCGGTTCGATAGACGACGCATCACGGTTCGCCCGCCATTACTCTCAAAACGATCTCGCGCAGCAGATATCTCTTCCCACAGCGCGCGAATAACAGCCAGGCGCTCCTCATCTTCAGGCTGCTCCTTTTTCTTCGGAGGCATTTCCTTGAGCGTCACTTGATCGATGATCTCTTGCGCCGTGATCAAATCCTGCACGCTCTCCAGCGGAAGCTTGAAGCTCTCAAATTCCCGCTCGCCCTTCCTCGACGCATCATCGTGACAATCGTAGCAATGGTATTCCAGAAAATCGACGATGACTTCCCTGGAGGTCTTCTCCTTCGCTCCCACCAATCCACAGGCGGTGGCCATCACGAGGAAAATTCGTTTTATTCCCATCTCTAAAAACTTTCCAAGAGAAGCGACCCTAGGAATAGGTTCCCGTGCTGGTTCCGAAGGATTCAGCTTCCACGCCCATGCGCTGTGCGATGTCGAGATAGAGGTTACAGAGCGGCACTTTCTTGATGCCTTTAGTCTCTACTTTCTTCAACTCGCCATGGCGATACCCGCCTCCTGCGAGCACGATAGGCAAGTCCGAATTGGTGTGTGAATTTCCACTGCCAATTCCACTACCGAACAAGACCGAAGTTGAATCGAGCAAAGTCTGCTCACCATCCTGCACGCCGGAGAGGCGATTTAGAAATTTTGCAAAGTGTTCAATCTGATAAGTCTCAAGAGCAATGAGATGCTTCACCGCATCCTCCTTGTTTCCGTGGTGGGAAAGCCCGTGATACGACTTGTCGATCCCAAGATGTTGCGGCAAGAAACAGCCGCCAATTTCCAAAGTGGCAATTCTCGTCGAGTCCGTCTGCAGTGCCAGCGCGATCAGCTCATAGAGCATCGCAAGGTCGTTCACCGTGTTAGCATTAGCCGGCTTGTCAAATGGGGCGTTCGGCTTCGGCTGGTCCGCCCAACGACGGCGCAACTCGAGTTGCTTTTCCACGTCACGAATCGAAGTGAAATACTCATCCAGCTTCTCGCGGTCTTCCTTGTTTACCTTTTTTGACAAGCCCTTGGCTTCATCGTTCACGGTATCGAGAATCGACTTCTGCAACTGGTTCTCTTTTCCGCGCTGCGCCCGACGTTCCGGTGAATCGGTCGCGAAGAGTCGATCGAAGAGTTCTTCCGGATTTGTGATCGGCGGCACACGCACCCCCGAGCGAGTCCACGAAAGCTGGCACCCGCCGTGAATTCCACCTTCAGAACCAACCGTCAATGAAGGGAAGCGCGTTTGGTTGCCCACCTTTTCGGCGAGAAATTGATCAATGGTGACATTGCCATCCTGACGATTCTTCGCCTCGTGATGGAGAACTCCGGAGAGGAAAGTGTGCACCGCAAAGTGTCCCCCTTTCAATCCATGATCGAGCCCGCGATAAACTGTCATGTTTTCACGCATCGCTTCCAGCGGCTTGAGCAAGGTGGTAGATTCGTATCCCTTGCCCGTGGTCTCCGGGAAAAAACTTTTTTGCTGAAATCCGAGGAGGTTTCCTACCGCCACAAAGCGCTTCGCACCGATCCCCGCGCCCTGCGTGGTCTGCACCGTGGCCAGCGAGTCGGCAGTTTTCGCCATTAGCGAGGAAAGCCCAGGCAAGGCCAGCGTGGCCCCGGCCGCTCTAAGCAAGAAGCGACGGCGATCAATTTCAGATTTCATCGGAGATAAATTACACGTTTTCCCGTGAAGACAACAGCCTCTTTTTTACGCGATTCCCCAGGGAGATCAAGCTAGGGAAAGGCCAGCAGATGGGGCCTATTAAGGCCGGCGCTCTCTATCAAGGGATGTCACCTTCTTTGAGAGCCTCGAAGATCCTCGCAACGACAATCACAAAAAATATCACCTCCTTCGAGATCTCTACCTCTTCCCGCGAACCGGTGCTTTCCAGCCTTTCTTCGGCTGGCCCTGCGGGCGCACTCCGTAGGCTTCCTCTGGAATCGGACTATCTTCAATGGTACGAAGCGGAAGATCGTCGGCAAAGTGTTTGATGCGGATGTCTTTAAATTGAATCTTCATTGCAGGTCCCACATGCACCTGGAACCCCAATACGCCTTCAAGCGCACGTCCCTTTGGATCAAGGTCGACGAGATCCGCGGTTTTGTGGCCGTTGATCCAATGCTTGTGATGATTCCCCTTCACCACCACGCGGTAGTCGAGCCACTCATCGGCCGGGAAGGCCCTCACCGGCATCGTTCCAACCACCCAGGATTGGCCATCGGGATCTACGATCACTTTCTCACCGGTATGCGCCAGAATCCGACGACCGCGCTCTTCGTAAAGCATGCCATTCTGGTGGACCGGCTTAGGCATAATATCGCATTGGTAGCCTGACACGATGTCGAGATCCACTTTAGGAAGCATCTTCCCGCGATACTGAATCCCGCTATTACCGCGTCCACTAACCTTAACCTTCACTTGTAATTCGAAGTTTCGAATTGTGGTGGCGTTCCAGGTGATAAATCGATTCATCTTCAGCGAGCCATCGGAAACTCCCGTCAGCGCACCGTCTTTCACCGACCAATACTTCCGGTCGCCGGTCCAGCCGTTGAGGTTTTTACCGTTAAAGATTCGCGCAAAACCATCCGGTCCAGGTCTCACCGTAACCGCCGCCGAAGCTTCGGGATGAGGTACGGTAGACGCCGTAAACGGCTGCTTCGGCGGGGCGAGCGGACCACCTTGTTGCGCCACTAATTCATCGGTCCGCTTGCGCATCTCAACGAGAACCACGGCATGCCTGGGATCCTTGGCCAGATTGATCAACTCGTCAGGATCCTTCTTCAAGTCATGAAGGAATTCATGATCGTGATCGACATAGCGAACATACTTGTAGTTGGCATTGCGCACTCCCTCGTAGGCCGGAATGCGATGCCGCACCGCGAAGTGTTCGTGGAAGGTATCACTCCGCCAGTCAGATGAATCCCCACCGTTCACCAAAGGCTTCAAGCTCCGGCCATCGTAGCGCTTAGGCACTTCAATTCCAGCCCAGTCGAGAAAGGTCGCGGGCAAGTCGAGATTGAGCGCCATCGACTTGCTCACCCTGCCTCGTTGGGCCGGCTTAACCCGAGGGTCAGCAATAATCAGCGGCACCTGAATCGACTCCTCAAAGTGCGACCACTTCCCGGACAAGCCCCGATTGGCCATGTGATAACCATTATCCGCGGAGTAAACCACGATGGTGTTGTCGGCCAATCCAGCTTCTTCGAGCGCCTTAAGAAAACGACCGATCGCGCCGTCGATGCCACTCACCATTCGGTAATAGGCCCGCATGTTGGTTTCGTATTTCTTGGGAGTATTCCAACGCCAGAAATAGCGCTCCCGCGTGATACTCGTTTGTAAAAAATCCGGAAGCCCGTCAAAGATCTCCGGCTTGTTGAGGCGGGGCTGCTCGATGTAAGCGTCATCGTACATCCCGTCCACCGCACGGGGCCAGGCAAAGTGCCCGATCCCTGGACGACGATCACCATCTTCGGCATGACAAGCATTGAACCACATATTGAGCGCGAAGGGTTTTCCCTTGGGCTGGGATTTCAAAAAATCAATTCCTTTATCGACGATCAATTCCGTCTCATGCCGTAAAGTCCCGTCGGGCATTTTCTTGTAAAAGGGATTCCGCCCGATGACTTCACAGACATCAAAGTGATCCTCCTTCCTCCAGCCCCTCGGAGCCTTGGTGTGCCACTTGCCAATATGCCCGGTGCGATAATTCTGCTCGCGAAGAAGATCGGTGTAGAGCTTCTCCATCACTTCCCCTCTTACCTGCTCTTCATTCCCGGGAGCGCGATAGCTCCGCGCCGACAGACCGGAAAGAATCGAGGCCCGGCTGGCCCAGCAGATGGGATGGCTCACAAAAGCCTGCTCAAAACGCACTCCTCGCTTCGCCAGTCCGTCAATGTTCGGAGTCTTTACGGTCTTGTTACCGTAACACCCGATCGTGCTGACCGTCTGATCATCAGTAAAGAAAAAGACAATGTTGGGCTGCTTGTTCTCGGCTCCAGCCGAAAGAGTCAACGCCGCGAGAAAAGAGAGAACTGGATACTTCATTACGGGAAACCAAAGAAAGGATTCATGACTCAAAAAGGAAAGCCCGTAATTCCCTAATTTATCTGAAATTTTGGGGTGAGGTGGCCGCTCATCTTCTCTAAGATGGCCTCTCCGATGCTGAAGAAATCCTTCCTTTTCCTCGCCCTCGTCCAAATCTCCTGGGCCGAGAAGCACATTGATTTCAATACCGACATTCGTCCCATTCTCTCGGACAAGTGCTTCTTTTGCCACGGCCCGGATTCGCATGAACGCGAAGCCGATCTTCGTCTCGATATTCCTGATGGTGAGGATGGAGCTTTCGCCGACCTCGGAGGCTATTCCGCGATCGTGCCCGGGAAGCCGGAGGACAGCGAATTCATCCTTCGCATCAACGACAAGGATGATCCAATGCCGCCGGAGAAATCCCACAAGTCACTCAAGCCCGAGGAAATCAAACTTCTCACTCGCTGGATTGCCGAAGGCGCAAAATATTCGGCACCCTGGGCCTACACCCCGCCCGTCAAAAATCCCGTCCCCAAAATCGACCAAACAGACTGGCCTGAAAACTGGATCGACAGATTCGTCTTTCATAAACTCGGCACAGAAGGTCTCAAGCCCTCGCCCGACGCCGATCCCGTCACCCTGATTCGACGTCTCTATTTCGACCTCACCGGACTGCCTCCCACACCTGAAGATGTCGACGCCTTCGTTAGCGGAAAGCAGAGTCTTGAAAAAGTCGTCGATGAACTCCTCGCCTCGCCGCACTTCGGCGAACGCATGGCAATGTATTGGCTCGACCTTGTCCGCTACGCCGACACCGTGGGCTATCACGGCGATCAGGATCACAACATCTCGCCCTACCGCGATTACGTCATTCGCGCCTTCAATAAAAACCTTCCCTTCGACCAATTCACGCGCGAACAACTCGCCGGCGACCTCTTGAAAAATCCCGGCAAGTGGCAAAAAGTTGCCTCGGGTTACAACCGTCTCCTGCAAACCACCCACGAAGGAGGACTGCAGAAAAAAGAATACGATGCCATTTACGCCGCCGACCGTGTGCGCAATGTCTCGGCGGTCTGGATGGGCGCTACAGTCGGTTGCGCGCAATGCCACGACCACAAATACGACCCCTATACGATCAAAGACCATTACGCCATGGCCGCATTCTTTTCCGACCTGCACGACACCGGCTTTAATGGCAATTCCCTCCCCACCAGCCGTCCGCCCGAAATGAAATTCTACTCTGACGAAGAGGAAACAAAACTCGCTCACATCGAGAAAGAAATGGGCGCTCTTATCGGCGGCGAAGAAGTCCTAAACACTCTTAAAAAAGACGCTGAGATCGCCAAACTCAAAGCAAACAAAAAGCGCAAGCCCGCCGACGACAAAAAGCTCGCTCAGCTCGAAAAGTCATTCGAGCAAATCGTCTCCTCCTCCAAAAAAGACAAATGGGTCAAGCTCCTCACTGAAAAGAATGCCATCGAAAAAGGTGGCCGCTGGACCATGATCACCTCCGCCAAGCCTCACCGGGAAATGCGAATCCTTCCCCGTGGCAATTGGCAGGACGACAGCGGTCCCGTTGTCACCGCCGCCGTGCCCGAATTCCTCGGCAAGGTCTCCACGGCAAAACACGCCACCCGTCTCGATCTCGCCAACTGGCTCACCGATCCCAAGAACGGCAGCGGAGGATTAACCGCGCGTGTCTTCGCCAATCGCTTTTGGTATCTCTACTTCGGCTCGGGAATTTCCCGTTCACTTTCCGACTTCGGCGGCCAAGGCGAGCCTCCTTCCAATGGACCGCTTCTCGACAACCTAGCGGTTGCCTTTTACGAAAGTGGGTGGGACGTCAAAGCCCTCGTCCGTCTCCTCGTCACAAGCCGGGCCTACCGCCAGTCCTCACTCTGCCCGCCCGAACTCATGGAGCGCGATCCCTACAACCAGCTCCTCGCCCGACAATCACGTTACCGCCTCCCCGCCGAAGTGATCCGCGACAACGCCCTCGCCCTAAGCCAACTCCTCGTCGACGACCAAGGCGGCTCCAGCGCCAAGCCCTACCAGCCGACCGGCTATTATCGCCACCTCAACTTCCCCACCCGGAAATACAAACACCACACCGACCCCAAACAATGGCGTCGTGGGGTTTATGTCCACTGGCAACGCCAGTTCCTCCATCCCATGCTCAAAGCCATGGACGCCCCGAGCCGGGAAGAATGCACCGCCGAACGACCACGTTCCAACACCCCAACGGCTGCGCTTGTTTTACTCAATGACCCCACTTTTATCGAAGCTGCCCGCGCGCTGGCTTATCGCATTATGAAGGAAGGCGATGCCGCCACCGATTCACGGCTCGACTTCGCGTATCAACTCGTTCTCTCGCGTCTGCCCGACGCGGAAGAACGCGCCGTCATGACCGGACTTTTGAAAGCAACTTACGAGGATTCCCAAAAGAATCCCAAATTCGCAGAGACCGTCCTCGATGTCGGGCAAGCACCGAGGCCGAATGACGTTGATGCCACCGAGCTCGCCTCCTGGACCGCCGTCGCTCGCGCTCTTCTCAATCTCAACGAAACCATCACGCGCAACTAAGATGATCGATCAAACACGACGCACTTTCCTGGGACAAACCGGACTCAGCCTTGGCTCCGCCGCTCTCGCCAGCTTGCTCAGCGATCAAGCCACAGCCGCTCCACTCAACAGTCTCCCGCACTTCGCGGCCAAGGCCAAACGAGTCATCTTCCTCTGCATGTCCGGTGGACCATCACACCTTGAGACCTTCGACTACAAACCCCAGCTCGATAAGCTCAACGGCAAGGCCATGCCGACTTCCTTCACCGAAGGACAACCCATCGCGCAGCTTCAGGGACAAAAGCTCAAAGTCCAGGGTCACCTCACCAAGTTCAACAAGTATGGCCAAAGCGGACAGGTCATCAGCGACTTCCTTCCACACACCGCCAAACTCGCCGACGATATTGCCATCGTCCGCTCCATGGTCACCGAGCAAATCAACCACGACCCGGCGCACACCTTCATGAACACGGGCACCGCAATCAGCGGTCGGCCCTCGATGGGTTCCTGGATCACCTACGGCCTCGGCTCGGAAACCAAGGACCTCCCCGGCTTCGTCGTCCTCACCAGCGTCGGCGGACGCAATCCCCAACCCATCGCTTCCCGCCAATGGTCGGCAGGCTTTCTCCCCAGCCGCCATCAAGGAGTCGAATTTAACTCTGCCGGAGATCCCGTTCACTACGTCAGCAATCCCAAAGGTATTAGCCCGGCCCAACAATCGGCCCTCGTCGAAGCGATCAACAAGCTCGACCGCAAACGCAACAAGCTCGTCGTGAATCCCGAAATCGACACCCGAATCGCGGCCTATGAAATGGCGTTCCGCATGCAGACCTCTGTCCCGGGACTCATGGATATTTCCAAAGAACCCCAACGCGTTCTCGACCTCTACGGAGCAAAACCCGGCGACGGATCCTACGCCTCAAACTGCCTCCTCGCCCGTCGTCTCGCCGAACGCGGGGTGCGCTTTATCCAACTCTATCACCGCGGATGGGATCACCACGGTGGGCTCGAAAAGTATATGGGCATCTGCTGCGGGCTCACCGACCGTCCCACCTGGGCTCTCCTCACCGACCTCAAGGAACGCGGCATGCTCGAAGACACCCTCGTCATCTGGGGCGGCGAATTCGGACGCACCCCAATGTTCCAGGGCAAAGGCGGAGCGGGACGCGATCACCACATCAAAGGCTTCTCAATGTGGATGGCCGGAGGTGGCGTCAAAGGCGGCACCAGCTACGGCGAAACCGACGAACTCGGCTACAATGCCGTCAAGGATGTCGCCCACGTCCGCGACCTCCACGCCACCATGCTCCACCAACTCGGCCTCCACCACGACCGCTTCAGCTACCCCTTCCAGGGCCTCGACATGAAACTCACCGGTGTGGAAAAGGCGAAGGTGATCAAGGGGATTCTCTCCTAGCAAGCCTGGAGAGCGGCCGTTAAGGCGTGGTTTTGGGGAAGCGGATTGGAAGCACCCAAGAGCATTTCACCCACTCTCCATCGTCCTCTACGGCGTCTGGCCTTCTCGCACCTCTCCATCGAGGTTGGCTTGCCAGATCTTGCCGGTTTCGACGTGCATGCAAGTCAGCCAACCACCGCGGCCGGGGTCGGTGTCGATACAGACGGCGTGGCCGAGATTAAGTGGGACGTGCCCCTTCTGGGCGGTGTGCCCACAGATCATCACCTTGCCGGAACAATGCGGTTCGGGCGTGCCAAATTTCTTGTGAATGATGGTGAAGGGCAACTGCTCATCCACCGGGGTATTCGGTTCGAGATTGGCATGCACAAAGATGTGCGTGTCGGTTTCAAAGTAGGGCTTGTTGCGCTTCAGGAAATCCCAATGCGATTGTGGTACATCATCGGTTGAACCGCCGTAGGAATCGAGCGTTGCTCCGCCACCCCAGACGTCCAGCCAATGCGCAAGGTCTGTCTTGTCGATGTGCGAGAGGAAGAATTTTTCCTCATGATTCCCGGTGAGAAAGACGATGTTAAATTTCTTCTCCAACCCAATGAGATAATCAATCACGCCCTTTGAATCAGGACCGCGGTCAACGTAATCACCCATGAAGATAATCTGATCCTCGGGCTGCGGATCAATCGTCTTCCAAATCAATTTCAACACGTCCAAACATCCGTGAATATCTCCAATCGCAAGCGTTCTCATGTGCGAGGAGCTTCTGAATTTTGACGACCTTGTCAACGACTGGGAAGTCTGAAGGAGCCCAAGGCGACCAAACTGAGAAGATAAGGGTGCTCGGAGGTCAAAGCAGTATAGCTATCTCGTCCCTCCAACCGATCTCCCAGCCTCGACGACATTGAGGGGAAATAATCCTTCTCGAGACGAGGTATCATAGGTCAGCTTTTCCCACGACCTATGAAGATCACCAAATTCCTCCTTCTCCTCGCCTGCCTCGTCTCATTCGCGGCCGAAGCAAAACAAGACAAACCCAACATTGTCTGGATCGTTTCCGAGGACAATTCCGCCAAGTGGCTTCGCCTCTACAACGAAGGCGGCGCACCCATGCCCTATATCGAACGCCTGGCCAGAGTCGGCATTACATTCAACAACGCCTTTTCCTGCGCTCCCGTTTGTTCTGTCGCCCGCAGCACCATCATTTCCGGTTGCTACGCCCCCCGTCTCGGCGCGCAGTACCATCGCAAACAAGCCACCGTTGCCATGCCCGAGGGACTCAAGATGTTCCCCTGGTATCTTCGTAAAAACGGCTATCACACCACAAATAATTCCAAAGAAGACTACAACTTCCATCCTGCCGATAAGAAAGACGTCTGGGATGCCTCATCCCGAAAGGCTAGCTACAAGAACCGAAAGCCCGGGCAGCCATTCTTCCACGTGCAAAACTTCGGCACGACTCATGAGGGCAAAACCTTCGGCGATCCGTTGAAGTTCCAACTCAAGACCGATCCCGCCAAAGTTAAACTCGCCGCCTACCATCCAGACACGCCCGTCTTTCGGCGCTCCTACGCCCACTATCTCGACAACCACATGGCAGTTGATGCACAGATTGGAGCATTCCTCAAAAAACTCGAAATAGATGGGCTCCTCGATGACACCTTCATCTTCTACTACGGCGATCACGGCGGCGTGATGCCCGGTAGCAAAGGCTACGCCAACGAAAGCGGCCTGCGCGTGCCCATGGTCGTCTCCGTTCCCAAAAACTGGCAGCACCTTGCACCCACGCCCGCGAGAACCCGCGTCGATGGCTTCGTCGAATTTGTTGATCTCTCCGCCACTGTGCTCAATCTCGCCGGAATCGAGATTCCTGCCGCCATCGATGGCAAACCCTTCCTGGGCAAAGGGGTCACACTTGAAGAACTCAACAAGCGCGACCAATCTTTTGGATACGCCGATCGCTTCGACGAGAAATACGACCTCGTTCGTACATTGCGAAAAGGGAAGTTCCGCTACTCCCGCAATTATCAACCATTCAACTTTGACGGGCTCTACAACGAATACCGCTACAAGCAGACGCCCTTCGCGCAGTGGCGCAAACTCTATCTCTCCGGAAAACTCAACGCAGCCCAAGAACAGTTTTTCAGAGCCCGGCCAGCCGAAACGCTCTACGACCTCTCATCCGATCCCGACGAAGTGAAGAACCTCGCCAGTGATCCGGCTCATCAAAAAACGCTCCTTGAGCTCCGCGATCTCCTTCAAAAGAGGATCAAAGGCATGCCCGACCTTAGCTTCTATCCTGAGCCGGTCTTTCTCAAAACAGCTACCGACAACCCTGTTGCCTTTGGTCAGAAACACAAATCAGAGATCGCCAAACTCATCGAAACCGCCGACCTCAGCCTAAAAAGTTTCGAAGAGGCCGAAGAGGGAATTGCCACAGCCCTCGATTCAAAAAATCCATGGGAACGCTACTGGGGACTCATCGTGTGCAGCACCTTTGGAAAGCAGGCCGCTCCCTTTTACGAACTGGCCAAAAAGCTGGCCGCAGACGATGCCGAGCCACTCGTGCGAACCCGCGCTGTAGAGTTTCTCGGCCTGACCGGACAGCAAGATCCCCGCCCTGTTCTCACCGAAGTCCTCAACGCCACCGAGGACCACATCCTAGCCAATCTGATCCTGAATACCGTCGTCGTTCTGCAAGACAGCAAACCCGGATACAAGTTCGATGCTTCAAAACTCACCGCCTCCTGGGTCAACAACAAGAAAGCCGAAGTCGCCAGCCGCGTTCTCTATCTCAAGTAAATGGCGAAGTAATTTGAATAGGAATCCTTCAAAAAAGCCCAACCAAAAATCAATCTTCTCCCTTTATCTCGATACTCATTCTGTCAACTTCTCACAGCCATGCTTCGAAAGTTTCTTCTTTTCATCCTTTCCGTCTCGCTCCTTCAAGGAGCCAAAAAACCCAACGTCCTCTTTATTGCCATTGATGACCAAAACGACTGGATTGGCTGCCTAAACGGCCACCCGAATTCAAAAACTCCCCATATCGATGCGCTCGCCAAGAGCGGAACCCTCTTCAACAACGCCCACTGCCAGTCTCCGCTTTGCAACCCATCCCGCTGCTCCCTCATGCTCGGTCTTCGTCCCGACTCCACCGGCATCTACGGACTTGCACCCTTCTTCCGTCAGGTTCCCGAATATCAAGACCACACCACCCTCGCACAACACCTCGCCAACAACGGTTATCACACCGCAATGGCCGGGAAAATATTCCACGGAGGATATGGTAAACAAACAAAAGGCAAACACCTCGAATGGCATGAAACAGGGCCCGGAGCCACCGGCGCCCCCTTCCCCAAAGAACGCCTCGTCAAAAATACCCCTTCACCTCACAAGCTCGTCGACTGGGGGGTCTTTCCTCACAAAGACGAAGACAAAGGTGACCACAAGATCGCCACCTGGGCCGTTGATTTTCTGGATAAGCAGGCAGCCAAAAAAGACGACAAGCCGTTCTTCTGCGCGGCCGGATTTTTTCTCCCGCACGTTCCCTGCTTCGCCACCCAGAAGTGGTTTGACCAACACCCGCTCGAGACTCTGAAGCTCCCAGCCATTCATCCCACCGACCGCGACGACACCCCTCGCTTCTCCTGGTATATCCACTGGAAACTTCCCGAGCCCCGTCTGAAGTTTCTTCAAGAAGCCAAGGAATGGGAAAACCTCACCCGCTCCTACCTCGCCTGCACGACCTTCGTAGACCACCAAGTTGGCCGCATCATGGCCAAGCTCAAGGAAACCGGCCTCGATAAAAACACCATCATCGTCCTTTGGTCCGACCACGGGTGGCACATCGGCGAAAAACAAATCACCGGAAAGAACACCCTCTGGGACGACGGGACCAGAGTCCCCCTCATCTTCGCCGGCCCCGGACTGAAGCCCAACCAAGTTGTTCAGGAACCCGCCGAGCTCCTCGACATCTACCCCACTCTCTGCGACCTCCTGAAGATCGATTCACCAAAGCATCACCTGCAGGGACTCTCCTTAATTCCCCAACTTGATAAGCCCGCCACCCCACGAACCCAGCCCGCCATCACCACCCATGGCGCACACAACCACGGCATTCGCACAAAAGATTGGCGCTACATCCGCTACGCCGATGGCTCAGAGGAACTCTACCATCATCCCAACGACCCCAACGAATGGCATAATCTCCTCGCCAAGAAGCCAATCGCCAAAGCACACCGGGCGAAAGCCGACGCTCTCGCGGAATTCCTCCCCAACGACAACCTCCCTCCGGTCCCGAAGTCAAGAGCCCGCATCATCACCTACGACCCGAAAACCAAGGAGGTGGTCTGGGAAGGCAAGAAAGTGGGAAAGAACGATCCGATTCCCGAGGTCGAAGATTAAAGATAAAAGCTCACGCAGCCCCTTGGAAGGAGGCTGCGTGAAGTAAAATTAATTTCTATCTTCCGTCGCCGGTGTAGATAATTTTCCCGTCCTTCGGCGCCTGGGGCCATGGTGTTGTGCCGGGGGCCCAGGTCTGGGGTTGGGTTGCCCGGATTTTTGAAACCTCGTCCTTGATCCACTGCGCAACGTTCTCGTTTTCCTCCTGACCATAAACCCAAGGCAGGGCCGGGCTCATGAG
>JAAEZT010000021.1:0-52969 GCA_018222765.1 bacterium | reverse complement strand
CCAAAAATGACATCCGTCATATTCATGCCGTCGAGTTTACGCTCCTGCTTAAGCGAACCTCCCGCCAAAGTGGCGAAGGTATTGTAGAAATCCGTCACGTGCATCATACCGCTGTTAGTACTGCCGGGCTTGATCTTTTCCGGCCAACGCATCAAGCAGGGAACGCGCACGCCCCCTTCGTAGTTTGTATTCTTGGTACCCCGATACGGCGCATTCATTTCCTCGCGGAGACCACCGTTATCGTTGGCAAAAATCACGAGCGTATTTTCCTTATAGCCACTTTCGTCCACCGCACCCACAATACGACCCACCGCATCATCGAGACACTTAAGAGCGGCGTAACGCTTACCATGCTCTTCAACGTAACGCGGAATTTCTTCCAGTGGCCCGTGGATCGCATTGAAGGCAACATACATAAACAAAGGCTGCTGCTCTTTCTTACCGCTTTGAGTCATGCGGTGATTGGCAATCACATTGACGGCCTCGCTGGCGATCAAGTCAGTGGCGTATCCTGGCTCGTAAACCGGCTTCTGATTGCGGTGCCAATCGTAAACCACAAAACGCGCGGGAGCATTATGAAGGATGCACTTGTTGTTGTAATCGATACCCCAGCCGTAGTGCCCATACTGATGCATGAAGCCCTGCCCCATCGGAAGCTGACCGGGCAACCACTCACCGCAATGCCACTTTCCGGCAATCGAGGTAAAGTAGCCCGCGTCTTTCAGCAACTCGGCAACAGTGCGTTCTTTGGTGCTCAAGCCATGAATCCGGCGGGTCTCTTCACCCTCCTTATTCTTGACCAATTTCATGCCCAACTTCGCAAGATAACTCGGCTTGCCAAAATCCTCCGAACGCCAGTCACTCCAGGTCCGGAAGGCGTAGCGCCCGGTAAGAAAGGCCGCGCGGGTCGGGGCACAGACCGCATGGACATAGAAATTATCCAGACTCACACCATCCTCGCGTAGCTTGTTAATATGCGGGGTCAACTTTGGATCTAATCCATTAAAACCAAATTCATTCCAGCCCACATCGTCGGCCAGGATAAACACGATATTAGGCCGTGACCCATCCACCGGGGAAGCCACAGCCGCCCCGGAAACAAGGGCCAAAGCTCCCATAACCATTTGTGATATTTTTCTCATCGTTCTAAAAACTATACGTCGCAAATTGAAATCGCCTCTTCCAGTCCTTTGAGCGCATCGCGCTTGGGAATCCACTCGTGCCCCACGTAACCGGTGTAGCCCACCTTGAGCAAGGCCTTCATCACTCCCGCGTAGTTGATTTCCTGGTCATCCCCAATCTCGCCGCGACCCGGATTACCTGCGATCTGCACGTGGCCGATGAACTCGGCGTGCTGCTCGATCCGGCGAACCAGGTCTCCATCCATGATCTGCACGTGGTAGGCATCGAAGAGAACTTTCAATCCCGGCGACGACACCGCCTTCACGATCTCGACACAGTAGTCGATATGATCACCGTGGTATCCCGGGTGCCCCATCATTGGTTCGGCGACTTTTGAATTCAGTGGCTCGATCACCATCGAGACTTTGTTCTTCTCAGCAATCTTGGCCATTTTCTTAAAGCCCTCGACGCAGTTCTTAAATCCCTCGTCGCGGCTCACCACGCTCCCATTCTCTTCTTTCGAGGTATCCAGCATTCCAGTGAAAGTCATGACATTGGGAAAGCCCAATGCACCAGTCGCCACGATCGCTTTTTCGAGCGCCGCAAACACCTCGGGATGATGTCCCTTGTTATTCATGCCACGCACAAAGGAATGTGTCCGGGTCGCGCCACAAACCAAACCCGTTCCCTTCAACTGGCTCAACTCATCGGCAGAAAATAATTCTACTCCGGCCACGCCGAGCGCCTTACAGTGCCTGATTAGGTCGGTCTGGCTCCACCCCGCTCCTTTTGAAAATGGCCAAGCCGCGATGACCTGTTTTATACGGCCTATCCTGACGACAGGGGTATCGTCAGCCGCTAGCGCCGAAGAACCCAGCGCCGCTGAGGCTCCAATCCCCTGAAGAAACCTCCGCCGTGAAGATTCCGGTCCGTTCTGTAAAGTCATGGCGAATCCCTATCAAAATTCCTATTTCCCAACAACCGGCGCGGTCTGCTCCGGCGTGATTATCCCTGGTGGTAATTCCATAATCTGGATGTTGCGGAAGTGAATCAGGGAACCCTCGGCCTCCAAACAGAGATAGCCTTTTCGAACTGACGAATTCCTAATGCTGTTCACAAACTTTCCGTTGATCGACAACTTCACCGTGCCATCAACGCAAACCACATCGTAGGTGTTCCACTCGCCCTTCCCTTTGCAACGTAGCTCATACGACATACTGCGATTTCCCCGCGGGTTCGCCGGAGTCGCGGTCAGGCCATTTGCTCCAAAAAGTTCACCCGAAACATAACCGATATGCCTGGGCTTCCCGTCCTTGCCCGCATGAATCTTAGGCCACTCCAATTCCAGCATCTGCACCTCCATCCCTTTGGGGAGCGGACGATTCTTGGGCGTCGATCCCTCACTCCAGACGAAGACCCCGGAATTGCCACCGGCCTTCATGTGCCGCCATTCGATGTGCAAAATGAAATTCTCATACTGCTTCTTAGAGCGCATGACTCCAATCGGCTTCCCGGTACAAACCAGAAGCCCGTCTTTCACTGTCCAGGTTTCAGGCGAGGTATTCACATCAACCCATTCGGAAAGGTCCTTCCCATTAAAAAGTGATTTCCATTGGGGAACCTCCCCGGCAGTGAGCGGAAGGAGGAGAGCGGCAAAGACAAGCGATTTCATAGTCATAAGATGGCCCGGAGTATCCCCGCCCCCTCCCCATCAAGTCGAGCAGCAATTCCATCGATCACTACCAAAAACCCGACAGCTTGATTTGAAATGGAGAAGAAATGCGACTCAGCGCTTAGACCCACCAACTACGATCAACGCTTAGACCAAAGACCCCAAAACATAGAAAACCAGCTGCCATTAACCTCATCCCTGGGTTGCAGGCAGTCAGCTCCCGCAGCCCAAACAAAAGTCTCCTGATACATTTCTTCTCCCCATCACGTTTTACAACCCCTAATCTTCAACTTCATTCATGAAACTCAAATCACTTCTTCCAGCTCTCGCTCTTCTCCTCCCAATCTCTTGCCTGGCCGAAGAGTCTCTCTTTAACGGAAAGAACCTCGATCAATGGCGCATCGACTCAAAAAGCAAAGCCACTCATTGGACCGTCAAGGATGGAACCATCCACTGCCAATCCGATCCCAAGAAAGCCGGCTCACTCCTCTGGACCACTAAAGAGTTCACCGACTTCACCCTTACCCTCGAGTTTAAAAACGGCGAAGGCACCATTGATTCCGGCGTCATGCTCAAACGCGCCAAGGACCAAATCCAAATCGGCATCTCCGGCTCACTCAAGCGCGACCTCACCGCCTCGCCTTACATTCCCGGCAAGGGCTATCCCGTCGAAGGAAAAGAAGCGATCGCCGCCGTCAAACCCAAGGACTGGAACACCCTCAAAATCGAAGTCAAAGGAAGCACCTACAAAACCTGGCTCAACGGCGTCGAGGGCATCACCTACACATCTAAAACCGCCATCGACAAAGGACCCCTCGGCCTCCAGCTCCACGGCAACCGCGACATGTCGATTTCTTTCCGCAATATCAAAATCACTGAAAAGAAATAGTTTTTCTCACTCCGCCTGAATCCCCACGCTCGCGCTATGGGAGGCGAACTCCGGGGCATACATGCATCGCACTTCTGCGATCCCGGTTTGGTATTCCCCCGCATGTTGCACTCGCACGCTTGTTTCGAAAACATGCGTGCCCGGAGGCAGACGGTCGATGAAGAAGTGGCTCGCAGTGTCACGGGTCACTTCATAGTAACCAATGCCATCCTGCCAACGATGCCCGCTCATCACATTGGTCGGCTCGGTTCCGCTGCCTCGCAGGTCCTTCAAATGCAAAAATTCCATCGCGCGGTCGTTTTTCAAAATCACCCGCGTCACCAACTCATCGCCGACATTAACGGCGCCGTTCAGAGGCATCAGCACCGGACCTTTATCGGTGTTCTTCCGCACAAATAATTTCTTTTCAAGCTTCAGTTGCTGGTCTTCGGCTTTCGTCACCTTCGCCATATCTTCGAGATACTGCCAATGCACGCTGGCCCAACTCACACCCTCATCGCTCTTGATTAACTCGATTTTTCCGAGCTCCGGCTTCACGGCGTCCTCAATAAAGCGGCTCTCATAAAATCCCGTTCCCGCTTCGACCCTCTCCGGCTTCACTTCTTCTCCGCCGAGCGCGATTTTTAGGAGATCGTCCGACCCCAAGAGATTCCGGCCGCCCATCAACAAGGAATAGACTGCGTCCGCCGTCGCCTTCGTCGTCTTCCAATCACCGACCTGCTTCTGCTTGATCAACCAAACCTGGCAATCATCAACCGCCTTGGCATCCTGATCTACATCCCGAAACGCCTCGATCATCATCGCCTGCGTTTCGATAGGTGCCTGCCACCACCACCACCCTTCTCCCTCGCTGTCCTTCCAGAACATCCCCTGCTCTTCGGTGATTTTTGCGTTTTCCTTAAAGGAGCGCGTCACCAATTTGGGAACATCCTTCTCACCCAAACGATGCAGAGCCAGGGCCACATGAGCCCGCGACATCCGGCTGGATAAGCTTGCCCAATCCTTTCTGGCCTGACCCACAAAGTAGTCGAAGGCCACCTTATCCCGCTGACTTAACTTCTTGTCCCCCAGGAAAAAAGTCCGCGTGTAAAGATAATGCGCTATCCACGCACTAAGATTATTCCGATCGAGGTTCCCGCTCTTTCGCAAACGCTCATACCTCCTGGTCACGGCGGCATCCAGTGCCGGCAGGGCCTTCATCGCCGGCGTGATGTCGGTCTCGACACCGAGCGACCGCAGACGCCCGAATCCCGTCGTCACATAAAGCGAAATATACTCACTTCCACGCCCGCCCGGGAACCACGGCCACAAGCCGTCCCCGCGTTGCATCTTGCTCAATTTGCGAAGCGCTTTTTCCAACTCTTGGTTCATGTGGTTTTCATCAAACAGCAAACCCACCCGTCTTCTCGCCTCTGCTTCATTCGTGGCCTCACGAAGCCAGGGCGTCTCATCCAATAAGATCCCCTTCAAATCCGCATTTTTCATCAACGGGCTGTCGAGAGTATCGCCGCCCGCTTTCCATTGATCAAAGATCCGGCGCATCTTCGGATCGGATCCCGCAATGTGCCGCGCCAGCGCGTTGGCATAATATCGATTGAAGGTCTGCTCGGAACATTCATGCGGATACTCCATCAAATAGGGCAAGGCCATCACGGCATACCAGGCCGGTTGCGAAACCACTTGGACATGGAGAAAACGGTCTTCCAAAGTCTCAGAGTCACCACTCTCCAACAACTTGGTGAATTCAAATTTCTTACTCCCGGCATTCCGAATCGGCAGCGACATCGACTCGGTCACCAAGATCCGCCGTGAGATCACCGGAAGCCATCCTTCCTCGCCATCGGTGAGATCACCGGTCGCCGCGACCGCTTTGTATTTCAAAAATCCCGCACCATCCGGCACCGCGATCTTCCATTTCAAAGTCAGGCTTTCCTTAGCTGGTATCGTGAACTTTTGGTCAGGCGATTCGATCCCCATCGCCGCCGTCCGGTCCTTGTCCGTTGCTGCATCAGCCAAGCTCAGCCTCGCCGTTCCGCTCTGCTCTTTCTCGCTTTGATTCGTCACCTTGACGGTAAACTCGAGAACATCTCCCTCCCGCAAAAAACGCGGCGGGTTTGGTTGCACCATAAGATCTTTGGCCGTCACCGCTTCTCCTTCCAGCAAGCCCGAGCGGAAATTCGCATCGTGGGCCATTCCAAAAAAGCGCCACTTCGTCAAAGCCTCGGGCACCGTGAAACTGACACGCACTTTGCCATCCGCATCACTGATGAGCGCGGGATAAAAGAAGGCCGTCTCCTGCAAATTCTTCCGGGCCGTCACTTGAGAGACATCGGGATTTTGTTGCGCTACTGCAAGCCCGGCCCCGCCACCACCTCCAACGCCATCCGAATTTGTTTGAAAATCCATATTCTCCGCCAGAGCCATTGCTGCCGCAGGCGCGGCTTGTGCGAAGGGGCTGAGCGCTTGCTTCCGGGCCATTCCAAAATCTCTCTCAAGAGAGGCGTCAGCCGCCATTTCATCATATCTACCCGATCTACCCACCACTCCCCGCCGATTCATCCCACCGCCACCTCCAAAACCGGATCCAGAAAACCAACTATAATTCCATCCGGCCCCACCGTCATAGATCCGAAACTCATTTCGAAAGCCACGAAACATCGACCCCATTGAAAAACGACCTACAGAATCGAACCAGGCCCTTCGCGAGAATCGTCCGATCGAACTACTGAACCGAACAGAGCGACCGCTTCCCGACTCCGATCTCAATACTCCCATCAAGGTTTGAAAGCGATTCCTCGCAAAGGCATCCAAGGAAGCATCGTACATTGTCGCCACCATCTCCGCGACCGCCGCCTCGCCACCTGCTCCCTCAATCACCGCCGTCCAGGTCTCCTGCACCCCTGGTTCCAGCTTCGACACGATATGCTCCCAGCGCAGTTTCAATTCCTTATTCGTCCACGGCACTCGGATCACCCGTTGCATTTGGTGCAGCCTGTTCATCGTCACCTGGCGAATCACCACGGTGATCCCACCGCGATTCGCTTCCTTGATCGGATAGTTAAACAGCTGTTGCGTCCGGCCCTCCGCGGACCACTCACGCTTGAGCAACTTGCGGTTCTGATACCACTCCACGCAAGCCCGCGCTTCCTCGTGTCCACTGCCCCATAAGACCGAAACCGAATTCCCCGGCTCCACCGACCACGAGGGGGCACCCGTGTAGAAAGGCATCTTTGTTGGGAAATTTTTCCCATCCGGATTCACGACTTCGATTCCCAAAAGCGCCTGAATCTTTCGCCCGTTCGCATCCTTCGTTTCAAAAACCAATCGGTAAGCTCCAGCATCCAACTGAGCCTCCACCAGGGCCTCTCCCTCCTCATCCGTCTGCACCTCGAATTCACTTATAATCTCACCGGGCGCCCAGCGATTTGGATCGATCGAGACTTCTCCCCTCTTTGCCTGCGGACACACCTCCGGCTCCTTGAGTCGGTGGATCCTCAACACTCCCGTCGCCTTCCGCCCGTCACCGTCGAGTGAAGTCGTCCGAATTGTGAATTCCAATTGTTCACCCGACTCCAACCAATCGGCAGCCGAAAGAGAGGCCTTCAAACTGGTATAGCCCACTGACAACCGCTTGGTCGCCGACCGGGTTTCCCCCGCGCCGCCGGTCACATCGGCCACAATCGCATACTCAAAAATCGGCTCCAGGTCCTCGCTCACCGACTTGTCAGCTTGCGCCACAAAGGAAATCATCACCGAGCCGTCTGCCCCGGTTTCGGAAATGCCATGCGCGATTTCCTCCGTTCTGGATTGCACCGGACTCAGCCACCAACACCACCGGGTCCACGACGGATACCGCGGAGTCCGCGTCACCCGCCAACTCACCTTGGCCCCATCAACAGGTGCACCGGTGTAGGCCTCGGCCCGCACCTTTACTTTGACTTCCTCGCCGAGAGCAGCCGGTTCCCCGGGCGCATCAATTTCCGTGAAAAACTTCGGTCGCTTGTATTCCTCCACTCTAAAATAGGCACTCCCACTTTCTCCATTCAAAGAAATACGACAACGCCCAAGGACACTCCCGGTCGGCGCCGTAAAAGATCCCGAAAACGAACCCCGATCATTGGTCACGATTTTCAAATTCGCAATCTCCTTGCGGTTAGGATCCTTGAAACTCACTGTCCCCTGACTCTCCTTTTGCAGTTCATATTTTTTCTTGGAGTGGTTTCGCGAATACCAGATCCCCTTGAAGTGCACCGTCTGCCCCGGGCGATAAATCGCCCGGTCAGTGAAGAATACGACCATCCTCTGATCCTTCTCCTCCCGAACCCGACCACTCCCAGCATAACCACGCCCCACCGTGCGCTGAAGGCCCCGGCTCGCGACCACCAAACACTGGCCGTTCTCCTTTTTTAGAAAACGAAAATACCCCGACTCATCCGTCTTTGTTCTTTCGCTGACCAATCCATTTTCCACCCTTACCCACGCCCCGACCTCAACTCCCGCCACTGGTGCTCCGGTTACCGCGTCCACGACATGACCATCTAGGCCACCACCCCTCCGGCTCGCCAAGGTCAAGGCGAGAGGCGTGACATGCACGCCCACCACCGACACGGCATTATTCTTCATCGAAAAATTCTCATCCGAGCTCGCGACCAAGACATGATAACCATCCGGGAGGTCCTTTGGAGCCATCAGGGAAACATTGTGCCCCTTGAACTCACCCTTATCGACCAACTCATGATCCCATGCTTTCACCGGCTCCCCCTTGAGCATCGCCGGCAGCCTGTTTCTTTGATCAGGCAAAGGGTCCCTCCCCACCGTATCCAGACTTGGCTTGAAAGGCACCGAATAGAGGCGAAACCAAACCCGGTTCAAATTTCGATGCGAAACATGTATTTCCTCTCCCGCCGGAGTCCAATGGGTTTCCGTCGAAAGCGTCAGTTCCTTCCTCTCCATCCGCTGCACTTCGTTGCGGCAAAACTTCCCGAATGGATGGTCAGGAAAGGCCTCGACCCCTGCTTGATAGACTCTGTGAGCTTCTTTGGTTTCCTCCTGTGACTCCAGAATCCCACCAAGATCAACCCTGGCCCAGGCACTGATCGGGTGCTTCGCATGTTGCTCGATGAATTTCCTCAGAGCCTTCTCAAATCCCGTATCATCATCCGCCGCAGCGGCTGCCCATCGCAATCTCTCAAGGTCGGCCAATAAAAAGGCATCCTGGCGCTCATCACCTCGATGGAAAAGCAGCAACTTCTGAACAATTTCCAGCGCGCGCAATTTTGGTGACTCCTTATCCTCGGTCTCCGGCTTCCACGCGATAATCTCCTCAACCGATCCAAATACCGGGGCATCAGCCTCAATCACAAAGGCCCCCACCGGACGTGAAACTGCCACTTCTTCCATCAAATAAAATCCCAGCGCCTGATGCGCCACAAAATCGAACATCGTAGGACGCCACTCGTCACCCAATTTCCCCTCCGTCAACAATTCAGAAATCTTCCCAACCGGCATCTCCTGCAAGGCCGCTTCGTCCGCCAGAGCCAACTGCATCCGTTCATCGATCTCCAAAAGAATCCGCGCCAGATCCCAGGTCTCCAAATCATCGCCGACCGCTTCCCCGGTCGAACTCCGCCGCGCAAACCTCCAGCGATTCTGTTGATAATAGCGATGCATCCACCCCGCCGCGAGAACCCGTAATACCGGCTTCACTTGATCGGGCGCTTTTTCCAGCTCCGCATCCAGCTTTTTGATCACAAATCCCGCGCCTTCGATCTTCCCCTCAATGCCAATCCGCTGGGCCATCGCACGCGAGGCCTCGGACCAACTTCCGTCTGCCAGCGCCGCCTTCTCGATCCCGGTCAGCAGTTCAATCTCTGTTTTCGGCTGATCTTTCTTACGCGCTTCCGCGACTTTCTTCCACTCGGCATCTCGTGGCCCGGCCCCCAAAACCCCCATCACAAAGCACACCCAAATTGATAAAATTAACGTTCTCATATAACTAAATAAGCTGTCTTCCACATCACATTGACGCGAGAGTCTCTCATTGTGACTCCTAAATTCACTTTTTCTTAGGATTTTTCTCACGAAACTTTAAGTCCTTCGCGTTCTCTGTCGTTTTTTCTCTACCCATCAATGTTAATACATGACCATTGCTTTTAAATTTCTAACAATCATCGTCACCTCATGAACCAAGAAAACCCCTATCTGGCACCCCAAACTTCCGCCGCCCCCGCCACCGACGACATCGCCAAACAAATGGCCGGTCTCCAGTGGCCCCTGAAGCTTTCCTTCAAAATTCTCGCCCTCGCCAGCCAAGCTACTGTCACCGACGCCAACGGGCGGGTTGTGTGTTTCACGAGACAAAAAATGTTCAAATTCCGCGAACACGTCGAAATCTTCACCGACAAAAGCAAAGCCACCCTGCTCGCGGAAATCAAAACCCAAAAAGTCATCGATTGGTCGGCTCGCTATTTCTCAACCGATGCCCAAGGAGCCGAAATTGGTTCCGTCGGAAGACGCGGATGGAAAAGTATTTTCCGGGCACACTATGATGTCTTCAATCCCGGTGACGACACCAGCGTCTACACCATTCGGGAAGAAAACCCGGTCTCGAAATTCTTCGACGGCCTCCTCGGTGGAATTCCTATTCTGGGTTTCCTGACGGGCTACCTTTTCCATCCTCGCTACGGAGCCAACAAGTCCGACGGGCAAGTCGCCATGCGGCTCACCAAACAACCAGCTTTTCTCGAAGGGAAGTTCGCCATCGAAAAACTCGACGGCTCCCTGACCCCTCATCAGGAAATGAATCTCGTCCTTTCCTTTATGATGATGATCCTTCTCGAGCGCAGGCGCGGCTAGGCAAGCCAGCGTTTTTCAGCATTCTTTGTTCGCCTTTTGGCTCCAAGAACGGTTTTCTCTTGAGAATTCTTCTGCCTTGATGCGCCTCCTTATCTTTTCTCTCGCCCTACTACTCCATGCTTCTGCCCAGGAAAATTGGCCTGCCTTTCGGGGAGCGGACTCACGCGGTGTTGCCAACAACCCTGATCTCCCTGACACTTGGTCCACCACTGAAAACGTGGCCTGGAAAACCGACATCCCCGGACGGGGTTGGTCCTCGCCCATCGTATGGGGCAAGAAGGTCTTCCTCACCACCGTGATCAATGAAGGCGAAACCGAGAGCCCGAAGAAGGGACTCTACTTCGGCGGCAACCGACTCAAGATCCCCAACACCAATCATCTTTGGAAAGTCCTCTGCCTTGATCTCGAATCCGGAAAAGTCCTCTGGGACAAGAACGTTCACAAAGGAAAGCCCAAGTCCTCCATTCATCTGAAAAACTCCTACGCTTCGGAAACGCCCGTCACCGATGGCGAACTCGTCTATTGTTACTTCGGCAGCCTCGGACTCTTCGCGATGGACTTCCAAGGCAAGGTCGTCTGGTCCCACGAGGTCCCCGCCTACAAAACCCGCTACGGTTGGGGAACTTCTTCCTCACCCGTCCTCCACAAAGACCGCCTCTATTTGGTCAACGACAACGACGAAAAATCCTCTCTTCTCGCCCTCGACAAAAAGACCGGCAAGGAGATTTGGAGAACTCCCCGCGAAGAAAAATCCAACTGGTCCAACCCCTTCATTTGGGAAAACAAAAAGCGCACCGAGATCATCGTCCCCGGCTCCGGCCGCACCCGTTCCTACGATCTCGACGGAAAGGAACTCTGGTCCTTCAAAGGCATGTCCAGCATCACCATCGCCACCCCCTACGCCCACGATGGCTTGCTCTATATTTCCTCCGGTTATGTCGGCGACTTCAAACGCCCGCTCTACGCAATCAAACCCGGTGCCAAGGGCGACATTTCTGTCACTTCAAAAAAGACCTCCAACGATTTCATTGCCTGGAGCAACTGGAAGGCCGCCCCCTACAATCCCTCCACTCTTCTCTATCAGGACCAAGTCTACGTCCTTCTCGATCGCGGCTACCTCTCCGCCTACAACCCCAAAACCGGCACCGAGATTTACGGCAAACAGCGCCTCCCCGGTTCCACCGGATTCACGGCCTCACCTTGGGCCTATCAGGGAAAAATCTTCTGCTTCAACGAAGACGGCGGCACCAATGTCTGCAGAGCCGGAAAGAGTTTCGAACTCCTCCACACCAACCAACTCGCCGAAGACGACATGGGCATGGCCACCCCTGCCCTCGCCGGAAAAAACCTCCTCATCCGCACCTCCGCGCGAATCTATTGTATTCGGAAATAAGCCTCTGCCTCTTTCCTCAAGAGCTCGACTCCCCCGGTGGGAGATGTTTGCGCCCATTCAAGATCGCTCCAATCCACGTGTAGCGCACGAAATACCGATAGATGAGCAAAAGGAAAGAAGTCACTGCAAAACAGATGAACAGGAACTTGGGAATCGCCGGAAAGTCCAAATCACTCAGAAAAATCTGCAGCGCAATAATCAAAGGCAGGTGCGCCAGATAAAGCCAATACGACGAGTCCGAGAGATACCTCCACTTCGGATGCCCGCCATTCAAAAAGCGACGGAACAAACCCATCATCGCGATGATCACCAACCAGGCATAAACCACCGCACACACTTGGCCTTTGAGCACTTCCTCACCGTGGACCCACTCTCTCCCAAACCAGAAAAACGGGACCGCCGCCAGAAGCCAGACCCACCATTTGCTCCCCGCTTTTTCTTCCCACCATCCGCGCCCGAAACAGAGAGCACCGAAAAAGAAGAAGATCGCATAGTAGCCTAACTTCGTGCCCCAAGGAAAAATCCCCAACGCCGTCCCGGGGCCAAACATTCCCGGCATTCCCGTCTGCGGCCAAAGAGTGAGTGGAATCAGCCAAAGTAAACATCCCGGCGTCTTAATCACCCAAAAGGGAATTCTCCAACCCAGCTTCCTCCAGATCAAAGCCACGGGCACAAAGATCGCCACCAACCACAAGAGGTAGTAGAGAAACCAAAGGTGGTGAAACACCGGAATAAAAACTCCCATCCAATACCAATCCATAGAGCTATTGCCCCCGTCCACCGCTCCCGCCTCTCTCAAAATCTCCGCACACTCCACCCGCCGTTCCGGCATCTCGTTGTCAATGGGGATCCCAAAAGCCTCCCCCACCATTTCCACAACGTTAAAATCCATCGTCGCCGCCTGCAAAACGGTGTTGCCCTGATTGTTCGCCGCGTTCACATCGGCGCCCTTTTCGATCAACTTCTCAACCGCTTCCACCCGGCCAAAAAATGCGGCCGTCATTATCGCCGTTCCGCCATCCGATCCCTTTCCTTCAAGATCCGCTCCTTTGTCGATCAAGAGCTCCACCATTCCTCCCCGTCCGGCCACCGCCGCCAAGCCCAACATCGGCGTCCCTCCCTGATCCACTCCATTGGGATCAGCTCCACCCTCCAACAACGCGGTCACTTGCTCCAAATCTCCCTCGACAATCGCCCCTTCCAGTCCTTGCCCTTCCAGTCCTTGCCCTTCCCTAGCCGCACTTTGCTCTGACTTCACTGCCCCGCCCCACGCCGCCAGTCCCCACATCAACGGAGCAACGATAATCGTCCCAATCAACAAGGGCACCCCGATCCGCAACAAGCGCTGCTTCACCAATCCTCCTGTCCCCCGTTTCTTCCACATCATCGCCGTGAAAAATCCGCTCACCAAAAAGAACAAAGGCATCCGGAATCCGTGGATCACATCAAGCATCCATCCAAAAACAACTGGGTCCGACTTCACATCCACCGCCGGCCAGACCGGAAATCCCAAAAACGACATCCCCCCGTGCAACACAATCCCCAACAACATCGCCACCCCTCGTAACCCGTCCAAAAAGTGATACCGCTGCCCTGCCATGATCTTCAAAAGGAATATCGAAGATCTTCCGTGGAAGCGAACATCCTTTTCCTGCGTATAAAAAACTGTTCGCCTTTCCTTCCTCCCGACGATCACTCTACAAGCCGTGCCCCAGTCTGACCACGAACTCCTCCAAGCTCACCTGAGAAATCCTTCAGGCGATGACTTTGGCGCCCTCGTCGATCGACACCTGCCGCTCGTCCACTCCGTCGCCCGCCGCATCACCCGGAACGACGAAGCCGCCCGCGACATTTCCCAAACCGTCTTTCTCAGGCTCATCAAGAAAGCCTCCAAAATCCCCGCCAGCCTTCCTCTCACCGCCTGGTTCCACCGCGAAACCCACAGCGCCTCGGTCGACCATATTCGCTCGGAGGTCCGACGCCAAAAACGTGAACAAATTGCCCTCTCTCTCGATGCCATGAACAACGACCAAGAATCGTGGGAAGCCCTCGCCCCCGAAATCGATGGAGCCATCGACGAGCTCCCCGAAAAAGATCGCTCGCTCGTCCTTCTCCGCTTTTACCAAAACAAAACCCACTCCCAAATCGCCGGGCAACTCGGCATCAAAACCGACGCCGCCCGGATGCGCACTACCCGCGCCCTCGACAAACTCCGCACCATTCTCTCCCACAAGGGCATCACCACCTCTGCCGCCCTCCTCGCTACCACCATCTCAGGCAACGCCGTCACCACGCCACCCACCACTCTTGCCGCAACCATCACTTCAACCGCAACCGCCAAGGCCGTCGCTGGCGGAGGAATTATCGCCTTCATAAAAGTCCATTCGATGGCAGCCACCGCCATCGCCATCGGCCTTCCTGTCATTGCGATTCAACAATTCCGAATCAACGACCTCCGGACCTCCCTCGACTCCCGCTCCCTGGAATCGACAGTCAACACCCGGCCCTCCCGCTCCCCTCGCAAGGCAACTCACTTCGCTCACAACGAAAAAGACCTCATCGCCATCTTTGCCAAAACCGATCCTGCCGAACGAATCGAATCGCTCCATGAGTTTTCCAAAAGCATTCCTTCCGCCCGCATCATCGAAGCCCTCGATCTCCTCCGGTTGAAAACTCCCGAGTGGGACAGTGAAGCCAAAATGCTTGCTAATCTTCTCCTCTCCCGCTGGGCCAAAGAAGACCCCGAGGCCGCCTTCGACTCGCTAAACTCCGCCGACTTCACCAAGTCCCGAGGTAACCCCACTACCATCCTCGCCGTCCTCGCGGCACACGATCCCCAACGCGCCGCCGATTGGTTGAAAAACCCAGACAACACCAACGCCTTCTATCCTAGCCTGGGACACGCTCTCGCCGGAACGATCTCAAAAGAATGGGCCCGCCAGGACCTCCCCGCCGCTCTCGCTTGGGCTCAGTCCCTCCCCGACCAACAACGCGGTGGTGCATACTCTGGTGTTCTTGGCAGCCTCGCCTCCACCAATCCCGAGCAGGCCTCAACCCTCGCGCTCACCCTCGCCCCCGGCCCGGCCCGGCAACACATCGTCGGCGAGATCGCCTCTTCCTGGGCCCGCAATTCACCCACTGATGCCCTCGTCTGGGCTCAGACTCTTTCCGAGCAGGAAGAAGCCAACGCCACCCATTCGGCCCTCCGAATCTGGTCTCAAAACACCCCTTCCGAAACCGCCGCCTATCTTGATTCTCTGGATCAGGAAATCGATTCCCACCTTCCCTCCGTCGCCCCCACCTGGGCGCGCAAGGAACCGGCCAAAGCCGCCGACTGGGTTGCTTCCCAACCCGAAGGAGAGGGACGAAATGACGCCATTGCCAAAACCCTCTGGAATTGGACTACCCAGAACCCCGCCGCCGCCACGACCTGGGTCCAAGAACAAAGCAATGACTCGGTGAGAGATCATGCCATCGCTGGACTCGCCACCGCAGCCCTAGATTTTGATCCTCCAACCGCCCTCGATTGGTCTATAAAAATCACCAGCCCAAAACTCAAAAACTCTCTGATCCAGCGCTCCCTCTCAATCTGGCATCGCAAAGATGTGGAAGCCGCCCAACAATGGGCCGAGGATCACAACACCACCATCAAATAGCCGCCTTATGAACAAACAACTTTTTACTCACCTCGGCTGGGCCCTTGTCGCCGTCAGTGCCTTCGTTCTCGGATCGAAATTTGTCGCCGAACAATCAACCGCGGCCCCGGACTCCAAAAAGAAGACCACCAACGTCACCATCAATTCGGGAAACTCCCCCAATAGCTCCGGCGCAACTTCTCGGAAAAGAACCACAAGTAGCCAGGACGAATCCACCGAAAGTGCCCCCCCTCTTTCCGAAGCAGACCTCATCGCGCTAGGAGAGGAAATGAGAGCTGCCAAAGGCCCCATCGCCCGACGCCTAATTTTCGCGGAAATCCTCGAGCAACTCACTCCCGAAAACGCCGAACTCCTCCGCCAATACATCGCTCATCTCCCACCTTCCTCATCCGAGTATCGCGACTTTCACTATGCCTGGGGATCCATGGCCGGAAAGGATGCCGTCGTCTTCGGCATCGGCACTGAAGGCGATGACATGGGCCCCGCCATCGCCGGTTGGGCCAATGCCAATCCCACCGACGCCATCGCTTGGCTCAAGAATCTCGATATGGAAAGCAACCCCGCCTACGACAATCTCCTCGCTCACCCTCGCCTCACCGTCGATGGCCTCACTTCTCATTTTTCACGCTCTCTCGTTTCAGGCCTCGTTGATACCGACCCCGACCTCGCCACCGAGTTTGTCCTCGAGCGATACGAATCGGGCGACAAGAGCGCTCATCAAATGATGCACGCCATCGTCGGCGCCCAATTCCAAACCGGCGACCCAACCAAGGCCACCAACTGGATCGAATCCATCCCGGAAAGCCCTCTCAAAAACACCACGATACACCGCGTCGCCGGACAGATCGCCAGCGAGAATCCACAACAAGCCCTCACCTGGTTGCAAGGCACTCCCGAAAACGAAAGCCGCTCGCACGGCATCGGAGCCACCCTTCACACCTGGGCCGGAAAGAACCCTGAAGAAGCTGCCGAATACATTTCTGCCATGCCCGCCTCATCCGACAAAGACGCCGCCGCCTATGGTTACGCCACCCGCGTGGTCCACGACAATCCCGCCGCCGCCATCGATTGGGCCTCGTCTATCCAAGACCCTGAATCCCGCACCTCGGCCCTTGTCGATACCGGACGCGTCTTCATGCGAAAGGCTCCGGAAGCCGCCCGGGAGTGGCTCGAGAACTCCAATCTTCCTCAGGAAGCCATCCAACGAATCACCGGAAAATAACAATCTCCTCCTATGAAACCTCTCACCCTTGGTCTCCTCTTTGCCACCATTTCTCTCACCGGGATCTGGCTCCTTCCCGCGCGCGACGAACAACCCGCCCCATCCCTTCGCCCGCCAAAACCCGCCACCGTCGGCCATCCCTCCTTTCTCAGTCCACACTTCAAGCCCATCGCCCTTCTCAAGGACACCCTCTTCGTCGCCAACACTCCCGCCGACACCGTTGATGTCATCAACACCAAAAACGGGCGCTTCATCAAACGCATCCCCGTCGGCATCGACCCCGTCAGTATTGCCATCCGTCCCGATGGCAAAGAAGTCTGGGTGAGCAATCATATCTCTGATTCCGTAAGTGTCATCGATACCAACCCGGCAAGTCCGACCAGCCTTCATGTCATCGCCACCATTCAGGATTTCGATCCCGAAAAACGTGCCACCCGATTCGACGAGCCCGTCGGCATCGCTTTCGCCGACAATAAGAAAGCCTACGTCGCGCTCTCCTCGGAAAACAAAATTGCCGTGGTCGATGTTGCCTCCCGCAAGGTCACCAAACACCTCTCCATCCCCGCGCAAGACCCCCGAGCCATTGCTGTTAGAAACGGGAAGCTCTACGTCCTTCCCTTCGAATCTAACAACAAAACCCAACTCTCCGGTGGCTACAAAATTGATGGTGACCTCGTCACCTTCGATGCCCATCAACACTCCATCGCCCACAACAACATCCTCTCCCTCGGGCACGTCGTCGACATCGTCAAACACCCTCGCGTTCCCGACAAAGATCTCTTCATCTACGACACCGAAACCGACCGCCTCGTCGAAACCGTCGACACCCTCGGCACGCTTCTTTTCGGCCTGACCGTCGATTCCATGGGCTCCGTCTTCGTCGCCCAAATCGACGCCCGCAATGATGCCAACGGCCGCTCTGGCACCAAGAAACATGGTCTCGCCGAACTTGAGAACCGCCCCTTCCTCAATCAAATCACCCGCGTTGATTTCCAAAAAAACGCCGCTCAAAAACCACGCTTCCTCAACCTCGAACCACTCCCGCCAAAGCAACCTGATCCAAAGCATACCTACGCCTCGCCATTCGCGATTGAACTCAGTCCCGACGAAAAAACACTCATCGCCACCGCCGCCGCTTCCGACAAACTCTTCACCGTCGACCGAGACAGCGGAGAAGTCCTTGGCGAGGTCAAAGTCGATTCCGCACCCCGAGGTATTGCTCTCAAATCAAATTCCAAAGGCCAGCTTTCCCAAGCCTGGGTCCTCAATGCTGTTGCCAATTCCATTTCACTCGTCGACGTCTCCAATCCCGCCAAACCAATCCTAAAAACCACCATCCCCCTCGACGATCCCACCCCGCCGGTTTTCAAACGCGGCCGCATCGCCTTCAACACCGCCTTCGCGTCTTCCACGGCATCCTTCGCCTGTGCCAGTTGCCACCCCGACGGGCACACCGACCAACTTCTCTGGGTTCTCAAAACTCCCATCGTCAGCGGCGGCAACCAAATCCAGCCGCGCTCCACCATGCCCATTCGCGGCCTCCGCGACACCGCCCCATTCCACTGGGATGGCATTCCCGGCGATCCCTACGGCGGTAACAACAGCGCGAAAGTCCACGGTCACACCCCGCCGAATTCCGATTCCGGCAACCCGGAAAGCTCCGCCCGTCATCTCATCGATGGAAGTCTCGCCAGCACCATGCTCCTCGATGGTGACACCAGGAAGAACGACGAAGGAAAAGCCGGGCTCCTTAGTAAAAAAGAACGTGATGATATGGCCCGCTTTCTCCTCAGCGTCCCCTATCCACCCTCTCAAAGACGCGCTTACGACAACGTCCTCTCAAAACGCGCTGAGGATGGCTTCGAGCTCTTCCACATCAAGGGGAACCACGAAGACAAACCGCAACCCAACGTCTGCGGCAACTGCCACCGCATGCCCTTTTTAGTCAGTACTAATACTCCGGGCTCCGGTATGGACGCGCCCACCTGGCGCGGTGCCTACGACCGCTTCCTTATCCTCCCACAAGGCCGACTCAATATTATCGACTTCGATTTCTACCGTCGCTTCGCGGAAAAAGGCATTCCCGAAAGAGACATGTGGCGTCTATCCTGGCGGAGCAAACCCCGCTTCGATCCCGTCTGGGAAATGGTCCTCGAAGGCAGCACCGGATACTCCGGTTCCTTTGCCCGACAACTCAGCCTCAATCATAATACCGTCGGCGAGGCCCTCACCCATGACCTCCTCCCGGCCCTTGAATCTTCCGCCAAGGAAGGCGCCGTGGTCCTTCAGGTGGACGCTCTCTTCCTAAAGGGAAAGAAAACCATCCCGCTCACTCTTCAGTTCCAAAATGACCGCTACTTCCAAATCGATGGCGAGCGCCTCAACTTCACCCGGGAGCAACTTCTCGATCTTGCCAAAAAGGGACTGTTCACCGGCACCCTCACCGCCCGCCACGGATCCCAGTCCGGCTTCACCTTCCATCAACCCGCACTCTGGACGCTCAGCGCACTGCACAAGCAAAGCGGCCGACAGCATTTCCCCATCTTGACCCAAGATCAAAAATCGATGTCTCTCAACGCTCGACACGTGACCAAAGAGGCCCACGTCATCGTCAACGGCCGACGCGTTTCCGCCACCATCCAAAAGGAAGAAGCCGAATCTATTTCCATCAAACTCGATTCCCTTCCCCCCAAGGGCATCAACTTCCTCCAAGTCCAAAATGCCCAAGGGCTTTTCAGTAACGACTTTATTTTCCATGTCGCCGACAATGCTGGTGATGTCGCCAAGTCTCTCCAGGAAGATCCCGACCAACTGCGAAACCGCTTGGAGCGAGTCATCGCAAGCGGGAGCCTTCTCGGAATCAGAAACCTTCTCAAATCCGGCCATATCATCAACCGCCGCCACAGCGAAAATGGCATGACCCCTCTCAGCAGCGCGGCCTTCCACGGAAAGGCCAAGGTCACCACCCTCCTCCTCGAGCACAAAGCGGACCTCAAGAAGACCAATCGCGACGGCAACACCGCCCTCCACATCGCCGCCTTCATGTGCCAAGCGGAGATCGTTAAGACCCTCCTCAAAAATGGAGCGTCCACCACCACTCGAAACCACCGCCGTGAATCGGCAATCGATACCGTCTCCGGCGAGTGGTCAGACGGCCTCGGCGATTTCTATCAGGTCCTCATCAATTCCACCGACCTCGATCTCGACCTTGCCGAAGTCCAAAAACTCCGACCTCAAATCGCCACCATTCTCCGCAAGCACTCCGCCAAATAAGAAACTCCAAACCTTCAAAAAATGAGATCGCCGATACCCTGTAATATGGTGTATTCAGGGCGCGTCTGCTCTTTGAGAACAACTCCCAGTTTCACACGATGAATAAACAAGTCCTCTATCATTCCGCTTGGGCCATCGTCGCCGTCACTTCCTTCGTCGTCGGCTCACAATCCTCCGCCGACAAGTCCGATTCGACTGCTGGCTCCAAAGAAGCAAACTCCGGAGTCTCCATTCGCTCGGTCTCCAATGCCAACGATTCTGAATTAGAAAGAAATTCTTCCTCCGGTCGCAGGCGAACCGTGAGAACGCGCGGTGGATCAGATACCGAAAACAGCGGCCCTCTTTCCGAAGCCGATATCACCGAGTTGGGCAAAGAATTTAAAACCGCCAAAGGGCCCATCGCTCGACGCCTCATCTTCGGTGAAATGCTCAAAGCCCTCACTCCTGAAAACGCCAAACAGATGCGGGAAAATATCGCCCACCTCTCACAGGACTCCCCCGAATTTCGCGAGTTTCACTATGCCTGGGGCTCTCTGGCCGGGAAGGTCGCCATCGACAACGGTGCCGAGACTCCCAAGCGGGACATGGCCTCCTCTCTCGCCGGATGGGCCGCTACCGACCCCGCCGCCGCAATGGAGTATTTCAGCTCACTTTCAGAAAATGCCAAAAACGGCGGCAACTACATGAAATGGGGCGCCGTTTTCGGACTCGCCGATGCCGATCCCAATCTTGCTTCGGAATTCGCCGCCGAGCGACATGCCAATGGCGATAAGGAGGCAGGTAAAATGATTCATATTGCCGCCAATGCCGTCCTTCGGTCCGGCGATCCTAAAGAGGCCGCTGCCTGGGCCCAAAACATCCCCGAAGGAACTCTGCAGAACCAAGCCTACCAACGACTCGGAAGTGACTTTGCCAAAAAAGACCCTGCCGAAGCTGTCCAGTGGGCCAGCCAACTTCCAGATGGTGAGGGCAAAGATCACGCCATCGGATCCACCTTCCACACCTGGGCCGGACGTAGTCCCGAGCAAGCTGCCGAGGCCATTTCCGACATCCCCGCCGACCAACGCGACTCGGCCCGCTACGGCTATGCCACCCGCGTCGTCCATGACAACCCGGCCATGGGAGTAGAATGGGCCGCCGCCATCAGCGACCCCCAGGATCGCAACAATGCCCTCGTTGACACCGGTCGAGTCTACATGAGGAAAGATCGCGAAGGAGCGACCCAATGGCTCCAAAACAGCGGGCTCTCCACCGAAGATCAAGCCCGCATCATTGGGAAAAAGGAATAGGCCCAACAACTTCTTCGCAGAAGAGGGTGATTCTCTAAACCTCCCGCCGCGAGAGCCACGCTACCCAATTTGTCCGCACAGCCAGACGCTGAGAGAGATGTCCCTCCTCATCCTCGATCTGAAATCTTTGTATCCTGAAAACTCTCCCAAATCGTAAATTCGCTATCACTCAAGCCCGCTTTTTCAGGATTAGGGGATAGATGCAGAAGCATCACTCGAAAGAATCATGTCAATTCCGCATCAACTCCATAGCTCTCTACGAAAAAGGCAGGACGAACCATTCCGCCCTGCCTTATTAAAGTTCAACTAAAGCACTCGCTATCTTTTCTTCAGCTTGGTGACCCGTCCGGAGACGTTCCAGTCCTGCACGATGATGTTCCCGTCATTATCCCAACTTAATCCATGCGGCGAGGTGAAGAGGCCGTCGAAGAGCTTGCCCTCGGGCACCTGCTTCTTGGCCCGGAGTTTGGGATCAGGTTGATCGCCAAGAAACGCCACCACGTCGCCATTCTTGCCCACGATGGTGACGCGCCCCTCCAACTCGGCCACCGCGACATAATCACCACGAATCGACACCGCGCAGGGGCGACGAAGATGCTTGGTATGCACACCAACGAAATTCAAATCGAGATCGAGGTGAACCAAACGGCGGTTCTCACGATCGGAAACCAAGAGCAAAGGTTTCTCGCCGCGATGATCGACAGAGATCCCGTGACAGGTGGTAAACTGGCCGTCACCCTTCCCACGACCCCCGGCCGACTTGAGGAGCTTACCGCTGGCATCAAACTTATGGATCAAATTCGATCCATACCCGCAGACCACGTAAATGTTTCCTTCCGGACCAACATCAACTCCGGTCACGCCATTGAAGCCTCCTTTGATTTCGCCCGTTTCCTTGTGCGGAATGGTCAAAAGTGTTTTCCCGTCCAGATCGAGCTTCAGCACTTGCTGCACCGACACGGCCGCTCCGATCAAAACTTCCTTGTCCCCTTCCTTCACCAATGCCAGGGAATGGAGCGCTTTCGTCCCGGCCCCAAAGCTCTTCACAAACTTTCCCTCTCCTGAGAACTTCACCACACCATGATTCGCCTCGGTGCTGACGTAGACATTTCCGGCTCCGTCTACCGCGACGCCACCATGGGTCGGCCCGACGTTCGCTCCATCCGGCATCGCTGCGAATCCCGGGACGGTTTCAAAGGTAAACTGTCCATTCCCGGTCACCTGAACACTCGTCACCACTTTCCCCGCGGGAGGATGTTCATGCCCCTCGTGACCATGGGCTACCAGCCCACCCAACAACATTGTCGTAATTATCGTCTTTTTCATCAATTCTACGGCAGAAAAGACTGATAAATCCAGTCATCGGTCAACCAATAACCGAAATAATTAGCGGGTATCCTTTCCCCTTTTTTCGCTTCAAAACACAATTTTTAGATTCTTCATTCGCAATGAAGGCTATTACGGGCAAAAACCACCGACCCATACCTGGCTCAGCCGAATGGGCTTCCCAGCACTCCACCCTTTCCTTTTCTCCGATTTCCCCTTATCTCCCGCGCGCGAGGAGGCAAAATCATCCTTCACTCCTCACTTTTCACCATTCACAATTTTCCCGTGTCCGTCGAACTCACCCGTAATTTCTCCATCATCGCTCATATCGATCATGGCAAAACGACCCTGTCCGATCGGCTCATGGAGCACACCCAAACCATTACCCAACGGGAGTCTCAGGCCCAACACCTCGACTCCATGGACCTCGAACGAGAAAAAGGGATCACCATCAAATCCCATCCTGTCACCCTTTCTTTTAAATCCAAGGACGGCAAGACCTACAAGCTCAACCTCCTCGACACCCCCGGCCACGTTGACTTCTCCTACGAAGTCTCCCGCTCCCTCGCCGCTTGCGAGGGCGCCATCCTCATCATCGATGCCGCCCAGGGCGTGGAAGCTCAGACCATGGCCAACGTCAACCTCGCCATGGAGCAGGACCTCGCCATCGTCCCCGTCCTCAACAAAATCGACCTCCCCGCCGCCGATATCCCCCGCTGCCGCCAGCAGCTCGAAGACATCCTCGCCATTCCCGGCGATCACGCCATCCCCGCTTCCGCCAAGCAAGGGGTCGGGATCGAGGACATCCTCGAAGCCGTCGTAGAACTCGTCCCTCCGCCCGTCGAAAATCCCGACGGCCTCCTTCGCGCCTCCGTTTTCGATTCCCTCTATGATCAATTCCGCGGTGTCGTCTCCTACGTTCGCATCGTCACCGGCGAGGTTAAGAAGGGCGATAAGATTAAGCTCTTCCACACTCCCACCAACTACGAGATCAAGGAGACCGGCATCTTCACTCCCAAGATGACCAAAACCAACGGACTCAAAACCGGGGACGTCGGTTACATCATCGCCAACATGAAGTCCTCCGCCGAAGTGAAAATCGGCGACACCATCACTCACAAGGACAAGCCCTGCCCCGAGCCTCTCCCAGGCTTCAAGGAAATCCGCCCCATGGTTTTCTCGGGGATCTATCCCATCGACACCTCCGACTATGAGGCTCTCAAGGTCGCCATGGGTAAGCTCCAGATCAACGACGCCGCCTTTACCTTCCAAACTGAATCATCCACCGCACTCGGCTTCGGCTTCCGCTGCGGCTTCCTTGGCCTTCTCCACATGGAAATCATCCAGGAGCGCCTCCGCCGCGAGTTCGATATGGACGTCATCTCGACTTATCCCTCCGTGATCTACGAAGTCACGAAAACCAACGGCGAAGAACTCATCATCGACAACCCGTCCTACCTCCCCGAAGCCCAAATTATCGAGGAAATCAAAGAACCCATCGTGCGCATCTTTATCATGGTTCCCGGCGACTACATCGGCGACGTCATGAAGCTCATCATGGAAAAGCGCGGCGACCTCGAAAACACCGAGACCATCGACGAATTCCGCGTCATGCTTACCGCCACCGTTCCGCTCGCCGACATCCTCGTCGACTTCAACGACCGCCTCAAATCCATGACCAAAGGCTACGGATCCATGGACTACGAACACGCCGGATACCGCGCCGCCAACATGGTCAAAATGGACATGCTCATCGCCGGCGACCCTGTCGAAGCCTTCTCCACCATCGTCCACCGCGACAAAGCCGTCGGCCGAGGTCGCGAACTCGCCGCCAAGCTCAAGGAGGTCATCCCCACCCAGATGTTCGTCGTCGCCATCCAGGCCGCGATTGGAGGAAACATCATCGCAAGGGAGACCATCTCCGCGATGCGCAAAAACGTCACCGCCAAGTGCTACGGCGGCGATATCTCCCGAAAGCGCAAACTCCTTGAGAAACAGAAAAAAGGTAAAGCCAAGATGAAAGCCTTCGGCAAAGTCAACATCCCCCAGGACGCCTTCATCAAGGTGCTGAAGTCAGGAGACTGACAAGCCCCTCACAACCCAAGCGCCCTCCGGTTCGCTTCGGTCGCTTTCAAGTCAGCCATCACCTCACTTTTCCAGGCCTTCAAGCCCAACTGCAATCGCTGCATTACTTCCGGCTTTTTCCCTGCGAGATTTTTCGACTCACCGGGATCGGCGATAATATCAAAGAGCTGCGGCGTCTTCTTTCCCTCGATCAACTTGTAGCGATGCTCCATCCACGCGGCTTCCTTGCCATCCTTGTTAAGAAAGCCCAGAGGTTTTTCCCGCTCAGTTTTCTTGCCCGTCACAAAGGGCAAGAGACTGACTCCGTCGTATGTCCGCCCAGCGGGCAAATCCAAGCCAAGCGCATCAAGAATGGTCGGGAAATAATCCGAGGTAAAACATGGAGCCACCACGATCTTTGGCTCTTTGATTTTCTCCGGCCAGACCATCAATCCCGGCACTCGAATCCCGCCTTCGTTGATCGACAATTTGTAACCTTTCAAATTCTTGGCTGTCCCCACGTGCCGGGGTGATCCCTGTCTGGCTGGCCCGTTATCGGAGCAAAACCACAACATGGTATTGTCGGCAGCGCCCATTGATTTCAGCTCAGCCCGCAAACGGCCAATCTGCTCATCCATCGCGGTGAGACAGCCGTAATAATGCTGCTCGTGCTTCGTCCTATCCTGATACATCTCACGATATTTTGGTCCGCCCACTACAGGAGAATGCGGTGTGTGAAACCAGATCACGGTAAAGAAGGGCTTCTCTTTCTTCACCGCATTTCGAATGAAAGGCAGAGCCCGATCCATGATGACCCGAGAATCGTCACCCTTCGTGTTCTCCGTCACCTTCTGCTCCGGCCCGGTAAAATAATCATTCCCGTAGGGCTTCCCACTCGACCGCGAATCTCCTTTCTTGATCGGGCCCGGATCAATCAATGGATCCCAAGTCGGCACTTTGGACTCAGTCACAAAACTAACATCCACATCGCGCTCCCACGGCGGGCAGTAGTATCGCACCGGATCTTTGGCAAAAGTCCCCCAGCGCTTTTGATCGCCGGGTTCTTTGGACAAGGTTCCCAAATGCCATTTCCCAAAGTGCCCCGTGGTATAACCCTGCTTTTTCATGACCGAAGTAATCGGCACTTCACTTGGCTCAAGCATCCCCTTCATCGCAAACGTAATCCCATAGCGATAAGGATTCCGGCCCGTGTAACAACTTCCACGAGTCGGCGAACACATCGCCGCGCCCGCATAAAACCGCGTGAAGGTCACTCCCTCTGCATGCATCCGGTCAAGATGCGGAGTCTTCAAATATGAATGCCCGTTGTAGCCGACATCACCCCAACCCTGGTCATCGGTCATACACAAAATAATATTCGGGCGGTCCGCCCCGAGGGCGGCTTGCGAGAAGATCGTGATCAGCGAGAGAATCCTAGCGGCAAATTTCATCGATCGATAAAGTTCTATTTCTTCTTCTTGTTCCGGGAATGCGGAGCCTGCAGTCGATCCTTGTCGATCAACTCTCGGTCATAAATCTCGCCAGGCCGGATTGGTTCGTGGGCCGCTTCGGAAAATCCAACGAGCTTCTTGAGAACCTCCGGGTGTTCCTTCGCAAGGTTCTCCTTTTCCTCTACTTCTCTCGAAAGGTCATAGAGCTGCCAGTCTCCTTTCTTCCCTTTGTAGGCTTTCCAGTTTTTCATCCTTACTGCGGTCTGGCCGACATACTCCCAATACAAATACTCATGATCTTTTTGTCCCGGTTCCCCCATGAGAGTCGGCATCAACGACAAGCCATCGGTCTTAGGACTCCTTGCTCCGGCCAACTCAGCAAGCGTCGGCATAATGTCCGGGAAGTAACACAAATGATCCGTCACTACTGATTCTTTGATCATTCCAGGCCACCGCACCAGGAAGGGAATCTTCAAGCCACCTTCATAGAGTGATCCCTTCCCCGCTTTAAAACGCTCACCGGTTTCCGGATTGAGATTCGGCCCGAAGAAACCATGCGGACGGCCCTTCGTCGAAAAGTAAGCCTGCCCACCATTGTCGCCACACAGAAAAAAGATCGTCTCCTGATCTAGGTCCATCTCCTTCAGGGTCGCGATAATTTCCCCAATCTGCCGATCAATCATGTGCATGAATGCAGCATAGACCTTGGCGTCATTTTTTGTTCTCTGACCTGCGGTCCACGGCTTGTCTTTGAACAACTTCCAGGACGGGTCATCTTGATCGATTCCCCATAATCCATGAGGCGGCGTCCAGGGCAGATAGCAGAAAAAAGGCTTCTCTTTGTTCTTCCGAATGAACTTCATCGACTCCTTGAAAATCTCGCTCTGGGCATGGGTTTCCCCTTCATAGAAACTCGTTCCTTCGTTTCCCTCTAGGGGCACTTCCTTACTATTTCGAATAAGATATTTGGGATAGAAAGTATGCGCATGCACCTGGTCGTAATATCCAAAGAACTCGTCAAATCCGTGCTTCTCGGGAACACCCGAAGTTCCACGTCCGCCGATTCCCCACTTTCCAAATCCTCCCGTGGCATAACCTTCTTTCTTCAACACACTCGCCAGCGTTTCCTCCTCCTTGCGAATCGGCGCGAATCCATTGTTAGATCTCATCGAGGTATGGCCAGAATGCAAACCCGTCAATAAGACGCAGCGCGTCGGACCACACACCGGAGCCCCCGCATAGGCATTGGTGAACCTCATGCCATCCTTCGCAAACTGATCGATATTGGGGGTGGTCAAATCCTTACTCCCCATATGGCCCGATTCAAAATACCCCCATTCATCAAGCATGAGATAAATAATATTGGGTTTCTTCTCCTGCGCCGAAACACCGGGAACTAATAATAGTGCCGAAACCACGGCCAACAATATGCACTGCATACAAACTTCTATGCAAAGATTCTCCCGATCTCACTCAAAAAGAATTTCTCCGTGAAGCACTCACTAAAACGTAACAAAGCTGAAATCGCACTTGGAAGACATCAGGCGGAATCTTGGCTTTGGAGAGCGCAGCTCTCCCACACCCAATTTGGAAAAACCAAAAATCCCGGGTCCCTAATCGATCTTCGGCGGTAATGTTGGAGGCCTTTCCGGCCCCGGCTTCGTCGGCGCCGGTGGAGGCTCTTTCTCTCTCCTGATTTCCACATCATCGATACGGATGTAATAGGCGCCCATTCCCTTGACTTCCCAACCAGCCGAGACCCGGGCCTTATCGGTCACCCGACGCGCTTGCAGGTAAGTATTGAAGGAATTCGGATGCACGTGGAACATCAGCACCGATCTAATATTGCTGGAAAGCTTATAAACGATCTTCGCAAAGTTGCTGTCTTTCTCTTTTAGTTCTTCAAGAGAGGTTCCGCCTTCCTTCAGGTCAGGCGACACCACGAGTTGCATTCTTGTCGAGACCGGATTAGCCACCAGTTTGACTTTCTGGTTTCGTGAGTTTTTAAAATCGAATTTCTCGTAGTGTTTGAGAATCGGACCTGAACGATAAATATAGCGATCTGCACCCTGCCGCTTGATTCGTTCATGCGGAAAGTTTCGTTTCTCCTGCCTGAACTCATCCTCAAACATTTTCAGCGGCGTAAAAGGATCGATGAAATGTACCCGATCATTGATGACCAGCGCGTGGTATATCTCCGCACTCTTCGGCACCGGACGACTCGCCGGAATCCCCACAACTGTCGGATCAACTTTCAACACCGGAGTCTTATCCAAGAGCGCCTCAAGACGTGCAATTTCATCCTGAATTCCCTTGGTCTTCTTCGCTTCATCATCCCGCTCTTTCCGTGACTTTTTCTCCAGCTTCTTAAGCTGTTCCAAATCTGCTAACAGCTCCTCATTGGTCTTCACGTTCTTCTCAAGTAAGGCCAGTTGCCGTTTCTCGGCCTCCATGTCCTCCGGCTTTGGGGGCTCTTTCGTGAGCATCTCCTCCAGGATAATTTTATCCGATTCCAATTCCTTGGCCTTCTCTTCCGATGCCGCCACCTCCTCTTTAGTCGCCGGCAGAAGGCCTTCCAAAAACTGCACCACCTTCTGGCTCACATCAGCTTGCACAAGAAGGAGCACGAGAATGAGCACCGCCACCACATTGGTAAGAGCATCCATGAGGGAGTCGAGATTGACTCCCTCGTCTGAACTCGATTTGCGTCTTCTTCCCATCGTTCCTAGCGTTTGAATAATGAAAGATCGATCTTCCCGTCATTGGGAATTGGAAGCTTCCCGGTTGGAAGTTTATATTTTAATTCCGCCGTCGCGGCGGCCCAGCGAAAGGCTTCGTTTCCTGATTTGCGAATCAGAAACAAGACCATGGAATCCTCGGTCTTCTTCACACGGTCCAAATACTTGGCGTATACTCCGCTCGTTTTGATAGCCGCCGTGGAAAGCTTCTTTTCGCCATCTTTAGCGTCACGCAAAACGATCCCGGTCGAGTTACACTCTACGAAGAATAAATTTCGCGCGCCGCCTTGCCCCACTCCGCGAGGTTGCACCACGACCGACTCCTTAGGCTTGGGCGTTTCCTTGCGCTTCTTCAATTCAGCCTGCAGTTCTTCCAGGCGTTTCGCCAGCGGAGGCCGTTCTTTTTTCAAGGCCTCCACCTCTTTTTTCATATTTTCCACCTGCTTCTGCAACTGGGCGTCGGTCAACTTGGGATCCTTTGCTTTCTCGAGTTCCTTCAACTTCATCGTCAGGGCAATCTTGGCTTCTTTGATTTTCGCCATCGCGGACACCGTCGATTTATCCTGCTTCAACTTCTCATCCAGCTCGGCGATTTTCTTTTCCAATTCTTTGGCTTGAATCTGCAAATCACGGTTCTTGGTTGCCCGGGCCATTTCCTCTTCGGTTCGACCGTTCTTCTCCATTTGTTGAACCTGCATCATCACGCTAATCATGAGCGTCAAAATCCCGATGAGGCATGCCAGGATGCTCATGAAGGGGAACAGGGAAACTCCCTGCGATGAATCTTTCGCTCGCCGCGCCACGCTTCTTATGATTTGGAAAAGAAGCCACGCTTCTTCTTGGCTTCGTTCGGAATTTGCTTCTCACCCAGATCCTTCAACGCCCGGTTCATCGACTCGACCCCATGCGCAATATTTTGGAAGGTCAGCTCCAGCTGCGAATGCGACTTGATGAAAATGTCGCTACTGGATTTTGACATTCTGGATACCGCATCCGTGAACGAGTCCTCGACAACCTTCTTGTGATCATCCAGGCGATCCTGCATCAACTCGCCCACATAAGTCATCTGGCGGGTCGATTCATTTAGGTTCACCAGGAATGTTTCATGCGCCCGGGCCAAGGATGTCACCAACTGCGGAATGCTATCTGCCTGCTGGATTAACTCATCCCCAACCAAAGTCCGGCTGTCGTTGAGCTTCGGCAGGAGTTCCTCGACACAAAAAGCATCGATCATGGTGAGCGTTTCATCTTCCTTCTTCTGCACCGCAGCCAGAGGGAAGCTCATCAAGATGCTCAGAACCAAGCCCAGCAAAGTCGTATCAAAGGCGGTGCCCAGCCCGCTGGTCAAACTGTTGATCGAGGACTTCAAGGCTTCGGGGTCGGCATTGTCACCCATTGCAAGCGATCCCACCGCCACCGACAAACCAATCACCGTTCCGATGAATCCCAAAATCGGGATGGCCCAAAGAAAGACTCTCACCAAAGAATACGACCCGGTCGATCGGTTCGCATCGATGTCTGACTGCGTATTTAAATAGGCCCCTACCTCTCCGTTGTTCGTCCTGGATTCAAAGAGCTCCAGGGCCTTGCGAATCCGATTCACAATAAGACTGTCTCTCAAGGTCAGCGGCACCCGGTAAATATTATCGATAAAATCCCCGACATTCCCCGCATGGATTTCTTTCCCTAAATGCTCCGGGAAGAGATTCAGCAAAACAGCCTGGGACTGAGACTGGTTTTTCTTCCACTTCATCACCAAAATCACAATCCCCCAACAAAAGAGAAAGGTCTCTGTCCAGTTCACCCAACCTCGATCCAGGAATAACTCACCCAAGCGCGTTGACTTGAAGGGGAACATCATGAAGAGAAACAAGATCGAGATCCCCGCTCCGATGAGCAGGCTCTTCCCAAAGCTCACATTAGCGTGATCACCTTCCTCCCAACCTGTGCGCTCGGGATTCTTCGACGCGCTCCCCCCGGATGATGCGACCTCATTGGGCACCGCGAAGCGGCTTTGACAGGCGGGGCACTGCACCTGCTGACCGAGGTGCTCCTCGGTCACACTCAGTGCAGTTGAACATTTTGGACAAGATATTTGCATAGGGTTGAAAAATTGAATCGACTCAACTTTCTATCGAGAGATCCAAGGCTAGCCAAGAGAGATTCTCCAAATCGTGTCTCATGAGAAATTATGTCTCAAGTTCCGGTTTGTCTAAAAAATACAATTTCGGTAGGCTGCCGCCAGATGCAAGTAGTGGGAGCCTCTCTCAAACGCTCAATTCAGGGAGTGCTCATTTCTGGTATTCTCTCCACCACCCCAAGTCCGGCACAAACCGTCGCGAGGCAGTGGAACTTGGAAAATCTTGCCGCAATCCGAATCGACTTCCCCGCTCCCACTGTCCACGCTCGGAATCTCTTCCACCTCTCGGTTGCGATGTGGGATGCCTGGGCCGCCTACGACCCGGCCCTGATTGGCTATCTTCACAACGAAAACGCCACCGTTCCAATTAGCCACACCCTGGCTCAGGCCCGTGATGAAGCCATCAGCTTCGCCGCCTTTCGAGTGCTCAAACAGCGCTACGCCTTTTCGATCAACTCGGCCACCACGTTGGCCGCTCTCGACGACCGCATGACCGCCTTGGGATACAATATCGCAAATACTTCCACCGTCGGGAGCACGCCTGACGCCGTCGGAAATCGGATCGCGACCTCGATCATCAACCACGGAACATTCGACGGCGCTAACGAGAGCGCCGACCCCGGCTACACCGACACCACCGGTTATGCGGCGATAAACGATCCGCTCGCTCTAGAGACCAACGACACCATCGCAGGCTTCCCCCTGGGATGGGTCGACCTCAATCGTTGGCAGCCTCTGGCTTTTAGGCGCGCAGAAACTCAAAACGGCTTCGAGGCCAGAAGCGTACAAACCTTCGTCAGTCCGCATTGGGGAAGCGTAAAGGGATTCGGACTCTTCACCGCCGACCTGAATGCAAACTCCCTTTATTTTGATCCCGGCGCCCCTCCCTATCTCGGTGGAACCGGTGACCTTGACTACAAAAATAACGCCGTCGAAGTCCTGGAATACTCGGCCCTTCTGGATCCCGCTGACACCACAACCATCAACCTCTCACCCTCAGCCCGCGGCAACAACACGCTTGGACAAAATGACGGCACCGGCTATCCGATCAACCCGACAACCGGAATACCCTACCCTGACAATATCGTTCTCCACGCTGACTACGGACGCTGCGTCGCCGAGTTTTGGGCAGATGGCCCGGACTCGGAAACCCCTCCCGGGCACTGGAATGTCCTCGCCAACGAAATTACCGACGAAATCATCGCCGATCCATCCCGAGATCTGAAAGTTGCCAATACCGGCCCCGTTTTGGACACTCTGGAATGGGAGCTCAAACTCTACCTCGTTCTCAACGCCGCCCTCCACAACACCGCCGTCGCAGTCTGGGGCGTAAAAGAACACTACGACTACGTGCGCCCTATCTCAGCCATTCGCTATCTCGGCCGTAACGGAGATCTGCCATTGATTCCGGGTTTGGTGGAAGAGATTACTCCGGCAACCATCGCGAGCTACCACAGCGATCTCTCCGACCACTCCGGAAAAATCGCTGTGAACACCTGGCCCGGTGAACCAGCCGATCCCACAACTCAATCCGGAGGACGCGCCTGGATTCTCGCTGAAGAATGGCTTCCCTATCAACGCGATACCTTTGTCACCCCCGCCTTCGCCGGATACGTCTCCGGGCACTCCGGATTTAGCCGGGCCGCCGCCGAGGTGATGACCCTGATGACCGGCTCACCCTATTTTCCGGGCGGCCTTTCCTCCCACACCATACTTGCAGGCGAACTCCTTTTCGAAAACGGACCAACGGTCGATCTCACCTTGCAATGGGCCACCTATTATGACGCTGCAGATGAAGCTGGAGAATCCCGCCTCTATGGTGGCATTCATGTTTCTCCCGACGATGGCCCCGGCCGTATCATGGGGTCGCTGATCGGCCAATCCGCCTTCGCCTACGCGCAAAAATTCTGGGATGGCTCTGTTCTTCGACTGTCAACCGTTGACCTTGGCGAAACCGGAGAGCTCACCTACCACTCCATCCCGGGATACCACTACACTCTCGAAAGTGGCACCCACCCGGATTCCTTCACTACCATCGAGGCCACTCCAGGAATCGCCACCGGGCACGAAAACACCATCACCGTCCCCACTACCGATCCCGCCCGCTTCTTTCGCTTCAAAATCACCGGACCTTAAATCAATCACCCGATGAAACTCCACTTGGCCCTCCTCACCCTGCTTGGTGTTTCCCTTTTCTTCGCCCAAAATCCTCCTGAGAAAAATCCAGGTCTCACCCTCCGGCGCGATGGCCATTGGCTCGTCATCGAGGGCAAATATCTCCCCGACGGCGAGCTCCGCATCAACTACCTCGAGGCTTACTGCCGCGCCAACTCCACCAATGCCGATTGGGTCAAGCACACTGTGATCAATCACAAGTGCAAGCTCATCTCTCTGAGCGATGACCGCAAAACGATGAAGCTCCGCGACACCCTCACCGACGGCGTCATTGTCGATCACACCATCACTGCCGGAACCGACGAGGTCACTTTTCAACTCACCGCCCACAATCCCACCTCGAAACGCTCCGACGCCCACTGGGCGCAACCGTGCGTGCGGCTTGGCGGGTTCACCGGCTCCGAACACGGCACCGATCTCAGTAAAGGCGACCTCGAAGACTACATCCCCAAGTGCTTCATCTTCGTTGAAGACAAACTCACTCGTATGCCCACTCCGCAATGGGCCACCGAAGCCCGCTACATCCCCGGCCAAGTCTGGTGCCCGAAGGACGTTCCCCGCACCGATGTCAATCCCCGCCCGCTCAGCGAACTGGTCCCCAGCAACGGGCTCATCGGTTGCGTCAGCGGTGACAAAAAACTACTCTTCGCCACCGCTTGGGAACCCTACCAAGAACTCTTCCAAGGCGTCGCCCGCTGCCTCCACTCCGATTTCCGCCTGGGCGGCCTCAAGCCCAACGAGACCAAAAAGATCAGAGGCAAAATTTACCTCATGCAAAATGATACTGCCGTCCTCCAAAAACGCTACGCCCAAGATTTCCCTGAGCACTAACTTTCCCCGCCATTGGCGAGAAAGCTTTCGGCTCAGAGTCATCGTCGAATTCCCCTTGCACCTTTCCTTCCCCTTCTCCATAGCGTCTCCATGAATTTCACCAACGTCACCGCCGAGGCTAAAGCCAATATCTATTTCGATGGAAAAGTCATCTCCCATTCCATCATCATGCCCGACGGCAGTAAGAAAACACTTGGCGTGATCCTCCCCGGCTCCTACCACTTCGGCACCGAAGCCGCCGAGCGCATGGACATTGTCGGCGGCTCCTGCGAAGTCGTCCTCGATGGCTCGGAGGATCGCCAGTCAATCGAGAGCGACTCCTTCTTCGACGTCCCCGCCAACTCCGGTTTCACCATCGAAGTCACCGGCGACGCCTGCCACTACGTCTGCTCATTTCTTTCCTAACGTAGCGGCGAATTCCATCCGCCAAACCAATTAAAACCATCTCTTCTTTCATTGCCACACCGCCTCTCAGAGGTAAAGCTGGTCAGCAATGAATCTCGAAGAACTACCTAAGGCCCTCCAACACGAAGGCCGGCTCTCCCGCCGACTCTTTCTCGCCTACGCCGCTTCACTCTCATCGATCCCATTCCTGAGCCGCTACGCTTCTGCCGCACCAGCTCACTCCTTCACCAGCGATCCCTTCACTTTTGGCGTCGCCTCCGGGGATCCCGACCACGAAAGCGTCATTCTCTGGACCCGTCTCGCACCCAAGCCGCTCGAACCCGGCGGCGGCATGCCCAAAGCTCCCGTCGAGGTGCATTGGGAAATTGCCGAAGACAGTTCCTTCAAAAAAATCGTCCAGTCCGGCAAGATCAACGCCACTCCGGAACTTGGCCACTCCGTCCACATCGAACCCCGCGGCCTCAAGCCCGACCATTGGTATTCCTACCGCTTCAAATCCGGCGACGCCACCAGCCCAATCGGCCGCACCCGCACCATGCCCGCGCCCGGCGCCTCTCCTGACAAACTTCGCTTTGCCGTCACCTCCTGCCAAAATTTCGAGGCCGGACTCTTTACCGCCTATCAACAAATGGCCAAAGACAAGCCCGACCTCGTCTTCCATCTCGGCGACTACATTTACGAATATGCCTCCGGTCGAAATGGCAAGGTCCGCACCCACCTTGGCCCCGAAATCGAATCACTCGACCAATACCGAATCCGCTACGCACAATACAGAAGTGACAAAGATCTTCAGGCCATGCACGCCGCCTGCCCGTGGTTCGTTACCTGGGACGATCACGAATTCGACAACAACTGCGCCGCCGACATTTCCGAACAGAAGAATGTCGACACAGCCAAATTCCTAATCCGCCGCGCCAATGCCTATCAGGCCTACTACGAGATGATGCCCCTGCGCACTTCCTCGCTTCCCGTCGGCCCCAACATGACGCTCTACCGCAAAGGAAGCTTCGGAACCCTCGCAGAATTCTTCATTCTCGACACCCGCCAATACCGAAGCGACCAGCCGAACAACGACCGGAAAAGTCCTCTCAACGCCGCCGCCACCAACCCGCGCAACACTCTCCTCGGCGAGACCCAGCGCAAGTGGCTTTTTGATTCCATGAGCGCGTCGAAGGGAACCTGGAACATCCTTGCCCAACAAGTCATGATGGCGCTCGCCGACCGCTCCAGCGCCAAAGCACCCGCCAACTATTCCATGGACCAATGGCCCGGCTACGCCCACGAACGAGCCGCCCTCCTGAAGTACGTTCGCGATCACAAAATCACCAACCCCGTCGTCCTCACCGGCGACATCCACTCCAACTGGGCCAACGAACTTCGCATCGATGACTTCAAGCAGGAACAAGCGATTATCGCTACTGAATTTGTCACTACCTCCCTCTCCAGCGGCGGCAATGGCTCACCCACAATCAAGGGACTCGACGAATACCTCGGCCGTAATCCCTGCACCAAATTCCACAACCGCGAGCGCGGCTACATCATGTGCGATGTCACTCCGAAGGCCTACACCGCAGACTACAAAGTCATCGATGAAGTCCTCAAACCAGGCGGAAAAACCACCTCACGCGCCAAGTTTACCGTCGAAGCCGGCACGCCGAAGATTCACAAGGCATGAGGGAAACATATTACTGTGACCGCAAAACTGTCTTACGAGAAGGGTTGCCGGCTACTTTTTCTTTCCCACTCCTAAGGCCGATTCCCGTCCATGGTTTGTCGCCAGATAATATTGATTCTTGCAAGGAATCCGAGCAATAGCAGGCGATTTCAATCTGGAAAATTCAAAGGACCCGAAACCCTCAAAATCCCGATCACCAACCCACGCTTCTCACCGAAGACATTTGCAATTGCTGTGAGATGACCGGCTGTTTCGAAGCCCAGCTTTTCGTTAATGCGTTTCGAGGCTTCGTTGTGATCAAAATAGAAACTCAGCAAGTTCTCCACCCCCAGCCGGGGACATTCCGCAATCATCTTTTCTTTTAACAAGGTTCCCAAGCCCTTTCCCTGGGCGTCCGCCGAGAGATAAGTGCTAATCTCCGCCGTCTTGTCATAAGCCGGACGGTCCCCGTAAAATGACCGTAAGTAGACACAGCCGAGGATCTCTCCATCTTCCTCCGCCACCCAGCACGGCCGCCTTTCCGGATCGAAATCCCGGAACCATTCTCTTCGTGACTCCACCGTGATCGGCTTCAAATCCGCCGTCGCCGCCCCACCCGGAATCGACTCATTATAGATCCCCACAATCGCCGGCAAATCCGCCTCAGTCGCATCCCGAATAATCACAACCACAGGCTACCAACTCATCACCCCCCATCCAGAGTTTTGTTCATTCCTATGGAGCTTGGATAGCATGCCCTTTGGTTACTTTAGTCCGAGCGGCGTCCCCAAGCAAATCTGTGTGCATCTGCGAAATCTGCGGATAAGCTCTCCTCACGTGCCGCTCACCTTCCATCCCCGTTCCCTCGCACTCCCAAAGTTGGGAATGAAACTCGATCCCCACCGCGCCTGCCCTTTCGCCTTCGTCTCCCACGGGCACGCCGACCACTTCGCCCGTCACGAAAAAATCCTCTGCTCCATCGCCACCGGTCACATCCTCCGTAAACGCTACTCCGTGGCCAGAGACCGACTCCTTCTCCTCGATTGGGAGGATCAAATCACCATCGATGGACACCACATCCAACTCTTCCCCGCCGGGCACATCACCGGCTCCGCCATGATCCGCATCGGACACGATAGCGAATCCCTCCTCTACACCGGTGATTTCAAAACGCGCGATTCCTTCACCGCCGAATCCCCCGTCTTCCCTCATGCCGACATCCTCGCCATGGAAACGACCTTCGGCCTCCCGCACTTCGTCTTCCCACCCACCGAACAAATCCACACCAACATTCTCACCTTCGCCAAGGAAGGACTCGAACTCGGCGAGACACCCATTTTCTATGCTTATTCTCTCGGCAAAGCCCAGGAGGTCTACGCCATCCTCACCCGCGCCAAGCTCCCCGTCGTCCTCAATAAATCGGTCTACGAAATGACCCAAGCCGTCCGCGAAACCGGAATCGATCTCGCCGAGCCCACTCTCCTCGGTGAGGCCATTCCACCCGGCGCCATCGTCATCGCACCGCCCAACTTCGGCAAAACTCCCCTCGTCAAAAATCTCAAGGCCAAACGCACCGCCATGCTCAGTGGATGGGCTCTCACTTCCGGAGCGCAATACCGCTACCGCGTCGACACCCTCTTTCCTCTCTCCGACCACGCCGACTTTCCGGGCCTCCTCGAAGCCGTCGAAAAAGTCTCCCCCAAACTCATCTACACCCTCCACGGCAGCACCCGCGAATTTGCTACCGAACTCCGCGCCCGCGGCCACGACGCTTGGTCGATCTACGGCAATGACCAACTCGAGCTCTTTGGAAAAGAGGAGCTCCCAAATTTTACTGAAGGTCGCTAAGATCATATCGTTGGCAAAACACAACGACAACGGCCTGGCGCTTGGAGTCCGCCGCTACGTTCTCTACAAATAACCATTGAACGTGAGCAGCGCGAAAAAGGAAATGAGAGCGAGAATCCTCATCGAAAAAACTAGCGAGCCGAAGTCGCAAGGGCTTGTTTTTCCTTCAAGATCTTCCGGAATTCCTCGAGCCTAGGATGGAGATCATCCCGGCCGGCGAGATTCTTCTTCTCCTCCGGATCGCGGGTAAGATTATAGAGTTCCTCCCCATCCGGCCACTTGCCGTAGCGCCAACGTTGGTTGCGCAGGGCGTAACCCATGTCCTTGCCGCGGGTTACAATGCTGTAGGCATACTTCTTTTTCCCAAGGCGTTCCGGGTGATCAAGCAATGGACGCAACGAGGCTCCCTGAAGATAATCCGGCGGCGTCAATCCGGTGAGTTGAGCGAGAGTCGGATAGATATCGATCAACTCAATCATCGCTTCGGACTTCGTGCCTGGCTTGGTGAGCCCCGGGGCGTGAATGATAAAAGGAACTTTGGCCCCGATATCGAAGAGAGTCACTTTCCCCCACAGGAAATGATCACCGAGATGATAGCCATGATCAGAGGTGAAAATTACGATCGTGTCCTCCCAATGCCCGCTTTCCTTGAGGGCGTCGAAGACCAACTTTACCTGCGCATCAATAAAGGAAATGCACGCGTGATAGGCCTGCATGTATTCGCGACGAAGAGCGTCATCTTCCTTGGAAAATTCAAAACCAAATTCCTTGAAACGGGTATTCATGGCCTTCTTCGGCAGGGTTTCCCAAAGGTTTCCCGGGTCCGGCTTGTAGACAATCCCGCTCGTCGGATAGAGATCGAAATACTTCTGTGGTGCGAGGAAGGGCACGTGAGGTTTTTGAATGCCACAGGCCATAAAAAAGGGCTTGTCTCCGTATGATTTTTCTTTGAGCCATTTCGCAACCTGACGAGCATTCTTGCCATCCTTGTGCTGCGCATCGCTGAGCCCACTCGCGCCATATCCCGGCGGCGTCTGGGCATCGAGCGTGGCCTTGGCTTTCTTTTCCAGAGTGCGCCAGGCTTTACGATTTTTTTGGAGATCAACCGAGCCGTTCTCCGCTTCAAATTTCTTGCGAGCCTCCGTCACCACGGGAAGCTCATCATTTTCAAAGCGGAGGAATTCGCTCCAGGCGATCTCACCATGTTCATGTCGCGGCGAATGGAAGACCTTCCCCACACTCCCGGTCCAGTAACCGTTCTTTTTGAAAAACTGCGGCATGGATATTGTCCCCGGCCGAGTCTGACGAATGTCCGCCTTGTTATCGATGACCCCGGACGATTGCGGATAGAGCCCGTTCAAAAAAGAAGCCCGCGACGGCCCACACACCGGATACTGACAGAAGGCCCGATTGAAGGTCATGGCTTCGGAAGCAAACCGGGATAGAGTAGGCGTCTTAATATGTGGGTATCCCGAAGTGGCCACATGCGTGTTGAGATCATCGCAGACAATGAAGAGAACATTTTTCTTTCCGCCCTTCTTGGGGGGAGCCTTCTTCTGAGCGGGTCCCGGAACTTTCTTCTCATGAGGCGTCTTTTTCCCCGTCCCTTCTCCCTTTGACCAATGAAAGGAATCGCCCTCCAAAACAAGATCGTTCCGTACGTTGTATTTGGTTTCCTGCGGAGCGAAAATCTTGGGCGCAACCTTCCGAAGAGAACTCTTGATTTCATCGTACTTGGAATCTCCCGCCAGATTCTCCCACTCATTAGGATCCTTCTTTACGTCGTATAGTTCCTCGCCGTCTTTCCCATAGGAAATGTAGCGCCAGTCACGATTGATCACGGCATACTCTCCGGGCGTCATGTAGGGCAAATAAACCTCGCGGTCTTTGGCCGAATCTGGATTTCCAAGAGTCTTGGCGAGTGAGACTCCCTCAAGCTTCTGCTTCGGCTTCGATAATCCACACATCTCGACAAAAGTGGGATACATGTCGATCAAGCTCGCCGTGACATCGGTCTTCTTCCCCTTGGCGACTCCCGGACCAGCCCAAATAAAGGGCACATTGGAAGTGCGCTCCCACAGGGTATGCTTTCCCCAATCTCCTTTTTCCCCGTGGTGATAGCCATGATCACTCCACAACACCACAATGGTATTATCGGCATAGGGGCTGGCCTCCAGAGCATCGAGCACCCGCCCCATCATGGCGTCAGCATAGCTTATGCAAGCCAGGTATCCGTGGATGGCGTCATCAACCGCATCGAGGCTCTCGAGCTTTTTGTGGATCTTGGAGCGATTGGTTTTCATCTTCCTCATCCGCTCGGGCAGATCGTCGAGGTCATCCGCTTTATACGGCGGGAGCTCGATCTTTTTGGGGTCGTAGAGATCGAAGTATTTTTTCGGGCAATAGTTGGGGAAATGCGGCGCGTAGATTCCCGCTGCGAGGAAGAAAGGTTTGTCGTGTTTCTTCCCCAATTGTTCGACAGCCCAATTGATCCGCTGGGTGTCGGCCATCTCCTCCTCCTTGTCATTTGGAATGGGCCCCCACTCGAGGAAGAGTCCCCCGGTTATTTTTTGCCCCTTGTTGTAGATGCTGTTCGGAAAAGGATCGGGAAACGGAACCTCTTCGCTAAAGGAGTCGAGGGGCCAACCAGATTCGCGTTGCGATTCGTTGCGCAGAAAAAACTCGTTCCATCCACGCTGGTCGATGTTACCAGCCGGATGGTGAAAGAGCTTCCCCGCTCCCAAGGTGGTGTAACCCGCCTTCGAAAAGCTCATCTGCAAGGCTTCAATCTCAGGATGATGCACAAAATAATTGGCACTCGTATAACAACCGGTCGTCGATGCGAACTGTCCCGAAAAAATCGCCGCCCGGGAAGGCGCACAAAAAACTCCAGCGGTGTGGGCATTGGAGAAATTCACCCCACGCCTGGCCAGCTTATCGATATTCGGCGTGATCGCTCTGGGTGTCGTTTCCAAACAACCAATCCAGTCGTTCATGTCATCGACGGCAAGGAAGAGAACGTTGGGGCGATCTTTGGAGACAGCCTGGCCAAGAAGAAGGAGCAGCAGATAAAGTGAGGTGAGCTTCATAAAAAAGTGAGCGACTATTTGTTGGAAGTTTTAGAAGATGGCAATTCGCCACGAAGGAGTTTTCCTCCCTGTCCAGTGATTTTCAGATAGTGGTCGCTTGGCAGGCCTTCGTAGTCGAGAAATCGCACCCCTTCCCCCACCGGGGGATGATTCGTGCATTTGAAAATAGCCGTTGCCTCATCGATTTCGTCAAACATTGCGATGTATGCCGTTTCCACGCCCGCTGCCCGGGTGCCCACGAATTGATCCCAGAGAAAACGACCTTTTCGTCGGGGAATGGCTCCCAGTTTCTCCCCATTCATATTGTGCCAGCTGAAACCGGGATAAAGCACCGGAAGGTAAGCGATCTTATTGCCCTCACACCACTTTCGATCAGCGACCTGATTGGCGACGTATTTCCCCGATTTAAAGTCCACCTTGTGATATCGCCCCACCGCCCACGGGCTGATGATGTCCACTAACTTGAGGACTTCATGGAAGCGTTCATCCGAGATGGAATCACGGACTTGCTCCCGCCAACCAAAGGGAACTCCCAACATCACACTCACTCCCCCCCACTCGGGATTGTGTTTCAGAAGACGAATGAATTTTTCGCAATCTTCCAAATTGTATCCGCGCTTGTCATTGAAGCCGACACCCCAAATTGCCACGAGAGGTTTGCTTTGATGCTGCAAATAGGCGCGATCATTGGGGTCCGTTCCAAGCTTCATTTCCGTCCGAAGTTTTTTCCAATCCCGCGCCAAACGATTGAAGTCTTCCGATTTCAAGCCACTTAAATCATACATCAGGGCATAGCATCGCCCATTGGCATTTGCGGCATCGCGACAATGCATCAGCTTTTGATTGTCCGATTTGAGGTGATTATAGGATCGATGTTCTTTTGCCCCCACCAAGCCAAAGCGCTGTACGAATGCTCCGTCGATCCCATAGTCCTTCATCCACTTGAAATGACGATTTACCGTTTTGGGATGCAGTGAGCTAAACACTTCCGCCGCACTGCCATTCTTCATTTTGAATGGTGTGGCAAATTTTTCGTCCTGATCAAATTCCGTAAGATCCGGCCAAAGATCAATGGTGCACGCTCCCGGCTCAAACTTCCGCCCCTTCTGATAGTGATGAAATCCCATTCCCGAGCCATCACCTTCCGCACGAAACCACCCCTGATATCCCGCAAGCACCTTCCCCTTAATTCCACTCGGACGTTCGCTTCGATCACTGGTTTCCTTCACCGGAGTCAAAACCCCATAGGCCTCGTCCATCGAAACAGGCTTGGCCGAAACGGATCCCAACAGCAGCGACCAGAGCAGAATACGAGGAAAAATCATTGGTTAATCATACGAGTTAGAGTTTCAAACGTTCCAGTCCCTAAATCGGGGACAAGCTATTCAGCGATCATCTCAAGATAGAGTTTCTCCACTTTGTCCCGGGCCCATCCGGTCTTACGCAAAAACTTCAGCGTCGATTTAACCGAGGGATCATTGGCAAAACAGCGGATGCGAATCCGGTCGCTTAATTCGTCCCACCCAAAGTGCTCCACCAAGTCGGTGACGATTTTCTCCAGTGTTACGCCATGCAGGGGATCACTCATACCGGACGACAAAGGACGAAGGGTGAAACGACAAGAGCCTGGAATTGTTGTTCCGAATCTTCCCACTGCGCCGCATGCAGGGCCTCAATCTTCACAAGATCACCCGCCTTAAGCCAGCGCTCCACAGATTCCTTGTCATCCTCTGAAATGGCCGCACCCACATCCTCAAGGGCAAGCTCCAGGTCCACAAAATGTAGCACGCCATTCTCGTAATGTGGCTTCAGATAATCCCATCCACATTCTCCGGAATACTTCGCCAGCTTCTCGCTGGTGGTGCTCCCGTCCTCACCCAGCATCCCGTATTGCATTTGCTCCGAATCGCTCATGAGAGAATCCTAATGGTTTGTAATCCTTTTCCAAGCGTTCCGCTTTTGCGAATGCGACAACGGAGACCACCCTTGCCTTTCAGAAATTCCTCTGTGCCCGGCGCACATGCCTGATCCATCCAGTAGCAGGGTTTTGCCTCCTCACTTCCCTCAAATTCCAATTCCCCAATCGCGAAACGCTTTCCAATCAAGGAATTCAAATCGACCCCATCGATAATGACATTTCGCCGAAAAGCCGAGGTCTCCAAATCCGGCAGCGAAAACTCATTCTTCACCGCTTCATAAACCGCAAAATCGAAAAAGGTAATCTGCCCTTTGTAATCTTCCTTGTAATCAAAGAAGCGATCCCCCCGAACACCACTTCCCGAGACCAACTCAAAGGTATCGCAATCAATGATTTCGTTTTCCTCCCGCCCCTTCCCGTGACGACCATAAAAATCGTGACCCGGTGAAATGTAGAGATGGGAAATTCTCCCCCTGCATTCGCTCATGCCCGAGAGTTATCAGAGAGTTCCCAAAAATCAATCAATGGAGCTTGTAAGAAGGCCTCAGAGCGGGCGCCGCCCTGACCGGAGCTCTAATAACCCGAGTTGGGCACACCACAGGTGACGAACGAATAGTCGGCACTAAACTCACCGGAGATCTCCGAATCGGGATCACCGGAGGACAATCATTCCCGTCGATCTCACCAAAACTTCTCTCGAGGAGTAATTTCCTGCCAGTTCCCGCAATTCATGATTGGCTCGCGACAAGTTTCTTCATTAGATCGCGCTTCCTCGGTTCCCGCATGCAATCTGACTATCATATCGAAGATCTCGTCTATCAAACCGGCGACCTCGTAGTCTTTCGCACCCGCAACAAAAAGGGGGTAGCCCACGCCGTCTCGCGAATCAAATTCCCCAACGAAATTCTCAGCGGACTCGAGGGAGAGAGATTTCAGGAGGCCTACGACGAATTGCTCACCTTTGATCAACCAGGCATTCGGAAAGTCATCGACGGAGGACAGGACCCAATCGATCAATTCCCCTGGGTCGCCACCAAATGGTCGGAGGGCTCGATTTTAAGTAAGAAATTCGAAGAGGGTCCTCTGGAAGAAGAAGAACTCCAGCGAATCCGATCCAGCGCAGAGGCGCTCATCGAAAAACTCGGTGACCGCGCGGCCGCTCTCTCTTTCAAAGCACCCAGCGTTATCATCACCGAGTCTCCCGACGGAACTCCCATTGATACTTTTTCTGTCGACTACTTCGCCTGGTTCCGTGACTGGTCTGTGGGCCTCCCTCCGGGTGGTGAGCGGGATCCCAAGTACGAGCTTGATAAAATGATGGAAGCTCTTGTCCATCGGAAGCCCGCCAATATTTCCCCAGCCTCGCTGAACATCCCCAAACCAGCACCAACCATCACGGGAAGTCCGCGTGTTCTCACCCCGATCACACCCGCGCTCCATTCCCCGGCCACCCAAGTCTCTCTGCCTTCCAGCTCTTCAGGCGGTGGAGTCATCGCCATTCTTATCATGACTCTTCTCGCGAGCTTGGTTGGAGGCGGTCTCTGGTGGATCAAAAGCCAACCACCAAAAGCAGATCCTCAAACCGAAACTTCCGGCAACAAGATAAAAGAAAAGCCATCCAAGCCTTCGAGTCTCATCGCGAAAAATCCCGACAAGACCCCTCCCAAAATCATCAAGCCCCCCGAACCGGCTCCCGTTCCCACCCGACCCCGTTCGGCCGAGCCCCGTCGCCCGTCGGCTGGAGAAATTCTTGAAGTCGAAAGCGACAACCCCAGCTCACTGCAGCGCTCCGTCGGGGAATGGGTCTTCGTGAACGGCGAAGTCGAAGGCATGGACGGAGGGAAAACCATCCACCTCAAGGAAAGCACCCTCAAGGTCACCTTGAAGCGGGGATCGGTCACTCTCGACCCCGGCACCAAAGTCACTCTCGTGGGCATTCTGAAATCTCCGAGCCTTCTGGAAGTCCCCGATAATACCGACGTTGCCATTCGCGACGAAATGGAAATCCTTCCACCAAAGGATGTCTATGGCGTGGAAGACGAACAACAGCTCCGCAGCATGGGCGGTCAAAAAGTAAAGGTAGCAGGAAAGGTCCTCGGATTCAAAACCTCTAACACCGGGAAAACCTACTACCTCCTCCTCAACGACACCAAACCCGAGTTCACGTTCTCCATCCGATCCCACCTCGGGGACGGCAGCGAGTTCGGTCAGGAGTTTCTAAAATCTCTCATCGGAAAAAATGTCAAAGCCAACGGATTGATCAAAGTGGATGAAATTGGCAACCGCCTGAACATCTACTTCAAGTACCGCTCCCAGCTCGAAGTCTCCGAATAATTTATCGATGTCTCTTCCCAAGGTCCTCGTTCTGGGCACCGGCGAATATGTCACCGGTTTCGTCAACGGCGCGGAAAGCACCTCCGACAAAGGACCAGGCGTCATTGGCCTCACTCTCTTCGACCTCCGCGATCGTGGACTCATCGGCGACATCCTTCTCTCCGGCACGAACGGAGAAAAATTCCCCGACGTCCGGTCACACTTTGATCGCCTCATCACCCAACGCTACGGACTCGACAGCAGCTTTCGCTCCTTTCCTGCCGACGATCAACACGACTCCAAATCATGGCTTTCCGCACTCGACGAACTTGATTCCGGAGACGCCGTCCTCGTCTTCACTCCCGACGATCTCCACTTCAAAATGGCCCGTGAGGCCGCCAGCCGCAGACTTAATGTTCTGGTCGCCAAGCCCATCGTCAAAACGACCGGCGAACATGACCAACTCATCGAGGCCTCTCGCAGCAATGAGGTCCTCATCGCGATGGAGGTCCACAAACGCTGGGACCCGATCTACTCAGACGCCCGCGAAAAAATCCGTGAAATCGGAGAGGCTTCGTACTTTAACAGCTACATGAGCCAGCCGAAATCCCAGCTCGAGAGCTTCCGCGCCTGGGCCGGGGTCTCCAGCGACATCAGCTACTATCTCAACGCCCATCACATCGACTTCCATGCCTGGACTCTTGAGGGCCGGGCCCGCCCCATCTCCGTGATGGCTTCTGCTTCCGAAGGTGTCGCGCGTAGTCTCGGTTTCCCCACCGAAGACTCCATCACCCTCCTCGTCGATTGGGAAAACCTCGAAAGCGGAAACCGCGCCACCGCGGTTTACACCTCAGCATGGATCGCCGCCAAAGGCGAAGTCCACTCCCAGCAACGATTCTTCGCTCTCCATCACGATGGCGAAGTCCGCATCGACCAAGCCCACCGAGGCTACGAATTCACCTCCGACGAGGGCGGCTACGCATCGCCCAACCCGCTCTTCATGCGCTATACCCCCGATGCGCGTGGGAAATTCGCCGGGCAATCCTCCTACGGATACGCCAGTGTAGCCGCTTTTCTCGAAGCCGTGGCCTCGATCAAGGCCGGACAATCCGCTCCGGAAGATTGGCAAAGCTCGCTCGCCACCATCGAAAAAACCCGCGTCACCACCGCCATCCTCGAAGCCGGCCGACGCAGCCTCGATGAAGGCCAACGCATCATTCTTTGAGCACGAGCGCGGAGAGGAACTTCTCCACAATCCCTGCCGGCGACTCCAAGGGGTTATTGATCATCACCGCGAAGACAAATTCCCTCCCCGACTTGTTCACGAAGTAACCGGAATAGGTTCTCACCCCGGTCAGCCCACCCGGCTTCACCCAGACCCGTCCCTCCATCGCCGTCCCTTTTCCAAATCCACCTAGCGATCCCGATCGCCCCGCAACCGGCAGGGAATTGAGAAATTGATCCCCGCTCTCATGCACCCGCGCCTTCTTCAAAATCGTCACCAACTGCCTCGGAGTGATGACGTTTCGCGGCGACAAACCCGAGCCGTCATGCATCACGAATCCCGTTAAATCCACCCCCTGCTTCTCCCAATGTTTCTTCACCCTCGCAATCGCCGCCACCGAGCTTCCCCCTCTCGTCAACGCCTTGAACAACGAATCCGCATAAAGATTCATACTCCGAAAATTGGTCGTCCGAATAATCTTCTCCAAGGAAACCGACCTCTGCAAATGCACCAAGCGGGCCCCTGTCAGATCCACCGTTCTAAGCTCCACCTCTTCCGGCACAGAAAAATTTTTCTTCCGTAGAAAATCTCGAAAGCCCACCGCGCAGGAAAGCGACGGATCAGGCAGGGCTCCATAAATCGTATACGGCCCGCCCGCCGGAACCGTCCCCCGTATTGAGACGACCTTGGCTCCCGGCCCACCATAAACATAGCCCTGGTCACCACTGCCTCTCGGCCCCGTCCGAATGTGATTTTCAAACGCCACTCCTGGCGGAATAGGAATCGTTTCAAGTAATTTCGCAGGCTCCCCAACTTTCCCGGGCTGGAATGTCAGCTCGAATGAATTGCGATTGAAATTCAATCCCGACGCACCCACGCCATAATAGTTCCCCACATCACCCCAGGGCCAACTATCCGGCACGCGCTGGGATTCAAAACGCGACGGATCCGCCATCAGCCTCCCCTTGATCTTTTTAACACCGCTCTTCTTCAAAGACTCCCACCACGCCGGGAAACTCTCTGCCGAAAGCATCGGATCACCGCCCCCCACAATCACCAAATCATCGCCTTTCAAAAATAACCGCGTTTCAAAAACGTAATCAGGCCCCAGGACCTGCAAAGCCGTCGCCGTCGTCACCGCCTTCAAAGTCGATGCCGGGATCAGGGCCAGATCCGCCTGATAACTCACCACCTCTTCCCCTCCCCCAAGCGGCCTCACCAATACCCCAACCGAGGCCGTCTTCAAAACCGGCGATGACAGAAACTCCTTCAACTGCCCCAACACCGAAGAAACCAGCAACATGGAAATGACAAGCGCTTTGATCACAGAAACAGACTCCCTTTTTTGGAATAGGTTTCAAGGGGCGTCTTTATACCATCAAACCCTTCCCTGCTTGACCTTGAGGCGTTCTTGAATTGCATCTCACTTCGCAGACTGATTCAACACTCCCGGTGACAACTCAGAGATCCTCCCGAAAAGACAGAGCTACAGGCACGATCCTCTTGCTCGCCTCTCTGGCGATGGTCGCGACTCTCCCCGGCCGGACGGTGGGCCTTGGATTAATCACCGAACAGCTCTTGGTTGATCTGGGGGTGACTCGCTCATCCTATGCCGAGCTGAATCTTTGGGCGACGTTCCTCGGAGCCCTCTTTCTTTTCGGGACGGGGCCAGCTCTGGATCGAAGTCTCCGCTGGACGACAACGGCAGTGCTGGCAGCCTTCTCAGGAGCCGTCTTCTGGCTCGCCCATCTCCCCGGCCCGGGATTGCTTCTCCCCGTGTTGATTTTAACGAGGGGATTGGGGCAAAGCAGCCTCTCTCTCAGTGCGGTCACAATTGTTGGGAAATCATTTAAGAAAAAACTGAGCACCGCAATGGGAGTCTTTGCAGTAACGACGAGCCTTCTCTTTGTAGCCGCCATTCCGGCGGTGGATTCATTGTTGGGGCAACTGGGATGGAGGAAAGTTTGGATGATCCTGGCTGCAGTGATTTTGGGAATCAGCCTGCTAGTGGCATTCCTGATTCGTGATCCCCAAGCGCAAAAAAGTCGTGAAGAAGATGACGAAACCGCAACAGGCACACCATTCCGCGAGGCTCTCCGATCACCCGCTTTTTGGGTGCTTACGATTGGTATTGGGATCTATTATTTCGCCTTTACCGGCATCACTCTCTTTAGCGAATCGTTGGTGGTCTCGTTGGACTTTAGCAGAGACATCCGGAACTGGTTTCTGGCGATCATGATGTTCTCCGGACTAGCCAGCAACTTGTGCTGTGGCTGGCTGGTGCAGAGAGTTTTGGTGCTCAACATATTCGGCGGAGCGATGGTCATCTTTGCCGCTTGCCTCATTGGGTTTCCTCTGGCATCGGGGTCGATTGGTTTGATCTATACCGTTGCCGTTGCATTGGGTGTCGGTAGCGGAGCGGTCACGGTAATCTTCTTTGCCGGGTTTGCGGATCTTTTTGGAAAACGTCATCTTGGAAAGATTCAAGGCGCGGCCCAAGCAATGACCGTGGCTTCATCGGGAACCGGACCCCTGTTTTTTGCACGGAGCTTCGAGTCTTCAGGCTCTTATTCCTCGGTCTTCTTTGCCCTTGCCCCCCTCGCTCTGCTTGTCGGGATTTGGGCATTGTGCCACCAGAGAACAGACACTTTTGCCGAAAAATGAAGCAACTCCGCCCATTAATCTGACCGGGGGTTGAACTTTATAAACTTTCCTCTGCGTGAAGATCGAAACGATGGAGGTTCATCACTTTGCCCGTGGCTGCGAGGAAGGTCATCTTCGAATCACCAATCCCGCAGAACTGTTGCCGGGAAAAACAAAAACCCGGCCAGCGAACTGACCGGGTTGAATATATACGAAGGTTCTTAAGCGTGGAGATCGAAGCGATCGAGATTCATCACCTTGTCCCAAGCCGCAATGAAGTCCTTCACGAAGGTCTCCTTGGCATCGTCACAAGCATAGACTTCAGCGATGGCGCGGAGCTGTGAGTTGGAACCAAAGACAAGGTCCACCGCCGAGCCAGACCACTTGACTTCTCCCGAAGAACAATCTTTCCCTTCAAAGAAAAACTCGCACTTTTCCGACTGCTCCCAGTTCACACCCATATCGAGGAGGTTCACGAAGAAGTCATTGCTCAGGGTTCCCGGATTGCCTGTGAGGACACCGAAAGAACTTCCATCAGCATTGGCATCAAGGGCTCGCAGGCCACCGACCAGTACCGTCATTTCCGGAGCGGTCAGGGAAAGCAATTGCGCTTTATCAATGAGCAGTTGCTCGGGGGTGCGACTCACTTTTTCCGGATTGATGTAATTGCGGAACCCATCGGCAACCGGCTCAAGAACCGCAAAGGATTCCACATCGGTTTGCTCCTGCGTGGCGTCGGTCCGCCCGGGAGCAAATGGCACGGTCACATCGTGACCACCCTTCTTGGCAGCAGCTTCCACAGCGGCGCACCCACCGAGCACGATGAGATCCGCCAGAGAAACGGGTTTTCCAAAGTCAGCCTGAACTTTCTCCAAAGCGCCGAGAACTTTCGCGAGCTCGTCCGGTGAGTTTGCGGCCCAGTCTTTCTGAGGTGCAAGACGAATCCGGGCGCCATTTGCGCCACCACGTCGGTCACTGCCCCGGAAGGTCGAAGCAGATGACCACGCCGTGCGAACCAATTGCGCACCAGACAAACCGGAATTTAAAATAGTCTCTTTCAGCGAGGCTATATCGGCGTCATCGATCAAATCATGGTCCACTGCTGGTGTTGGGTCCTGCCAAATTTCAGGTTCAGCCGGAACCATCGATCCAAGGAAACGTGCGGGCGGTCCCATATCCCGATGGGTCAGTTTATACCACGCCTTGGCAAAGGCCTCGGCAAACTCATCCGGGTTCTCATGGAAGCGTCGGGAGATTTTGGCATAAGCAGGATCCATTCGCAAAGCGAGGTCCGAGGTAAACATGATCGGCGCGTGCTTTTTGCTGGGATCGTGAGCATCGGGCACAAGATCGGCAGCGTCGGGATCAGTAGGAATCCACTGTTGGGCACCCGCCGGGCTCTTGGTCAAATCCCAGTCATACTTGAACAAGGTTTCGAAGTAGCTGTTATCCCAGGTGATTGGCGTCTCGGTCCAAGCTCCCTCCAATCCACTACCGATGGTATCGCCGGCATTTCCGGTTCCGTAGTTGTTTTTCCAACCTAGTCCTTGCTCGGCAAGAGGAGCCGCTTCGGGTTCACGCTCAACATACTTGTCAGGATCTGCGGCGCCGTGGGCTTTTCCAAAGGTATGACCTCCGGCGATCAAGGCGACGGTCTCTTCATCATTCATCGCCATGCGACCGAAGGTCTCGCGAATGTCGCGTGCCGATTCCAAGGCACTTGGATTTCCATTCGGTCCTTCCGGGTTCACGTAAATGAGACCCATCTGCACCGCGCCGAGAGGCTCATCGAGAACGCGATCTCCCTTGTAGCGCTCGTCTGCCAGCCACTCGGTTTCCGGCCCCCAATAAATGTCCTCTTCCGGCTCCCAAATATCTTCCCGACCACCACCGAATCCTGCCGTCTTGAGACCCATCGATTCCAAAGCACAGTTTCCGGTGAAGACCATCAAATCGGCCCAGGAAAGCTTGCGGCCATACTTCTGCTTGATCGGCCAAAGCAAGCGGCGCGCCTTGTCCAGGTTCACGTTGTCCGGCCAGCTATTCAACGGAGCGAAACGCATCGATCCCGACGACGCTCCTCCGCGACCATCGAGCGTGCGATAAGTTCCCGCGCTGTGCCAAGCCATACGAATAAAGAAAGGGCCATAGTGGCCATAGTCAGCCGGCCACCAGTCCTGCGAGGTCGTCATCACTTCTTCTACGTCTTTTTTCAACTCCTCGAGATCGATCGTTTGAAACTCGGCGGCATAATCAAAATCCTCGGCCATCGGATCACATAGATCGGAATTCTGGCTCAGGATTTTGAGGTTCAATTGATTCGGCCACCAGTACTGGTTGGAAGTGCTACCGCCGGCGTTTTGCGCATTTACCCCACTCATCACCGGGCACTTGCTAATATCGTTGTCTGTCATTTTTGTATTTGTTTGTGTGAAAATTCTCTACCTTGCCTTGAGGCACTTCGGGCAGGTCCCCCAGTATACCACTTCCGCCTCATCAATTTCATATCCCGCATTGTCCACGACATCCAGACAAGGCGTCTCCCCCGGCGCACAATCGACATCGACCATCTTTCCGCAACTTCTACAGACCAAGTGCTGGTGATTATCACCTACCCGATCCTCATACCTCGCCGCCGATCCAGAAGGTTGAATCCGCCGAATCAAACCATGCTCCGCCAGAGTCCCAAGAGCATTGTAAACTGCCTGACGAGAAATCGTCCCGATCTCCTTCCGAACGTCTTCCGCCAAATCATCCGCCGTTCCATGCGGACGCCCCGACACCGCCCGCAGCACCGCGATTCGCTGCGCGGTCACAGGAAGACCGCGCTCTCTTAATGACTCCAGCGGATCGAGCATGATTTAGATCATTTCAAGTTCTGGACTTTGTCAAGAAGTGGATCTGGCATTTCAAAGATTTACCGTCAGCTTAAACAAGCTCCCCTCCCGCAAAATAGGGATTAAAATTCATCTCACTTCCAGGTATTCTTTCCATGTGCGATCACTCATTTTTCTCGCTCTTCTTGGATCCTTGCATGCTGATAGCAAACGACCTCCGAAGCCCAATATCGTCCTCATCCTCACCGATGACCTCGGCTGGCAGGATGTGAAGTGCTACGATATCGATGACCCATCGCCCATGGAGACACCAAATCTCGATGCCCTCGCGAAGAAAGGCGTCAAATTCTGGCAGGCCTACTCGCCCGCTCCCACCTGCGCACCCTCTCGCTGCGCCATCATGAGCGGGAACCATCCTGCCCGTGCACAGAAGACCCACGTTGTCGGCGGCAACCCTCCCGCGCCCCACCACCTCACCGCCCACCCCATGATACCCCCGTGGTACAGTGGCCGCATGCCGGCGGGCGAAATGACCCTTGCCAAAGCTCTCCAACAAGGAGGCTACACCACCGGACACTCCGGAAAATGGCACATGGCGATCAATCACCACGCCTTTCCTCAACCCGAAGACCAGGGCTTCAATTGGACCCGCTCGGACCGGGGAGTTACCAAACCGGCCAAGCCGAACCGGCTTTCTGGCTTCTCCACGAATCGAAAAAACGACGCATTCCGACTCGATGAAAACGGCTTCCCCTTTCATCAGAACAACCACGATGCCCTCACCTTTCTTCGGGAGCACAAAGCCGATCCCTTCTTCCTCTACTACGCGACCTGGCTCGTCCACACCCCCATCCACACCCGCAGCGAAGCGCTCTATAAAAAATACTGTGCCAAACTCGGCGTCACCCCCGACGAATCACACGCCCATAAGTGGGAAGAGA
>JAAEZT010000020.1:23370-69066 GCA_018222765.1 bacterium | reverse complement strand
GCTCTACACTGGGATTGCTACTGATGTGGACCGGCGATTTGCTGAGCATGAATCGCAGGGGGCAAAAGCGGCCAAGTATCTTCGGGGGCGACTTCCCTTGACCTTAGTCTATCAGCAGGAAATCGGAAGTCGCTCGGAGGCCAGCAAAGTTGAATTGCGGATCAAGTCGTTGAGTCGGAAAGAGAAATTGAAGTTAATCAAGGCGCTGAAATGAGCAAATCTCAAAGCCGTTTGAGTCGCACGCTGAGTCTGATCCTGAGGCATGATCCCGGGGTGATCGGATTGATCCTTGATGACCATGGCTGGGCCCGGATTGACGAGTTGCTGGATTGTCTGAACCGGAAGGGGAAGCGGGTTGACCGCGATCTACTCGAGAAGATCGTGGCTGAAAGCGACAAGCAGCGCTTTCGAATTTCCAAGGACGGAAAGAGGGTGCGGGCGAATCAGGGGCATTCGATTTTGATCGAACTAAATTTTGAGGAAAAAGATCCTCCGCAATGGCTCTATCATGGAACGGCGAGTCGTTTTATGAACGCGATCGAACGCGAAGGTCTACAAAAGCAATCACGTCATCATGTGCAGCTCAGTGGAGACAAAGACACTGCTCGAAAAGCCGGAGCAAGGCATGGTAAGCCGGTTGTGCTGGAAGTCGCGGCTCAGTTGATGGTAAGCCACGGGCATCAATTTTTCCAATCCGAGAACGGGGTGTGGTTGGTCGATGAAGTGCCTCCGGATTATCTCAACCAGCGGTTCACTTAGGACGGGAGAAGTTTTTGGATCAGGGGATCAAGTGGCGCTTCGATAGTGAGGTCTTCTCTGGTGACCGGATGATGGAGCTTGAGAGATTTGGCCTGGAGGAGCATGCGGGTGGCGATGCTGTATTTTGCACCAAGTTGGTCGCACCGTTCGATTTTGGCGTAGCGGTAGTCTCCGACGATGGGAAGCTTTTCGAGAGCGAGGTGACGGCGGATTTGATGGAATCGTCCGCTTTTCGGGCTGGCCTCGATGAGGGTGAGTTCGGGAGGGATTTTCTGAAGAACTCGAAAATGAGTCTCCGCAGGCTTGGCTTCACTGGTGGCGTTTTTTGCGAGAGGTTGCCGACAATTCCATTGATCTTGATCAGGGAATCCGTCGATGACGGCGAGGTAGGCCTTGTGGACTTCGTGTCGCTCAAAAGCGAAGTGCAGTTCGCGTGCAACGTCGCGATCGGTGGCGAAGAGGAGGACTCCCGAAGTAGGTCGGTCGAGACGGTGGATAGGATAAACTTGCTGGCCAATCTGATCGCGGAGGATCTTCATTGTGACTTCGTCGTCGGGTTGCGGCTTGTCGGACGGGATGACCATTTGCCCGGCGGGTTTGTCCACCGCGACGATCCATTGATCCTGGAAAAGAATGTCGATGGCTTGGGTTTACAGCGAGCGGAGAGATAATCGAGGGTTTTTCGTTTGCGAAGAGGATGGATCTGACGCAGAGATTCGGAGTGAAACGATTGTTCTACATGTTATTTGGAATACTTCCGCTGAACGGGGAGGAGGTTACGATCATGGCGGCGAATATTAGCAGTGGAAATGGCCAGTCTTATGATCCCGGAGAAGGGACGAGGATTTTCAAGGGATTGAAGCCCGACATTGTTCTGATTCAGGAATTCAATTTCGGGAGCAATACCGATGCGCAATTGCGGGCTTTTGTAACGGATGCCTTTGGTGCGGAGTTTTCGTATGTCGAAGAAGGAAAGCCCTCGGGAGATATTCAAAATGGGGTCATTAGTAGATTTCCGATTCTCCAATCGGGGATTTGGGATGACGACGATATGTCCAATCGCGAATTTGTCTGGGCGCAGATCGATGTTCCCGGCGAAAAGAATCTATGGGTAATTAGTGTTCACTTTAAGGCCAGTTCGAGTGGCGCTTCGCGCAGGGTTGGGCAGGCAAGGCAATTGGCGGAATACATCGAGGCGAATGTTCCGGTTGATGATTACCTTGTGATTGGAGGTGACTTTAATGCGCAGAATCGCACGGAGTCTTTTTTAAATGAACTCGATCATCTCGTGAAGGTGACTGCGCCCTGGCCGGTGGATCGGAATGGCGATGGTGATACCAATGCGGGGCGTTCAAGGCCCTACGACTGGGTGATGGTGGAACCTGAGTTGAATAGCCTTGAAGTGCCGACAGTGTTGGGCGGGCGGAGTTATGCCAATGGGATTGTCTTTGATAGCCGGGTCTTCACTCCGCTCTCTGCAGTGGCTCCTGTTTTAGCTGGAGACAGCGGGGCTTCTCAAATGCAGCATATGGCAGTGATGCGAACCTATGACTTTCCTCCGGAGCTCGACGATTATGAAAGCTGGGTAGTAGAGAGATTTTCGGCACAAGAGTATGCCCAGGGCGAATCAATTTGGGGTGCACTAGCTGATCCTGATGGTGATGCTTCAGTCAATTTACTCGAGTATGCCTTCGGGACCGATCCGACGGTTGCGGGGAGTCGGGAAAAGTTTCCGGAAGTGGCAATCGTCTCTGGGGAAGATGTTGTGAGTTTCCCGGTGAGAGAGGGATCTGCGCTGACCTATGAACTTCAAGTTTCGGATGATCTCAGTGACTTCGTTGAGTTGTCGGGTGGAGTGGTCAGCGACGGGCCGGTGAGCGATGGTTTCAAAATGAGAACGGTGACCTTGCCGATATCGAATAAAAAGTTCTTCAGGCTCAAAGTTGTGCGCTAAAGGATTTCAATTTCCCGCACGAAAAGGCTTTTTTTGTCGGGTTCGCCATCATTCACCGCTTCGAATCGCAGGTAGCGGACTTTGGCTTCTTCATCCAACTTGAATGTTTGCTCCGGTTCCCAGGATGTTGCACTTTTTTCTCCGAGAAGAAGTGGCGATTGATCTGTTGATTGACTGCTTTTGAGGCTCCATTTCGAGGGGGTTCGTTTTTGATCAGCGAAATGGATTTTCACCCCTTTGATCGTTCTCGCTTCTCCGAAGTCAATGACGAGATAGTGAGGGTATCCTTTGGTTCCTTCGCCGATGTCAGTCAGCCAAGATTTGTTGCGATCACCATCAATGCTTCGTGAGGCGCGCCGAATGGCTTCGGCCGGGTCGCTGTGTCCGGAGGCGGCGATGATTTTCCATTTGGCGGGAGCGGGGCCGAAGGTTTTGGAGTTGATGGGTCCTAAGTTTCCTACCTTATCGATGACGAGAGCGGAAATTTTTCCGGAGTCAAATGGGAAGGGTTTTTGGAACTTGGGTGATTCCTTTGTCGGTTGCGAGCCGTCCACGGTGTAGTGAACCCGGTTGCCGGGAATCGTTCCCTCCAGTGAGACGAGGCCATCACGGCTGCGCTTGATTCGGACGGGGGAGACCGGAGTGGTGAGAGCGGAGACGTTCATCCACTTGCTGTCCCTGGCCCCGGTGAGGTGGAGGGTTTTGTTGGGTGCGGCCAAGACGAGGGCGTAGGTTGCACTGACGAGATCGTCTTCGCCCATGTAAGGCGCGCCCATGTGCGGCGTGGAAAATCGTAAGCCGTATCCGGGTTCCCAGGCGAGGGCGAACCACCAGGCGTATTGTTTGATGACGTCGCGGTAGGTGTCTTGGTTGGTGAGATTGAGAGCGAGCAATCCGAGCGCTCCACCAGGCTCGCCATAGGCATGAGAATTACGGATCCACGGGTGGCGTTCATGCATGATCTTGGTGAGCGCGTCGCGCATGTCGGGACGTTCGCCCCGGAGTTCGCAAGCCATCGCGCAAAGCCCGCTACGGCTCCAAAATTCGCCGAGGTCTTTGTAGGAGGCATTGTATCCCATGGCGCCGTGACCATTTTTTGTTTTCGGGTCGGACCAACTGTGTTCGATGTAAGGAGTCAGTTCTTCCCAAATTTTGGATTTCATACCGCATCGCTTGGCGAGGGCTTCGAAGACGATGAGGTGGGCGAGGGGAGCCATAAGTGCTTTTTGGCCGTATGGAAGTCCGCCAATGCCGTGGCCTAGAGCAGGCATGCCCCACTTCGAAGTGTGCGTACCGGTAAGGGCCCAGTCGCGAATGTCTTGCATGCGCCCCAGGACTCTATCGTCTCCGCTGGCGAGGTAGTATTCCGAGTACAGGATCCCCGCGTAAGCAGAATGCCAGAAGCCGAGGTTCCCGAAGTTTTCCGCTTCGGGGTAGCGGTTGAGAAGAAAGTCGACGGCCTTTTTTATGCGTTCGGTATGCTGTGTATCGCGTGTGGCCATGAGAGCGAGCGCGGAGAAGGTGGTGCGAATGGGGTCGCGGCTCCACGATCCGTCGGGACGTTGGTTTTTAACGAGATAGGCAATGAGATCCTGATGAAGAACGTCAGCGGTTTTGTCTTTTCCGGGATCGAGGTTGGAAAAGTTCATCGCGCGGGGAACCTTCAATTGAAGTCGCTCGAGTTTCCCTTCTCTCAAGACTCCAAGTTCGACGATGTTGCGCATGTCTTCGCGTCTCTTGGGGGAGGCGGCGGCGAGAACCGCTCTTCCCAGAGTGGATTCATGGCTGTGGTGAAACCAATCCCAACCGGGTTTCAGGTCATTGAGAGGGAGAGGTTGGCGATTGACTTCGATAATCCGGTCACCGGGCTTGAGCCCGGCCTTGTCTGCGGCGAGTCCTTTCCGAACTTCCATGACAGGGAGTATGGTCTGGGCGTGTTCCGTCATCGCGGAGAATCCGAGAGAGCCGGCATTGAGCTTGTCGGGCCCAAGCCCACCATTGGAGCGACCGAAGAGGTGTTTGCCCGGTTTATTATTGATACGGCAGAGGTGAACTCCCTGGCTTTGAACGCCACCTCCGGAAATTGTAAGTTGAAGGGTGAGCTTCTTGCCGAAAAGCTGCGCTGTTTTCTCGTGAGGAATCTCCGCCCAGAACCTTCCGGACTTACTTGGGGTGGTGAGGATGCTGGCGACGATTTTGTTTTGATCGTCAGAGAGAGTTAGCTTGGCCTTTCCGGGACTTTTTAGAGAATCGAAGCCGAGGAAGGTGGTCCATTCACCTCCCGCCTTGCTTTCCTTTTCGGTGAGGGCCTGGAAATTGATTGTGCGGGTCAGCGTGAGGCCGGTGGGCAAAATGAATCCCGATTGCTCCTCTTGCTCCCAGACTTTGATTTCCGCTTTTTTACCCTCTTTGATCTTCCACCCTACCGGGAGCGCTTTGGGATTTTTGCTCTTGCTGAAATCGCCGAGTTTCGAGTCGATAGGGGCCGCGCTGATGACTCCAAAGCTTAAAATCAAAATTGCAATTAATCGCATGTGGTAACCATCGCTGATTATGAGGCCCTTGTCTTTCCTGAAATTCCAGGAAGCTTTTCAGTGGACGGTTTTGGGGCGATTTTCAAGAGGATGAAGTAGAGCGTGAAGGCGATGCCCTGGAGGGTAATTAGGTAGTAGGGATACGGTCCCATGTGGTCGAAGAGGGTTCCGGGATTCGGAAGTCCATTGAGGAATCCGTAGTTCCGTCCGATGATCCAGTTGATCGTCATGACGATGGCCATGTAGCCCCAGCTCCAGAAGAAGATTCGCAGGAGGGCTCCCTTCTCCGGAACGATTTTCAGCCCCCAGACTAGGAAAATGGCCGTAATGGGAACTCCGCCATGTTGTAAGAAAAAAACGTAAAATTCAACATTAGAAGAGTCAAATAAAAGGATTGGCGTGATTAACCCTTGCGTCGTTCCCGCGAGGCCCCAGAGAAATCCAATTTCGGTGATACGTTGGCTCCCGGTGACAAGGGCGTAGGCGAGAAGAAAGGATGCGACGTCGCAAAGGTAGAGTGGAAGCGTGGAATCGACGACCATTTTCCACCCGAAGGAACCGGTGCCGTAGCGAACGAGAGTGAGGACGGGATCGAGTGAAACGGCGGTGACAAGAAGAACCGCCATGGTGTAGCGAACTCGTTTGAGGATTTTTGGATCGGGCGATTTTCGAGCGTAGCGGGTTAGGGCAAATGCCGTCAAAAAGGTGACGAGGATGGCGAGGAGATGAGCGATTCCGAAAAGCTGGAATTGCGCTAGGAAGGAGTAATAGTCGGAGAAGATCATGTCGGAGAGATTGCGGAAAGATCGGGTAGGAGCATCATCAAGAATTGGTGAGGGATTATCGATTGCGTGAATTATTTCTCGAGCCACCCATAGCCGCGCATCCATTCTTCGCAGGCGGACGACCAGGCATTCGTGGCGGCCATCTTATGAGCAAGGCCGACGCCGTGACGACCTTTTCGGTAGATGTGAAGTTCCGCCGGGACTTTGGCCTTTCGGAGGGCGAGGTAGAACTGCACGCTGTTTTCGGGAGGTACCAAGGTGTCCTCGTCAGTGTGGAAGAGGAAAGTTGGCGGAGTCTCCGAGTTGACTTGTTTGTCGTTGGAAAGGTGGTTGATGAGTTCCTTGTCAGGAGATTCTCCGATGAGGTTTCTTTGCGAGCCCATGTGGGTTGAGTCCTGTCCGAAGGTGATGACCGGATAGCAAAGAATCATGAAATTCGGGCGTGAGCTTTGTTTGTTGATCGGGTCTTTGGCTTGGGGGTTGCCGAGGTCGAAATGAGTTCCCGTGGTGGAGGCCAGATGACCACCGGCGGAGAAGCCCATGATGCCGACTTTGTCGGGATCGATCTTAAGAGATTTTTCCTTGGAGCGGACGGTTCGAATTGCGCGTTGGGCATCCATCAAGGGAACAGGATGCTTGTAGCCGCCATTGCCGCGGCGATAATCGAGAATGACTGCGGTTACTCCAAGTGAGGCGAACCATTCACCAATGTCGTGGCCTTCGTGTCCGTTCGCGAGTCCGTGGTATCCGCCGCCTGGGCAGACCACGACGGCGGTGCCATTTGCCTTGTCCGCAGCGGGAGCGTAGGTGAGGAGGGAAGGAGTGTCTTTTTTAGGGTCGCTTCCTTTGCTCTCGGGAGCTCCATCAGGCCAGAGGAGTTCTTTAACTGGTTCCTGGGCCTGGAGAGTAAGCATGCTCATGAAAAGCAAGCTTCCGGCTGCAAAAAAAATGGGGAGTTTCGCCATCCCTCAAATTCGGTTTTTGTGGAAGATAGGTCAATCTTGTTTATCGCACCCAAAAAAAGACCGACAGCAAACTGCCGGTCTTTTCTAAATCAATCCTCTGGAGAATTACGCCTTCTTGACGTCAACCCACTGTCCGGTTTTGGCGGACTCGAGGACGGCGTCACAGACATACTGGGTGCCGAGGGCATTACGGAAGTCAGGATAGGCTTTCTTCGCGCTCGGATCATCGAGGCCCTTCATGAACTCGACCGCGCCGTGGACGAAGGAGTGTTCGTAGCCGAGGCAGAGTCCGGGAACCCACCAGTTCCCGGTGTAGGGATGATCGCCATCGGAGACATGAATGTTGGACCAGCCGCGTGTTTCACCAGGCACTTCGTGATCAAAGTATGATAAGCGATTCAGGTCGTGGAGGTCCCAGGAGAGGGATTTGTCGTGGCCGTTGATCTCGAAAGTTTTCAGGGCTTTGTGTCCCCGGGCATAGCGGGTGGATTCGAAGATGGCGGTGGAGCCGTTTTCGAAGCGGGCGAGGAAGGCGCAGGCGTCGTCGATAGTGACGGGATGCTTCTCACCGGTCTCCTGATGGACGCGTTCTTTGATGAAGGTTTCGGTCATGGCCGAGACGCTAACGATGTCGCCATTGATCCAGCGGGCGCAGTCGATGTTATGGGCCAGAAGGTCTCCGGTAACACCAGAACCCGCGGCCGCGGCATCAAGACGCCAGAGTGCTTCGCCGCCCTGCGGGAGTTCTTCGGACATTGTCCAGTCCTGCAGGAAGTTGGCACGGTAATGGTAAATGCGTCCGAGTTCACCACGATCGACGATTTGCTTGGCAAGTGTGACGGCAGGAAGGAACCGATAGTTGTACCAAACGAGGTTGGGTAGTCCGGAAGCTTCGATCGCCTCGACCATCTTGAGTCCTTGCTCGCCGTTCAAGGCGAGGGGCTTTTCGCAAAGGACCATTTTGCCATTTTCAATGGCGGCCATCGCGATATCGTAGTGGGAATTGTTCGGCGTGCAGATGTCGATGGCGTCGACATCGTCGCGCTTCACCAACTCACGCCAGTCGGTTTCGGTATCAGCGTAGCCCCACTTCTCGGCGAAAGCTTTGACTTTGTCCTCGGAGCGTCCGCAGATAACCTGACGGATGGGGACGTGTTCGGTGTCGAAAAAGTGCTCAAGTTGGGAGTATGCGTTTGAATGGGTGCGGCCCATAAAGCCATAGCCAACAACGCCAATACGGACAGGTTTTTTGCTCATCTGTGTGACAGGTTAGAAAAGGAAGCCGAGGGAGCAAGACTGAATGTGGGACAATGTAGCGACGCCTTATTCTTTGTTTTTGAAGGAATCCTGATTGAGGAGCGTGTGGACGATCATGGTCCAGGCGAATTGTTCGTCTTTGTTTTGTTTGAATGAAGCGAGGCCCTCTTTGAGGATCTTGAGGGTGGCTTCGTTGGGTTGTTGGGCCGTGATCGTTTCGTGGATTTTTTTGAGTTTTTCGTCATCTGACCCGGTCCATGAAATGACCTCCTTCGCTTTGTGGGCGGCGGCATTGAAATACTCGGTCTCGTTCATAAGAAGGAGAGCTTGGAGCGGGGTGTTCGTCCGTTCGCGGCGAGCAACGCAGGCATCGCGGCTTGGAGCATCGAAGATGGTCATCTGGGGCGGGGCGAGGCCGCGTTTCCAGAAGGTGTAAATACTGCGACGTTGGGTATCGGGGCCCGTGGCGGGTTCAAACTTGTTGGGGAAGGAGCTGGGGAGAGCGACCATTTTCCAAAGTCCGGCAGGCTGAGGAGTTTTGATGCTGCGTCCCCCCATCTCGGGGTTTAGGAGGCCGGTGACGGAGAGGAGTTGGTCGCGGATAACCTCGGAATCGAGTCGGGTGCGGGAGCCGCGGGCGAGGAGGAGGTTTTCGGGATCAGTTTCAAAATCAACCGAGTTGCCGGAAGAGGATTGCTGGTAGGTTTCCGAGAGAACGAGCGACTTCATGAAGGCTTTCACATCCCAACCGGATTCCATAAACTGGAGGGTGAGATGGTCGAGGAGTTTGGGATGGCTGGGCCACATCCCCTGGGCTCCAAAGTCTTCGGAGGTTTTGACGATTCCGGTGCCGAAGAGCTGCTGCCAGAAGCGATTGACGGCGACGCGGGCGGTGAGGGGGTTTTTTGGGTCGACCAGCCAGTTGGCGAGGTCCATGCGGGATGGAATTTCTCCCGAGGCCTTGAGTGGAGGAAGAAAGGCAGGGGTGCTGCGGCTGACTTTCTCACCTAGTGTTGCGTAGTCTCCGCGAACGCGGATGTGGGCGGGTTTGATGTCCCTGCGCTCGCGCATGACCATGGCTCCACGGACTTGGCGGAGGAAATTAGAGCGTTGCTTTTGAATTTCTCCGGGTTTCTTTTCGGCTTCCTTAAGTTTGGCGGTGACTTGTTCTTTGGTCATCTCGCTGAATTCAGGATCGTCCGCAGGGATCACGGGGAAACCGAGAACGGTTTTAATTCGAGCAACACGATCTTGGGCGGATTTGATTTGGGCATCAAATCCGGCAAGTTTGGCCTTTTGGTCGTCGTTCGGGAGGTCGATGTAGGGTGGTTGGAGTCCTCGATAAAAATCTGGTCCACCACGTCCCCCGGTTTCGGGGTTGCCGTCGAAATTATTGAAGAAGGCATACATCTGATAAAAATCCTTCTGGGTAATGGGGTCGTATTTGTGGTCGTGGCAGACGGCGCAACCCATCGTGAGGCCCATAAAGGTGGTTCCGACGGCGGAGACGCGATCAACGACGTTCTTAAAATGACTTTCTTCGGGAAGGGCGGTCCCTCGATCGATGATGAGGTGGAGCCGGTTGAAGCCGGAGGCGATGAGTTGGTCTTGCGTGGGTTTCTCGTAGAGGTCACCGGCGATTTGGAATTTGGTAAAATCGTTGTAGCGGAGGTTTTCGTTGAAGGCCTTGATGACCCAGTCGCGGTAGGGGGAGTGATCGCGGAAGTGGTCGTGGTGGTTGCCGTTGGTGTCGGCAACGCGGACGAGGTCGAGCCAATACTTGGCCATGTGTTCGCCGTAGGCGGGCTTGGCCATGAGGTGGTCAACGAGCTTGGTGTAGGCCTCGGGTGAAGTGTCGTCGAGGAAGGTTTTAATTTCATTTAGCGTGGGCGGAAGGCCGGTGAGATCGAGAGAGAGGCGACGAATGAGAGTGCGCTTGTTGGCTCTGGCCTTGGGCGATTTTCCTTTGGACTCCATTTTGGCGAGAGTGAACCTGTCGATGGAGGATTTCGCCCAGGTGGTGTTTTTGTTCGCGGGAGGGTTTTGCTTTTTGGCAGGAACAAAAGCCCAGAAGTCTTCGTATTCCCCGCCTTCGTTGATCCAGCGTCTGATGAGGTCTTTTTCAGCGGAAGAGAGTGGCTTGGCATGCCCGTCCTCGGGTGGCATGGGGTCGGTCTTGTCGGTGATCCGGATCCAGGCCTCGGAGTCTTCGAGAGAGCCGGGCTTGATCGCCTGAATACCGTCTTTGACTGCGTAGGCTCCTTCAGGAGTATCGAGTCGGAGCCCGGCCTTGCGGTTGGCTTTGCCCTTGGCGTCGACCCCGTCGTCGGGGCCGTGACACATAATGCATTTGGCCGAGAGGATGGGGCGAATGTCCTGATTGAAGGAGATTTCAGCTCCGGCAGCTGAGAAAAGAAGGAAGGTGGTAAAAAGAGTGCGAAGAAGCATGAGGAACTGATCTGCGGTGATCGCTAGAGGTAACGCTACACGGGAGGCGGGTTGATGTCAGGGAAATTGAAGCGATTTTGGAAGATGGTTACATTATTGGGGTGCTGGTGATTGCTTGGTCGCTTGATCATGTCTAGAAGCGCTTGTGCCCATTACTGATCTTGGATTATCTGAACCTTTGGTTCGCGCGCTCTCGCAATTCGATGAGGCGACGCCGGTGCAGGTGGCTGCGATTCCGGCCGCTTTGGCGGGCAGGGATCTTTTGGTGACGGCTAGGACTGGCTCGGGGAAGACGTCGGCTTTTGTGCTGCCGATTCTTGAGAGCTGGTTGTCAGCGGTGCGGAGCAAGCCGAAGCGGCTGCATGCATTGATTCTGGTGCCGACGCGGGAACTGGCGGCGCAGGTCCGGGAGGTAATGCAGGGTTATGCCCGGGAGCTTCCGGAGCGGATCAAGGTGGTGAGCGCGGTGGGTGGCGTGTCGCTCAATCCGCAGATGATGGCTTTGCGCGGTGGCGCGGATGTCATTGTGGCGACGCCCGGGCGATTGTTGGATTTGGTGGATCACAATGCGGTCTCGCTGGAGGAGGTGGGCACGCTGGTGCTGGATGAAGCAGATCGCATACTTGATTTGGGGTTTGCGGATGAGCTTTCGCAGATCCTTTTGATGCTCCCAGATGAGCGGCAGAACTTGTTGTTCTCCGCGACCTTTCCGGAAAAGATGGAATCCATCGCGCGTGATTTTTTGCGCGATACCAAACGGATTGAGATCGAGTCGGAGCCAGAAGAGATTCCGGACATCGAGCAACGAGCGATTCGAGTGGATAAGGCGAAGCGAACGCCCTTATTACGTCGCTTGATTGCGGAGGAAAAGTGGGAGCGGGTCTTGGTTTTTGTGGGGAGGAAATACACTGCCGATCACGTGGCGGATAAGTTGCATCGCAATGGCATCGAGGCGCTTTCTCTCCATGGAGATCTTAGTCAGGGAGCCCGGAGTGAGGTCTTGCGTGATTTTAAAAGCGGAGAGATTCAGATCTTGGTGGCGACTGATCTGGCAGCGCGAGGATTGGACATCGTAAAATTGCCCGTGGTGGTGAATTACGAACTTCCGCGTTCCCCGGCGGATTACATTCATCGAATCGGCCGCACAGGACGTGCCGGAGAGAAGGGGTTGGCGGTGAGTTTTGTGACTGCCGAGTCGACGGCGCACTTTAATCTGATCGAGAAACGAAACGGGTTGTCTCTCGCTCGGGAGGTGATCGCGGGATTTGAGCCGACGGATCTGGTGCCGAAAGCATCGGGCACGGGCGGAGTCAAAGGACGCCGTAAGAGTAAGAAAGATAAATTACGCGAGGCCGCTGCCCGGAGATCGCGTGACCTCGAATCTTAGGGGGGCAAATTACTCGGCGTTTTTCTTGGCCTCTTCTTCGGCCTTCAACTCGGCTTCGAATTCCGCCTCGATGCGCGCTTCTTCATCGAGTTCGGCTTGCTTGGCGGCTGCAATTTCGGCCGCTTCCTCTTCAGCACGTTGGGCTTCCAGCTTTGCAGCCTTGGCTTCTTCGCGGGCCATGCGTTTTTCGAGCTTCTTCTGTTCCCGCGCAATGCGCCTGTGATCTTTACTAGGTGTGAATGCCATTGGTCTGTCTTTCGTTAAGTGAAATAGCAGGAAAACTCTGCTCGTGGGGTAAGCAACATTGTTCGCTTGGCGCACTCATACCGCCTGATGGGCGAGCGAAGCAATAAAAATTCGGAAAGCTTTCTGAAGAGAGCGGTTTTCGTCGTCAGGAGAGGAGGTCGTGAACGACGTGGCCGTGAACGTCGGTAAGGCGGAAGTCGCGGCCGGCGTGGTGGTAGGTGAGACGTTCGTGGTCGAGGCCCAAAAGATGCAGGATGGTCGCTTGGAGGTCGTGAACGTGAACTTTGTCCTTGGTGATATGGAAGCCGAAGTCGTCGGTCTCGCCGTAGGTGCCTGGTTTGGTGCCGCCGCCGGCCATAAGGGTGGTGAAGGCCTGCGGGTGGTGGTCACGTCCAGCCTTGCGGCCGAGGGAAGGGTTGGTTTCGACCATCGGAGTGCGGCCGAATTCTCCGCCCCAGACGACGAGGGTTTCGTCGAGGAGTCCGTGGCGTTTGAGGTCCTGAATGAGGGCCGCAGTTGCCTGGGCGGTTTGCTTGCAGTTATTTTCGGTGGAGCCCTTGACGTTGGAGTGGGCGTCCCAGCCGGAGTGGTAGATGTTGATGAACCGGACGCCGCGTTGGACCATGCGTCGGGCGAGGAGGCAGGCGCGGGCAAAGGAGTGCTTGTCACGGTCGCAGCCGTAAAGATTGATCGTTTCGTCGGACTCGGATTTTAGATCCATTAATTCGGGCGCGGAACTCTGTAAGCGCGCCGCCATCTCGTAGGAGGCCATGCGGGTGGCGATTTCCTGGTCATTAATGGTGGTGAGACGTTGAGCGTTCAGCTTTTTGACCAGATTGAAAGTGTCGTTTTGGATCTCGGGCGAGATGCCTTCGGGTGTGGAGACATTGAGAATAGGGTCCTTTCCTTTGCGAAATTGGACCCCAGTGTAGGTGGTTGGGAGGAAGCCGGAGGACCAAAGCGAGGAGCCACCGGAGAGGCCGCCGCCGGTGGACATGACGACAAAGGCGGGAAGGTTGTCGGTTTCCGAGCCGAGTCCATAGAGCGTCCAGGAGCCGAGGCTGGGCCGACCAGGCTGAGAGAAGCCGGAGTTGAGAAAGAGTTGGGCCGGAGCGTGATTAAATTGGTCGGTGGTGCAGGACTTGACGATGCAGAGCTCGTCGGCGACGGCGCCTAGTGGTGCGAGTGGCGACCCGAGGGTGGCCTGGCTCTCGCCGTATTGTTTAAACTCGAATTGCGGACCGAGGACGGCTGCGTCGGGCTGAATGAAGGCGTACCGTTGGTCGCCGATGATGGATTTTGGGAGTGGGGAACCTTCGAGTTTTGAGAGTTGGGGTTTAGGGTCGAAGAGTTCGAGCTGGGAGGGGGCGCCGGCCATGAAGAGGTGGATCACGGCCTTGGCTTTCGGTTTGTCGGGAGCGGGTTTCGGGAAGAGCGAGCGGGCGGAGAGTTGGTTGGTGAGAAGGGAGGCGGCGGCGATCTTTCCGAGGCCGATGCCGCATTCGCCGAGGAAGTAGCGGCGTGAAAGTGGTGGTTGGTTGATCATAGCGATGGAATTTAGCAGGTGGCGCAGCTGCTTCTTAGTTCTTGGTGACTGCTTCGTCCAAAGACAGGAGGGCGCGGGTGAGGGCGGGCCATGACTTGTGTTTTTGATGGAACTCGGAGAGGAGTCGTAATTCGTCTTTTGTTGGGGGACGGGTGAGGAGTCTTCTGAAAGCGAAGGTGATTTTTTCTTCGAGGCTCCCGGTGTTTTTTTTGAGGAGCTTGCCGAAGTTTTCGGCGATTTCGATGAACATAGGGTCGTTCATGAGGGTGAGGGCCTGAAGCGGGGTGTTTGAGCGGTCGCGTTTGGCAAGGCATGCTTCGCCGGAGCCGCCATCAAAAGTGGTGAGGAATGCGAAGGGGGCGGTGCGCTTCTGGTAGATATAGACGCTGCGACGATATCGGTCGACTTCATTGCTGGCCTTCCATTTACGGCCGCCGTAGGCGACTTCCGAAATCCCCGGAGGTTGAAGTGGACGAACGGGTAAGCCGAACATCTTTTCGGAGAGAAGGCTGGAGGCCTTCAGGGCGGAGTCACGGATGATTTCGGCTTCGAGGCGTTGACGGAGGAATTGTTTCGAGGTGCCCGATTTGATTTTTGAATCTTGTTGGTAAGCCTGTGAGGTGACGATGAGTCGGTGGAGTTTTTTGAGAGACCAGCCGTTTTCGATGAAGGTAACTGCGAGGTGGTCGAGGAGTGCTGGTTGGGTCGGGAGTTGTCCCTGCATCCCGAAGTCGTCGAGGGTGGGAACGATGCCTCTACCGAAGAAGGCGGCCCAATGACGATTGACGACGACACGGGCGGTGAGGGGGTTCTCGGCTGAGACCAACCACCGGGCGAATTCGAGCCGGTTTTTGGGAAGTGGTTTGTCTTTGGGATAAATGGCAACGGGGAGGCGGGGCGGGACCTGTTCTTTGGGTTGGGTGTATTCGCCGCGATGCCGAAGGAAGGTAGGCCGGGGATGTGCGGCGGGACGTTCCTTCATCACGAGGGTTGGAGGGCCTTTGAGGGGTTTTAGGAGGGAGCGGATTTTGTCGGAGTGCGTCTTGAGTTCGGGCGCTTGAAGAAGGAAGTCTTCCATCGTGCCTTGATGCAGAATGGCTTTGACCTTGGCGTCATCAGAAGCGCTGAAGCGGAACTTACCGAGGGTAGAGGCGAAGTGGCGTCCGAAGTTCATTTTGATGGTGAAGGATTGTCCGGCCGGGATGGGTTTGCTCAAGTTAAAGACAGCGGCCTGGTGGGTGCCGACGAGCCCTTTGAGAGACCAACCGGATTGCACGTCGCCATCAATGGCTGCCGAGGCAGCGGCGTTGCCTTTGCCATACTGGGCGCCGAAGCCAGTTTGAGATGAACCAGAGAAGGTGAGTTTTTGGTCGCCTTGGTGGACTTCAAATTCGGAGAGAAAGAAGTCGCCCTTCCTTCCCTCGTAGTAGGTCATGCCCGGTCCACCAGCGGGGAGGCGGTCGTCGGGGAGGGCGTCGAGACGCAGTGAGTGGATTGGTTTGTCTAAAGCCGGGAAGTTGAGCGTAAAGATGTCCTTCTTCGAGATGTCACCGCCGACGAAGATGACCCCGTTTTCTTCTTTGGTGAGAAAGGGAATATTGGCTTCGGCTTTGGATACGGTGAGTGGCTGCCAGTTGACGAGGTTGGGCTTTTGTTTGGTGAGCCAAGTCTCGTAGGATTTTTGTAGATGTTGTTTGGGACCTTCTCCAGACGAGGTGGTTTTCGCGAGCGAGAGAGTAAAGCTGCCGATGTTATGGTCTCCGCCGAAGTTCTGAATTAGTTTGACGGTGAGGCGGGTGCCGCCCTCGAATTTGATTGGCTGGGAAAAGTTGACTTCGAGGTAGCGGTTTTTGTTGAGTTGTTTGCCTTGCTGGTGAATGGCCCAACCGGTGCTGAGGTCACCATCGATGGCGTTGGACGCGGGGAAATTTTCCTGTTCCGCGTCGCATCTTGCGGTGGTGAGCGCGACCTTCATTGGTTGGGGTTTGCCTTGAAGCGGGGAAGCGAGGACTTCGATTTCGTTGAGAACGAAGTTGCCGTGTTTGGTTCGGCCGGGGCCTCTGCCACTGAAAGCCAGCGTGTCGAGACGGAGCGCGGAGAAGTTGCTCTCAGTTGACTCGAGAGTGATGGTATAGGTGTCCCTATCCGGGATAGGGCCGGTGATCAGGACGGTGTGATCTTTGAACTCGGCTTTGGAGCCGGACGTGGTGACTTTTTTGATTTTTTGAGGCTGGAAGTCACCTCGTGATGAAGGGGCGGGCCACTTTGATGGAAGTTCGGCGAGGAGTTTTTTAGCCTGCGCTTGGTTTGTTTTTTGTCGAGCCTTGAGGTCCGGGTCCGGAAGATGGAAATCGGGTTCGTCGGTATTGTCGAGATAGGCCATGAGGCCGAAATAGTCGTGGTGGGTGATGGGGTCGTATTTGTGGGTATGGCATTGCGCGCAGCCGGTGGTAAGGCCAAGCCAAGCCGTGCCGGTGGTGGCGACGCGGTCGGCCATGGCGTGGTAGCGGAACTCGAGAGGATCGATGCCGCCTTCTTCATTGAGCATGGTGTTGCGATGAAAGCCGGTGGCGATGATTTGCTCGGGCGTGGCGTTGGGTAGCATGTCGCCGGCGAGTTGCTCGATGGTGAATTGGTCGAAGGGCTTGTCCGCATTGAGAGACTTGATGACGTAGTCGCGGTAGGGCCAGATGGAACGGTCGCGGTCTTTTTCGTAGCCATTGGTGTCGGCGTATCGGGCGAGGTCAAGCCAGCGTCGGGCCCAGCGTTCGCCGTAACGAGGCGAGGCGAGGAGTTCGTCGACGATCTTGGTAAAGGCGTCCGGAGTTGGGTTGGCGGCGAAGCTGTCGGCAACTTCAATGGTAGGAGGAAGACCGATGAGATCGAGGTGGAGGCGGCGGATGAGTGTGTAGGGATCAGCTTTGTCGGCGAGGTCGTTTCCAAACAAGTGATCGATGGAATGCTTGTTGGAGGGAATGCTCGAAGCTTTTGGGTGAATGAAAGCCCAGTGGGTTTCGTATTCCGCGCCTTCTTCGATCCAGCGTTTGATGAGTTCGATTTCTTCGGGTTTGAGAGTCTTGTTGGCCTCGGGCGGAGGCATGATGTCCTCGGGATCGGTGGCGGTGATGCGATCGATCACCTCGTCCCAGTCCTGCGAGTCTTCGAGGTCCAGGCGAAGACCGGCTTTGCGGAGAGACTTTCCTTTGTCGTCTTTTCCGTCGTCTGGTCCGTGGCACTTGTAGCAATTGGCGGAGAGGATGGGCCGGATGTCGCGGGAGAAGGAAATTTCCTTGGGCTCGTCACCAGCAAATACGCTCCCAACGCAACCTAAGCTGACCGAAAGAAGAAGCGTGGCGAGAGGAATGAGAGAATGTGGCATCGCTCGGGGCTATCCATACGAAAGGCTTCCCTTCTTCTTTCGCTATTTGCTCAGAGGAAGGAGTTCGATGGACTTGAACTGAATGGGTGCGGTTTCGGCTTGGATGGAAATCCAGCCTTTGGTGAGCGGGGTCCCGTCGTTGAGTTGTGTTTTGTCGTATTCGCAGACGACTTGTCCTTTGGCGATGTGTTTGAATTTGTCGCCATGGACTTCGATTTCCACGGTGACCCATTCGTCGCCATGGGTAGTGGGGCCGCCGGTGTTAATGACGTGGCCCTTGGTGAGTTTGCCTTTCCAATGGAGGTGGGTTCCAGGGGTGCAGATGTTGAGCGTGCCACGGTCACCTTTGCCGAGGCCGCCGAGGAGCTGCACTTCAATCGAGTTTGGAAAGTCCTGATCTTTTTTAATGGTCTTGGGATCCTGACAATGGAGCATGAAGCCGTTGTTGCGATTGGCCCAGCCTGGGCCGCCGGCGACCTGCTTGCCGATGAAGCGGTAGGTCGAGCGGATCTTGTAGTGGGAATAGGGTGTCTTGTAGTAAAGGTGGCCGAATTCGCCGCTGAACTTTTCCCATTTTGAGTAGTCGATGGTGAGCAGTCCGTCCTGAACTTTGAAGGTGTCCTTGTAATTTACACCCAAGTCCGAGCCTTTGAATTTCGGAGTCCAATCGGTGAGATCTTTACCATTGAAGAGCTGAATCCAGTTTTCTTTTTTGCTCTCCTGGGCATGGGTGATGCCAAGAGCGAGAGCAGCGAGGAGAAGTTGTTTTTTGATCATGTGATGAAGCTAGGATGGTTAATACGTCAATGCAATGGGCATTCTTCTTTAGAATGTTTCAATAAAAAACACCTTCCCTCGAAGAGGAAGGTGTTGAGTGGAAAATGGGTGGTCTGGCTAGAGCTCTTTTCCGTTGATGGTGAGTTCGTGGATGGACCAGAAGAGGTTGTGTTTGCCGGTCTGGGTGATGCGGATAAACTTGGCATCGGTGGGATCGAAGTCGATCGCGGTGAGGGGGTTGTCGCCTTTGCCTTTGGCGAGGGGGCGGCCCCATTTTTTCCCGTCTTTCGAAACGTGGACTTCATACTTCCGCGGGTAGTCACCTTTGGAACCTCGGGCGTCGAGGGTGACGGTGCTGACTTTGGAAAGCTTGGGAAGTTCGATCTGAACCCACATTCCGGCTTTCATGGAGGAACCGGTGGTGTAACGGGATTTTGGGTTACCATCAACGCATCCATTCAGGTCACCACCATTGTTGCTGGCGGTGAGTTTCCAGGCTTTGCGGTTGGAGAGAACGGGTGGAGAGAGCGCTTCGAGTTCGCTCTGGGTCCACGGCTCTTTGCGGGAGGAATGCTTCTTGCGAAGAGCGGCTACGGTGTTCGGGTGGGTCAGGCCGTATTTGTTGCCGAAGGAATTGCGCACGAAGGTGGTGATATCGGCAATCCATTGGTCGTTGTTGGTGGCCATGGAGACCATGAGTCCTTCGTATTTCTTTCCGTCAATGTCGCCGGTGAGTCCGTGAAGAAGGGTTCGAATAGTTGTCTTATCGTTGCCGGCGAGGCGGGGATTATTGAGGAAGGAAGGGGCGAGGAAATGTCCTTTTTGTCCCGGCATGGGAGTGCCTTTTCCGTCACCTCCGTGGCAGGAGAAGCAGAGTTGCTGGTAGATGACCTTGCCATTTTCCATGGATTTAGCGAAGGCCTTGCCGAGGCGTTCCTGGGCCCGGGCGTCGGCGCGGGCGGCGATAGCGGAGCCCCGGAGATTCTTGATGGCGTTGACGACCTCGTTGTCAGAATATTTGTCGAGAAGGCCGTCGACGAGGGCGGCAAGGACGGGGTGGTCCGGGTTGCTGACGCCGATGGAATTGATTGCCTGAAGAGTCATCTCGATATCTTCGGCGACATACTCAGAATTGCTGAGGGCTTTGATGACCTCGGCATTTCCATCGGCGAGGAAAGGTTCAGCTACACGGACGGCGCTGGTGCGGACGATGGAAGACTCGTCATTGAGCGCGGCAATGACAATTTTCGGATCGACCTTGCCCATCCCTTCGAGCGTCCAAAGAGCATGGAGGCGTCCAAGACCGTTGACTGTTGTGAGAATGATCTTCTCAAGAGCGGGAACAACGGATTCGCGGTCTTTGCGAAGGATGATGAGCTTCTGTGCGGTGTCACGCCACCAGCCGTTCGGGTGGCTGAGGTAGGGCAGAAGCTCGGCAGTTGACTTGTTGAGAAGACGAGGCTGGACGTCGGGTTTGTAGCTGTCGTGAACCAGGCGGTAGATGCGGCCTTTTTGGATGTTTTTGTGAATGCCCCACTTGTCGATGACGCCGCGGAGGTAGGATTTTGGGCGAGTCCAGTTTCCTTGCTGAATGATGCCGCGGTGCATGTCGATCATCATCATGGCGCCATCGGGTGAGGTGGTGGCCCAAAGTGGGCGGAAGTTGATGTCGCGGGTGCGCATAAATTCGGTGCCGGGATAGGCGTTGCTGAGAACTGTTTTTCCATCTTTGCGGGTGACCTTGGCGCGGCGAACGAGACGTCCGACGGGCTCGGGGATAATGAGGTCTCCCTGAAGATCGGCGGGAAGACGGTCGCCACGGTAAATTCCCTGACCGGCACATCCGGTGAAGTTGTTGAGTCCGCCGCGCTTGTTAACCCGGCGTTTTCCGCCCTGGACGTCGGGGACGTCGGCGATGGGGAAGACTTCACGGAAGCCGGGGGCTTCCTGGCCTCCGAGGTCGAGGGCGCCGTAGGTGATGGGTTGTTGGAAATAGAAGGCGGGCTTTTCGCCACCAGCGGCGGAGTAGTAATTACGTCCGGCATTGTCCATGCCGATGCCCCATTGTCCGCCACCACGGGGGAGCTTTTGAACTTCGAGTTTCCCGTCGGTGAAACGGTAGCGCTTATTCTCGTAGGTGAGGTAAATCCAGTTATCGAGATTCCAGATGAGACCGGAAGGCTGGTGTTCCATGTTGCCGCCGCGGGGACCACCTTCGTGGATTTTGATTTTTTCGTCGGCTACACCGTCGTTGTCAGTGTCGCGATAGGTCCAGAGATCGAGAGTGTTGGTGATGTGGACCATGATGCGGTCATCGAGAGGAAGGACGGCGCGAGGGAGGAGAAGGTTGTCGATGAAGACCGAGTGCTTGTCGTAAATGCCGTCACCGTTTGTGTCCTCGTGACGGGAAATCCGGGATTTGGGCTCTTGCTCACCGGTGGCATCGGCGTCCTGCATATAAGTGAGCATTTCCACAACGTAGAGCGCGCCATTTCCATCCCAAGCCATTGCAACAGGCTCGTTAATATGCGGATCGCTGAGGGCGAGTTCGAGACGGTAGCCGTCCTGAAGTTCGATGGATTTGTGGGACTCCTCGATGGAGAGAAATCCTTCTTGGTAGATCTTGTCACCTGGATCGGCGAGGAGAGGGAGGGCGGTGAGAAGTGGAATAAGGCGTTTCATGGGTAAGGTGATGAATGAAAGAGACGGGAGATGAGAAGGGGAAGTTTCTTTTTTATGTGTTTTTCGTCATTTCATTCGGAAAAAGGGACCTTACGCCCGTGAGTTGGGGCATGGGCGGCTAGAAGATGACATAATGACTTTGGAGATTCCTACTCCGGCTTTGCTTTTTCGGGTGTGGCCTTGCGGATCATACTGAAAGAAATGGAAGAGCCCGGAGAATGATATAGAATCAGATCGATCATGGCTCGACGGAGCGTTGATTAGGGTGTTGAGTTTTGCCCATGAGACTTTACCGGACTTCGCAGGGCGCCTTGCTGGCAGATGGAGAAGATTTTTACGCGGTGGGTGATGATCTGATTTTGAGGTTGTTCCAATCCAAGGTCGGAGAGATTGAGGCTCTTCTCGAAGGGGAAAAGGGTATGAAGGTGAGTGAGTGTGATCAGGCGGAACTCCTTCCTCCCGTGCCGGATGAAACCGAGGTTTGGGCCTCGGGAGTAACTTATTTGCGGTCGAAGTCGGCGCGGATGGAAGAGTCGGAGGAAGCGGGTGGCGATGTTTTTTATGATTTGGTTTATGATGCCGAGCGCCCCGAGTTGTTTTTCAAGGCGATGGGATACCGGGCGGTGGGATCAGGCGGACTGATCCGGGTGAGGGAAGACTCGATGTGGGATGTGCCGGAGCCGGAGCTAACGCTGGCGATTAATTCGAGTGGCGAGATTTTTGGCTTCGCGATCGGGAATGATGTGAGCTCGCGATCAATTGAGGGAGAGAATCCGCTCTATCTACCGCAGGCAAAAGTTTACACTGGAAGTTGCGCCATTGGGCCGTGCTTGACGATTGGGCGGGAGGCCGTGGCTGTCGATGCCGAGATCAAGCTTGAGATCGAACGGGCCGGGGAGCAGGTTTTTTCGGGATCGACTGACCTGAGCCAACTGAAGCGGAGTTTCGAGGAGTTGGTTGGGTTCCTATACTGCGAGTTGGATTTTCCAAATGGAGCGATGCTTATGACCGGAACGGGAGTTGTTCCAGGAACCGACTTCACTCTAACCTCGGGGGATCTTGTAAAAATCGAAATTGAGGGTCTCGGAGTCCTCGAAAACACCGTAGCTTAAAACCACATGAGTTTCCAAACAAAGAATCCTATCACCGGAGAAGTCCTTCCCGGAAGTTTTGCAAAATCGAGCGCCGAGGAGGTCTCCCGCGCTTGCGAGAGTTGTGCCGCTGCTGCGGCGACCCTCCGCCGGAAATCAGGTAAAGAACTTGCAAGCTTGCTCGAAACAATCGGAGCCAGTTTAACCGAGGCGCGCGATGCGATAGTAGAGCGGGTTCAAGCCGAGACCGGATATCCCGATGGTCGGGTGCAGGGTGAATTTGGCCGTATGGTGGGTGGCTTTGCGGCTTTCGCTGAAGTGGCCCGCGATGGTTCTTGGGTTGAAGCGACCATCGACCATGCTGATCCGGATCGCGAGCCTTTGCCCAAGCCGGATCTTCGTAAAATGCTCATTCCGATTGGTCCGGTGGGTATCTTTGGAGCGAGTAATTTTCCCTTGGCACTCTCGGCCGGTGGATCCGATGTGACTAGTGCGCTGGCAGCCGGGTGTCCGGTGGTAGTGAAGGGACATTCTTCGCATGCTGGAACGTGTGAGTTGATTGGCATGGCGATTCAAGAGGGCGTTGCGAAGGCTGGTTTTCCTGAAGGCACTTATCAACTGGTGCAGGGCGAAGGACATGAAGTGGGTGAAGCCATCGTGACACATCCCGATGTGGCCGCCGTTGGCTTCACGGGTTCCTTATGTGGTGGACGTGCCTTATTTGATCTCGCTGCCCAAAGAGAGGTTCCCATTCCTCTCTATGCTGAAATGGGGAGCGTAAATCCGCAGTTTGTTTTACCCGAATTGGTCGAGGCGAATGGCGAAGGATTCGCCGAGAGTTTCTTTGGAAGTATTACTTTAGGAAATGGACAGTTCTGCACCTGCCCCGGAATGTTGTTCCTGCCACCGGGCTCGGATGCTTTGTTGGAAAAACTCGCATCTCTGGTTGCTGACAGCACAGGGCAGCCGGTTTTGAATGAGGGAATTTGTTCGGCGTTTGAGTCGGGAATGTCCCGCTTGGAATCGCTCGAGGGAGTTCAGGTTCTCGCAAAAGGAACGCTCGAAGGTGCCGTTATCGGGGCTCCGGCGATGGTGGTGCAAGTTTCCTACGCGGACTATGTCGCTCAGAGGGACGTCCTCTCGGAAGAGGTCTTCGGGCCTTCCGCAGTGGTAGTTGTTTGTGATGAGGTTGCGCAATTCACGGAAGCGGCCCGTAATTTTGAAGGGCAACTCGGAGCGTCCTTGCACGGAACCGAAAGCGAGTTGGCGGGAGCGAAAAATTTGCTGGATGAATTGGAGCGCTTCACCGGCCGTGTGGTGGTCAATGCCTTCCCGACTGGATTGGAGGTTTGTCATTCACTGGTTCATGGAGGTCCTTACCCCGCGACGACCAATTCACATTTCACTTCGGTGGGTCAGAGCGGGATCACTCGCTGGGCACGCGCGATGAGCTATCAGGGAGTGCCCGATGCGCTCCTGCCACCCACCTTACAGGAAGCCAACCCGCTTGGTGTTGCCCGCCGGGTCGACGGAGTTTTTACGCTGTGAGTGAGATTCTTGAATCGGGCGAAGAAGGGATCGAAGAAGTCGTGACCCGTTCGGAAGGAGCGGATGGCGAACTTCCGATCTCGGGCGATGATTTAATGCAAGGAAACAGCGGAGATCTCTTCGGCTGGATGCAAAATGTCGGCATGGGCTGGAAAGCCGCGGGTTGGGGAAAAAGGGAAATTTTGATTCTCTCGACCCAAGGTGGCATTCGTCAGCCAGACGGAACACCAACGGCACTCGGTTACCATTCGGGTCATTGGGAGGTGGGCTTGCTCATGGAAGCAGTGGCGCAGGAGGTGGCGAGATTGGATGGTGTTCCTTTCGCCGGATTTTGTAGTGATCCGTGCGACGGACGCACTCAGGGAACGAAAGGGATGATGGATTCTCTGCCGTTTCGAAACGATGCTGCGATGGTGTTGCGGAGATTGATTCGTTCTTTGCCGACTGCGAAAGGGGTTGTGGGCGTGGCGACATGTGACAAAGGATTGCCTGCCATGATGATGGCTTTGGCTGGTTGTGGACATCTGCCCGGGGTTTTGGTGCCAGGTGGGGTGAGTTTGTTGAGCGAGGAGACCGAGGACCTCGGGAAAGTGCAGTCCTTGGGTGCGCGCTATGCCCATGGCGAAGTGAGTTTGGAAGAGGCAGCCGCGACGGCGTGTCGGGCGTGCGCCAGTCCGGGAGGAGGGTGTCAGTTTTTGGGGACGGCGGCGTCGAGTCAGGTGATCGGGGAAGCGTTGGGAATGAGTTTGCCACACAGTGCGCTCAGTCCAAGTGGCTCGCAGATTTGGCGTGATCTCGCGACGCGAAGCGGGCGTGCGGCGATGCATTTGGCGGATCAGGAGATTTCGTTGAATCAAATTCTGACTGAGAAGTCGCTGCACAATGCCATGATCATGCATGCGGCTTTTGGTGGATCGACGAACTTGATTTTGCATCTTCCCGCGGTTGCGCATGCAGCAGGGTTGGCGCGACCGACGGTGTTGGATTGGCAGAAAGCAAACCAACTGGTGCCGAGGATTGTCGATGCTCTGCCCAATGGTCCAATGGGCTATGCCACAGTGCAGGTTTTTCTCGCCGGTGGAGTGCCTGAGGCGATGTTGTCCTTGCGCGATGTTTTGAATTTGGATGCGATGACAGTGAGCGGGCAGACCTTGGGTGAGAACTTGGAATGGTGGGAAAATTCTGAGCGTCGGAAGCGGGTTCGTGAGCGTCTCAATGCTTTGGATGACATTGATCCCAGCGAAGTGATTCGGAGTCGGAATGATGGGCTCTCCAGCACGGTGACTTTCCCGCAGGGGAATCTCGCGCCAGAAGGCAGTGTTGTGAAGAGCACCGCGATTGATCCTTCGATGATTGATAAAGACGGTTTGTTTTTACTGGAGGGACAGGCGCGTGTCTTTGGAAGTGAAGCTGAGGCGATTACCGCGGTGAAGTCGCAAGGGGACGATCGGATTCGAGCAGGGGACGTTATGATCCTGGCAGGGATTGGACCGATGGGCGCGGGGATGCCCGAGACTTATCAAGTGACCTCTGCGTTGAAGTATTGCAAAGTTGGAAAGCAAGTGGCCTTGGTTACCGACGGTCGTTTTAGCGGAGTTTCGACAGGAGCCTGTATCGGGCACGTTAGTCCGGAGGCCTTGGCGGGTGGTCCGATTGGGAAATTGCGCGATGGAGATCCGGTGAGAGTGAGGATTAATGCAGTTTCTCTGGAAGGTGCAGTCGACTATTTGGGCGACTGGGCGGATTTTCAAAAACGGACGCTGAATCCATTGGTCAAAGTACATCCCGACCTTCCCGATGACACCCGTCTTTGGGCGGCATTGCAGAATACCAGCGGGGGAAGTTGGGGGGGGTGTGTTTACGATGCCGATGCGGTGAATCGGGGTTTGTCCTGATCGAGGAAAAAATACGCGCGGTCATTTTTTGAGATTCTTTGTGCTTTCTCGCTTGTGCCACCCGCCGTGATTAGTTGATTCTTGCGTCACACACATGGAAACAAAAGTTCACCTTCCGGAAACTGAAAAGCCTTCTTCAATTAAAGCGGTAGTCTCTGCCCTTCATGATCAAGGTCTCGATCCACAGCATGATAAGAAAGACTGGGGCGATTGGATTAATCTTCCACCACACAAAACGGTTATTAGCATCGAGTCGATGCGCGGGATGACGACGTCGGCGACAATCGAGTATGCCGATGGTGAAGACGACGCGCTTGAGATCCCCATCATCACTGCTTTTCGTGAACTGGGATGGTATGGGACCGATGAAGACGGGGAGTATCGTCTTTAGGTTCAGTCTTTTTTCGGTTTCCGGGGTTTTAGATCACCTGAGGTAATCATTAGCCTGTCACGGAAGGCGGTGACTTCGCCCTGGAAGATTCTGAAGGCTACAATGTCTGGGCGTTTCTTGTTCAGAAAACTTTTGTTGATGTCACGCGCGAGGCCTTTGAGTTTTTTGATGATTTCGAGGGTCTCGTCATAGAGGGGCTTCTCTTTGTTCCCGATTCGTCGCTCGAGGGGATCGAAGCGTTCGCGTATCCGGTCATGTAGTTTTCGGAAGTCGGTGGCTTTGGTCTTTCCGTATTGAAAGCGAAAACTCGAGAGCGGTTCGAGACAGCGGTTGAGTTCCCTGGCGAGCATCTTTTCGGAGAAGTGGGGAGGACGGTTGTTTCCTTGCAGGGCAAGAAAGGAAGCCGAAAGGTGGAGATTTGAATGTCCCACTACGGTGGCGAGTCGTTCCTTGACCGATTTGTGGCTTACGAATGTCTGTAATGAGGTGGACTCAAGGGCTTTCTCCCAAATTTCCTGATAGCTCTCTATGGCGGCAGCGAGTTGTGGATCGATCTGGCCATCCTCGTAAAAGAGGGAACGGGTCTCGTCGAAATGGCTTGCGCCGATGACTTCGTAATTTACGAAAAAGTCAGCTTTTTCTAGAACGAGAAGTGATCTTAGGTCGTCGGCAGCTCCCGGCGGCACAATGAGGCGGCTTCCCCTTGGGGGTGCAGTCTTGGCTAGTTCGAGAAAGATTGGCCAAGCCTTGTGGGGTCGGCTGAGGGAGCCATCATCCTCCAGCTTGGCGAAAAGATAGGTGTTTCTTCTTAGTGGCCGACCGGTGAGGGCTGCGTCAACGAGGATCGCTGCTGGAGCGGCAAGATTGCTTCCGTTGTCAGCGGCATATTGAAATTTACCCGTATCAATGGTGAGGCTTTTATTTTGGGGTAGGATTTTTTTGATGCTTTGAAAATAGCGCTCGACGCTGCTGACAGTGGATCGGGCATCGTAATTGGGTTTGGGGCGGAAAAGGATTCCTCGATTGCCATCCCCGTCGTTTCTTTCATCGTTGATGATGAGGCTCACCTTCTGTAGAATGCTGTTTTTTCCGCTAGGGTAAGTGAGGAAGGGTGCGGTCGTAAGGACCGCGTCGGCTTTGAATTGAAGCTCAGGACCGCGAGGCTTCGCGTCCTCAACCCTATTTTCGAATTTTTCGAGCGGAGCGATCAAGCCTCTCCAACGTGCCTCCTGATTGTCAACTTCGTGACTGGAAACCAGGGGGTGGTCTTTCTGTCGTGCGGAGATGATATCGATGAGAAGTTGGCCCAGCAAATACCCCTCCTCACCAGGTGGGAGCTTAACGAGCCATTCGGCGGTTCGCTGAATGGCGCCCTGTGCTTCGCCGACTTCTCTCCTATTCGTACTCGGACGGCTTTCGTTGTTGCTCAGGCTTTGGATGATCGCACGGGCCCGTGGCTGGGCGGGCGATAAGCGCTGGCTGAGAGCCAATGCCCGGGCGCGGGTGTGGAGATCTTTGCCGGATTTGGAGAATGGGCCATCTGCGGTGAGGGCCAGTTGATCGGCAAGGTTGTTGATTCCATCGACATCGATGGGAATGCGATCTCTTCGGATGAGGGGGTAGGAGTCGTCAGGTGCAATAAACTTGGGTGCGCCGAAGGCATTGCCTAAGAGAGCGCAAACAAGAAAACCTATGAAAAGACGCATAATCGGGGGTAATTTAACCCCCAAATCAGCTACTGACAATCTTCTATGGATGTGTCAGCAAAATCCTGAAAAATGGTCCGGAGGTCGAAGGTAGGTCGATCAAAACTTCCTGCAGATCCTCGCTAAGAGCAGAGGTCGAAATGTCATTTTCGTCCGGATTTAGGGTGATGAAGTTGTCAAGGGAGCCTCCTTGGATGGCAAAAGGGATCTCTACACGGTCGGTGGCAGTCTGGAATTTAAAAACGACACCGGATGGCTTTTTTACGAGACGCAAGATGGGGCGGGATAGCCCGCTGATAGGATTGGTGCCGGCGAAAAATTCCTCGATATTGGTAGCTCCATCCGAATCGGGGTCAGCGTTTGGGGTCTCCCGACCAAGTGGAAAAGTGTAACCGCCGGCCCATTCTTCGAATGTCGCCAATGGGGGAGCCTGGATCACTGAATTCACCGTTTCGATCATGGTATCGGAGTTTGGAAATTGTTCGTTGTAAAGAATTTCCCAGGGTTCGTGGCTGGCCGAGTTTTGAGAGCCATTAATGATGACAACACGTCGGCGGTCTTCAACCGGCCACGAGGTGACGGCTTGACCTCTGAAAAATCCGAAGCCCTCACGAGGATCCATGCGCGTGTTCGTGGAGTCCAAACCACCCTTATGATAGTGATTGAGATTGGCGATGCTCATCGTGGTCGAGTCATTCGAGCCTCCATTAACTTCTGTCGAGAGGAGAAGAGAGACGACTTCGATTCCGTTGCTGCTGGCTCCTCCATTGTCTACGAAGTGCTTGCTGACGTCCCTGCCAACTTGCCGAGCTACTGATGCGCAAGTTGGGCACCAAGGCGTGTAATAAGTGATAATAATAATTTTGCCTTCGTAGTTTTCCAGTGAGTCGGGCGACAATGCGGCCCCGCTGAAGGTCTCGAAGAGAACATTTTGGCTGGGAGTGTCGACGGGAGGGGTTGCGGAAAGCGTTGAGATCAATCCGAGGCCGACGATGAATGGTTTGAGCATTGGGGGTGGTTTATATTAGAACTCAAAGGTGTAAGCGGCGCGGATCGTGATCCAATCCCGGTCATCGTATAGGTTGGTGAAAAATTCGTTATCGGAGTCGGTGTCTTTGTAGTTGTTGGTGAAGCTCGATATCCCCAATTGGAAGGCGTGGTCACCATGTTCGATGAGTGCGGAGATTCCGATTTCTGCAGTGTTAATTCCTGGAGCTGCTGAATTGAAGCCCGAGGTCTCGATTTCACCTGAGTCGGAGTAAAGGCGCCCGTTGAACTTGAGAGACAAGTAGTCGTTGACTTCGTATGTCAGAGAGAGACCGCCGTAGAAGGAATCAAAATCTGATTCTTCACGTGACCCGCCGAGTTGTGCACCCAGGGTGATTTCGTTGGTGAGAGCATAGTTCCAGGAGGATTGGAGGTTTAGGCGTGGTTCCCTGTCGGTGATGTCGCTGTAGTAAAACGACGTTTCTGTTTTGAGGCTTGGATTGATGGCCTGTTCCCAACGAACTGAGACTATGCGGTTTTTTAGAAGGTCATTTGCCGGTGAACCAAAAGTCCATCCCGGGGCAATGGTGTCTTCGGAATAAGAGAGATCGATGCTCAGGCTGGTTCCGATTTGAGGATCCCAGCCCCAGCTATTGGAAATGCTGAAGCCTTTGGGATCGGGGGCGAAATACCCAGACCCGGGGAAGTCAAAGGCCTGGCGGTAGTACTCTCCGATCCAAATCGACCGGTAGTCGCTGAATCCGTCGTAGGACGTGACCGACACCGAAGTTTCTATATTGTTCTGCAATGTGTAGCCGATGGAGAGACTGCCTTGGTGATTTGACTCTTCGAGGCGTTTGTCTGAACCGCCCAGCGGAGCGAAGGGTTTGTATTCCAATCCGTATTCAGTCTGGAAATAGGAAAGAGCAAAGGTCCACTTTTCATGCTTTTGTTGGTAGGAAAACGATCCTCGTTGGACATTGAGATTCGAGGAAAAGAGCCCTTCGTATTCAACGTCGATGTTTTGAAGGCCGGTGAATAGATGTCTCCGAGAATTAGTATCATCGCCCTTGGCCAGGCTGGAATAAATTGGGAGAAGTGAGAGAAGGATGGTGTGCGATTTCATGCTCTGCTGACAAAAATTAGTGGCATGAGGCGCAGCCCCCTCCGGAAGATGTTCCGGTGACCGTGCGCCCTTTCTCGACCTGGGAGGTTAACCCGCATTCCTGAAGGCGGGCTCCGGAATTATCGAAGCTCATTGCAGGCTTGGAAAGCTGGGCCTGGTCGGCAATCGAGACTGATTGACAGGCGGGAACGAGCAGGGGAATCAGCAAAAGAAAATATCGGGCCATTTCGGGTTGAGAGGGCTACTCTGTCCACCCTATTCCTGAAAATATCATGGTCATGCTCATTTGTGGAGAGGAAAAGGCGTCGCGGGGTGTTGACCAGCGCAGATCAATCAGTAAGGTGCGCCATGGCAAATGCGCTGGATGCAGCTAAAGAAGCTCTCGATTCGATGCTCGGGAAGCTTGGGTTTGAGTATGAAATTGAAGTCGTGGGAGAACCTGAGCACGCGACTTTGAACATCGTTTCAGGCCAACAGGCTCTTTTGATCGGAAAACATGGAGATCGTCTTGATGACATGCAATATCTGGTCAACCGGATTGTGCGTAATTCCCATCCCGATGCCCCGCGGTTTCGCGTGGATTGCGACGGATACCGTATTCAGCAGGAGGAACGGGTCGCAGATAAGGCCCGCGCGCTCGCCGAGAAAGTGAAGGAAAGCGGTCGGGAGCTCTGGATGAATCCCATGAATTCTTACCATCGTCGCCTCGTACACAATGCTTTGGTGGATGATCCCGAAGTCGAAACAGAGTCGGAAAACAGCGGTGCGAGAAACAAGAAAATTCTCATCCGTTTGAAGTAATCGATTTTCCATGGAGACCCATCGCCTCGTCTTGCCGGAGGACCTGAACCAATTTGGGTATTTATTTGGCGGGCGATTATTGGCGTGGATCGATGAAGCGAGTTGGATCGCAGCGAGTCTTGATTTCCCCGAGGCTCGATTTGTCACAGTGGCGATGAACGAGGTTGTTTTTCGTCACAGTGTGAAAAAAGGTAATATCCTAGCCATTGAATCCCGGTTGAAAAAAGAAGGCGCGACTTCGGCAACTTATTCTGTAACCGTTCGACGCGGACGCGCCAAGGAGGGCGAAGCTTTATTTACAACCCAAGTCACCTTCGTGAATATTGACGAAGAAGGCATAAAGAAGACACTAAGATAATGGAATTATTAAGGACATTAGGAGCACCGGAGTTGGCTATCATCGTATTGATGGGGCTGTTTTCCGGTCCTGCGACATTCGTGAAGTTAATGGTGTTCGCGTTATTTGGGCTCACAATGCGTTAGAAGAGCATGTTTGAAGTTCGCGAAAAGCCGGATCTCGTTGAACGCGCGATGTTGGTGGGATTTTGTTTCGACAAATCCGAAGAACCTGAGACCCAGAAACTTCTCATCGAATTGGAGGAGTTGGTTGATACCCTTGAGATCGGAGTTGTCGGGATGGAGTTGGTGCGCATTCGTGACAAGAACAAGCGCTTCATTTGCGGCACGGGCAAGGCGGATGAACTTGTCGAGTTGGCTCGGGCTCGTGACTGCGATTGTATCGTTATCGATAATGAACTCAGCCCGATGCAACAGCGAAATTGGGAATCATTGGCCGATTTGACGATCATTGACCGCGAGGAGGTCATTCTCGATATTTTTGCAAAACGGGCTCGGACAAAGGAAGCTCGGTTACAAGTCGATCTAGCGAGGATGCAATACGCCTTGCCTCGCATGGCGCGGATGTGGGGACACCTGGATCGCGAGGGTGGAGGTGGTTCCGGAGGTGGTGGAGGCGCCGCCAGGGGAATGGGGGAGCAGCAGATTGAAATTGACCGCCGCTTGGCGAGGAAGCGTATCAGTAGCCTAAAATTACAGCTGGAGGATGTTCGTAAGCAACGGGCAACCCAACGCAAGGAGAGGCAAAAAGCTGATACCGCCACGGCGGCGATCGTGGGCTACACCAATGCCGGGAAGTCGACTTTGCTTAATAAGATTTCCGGCGCAGATGTAATGGAGGCGGACATGCTCTTCGCCACGTTGGATCCGACGACCCGCCGAATTGAATTGGAAGACGGACAGATTCTTCTTCTCAGTGACACCGTGGGATTTGTGAGGAATCTTCCGCATCGCTTAGTTGAGTCTTTTAAAGCGACTCTGGAGGAGGCAATTCTGGCAGACTTTTTGATTCATGTGCTTGATGCCACTTCGAATGAAGTGTTCGAGCATTACGAAACCACCCGCAAGGTTCTCCGAGAACTGGGAGCTGATGAAAAGCGATCGCTGGTAGTTCTCAATAAGATCGACCGGGTGGAGGATGAGGGATTGCTGGTGGACCTAAGAGCCAGATTTCCCGATGCCCGAGAGGTGTCGGCTGTTACGGGCGAGGGATTGGTGGAGGTGGTGGCGAAGTTTGCCGAATTTCTCTCGGATCGGGTTGTTCGCTTGAACTTTCGTATTCCCCAGGCTCGCGGGGATATTTCCGGACTGATTCATCGCGAAGGAAAAGTGATTTCCACTGATTACGAGGGAAACGACGTGCTGCTCACTGCCGTGGTGCCCAAGGATCTTGCAGGACGGGTCTCGGAGTTTCAGATATAATACCGGTTTGGTTTGATCATCTGAAAAAGTTCTCAAGGTAAAGGCATCCCAACTCAATGCCGACTCGGCGGCCCGAGCGAAAGCAGCGATTCACCAAGCGAGCTGAATTGACGTCGCTAAAGACTTACAAATACCCGGGAGGGATTTCAGGGCATTTTTTATTCCTCCGAAAGCCCGACGATGACTCTTTTCCAGTCGGAGCGGAATTGCTCGTCGGTTTCGGCAAGTTGTTCGGCTTGGGATTCGGCCTCGTCGATGAGGCCGATCTGCCAGGCGTAGGCGATAGCGTGAACAAGACGGGAGCGGTTTTCCGCTGGTTCCAATCTTTCTCTTGCAATGGTATGGGCCCGGATAAGGCTTGTTGGGTCGAGGTCACGGTATTCCAAGGTCTTGTCGTTTGCCAAAATGATTCCAAGAACGTTGGCCCCGGTGGGTTTAAGGGCGATCCCCTCTTTGGACTTCACCTCCCAGTTTTCCATCTTCCTGAGGTCATCGATGAAGCCGATGCTTTGCTCGGTGAGAAAATTCCAGGCCCAGAGGCCGTTTTTTGGGGCTTTTTCGGCATTCTCATTGATCAAAGTGAGCGCTTCATCGAACCGGCTGATGGCGGTTTTCTCGGCGACTTGCTTCAAGGTTTCGGACCAATCCAGAATTACTTTTTCGGACGGTCGGGACTCCAGGCCCTTTTTGATTCGGAGAAGGTAGGCCTGTCGTGAACGGATGTTGTAGCGGAGCCTGCTTTTAAAATGCAGCTTTTCCTGAGCGGCATTAAGAGCTCTTACTTGTTCTGTAGCAACTCCCGGTGAGGTGACCGGGGGGAGATCTAAGACTTCGGCGTAGGTCTCGGCGTCTTCCAGATAAAGTCCGGCAATGGTCTGGTAGATTTTGAACCATTCAAAATTCTCTTCCAGTGGGAGGGATTTAATCTTCTGCAAAAAGGGAACGGCGTCCTTCCACTTTCCCTGTTCCCACATTTTCAGGGTGAGGGCCAGAGCCCCCATGCGATTAACGATATTTTTGAGGTCCTTAGGGAATTGCTCGATGGAGGGGGGCTCCGGGCGCCGAAGAACCATGGAAATCTGGAGAAGGGAGCCCTTTACGTCATCACTGTCTTTGTCTGACTTGAGGTAGGGGACGAGTTTTGTGGCGTGGCTTTTGGCATTTTGGCTCCGGGCGTCAAAATAGGCTGAAACTGCGGCTTCGAGGGCGGCCCAAGCACGGGTGCTGGCGGGGAGTGAGGTGTCAGTCGCGAGTTTGTCGAAGCTGGCTTCGGCGTCGGAGAATTTTTTTTCTTCAACCAATGACCGGGCTTCTTTTAAGGCTTTGACCAGACGGTCGGTTTTGTTCTGGTCACCAACGGTAGTGGGCTCCCAACTTTTAATGGCAACGGGAGGCCTTGGCGGGGTTACCGAAGTATCCTTTTTTTCAGTAGAATTCCACGGTTGCCAGACAGCGAAAGCGCCTCCAATTGCAGCCAGCCCAGAGAGGATTCCCAATACAGGCATCAGCTTACCTTTCTTCCGTCGACGTTTGCGGCGATTGTCGCCGTGGACGGGGACGGTGGCATGTTGTCCAATGTTGCGCCGGGCGTGCTCGAGAGCTTCGATGACTTCGGGATAGCTGGCCCAGCGATCTTTCGGTTTGTAGGCCATCATGCGGTCGATGGCCTCGCCGGTGGCGGGGTTTATCCAGTCGGCGACTTTTGTGAGGCGCGGAATGGTTTGTTTTGCACGGCGCAGAACCTTGTTGGATGTGGAGGTTGTCTCGAAGGGAGGGCGACCCGCAAGGGCATGATACAGTGTCGCTCCGAAGGCATAAATATCGCTGCGGAAATCCTCGTTACCCCGTTCAAGGGCTTCTGGTGGGGTGTAGAAAGGGGTGGCCCAAATTTCTTCCGCCTGTGCGCTGCCACCCTGAGTAATGAGGGCGAGGCCGAAGTCGAGGAGTTTGGCGTGACCGTTTTTATCGACGAGGATATTTCCGGGTTTTACGTCCCGGTGGATCATGCCGGATTGCTGGGCGGCTTGAAGACCAGCTGCCACTTGCAAGGCGATGTCGATGACTTCTTTTTCGGGAAGGGCACCTCGTTTGATCATGATCCTCTCAAAGCTTTTGCCTTTGAGTAGCTCCATGACGAGGTAGAAGCGCCCGTAGGCACGGCCTACGGTGTAAACGTCGATGACGTTGGGGTGGTTGACTGCAGCGGTGAGGCGGGCCTCGTTTTCGAAAGCGGCCACTCTGGTTTCATTGACCGAGTAATCTTCGTTGAGGACTTTGATGGCGACTTCGCGATTGAGAGTATTGTCTTGAGCTACGAAGACGACACTCATGCCGCCGATGGCGTAGCGGCTCTTCAGTGTGTAGCTGCCAAATGTGCTCTTGACTTTGGTTTCGGCTTTGCATTTGGGGCAGACCGCCGTTTCGAGAGGCCCGAAGGTAGAGACGTCGAGCAGCTCTTCACACCCGGAACAGGAGTGGAACTCGGGTATGGCCTCTTCAGACGAGCTCACGCTGGAGTAGATACGGCGCGAAGGCTACCGTCGTTCCAAAATTCCGCTGAGAGGTCCACCACCTTGGCCTTCGATGGGAACGTTCCAGGGCATATCGCCATCTGATCCCGGAGGTGGGACAGCTCTGCGCTCGGCGACTTGGTTGGAGCCGCCGCAGGAGATCAAGAACAAGGAAGCAAGAGTCAGAAATGTGAAACGCATGGCTATAGGATAGTTTTTTTTGCGGAAGAAGCAAGTGCGGGCTATTTGACTGGGAATTGCAGGCTGGCTTCCAGCATCTGCAGAGTATCCTCGATGTGGTGCTGTGGATGGTGGCATTGGTTGTTTGCTCCACACACCAGCGCCTCTCTTGAGGATTTTTTCATCGACGAGTTTGTCGTCTGAGAGAGTGAACCGGGCGAGGCGATGCTTGGATTCTTTTTTGAGAGAATAGTAGAGATAGATTCAATTGTTTTGCGCGAATTTGGGGTCGAGGCTGATTCCGAGTAATCCGCATTCGCGGGTGTGTTCTTTTTTCCTAGGGCGACTTCGAGGGTGACGATGGTTTTGACTTCCCCAGATTTTATCTCGGCCAATTTAACCGCGCCAGTTCTCTCGATGACGAGGAAATTTCCATCAGATGTGACGGCGATTTCCATGGCATCTACTAATTCGTCAGCCACGGAATGGACTCTAAAATGTTCGTCCGATGGGAAGGTGTTTTCGGTAAGAAGCAGGAATGGAGTGGCGAAGAGAGAAAAGAGTAATCGAGTTATGAGCGGAGAATGCTGGGAGGGCGCGGCGTGGCAAGTTGCGAGGTGGGTGGAATTCAAAGAAGGCTCGCGGAGGCTGGGATTCCATGTAGTTTTTGGCTATGAAATTGGTGGTTACGCTAGGAACCTCGTGTTGGTTAGTCGGGATGTCCTTGGCCGGGATTTTGAGAGAGGAGAAGGTGTTGGGGCTCGCCGGATTTCAACATACAGGAAGTCTTGCGGAGATTATAAGCCTCTCTGATGGGAAACACGTTCTGAGTTCCTCGCGGGATGGCTATGCGGCGCTGTGGGAAATTGAGACAGGGAAGCTGGTCAGGAGGTTTGAGAAAGCAGGGAGCGGTTCCATGTGGGGAATGAGGGTGCTTCCCGGAGATAAGGAGTTTTTGGTGGGAACAGGAGGTAATATGGTGGTTCGATTTGATTTGGCGACGGGAGAAGAGTTGATGACATACCAGCATTCGGATGATGTCTTGCGAGTCGCCCTTCATCCGGATGGAGAACGTTTCGTTGGTGTGGACGATGATAAGATTGCGATTTTGTGGAGTTTGGATGCTGGAGAATTGGGTGGCCCGCATGATGGAAAAGAGATTCGTAAATTCGAGGGGCATAAGGGCCGTATTTGTACTGCCATCTTTGTGGAAGACGGGACGCGCTTGATCACGGGGTCCTCCGACAACAAGTTTAAGGTATGGGATGTCGAGACCGGCAAGTGTCTCGAGACGAGTAAGGATTACGACGATATTTTCACGTTGGCTCTCTCCCCAAACGGGAAGCAGTTTGCGATGGCCAGTGATGATAAGTATGTCCGCGTGTTTAATTCCAAAACGCGGAAAGAAGTTTGGAAGGTGAAGCTCGAGAAGGAAGGCGAAGTAGTGGTGTGGTCACCCGATGGTCAATTGGTGGCGATTGCGGATGGGGATCAATACCTCCACCTCCTTGATGCCAAGGACGGAAAAGAAGTCAGGAAGATTGCCGTTGCCGGTTCCCGTCATACTCCGGTGATATTTTCCACGGATGGGAAAATATTGATTTCAGGTGGAGATCAACATTTGCATCTGCACGATGTGGAAACAGGCAAAAGGATTATCCCGAGTCTGGGTATCCCCATCGCCCCGAACGGGTTTGATACCGTAGCGGCAGGAGCGAAGGGGCGAAAGGTCTATTCATCTGTTGGTGACGATCTTCATGTTTGGGATTTGGATCGAAAAGAGGAGTCCAAGGTGATCGAGGAAAATCAGACGATCTACAGCCTCGCGGCCTCTCCTGATGGGAAACTTCTTGCAATCGGGATGGAGAATGGAGGGGTTAAGTTGAGAAAGGTTGAAAATGGGCAGATTCAGAGGGAAATTCGAACTGGTTCCCAGGTGAATGTCCTGTCGTTTTCTCCGACAGGTCGCAGTATTATTACTGGTGGAAATAACGGAGTTGCCAGTCAATGGGCTCTGATGAATGGAGGAAAGATTCAATCTTTCCGAGGGCATTCTAAAAAGATTACCGATATTGCAGTGGCTCCCGGGGGAGAGGTGTTTGCTTCGTCCTCGGATGACGGATCGGTGAGGCTCTGGTCTCTTAAAACAAAGCAACCGTTGGCGATGTTGATGATTCCGAAAGAGAAACCCGCGTCGATCGCTTTGGTTGGAAGTGCGCGTTCGCTTATTGCTTCGGTCGGCAAGACGAGCGCTTGGGGTCGGTTTCTCCCAGAAGAGCAGGCGAGGGTAGAAGTGGATGAAGAGCGAATCAACGAGCTTGTCCTTAAGATGGCTGATGATCAGTTTGAGGTGCGCAAGGCCGCGACGGACGAGTTGATCGCGATGGGTGAAGATGTGCTGGATTTTCTGGAAAAGATTAAAGCTGAAGATCCCGAGGTGAAAATTCGCATTTCCGGTGTCCGGGATGCCATCATTTGCCCAGAAGGGGATGATGCCATTAAGGTGGTATACAAGTTCAAGAATACCTTCAGGCATGTGACCGGTGATCCATCCGGGCGCTACTGGGCTGGTATCGTCGGGTCTGGGTCAACAGGCAAGATCGTTTTGGGGGAAGTTGTTGAAGAGGAACTGAAAGTGATCGAGGAAATTGGCAATTATCGGGCGCCTGAAAAATTGGCATACAGCGCCGATGGGAAAACCCTCGTGTCGTCGAATGGGGACGGCACCTTGACAGCCTACTTTCTTGGAGAGAAAGGGTGATTAACCGGTCTCACGGAGTCCGGAGGAGATTGCGTTGATAGTTAGCTGGAGAGCAAGGAAGTCTCGGTGAAAACGTCCGCCTTCCGTTTCCACGGGGCTGTTGTTGGTGCGCCATTTTTTTAGGAGTGCAATTTGCTGGTCGTGTAGGATTTGCAGCGGAATCTCGCGGAGGGCGAGGGTTTTTTCCATGCGGGGGCGGCGTGCGTTGAAGTCGCGACCGAAGAGGTCATGGACCAAACTCCGGGTTTTTTCGTATTCGGTGAGGATTTGTCCCAAAAGACGGTCTGAGAGATCTTTGTCGGGGCAAAGGTTAGCGTAAAGTTTCATCGTCTCAGGATTCGCTGAATTCAAGGAGGACTCAATATTGGTGAAGACGTAACGAAGGAAGTCAAAATGCGGGAGGGCTTCCTTGATCTCCTGATAGGCATCCGGTCCAATCGCTTCGAGCCCCGAGCCGACTCCAAACCAACCCGGAAGATAGAAGCGTGCTTGTGTCCATGAGAAGACCCAAGGGATGGCGCGAAGGTCGGCTAGTGAGGCGGCCTTGCCGGTTCGTCGGGAGGGCCGTGACCCGAAGACGCCCGTTTCAAGGGCGTCGATGGGGGTGGCAGTACGGTAAAAGTTGATGAAACCGTCCGCCTCGAGAAGAGCGCGGTAGGCTTTGTCTGATTCCCGGGCCAGGGCATCGAGGGAGGTTCGGCATTCGTCGACGGGATTTTCCTGGTGCGAGTCAAGACCGACGACGCGGGTGACTCCAGCGGTGAGGAGTTCGAGGTGGAAGTGGGCATTGCCTTCGTGTCCGTATTTTCGGGGGAGGACCTCGCCTTGCTCGGTGACGCGCACGGGGCCGGATAGTGATCCTTTGGGAAGCGCGCGGAGGAACCAGCGGGTAGGTCCGGCTCCCCGTCCGATGGTGCCGCCTCGACCGTGGAAAAATTGCGGGACCACTCCGGCTTGGTGGCAGACTTTCGTCATGGATTCCTGGCCTTTAAAAATACCCCATTGAGAGGCGAAGACGCCTGCGTCCTTGTTTGAATCGGAGTAGCCGACCATGGCTGGTTGCATTCCGGATGGATGCGGCCCCATGATCTTGAGATATTCCTCAAGAATTGTGGAGGCGTTGGCGAGGTCTTCGCCGGTTTCGAAAAGTGGGCTAACGGGAAGTTTGGATCGCCAGAGTCCATTGGACATGCGGGTTGCAAGGCCGGCCTCGCGGGCGAGAACTTGCACGAGGAGGAGGTCGGAGACGCTCCGGGTCATACTGATGATGAGCTGGCCGAGTCCGTCGGGCCCCCTCTTGCGAAGGTGGGTGGCGAGGAGGCGGAGGTAGTCCAGAATGCCGTCGGCTTTGTCACCGGCGACTTCATAGCGCGATAGAAATGGGCGGGGGTTGCTGAGTTCGCTGACGAGGAGTTCGCGGCGCTTTTCCTCGCTCCAGGAGGCGAAGTTTTCTCCGTCGGGTACGCCGATGTTTTGGAAGAGCTGGGCGGCAGCTTCGTCATGGGCTTCGGAGTTGTTTCGAATGTCGAGAGAGGCAAGATGGAGACCAAAGATTTTGGCCAGTCGTATGAGCGGGAAGATCCACTCGTGTGCGGTACGCGTGGCGTTGATTTCTTCCAGTGTGTTGTGAGCCAGTTGCAGATCGTCGACGTAGGCTTCCTTGTCAGGGTAAAGTCCTTGCTTGAGTTTTTCGGCGAGGAGTCGGAGGTAGGTTTGCCAGGGTTCTTGTCGGTAGCGGTAGGAGATTTGCTCTCCGGGTTCACCGAGAATTACTTCTAGTGAGGAAATTGCCTCTGTAAGGCGCGGGGGGACCTTGGTGAATGGTGGAGCGAGGGTAAGCTTTTCGGCAGCTCGAAGTAGGTGGCGGATTTGGAGGGCTACCGCATTTTTGTGAAGTTCGGCGAGGGTGTTTTTGGTGACCTCTGGGGTCACGAAAGGATGGCCGTCACGGTCGCCGCCGATCCAGTTGGCGAAGTAGATTTTAGGATAGGCGTTCTCTTTACGAAGGTTTTCGACACCCCATCCGGCGTCTTCCCATGCTAACTCCAGAGAGCGGTCGAGACGGATGATGACTTCGGGGAAGATTTCGCTGAGGTAAGGCAGGGCGTTGCGGAGCTCTTCTTGGACGTCGGGGCGCTGAACGAAAATTTCGCCGGTATACCAGAGGGTTTGAAATTCCGCGCGCAGTGAATCGGCGATGCGGCGGCCGTGGTGCGGGTCGCGCCGGGCACTCTCGAAGCTGCGGAGTTCTTCGTAGATTGCCTTGTGCCGCTGACGGACAGAGGGACGTTTGGCTTCGGTGGGATGTGCGGTGAGAACGGGATCAACACGCACCTTCCTGAGCGCGGAAATAGCGTCGGCCTCGCTCAGGCCCTCCTCTTTAAAACGGTTTATGACGGCTGGCCAGAGCCCGTTGATGGCGGTGGCTCCGTGTTTGGCCCGACGTGAGCTGCGAAACTGCCAGGCTACGCGCTCTTCGACGAAATTGAGCAATTCGAAGCAGATCGAGAGGAGTTGGGCGCCTTCGCGCTCGTGACCGGCGGGAACTGTTTCGGGGATGCCTTTTCCTTCCTGCCAAGGAATGAGGGCGCGAAGTTCGTCGTCGAGTGGGAGGGACTTGGCGAGGAGCCCAGTGGTTTCGGCGAGGGTTTCCTCGAGTTCACGGAATCCCTCCTGAAAATATTGGTCGTTTTTGATGGCGTCGGACATCTGGGGGATAATGGTCTCGAAATCGAAACATCGCAAGAGTTGGTCTGATGAAACAGAAGGGGAAAGCCTCTCGTATTGAAGATTCGCTATGAAATTGACTACTCTATTTTTTCTTGCCTTTGCGGGTCTTGGCTTCGCCGAATCGACCCGTGTTTACATCGGAACCGGTGCCGATGGGATTTACACCACAATGTTGAATCTTGAGACGGGAGAAATGACGGATACCAAGAGGGCTTTTGAACAAAAAGGAACGGGATTTCTTGAGATGAGGCCAGATGGAAAGATGCTTTATTCCACGGCGCAATTCGAAAAAGGTAAGGCGGGGGTCAGAGCCTATCGTATCGATAAGGATGGATCCCTTCATCATGGAGGAAAGGGGACTTATGGGGGCCGGGGCCTCTGCCATGTCAGTCTGGACGCCACCGGGAAGGTTCTTTTGGGGGCGGATTATGGGGGTGGGAAAGTAGCCTCTTTCCTTCTTAATGGAAAGGGCGCTCCGGGAGACGCTGTCACGGTGAATGATCACAAGGGATCGAGTGTGAATTCAAAACGTCAGAAAGGGCCGCATGCGCATTCTTTCTATTCCGGGCCGGATAACAAGTTTGGCTACGCTCCAGATCTTGGAATCGATAAAGTGATGATTTACAAGCTCGATTCCGATAAGGGCGCGGTGAAGGAAGTGGGCTTTGCCAAGTCACCTCCGGGCGCGGGACCCCGTCACATGAAGTTTGGGAGGAACGGCAAGCAGGCTTATGTCTTGAACGAGCTCAAACTCAGTGTCTCGGTTTATGATCGCAACCCAGGGAACGGGGAGTTGAAGATTAAGGAAACAGTGAGTGTCTTCAAGGAAGGTGTGGACGGAAGCAATATGAGCTGTTCGGAAATTCGCATCTCCAAAGACGGGAAATTCGCTTATGCCGCAAATCGAGATCTCACTGACCAAAAGAGAGATTCGGTTTCCGTTTTTCAAATTGGTGAAGGTGGAAAGTTGAAGTTGATTCAGACTGAGAATTGTCGCCTGAGCATCCCGCGAAACATTAATTTAGATCCCAGTGGAAAGTGGCTTCTGGTTGCAGGGCAAAAGTCCAATGAGGTGACCTCGTTCAAGGTAGATACTGAAACCGGAAAGCTAGTGTTCTCGGGGCAACGAACGGCTATTCCAAGGGCGATGTGCATCGAGTTCGCACGAAACTAGCGAATTGCAGCGGCAATTTCCGCAGAGAGCATATCGACCAGTATACTTTGGGCGGCTACGAGTGATTCGTAGCCGTCTTTTTCGAGCGGGCAGCGGAGAGTGGAAGTGTGGCTTCTCACGATGGTGCTGCCGGGGAGAGCGTAGATCCGCCAAGATGCTTCCAAAACGGCATCACCCTGATCATCTCCATGGAATTGGTTGAGATCCACTGCAATTTGGTATCGGTTCTTGCTTTTGGCATTCGAGGGATAGCTGTGAATGTTTCCGGTCCCAAGGCGGCGACCTAGGTTGGTTCCGAGGACCCGTCCAAAGTTGTCGCTGAGATCACCCGACCATTCATGCAGGTCGGACATCTCCATTTTATAGGGACTGGACTGGAAAATAAGGTAGGGCCGCTCGACAAGATAGTCAGCCATATTGACCGGGCCAATTTCGAGGCTAATACCTTGCTTGGGAGGGGCTTTGCCGGCGGGGGAGAGGACGTAGTAGTTTCGTTCGCTACCGCACGATAAGAGCGCGAAGCAGGCGAGCATAAGGAAAGAGGATTTCTTGAACATGAAAAATTGATCAACGGGTTTTTCGGGAGCGGGGGATCTTGCTGGTGTTGGGTTCCTTACCAAAGAGAAGTGAGTTTGGTTTGTCGGAAATTTCCGTGGTCATCCTCTTAACCGAGCGGGAGACGTTGCGGAGTTCGTCCATTGTGCGCAGGAGGTCTCCGTAGACCGCGCCATTTTCTGAGAAGGGTTGGATTCCTTTTTTAATTTCGGTAAGCGAAGTGCGGATTTCCGCGGGGAGAGCCTTGGTGTCGGGATCGTTCATGATGGCGTTCAGAGCGGTCATCATTTCCTTGGTCTGCTCCATTGTCAATTTGGTCTCGGCGATGACTTGGTCTGCTCCACCAATGCTGGCCTGTATGTCTTGCATGGTTTTGGATGCTTCCTCGGCGGCCTCGGTGAATTTCGCAAGGAGGGGTTCGATATCGAGATTGTTGATCTTATCGATAACGGCCTCGATACGAGCCAGGCCGGTTTCGGTGGTGGGAATGACCACGTAATCGCTGACAATCTTAACATCGTTGGTGGGGAGGTCTGGATAGTAGTCGAGGTCGATATACACTTGTCCGGTGAGAAGGTTGCTTGGTTTGATGCTTGCGCGGAGACCATTTTTGAGAGCTGTCTTTAAGCCATCTTCGCCCTCGTTCCGGAGCGAAGGTGGAAAATGTTTGGCGAGGAGGTGCTCGTCAAGTTGGATCAGGACGGGAATGCTGTCGATTTCAGAGCTTACAACGAGTTGGTAGGAAATGATGTCGACCCGTCCCACCGGAAGTCCCCGGAATTCCACCGGTGTGCCCTTTTCGAGGCCTCTAACGGACTGGTCCAGGAGGATAAGGAATTGGGCGGCACTGCGGAAGGCGCTGGTGTTGGCTTCGTCTTCATCTCCGTGAAGAACAAAATACTCGATGTGTGCAGTCGAAAGCGGTTCGCCCTCGATGACTCCTTCGGGGACTCCAAAATTGATTCTTCCGGCAATGAGTGAGTCCAGAGTAGGGACTTCCAAGTCGACACCGCGGGAGTCGAGTTTGAGTCCAAATCCGGATTCTCTCCAGAATCGGGTTTCGGTATTGACAAGGGAGGAGTATTTTTTGTCGATGAAGATACCAAATTCGGTGGTGCGGGTGTTGGTGTGGAAGGTGCGGCTCTCGACTTTCCCGACCAGATTTCCCATGAAGTAAATGCCGCTGCCAACGTCAACCGATCCGGGTTCCTTGGCGTCGAGGAAAAGTCGCAACCCCGGGACCGAGTTGGGCGTGAGCGGCGGGCTCTCAAGGCCCGCAAAGTGAGATTGTCCCTCCTTGCTTTGTCCGGGATCGAGGTCGATGTAGGAACCACTGAGCAAGGTGCTGAGACCGGAAACGGAACCGCCGGAAACTCGGGGCCGGACGACCCAAAGCTTGGAGTCTTTTCGAATGAGTCCGAGGTGTTGCGGCTTTATGCGCAGGCCGACTTCGACGGTGAGGTCTTCGGGATCGAGGTCGATCGACTCGACGATTCCGATACGGACGTTTCGGCAGCGGACTTCGGTTTTGTCGATGACAATTCCTTCGGCGTTTTCGAAGGTCACGGTGATGAGTTCTCCCTTTTGTTCAATGGTGCGATTGACCAGCCAAAGACCCAAAAAGAGCCCTATGATGGGGATGATCCAAACTTTACTAATACGCCGGCTGTGTTTGATTTCCGGTTTGGCGGATTCAGGTAAATCATTCATGAGTAGCTGATTGACGGGCGTTATCCCAGATGATTCTGGGTTCGAAAGAGAGAGCGGCAAGCATTGTCAGAATGACCATCATTCCAAATGACACCGCAGCGGTTCCTGGTGCGATGGACATGATGTTGCCGAGTTGCACAAGAGCAACTAAAATTGCCACAACGAAAACATCGACCATGGACCATCGTCCGACCAGTTCAGTGAGCCAAAAGATGCGGTTTGCACGGCGTGGATTGGTTTCAATCCATCCGGCGGAGAGGGCGCAGAGCCAGCCCAGAGCAAGTAATTTGAGAGCGGGGATCATGACGCTGGCGATGAAAATGGTGATGGCGACCGGGTAGGCTTTCATTTGCCAAAAAGTGGCGACTCCTGCGAGAATGGTGCTTTCCTCGGTTCGGCCAAGATTGGTCACAATCATGATGGGCCAGACATTGGCTGGAATGTAGGCGATAATGCTGGCCAGGGAGAGAGCGAGACAGCGTTGCACGCTGTTCTTTTTACGAGAATGCAGCGGGGCTTGGCAACGAAGGCAAGACGCTTCTTCGAGAGGGTTAATGCGGCCACAGGTGTGGCAGCTAACTTTATTTTTTTCACGTGCGCTAGCTAACATTCCACGCCTCCTTCCACGGATACATTGGGGGTCTTTCTCCGTCGGTAGGCGACTTCGATGCGATCCCAGAGTTCAAGTTTGTCTATTCCACCCACCGCGGCGGCGAGGCTGAGCATGAGTCCTATCATGGACCAGAAACCGAGGCCGAGAGTGATGTCAGCGAGTTTGACCAACTTGAGTAGACTGACAAGGGTTCCGAGAAAGAAGACTTCGACCATGACCCAGGATTGCAATCCTTGCATCAGTTTGGTGACTGGGACCATCCCAAGAAAGGCCCGTCCGCTGAGGAGGGGGAGGCAGAGATAGATCAGGCTGGCGAGCTGGAGAAAGGGGAGAATAAAAATAAAGATGGCAACCGCGACGGAGATGATGGGACCTCCGGTGAGCCAAAGTCGAATCACAGTTTCACCGGCAGAGGTGGTAAGGTTGCTTCCTTGAGCCTCCATGGTGATGAAGGGCAGGAAGAGCATCCCGAGGAGAAAGAGAACACCAGTCATGCCGAAGGCAAAGGCTCGCTCCAGGCTTTGTGGCCGGTTGGTGTAGAGGGTGCTGCCGCAAGTGTTGCAGTAAGCGGTTTGTCCCTCTTCGATTAATTCGACATCATGGAGCGAGTCACAAAAGTGGCAGGCCACTTCGTGATGCCGGTCGCGCAGCCGCGGCCAGGTCTGACGGTGAAGGAATTTCAAGGTAGGGATGGGCCGAGCCTAGCGTCGAAATAGGAAGACTGCCAGATCAACATTGCGGTCCTTAATCGCGTTTTTGGCCCCGCAGCATCGCTTCGATGAAAGGATCGATAGCTCCATCCATGACATTTTGGATGTTGCCGGTTTCCTCGCCGGTGCGGAGGTCCTTGACCATTTGATAGGGCTGGAAGACGTAGGAGCGAATCTGACTGCCCCAACCGATTTCGCCTTTTTCGGAGTAGGTCCGGTCGGCCTCTGCTTTTTGTTTGTCTTCCTCGATCTGGTAAAGTTTGGCCTTCAGGGTCTCCCAGGCCAGCTCGCGGTTGCGAAGTTGGGAGCGTTCTTGGGTCGAGCGAATCACGATCCCGGAGGGAAGGTGTTTCATAATCACTGCGGTTTCGACCTTGTTGACGTTTTGCCCGCCTTTCCCGCCGGAACGGGCTGTGCTGATTTCAACGTCGGATTCGGGAATGTCGATGACGATGTTCTCGTCGATCTCGGGAGTCACATCGAGCGAGGCAAATGAAGTGTGACGTTTCCCGGCACTGTCGAATGGAGAAATTCTTACGAGACGATGGACGCCCCGTTCGGCCTTGAGATAGCCGTAGGCGTAGTTGCCGTCAATTTTGAGAGAGGCTGAGGAAATGCCCGCTTCCTCGCCTTCCTGATAGTCGATAACGTTGACTTTGTAGCCTCGTCCTTCAGCCCACCGGGTATACATTCGGTAGAGCATTCCGGCC
>JAAEZT010000020.1:0-23360 GCA_018222765.1 bacterium | reverse complement strand
TTCCGGCCCAGTCGCAGGCTTCGGTTCCTCCGGCGCCTGCCTGAATCGTCACGTAGGCATTATTTGAGTCAGTTGCCCCATCGAGTAGGATGATGAGTTCAAAGGATTCCAGTTCTTTGGTGACGCGATCGAAGGTGGAGCGGGCTTCCTTGGCGGAGTCGAGATCTTGGAATTCCTTGGCGAGTTCGATGCCCGAGCTGAGGTCTGCGAAGTCCGCCTCGAGTTTGAGAAAGGGAAGCAGTTTGGCTTTTAGGCGATTGGTATCGGCGAGAATGGAGCGGGCTTTCTCTTGGTTGCTCCAGAATTCCGGGTTGGCTGCTTGACTCTCAAGGTCCGCGACTTGTTGGTTGAGGGTGGGGATGTCAAAGATACCTCCTGAGTTCTAACAACCGGCTTTCAAGAGAGCTGGTGTCGACCGCCAGGAGGTCAGCGATGGATTCGTTTGCCATGAGGGATTGAGGGGTAGGGAAGGGGGAGATTTTGGTCAATGGTATTGTGTTTTTTGATTCGCCATAAGAAGGAAGCCACGACATCGTTTGTCTTGTGGAAAGTGCTCGAGGAACGATCATTCGACTGACCAAGCTGAGCGATACCAGCTTGATCATACTCTGGATGAGTGAGGAAGAGGGTTTGCTAAAGACTGTGGCTAAAGGGGCGCGTCGACCGAAGAGCGCTTTTGCGGGACGCTTGGATCTATTTGTTGATGCCGGATTTCAGTGGAGCCGGAATCGTTCGAGTGATTTGCATAGCTTGCGGGAGGTTGTTGTGACGAATTACCGGGAGCCGCTTCGTGGAAGTTATCGAGATTCAGTGGTGGCAGCTTATTTCGGGCAGCTGTTGGAAATGGTTCTTGAGCTGAATCATGCTGAACCGGAAATCTTTGCCCTGCTTCAACGAGGGCTGGCCTATTTAACAGAGGAGGGGGCAAGTCGGAGAGCAGTGCTGCATTTTGAAAAGGAGGTGGCGAGATTGCTGGGTTTGGGAGATGGAGCGCAACGGGGAATTCTCAATGCATACGGGAAACTTCCCGCCAGCCGGGGGCACTGCCTTGATCTTTTCATTTAATTGAGTCAGAAATGAAGCTTTCAAACAGTTGATCACCTAATGTCGGATTCAACGTTTTTCCGTTCAGGTGATTGCGAAGACCCAATCGGATGACGGCCCAAGGAGGAATACCGGATTTAAGGTGGCCCAGGCTCGGGAATCGCGATGGAACCTTCTCAGGGATGTCGGAGAGACTGATAAAGCAAAAATGACTACTTCGAAAGCTCTGGGCTTGTTGATGAATGCTCCAGGGTTGCGAGGAAGGGTTGGGCGGATGAGCTCCAGCCTCGCCGTGATGAACGAGCGCTTTTTCCGTTGGCTTACCGTTCCGCTGCACATCAGGTTGAGCGCTACGTGCTGGTTGGCCAGAACCCGCCGGTGAGCCATTTGTGAATGACCTGGTCGTTTCTAGTGATGTTTCCGGTGACGCGGTATTTGGAACGCCGAAGGACATCGGCGTTTTCGCGATCTTCATCGACGACCCGTTTGGGACTTGCTCCTGATGAGTGGATGAAGCGGATCTCGCCATCTTCGGGGACTACTAGAAAGGCGACGTGGTGGTCGAGTCCGACAATGCGCACGCCGGGGCCGCGGGATTTTACTTGTTCAAGGAAGTCGTCGTAACTCAGCTGGGTGCGAATGTGCATGTCACTTTTGGGGACGAAGGTCTTGATAATATTTTGAGATGCTTGTTGGGCCAGTTGGACCCGTTTCACTTTGAAGCCGACATCCTGCATGATGGTAGAAACGTAGTATCCACAGGCAATTTTTCCGCTGCCGGGGGTTTTGGCGGTGCCATTGAAATCCCAGGGAGTTCCGAGCCAACAGCGCATCATTTCGGGGAGGGCACTTTCCAGAGTTTCGCGGGCCTCCCGATGGACGGCAGAAATTTCGCGGGCGGTTCTGGCTTTTTCGTATTGAATGGAAAGCCTACGGCGTTTTTCGCTGAGTTCAGTCTTCAGCTTTTGGTATCGCTCCGGGTCGGGGACAAACTCAGCGTATGAGCTTTCGTCTTTTTTGAAGTGTCCATTGTAAAAGCTAACGAGTTGGTCCTGATGTTTCCATCCGGTCCACGCACCGCCGATAAGGAATGCGAGGAAGGCCAGCTTGAGGAGAGGTTTCATGATCATTCGGTAAGCGACGCCGAATTGTTACGGGTTTGAAAAAGTTAAGAAAGATCAAATAAAAATGCATACTACGAAGAAGGGTGCCGATCTTCGCAGTTCCTCGTTTCGATCACCAATAACCTGATCGATGTGCCTCTCGGTAAGTTGATGCTTTCTGCTATGGGGTTGGGAATATGCCAGAGTGAGGGGAAGGGGATGACAAAGCTAAAATAAAATGAGAGAGTTTTGCCATGGTAAGGTGTTTGATAGTTTTGTTTCTCGTGATGGTGTCGGAAGCGATTGCCGAAATGAAGAAAGTCGCGGATCTGGATTATGTCGGAAATGGCAACCCGAGGCAGATGTTGGATTTGTATTTGCCTGAAAAAATCGATGAGCCGGTTCCCGTGTTGATATGGATTCATGGCGGGGCATGGCGTCAGGGAAGTAAGAGGAGCGCGGGTAGGGTTTTGCGGGTGGCGGAGGGGAAGTATGCGGTAGTTTCGGTTGGGTATCGTTTGACGCAGGAAGCGCAGTGGCCGGCTCAGATTCATGACTGCAAAGCCGCACTGAGATTTGTTCGTGCGAACGCAAAGAAGTTTGGCTTGGATGCTAATAGGATTGCGGTTTGGGGTAGTTCGGCAGGAGGGCACCTAGTGTGTCTTCTGGGGACGACTCAAAATGACGAAGACCTTGACGGAAAACTGGGTCCGCATGTTGGGACCAAGACGAGCGTGAATTGCGTGGTGAACTTTTTTGGCCCCACCGATTTTGTGAGGATGGATTCGCAAGGGAGTTCAATGAATCACAATGCGGCCAGCTCTCCCGAGGGGCAGTTGCTTGGCGGAGTGGTTTCGGAGTTAACTCAAAAAGCCAAAGAGGCTTCGGCACACTATCATGTTTCAAAAGATGATGCGCCTATTCTCACCGTGCATGGGACGAAGGATCGATTGGTGCCTTATGTGCAGGGAAAAGCTTTTGACGAGGCTCTTGATAAGGCGGGTGTCAGCTCCATGCTCCTTACCGTTGAGGGAGGAGGACACGGAAATGGCTTTGGTCCCTCGGTGACGGAAGCGGTGAAGACTTTCCTACAGAGACAGCTTTTTGGGAAAGAGGGAAAAGGCAAAGATCGTACCGTGAAGGCTGGTCAGTAGCGCTCTACCATGCCTTGATGATCTCGTGAATCAAAGCGGGGCCGCGATACACAAATCCGGTGTAGAGTTGTAGTAGGGAGGCGCCTGCTTTCTTTTTGGCGAGGGCGTCTGCGGCTGAGAAAATTCCGCCCGCTCCGACAATGGGGATGTCAGGTCCGAGTTGTTGATGGAATTGGGCGATGACATGAGTGGAATGTTCAGTGAGTGGCGCTCCGGAAAGTCCACCGGCTTCTTCGGCGTTTTTGTGTCCCTCTACCGCATCGCGAGCGATGGTGGTGTTAGTCGCGATGAGGAAATCGAGTCCGCCATCGCGGAAGACTTTGGAAAGACCGGAGATCTGTTCTTTATCGAGATCTGGGGCGACTTTGAGCGCGAAGGGGACGTATTTCCCGGTCTCTTTATGGAGCTTTGCCTGTAAGTCTTTGAGTGTTTTTAACAGCAGTTCAGCGGCACCTTCGGACTGCAGGTCTCTCAGGCCGGGAGTGTTGGGCGAAGAGAAGTTTGCGGTGATGTAGTCGGCGGAAGGATAAGCTTTTTCGAAAGCGATGGCGTAGTCATCGTTGGCCTGCTCGTTAGGCGTTACCTTGTTTTTTCCGATGTTGATGCCGACGATTCCTTCGAAGGTTTTTGACTGCTGGCGATTAAGGATGCCTTGCTCGATGCCAGGGTTGTTGAAGCCCATTCGGTTGATTAGAGCCTGGTGCTTGGGAAGGCGGAAGAGGCGGGGAGAAGGGTTTCCGGCTTGAGCCACCGGGGTAAGAGTGCCAATTTCGATGTGGCCAAATCCAAGGGTTCCCAGGGCGTCGATGGTGTTGCCTTCCTTGTCGAGACCGGCGGCGAGACCGACGGGGTTTGGGAAGGTGAGTCCGCAGATCGTGACTGGCTTTTGCTCGGGAGTAGTAGCGAGTTTCTCCAAAAGGCATATCTTCTCCATCGTCCGCAGTCCGGCCATGGAGAGATGGTGGGCTTTTTCGGCATCGATTTTGAAGAGAAGGGCGCGGGCGGCAGGGTAGAGCTTGTTGAGCATGGCTTGGTGTGGCTATAAGCGATCTGACGGTTTAGGCAAGTTCACCGGCGATCGAATCGACGAGGAGTGGTCCTTCGCCGGTGAGGCGGAGGTGCGTGTCGGTGAGATCGAGGAGGCCTTGTTGAGTCAGTTGGGCGATAGTGGCTTGATTTTCTTCGGTGAGGAATTCGCGAGGGAGACCCTCAACCATGCGGAGCATGAGGGCGAGTCGTTCGAGACGCCAAGCTTCATCGTCGAGGGATTCGGCGGAGTCCTGGGCGTGGCCGAGAGAGTTGATTCGCTGGAGATAGGCCGAGGTGTCGCAGACGTTTTGGTGGCGTTTGCGATTGAGGGTGGAGACGGCGGAGGGGCCCAGTCCGAGGTAGTCATTGCCGGTCCAGTAGCCTTGATTGTGGCGGGAGCGGTAGCCGGGGAGAGCGTAGTTGGACGTTTCGTAGTGTTCGAATCCGGCGCTGACGAGCATTCCGTCGGCGAGAGAGAACATCTTGGCGTTGAGTTCGGGATCGTCGATGAAGTCGCCCTTTTTAAGCTGCTCGAAGAAGGCGGTGTCCTCTTCGTAGGTGAGATTGTAGGCGGAGATGTGGTCGGGTTGAAGGGCGAGAGCTTGGGTGAGGGTGTCTTCCCAATCGACGAGGGTTTGTCCGGGAACGGAGAAGATGAGGTCGATGTTGACCTCGAGTGAGCAGGCCTCACGGAGGAGATGAACCGATTGGATGGCCTGCATTGGGGTGTGTTCGCGGCCGAGTGTTTCGAGGTGTTTTCCGAGGAAGGATTGGATGCCGAGAGAGACGCGGGTGACGCCGAGTTCTTCGTAGAGGGCGGCTGTGCGCTCTGTGAAAGTGGCCGGATTGGCTTCGAGGGTGATCTCTTCGATTTGGGAAAAGTCAAAGTTCGCGTGGAGGCCTCCGAAGAGAGTTCGCAGGTGAGTTGGCGAGAGCATGGAGGGAGTGCCTCCACCGAAGTAGATTGTTTTAAGGGGAGCGAGATTCTTTTGGGCGAAGAACTGGGCTTCCGTGATGAGAGCTTGAACGAACGCGCCAAGGTCGGTTTTGCCCGGAGTATGCTTGTAAAACGAGCAGTAGGGGCAGATACGGTGACAGAAGGGAATGTGGAGATATAGATGCACAGGCTTGTCGGCGGGCCGATTTTGGGGGAAGACTTGCTCGTGGCAATGCAATCCGGTCTCGCAACGAAGGTTTTGAAGGATGTTTCGCGTTCTTTCTACCTGAGTCTTCGTTTTTTGCCTCCGGGATTTCGGGCTCCGGCGAGTCTGGGCTATTTGTTGGCGAGGCTGAGCGATACCATTGCGGATGCGGGTGGGGCTTCGCCGAAGGATCGGGAAAGTTTGCTGGCCAAGTTTAGGGATTCGATGGAGTCAGACAAGCGGGATTGGCTGGGGGGCTTGGATCGGCTTACCGGCTTGAGCGAGGGCGAAGAGCGATTGGTGGCTCGGGCCAATGAATGTCTCGATGCAATTGTGGAGTTGCCGGAGTGGCAGCAGAATTCGGTGCGGAAAGTGGTGGGGATTATTACCAAAGGTCAGAGTTGGGATCTGGTGCGATTTGACGGTGAGGGGCTGGTGCGACTGGATGGGGATGAAGAATTGCGCCAATATACCTATCAGGTTGCCGGGTGCGTTGGGGAGTTTTGGACAGAGTTGGGACTTGGGTGTGACGAGAATTTCGCCTCGGAATCAGAGGCGCAGATGCTGGAGTGGGGCCGGGATTTCGGGAGAAGCTTGCAGTTGATCAATATCTTGCGGGATGTGGCCGAGGACCTCGAGAATGGGCGCTGTTATCTCCCTGGAGAAGGGAGACCTGAGGAAGAGGAATTGATGATCTTGCGGAGAAAGTGGATTGAAGAGGCCTCAGCAGGGCTCGATTCCGCGCAAAAATACGCGCGGGCCTTGCATGGCAAACGGATGCGCTTTGCGACGATTCTTCCGGCGATGATCGGTCGAAGAACTCTAGAATTGCTAGAAAGTGCGAATTGGGAGGAATGGCAGGGAAGATTGAAGGTATCACGGTCTGAGGTCAAAAAGATGATGTTGGGAGCACTGAAGTTTGCGATTTGGGAGTAAAAATCACTTTACCAAAGATCTTTTCCCTGTGCACGTGTCGGGGCACACTGAACTCGGAAACTGATGATAGAAACCTGGCAGCAAATCGCACTCGGCATCCTCGTGATCGTCGTGTTCGCGAGCTTCGTCAAAGAATGGCTCTCGCCTGAGGTTGTAGCCATTGGGGCGTTGGTAATTTGTGTGTTGATCGGAGTCTTGCCGATTGCGGTGGCTGCACCTTCTCCGGAATTGACCGGGGATGAATTGGCCGCTGCAATGAAAAAGTTTCAAGCAGATGCCCTGAGGGTCTTTGCTCATCCCGCACCGATCACGGTGGCTTGCATGTTCGTCATGAGCGAGGCCCTGGAGAGGACCGGGGTTATCGAGACGCTTGGTTATTGGTTTGAAAAGACCACCGGGACCAGTCCGACGAGGATGTTGGTGGTGATGATTCTCGTGGTAGCCGGTTTGTCGGGCTTCATGAATAACACACCTGTCGTGGTGGTGTTTCTCCCGATCGTTTTGGCGATTTGCCGTCGCAAGGATTGGATGGCGTCCCGGTTTTTGATTCCGTTGTCTTATGCCGCGATTGCAGGCGGGACGATGACGATCATCGGAACTTCGACGAATCTCGTGGCTTCGGGAATTGCGGCCAAGAAGGACTCGGATGTGGTTTTCGAGATGTTCGACGTGACTCCGCTGGGGATTGTCTTCGTATTCGTGACCTTTGTCTATTTGGTGCTCTTTGGGAAAAAGGTCCTCCCGGATCGGGCGACCCTGGCCACGCTGATCGATAGTGAGTCTTCGAGGGAGTATATTACCTACGCTATCGTCTCCAAGGGCTCACCGTTGATTGGCCAAAATTTCATCGATAGCTCGATGAAGAAATTAAAGAAAGCGCGGGTTCTCGACATCATTCGGGATGGGCAGCGACTTAAAAAATCCCTTGATGAGGTTATTTTTAAAGAAGGCGACGAGGTGATTCTCAAAGGAAAACTGCAAGGCTTGATGAACCTTGGGGAGGATTCCGGGGTCAGTCTGAAGGCTGAGGAAGATCTGGGGCTCGAGGGGATTCGAACCGAGTCGGCTGTCTTGATGGAAGGTATTATCGGTCCGGATTCCACGATGGCCGGAAAGAGCTTAAAGGAGTTGAATTTTCGTCAGCAGTTTGGGGTGCTCATTGTCGCTGTTCACCGTCGGGGAAGGAATCTTCAGGAGCGCTTCGAAGACGTCAAGCTGGCCTTTGGTGACACCTTGCTGGTTCAGGGCTCGGGACGCCGGATGCAGCAGCTTTTTCAGCTGAAGGATTTCATTAACCTAAGCGAGCCGAAGCAGATAACAGTGAGGCCGAAGAAAGCGCCGTTCGCAATTCTGGCGATCCTGGCCTTCATGATTATTGGAATGCTTGGTGGAGTTGGATTGATTCCGAAAGTGCCCATCGTCTTGATTGCGCTTTCGGCGGCGTTTTTCGTTTTGGTGACTCGTTGTTTGGAGCCCTCGGAGGCTTATGAGGCGATCGATTGGAAGGTTCTCTTTTTGATTTTTGGCATGCTGGGGCTGGGGCAGGCGATGGATTATTCCGGAGTGGCGCAGTTGATGGCGCTCAAAGTGGTTGGGATTATGCAGGGAATGGACCCGCGTTTGATGATTGCCATTGTTTATCTGCTCGCTGCGGTGATGACCGAAATGGTGAGCAACAATGCCGTGGCAGCCTTGCTTACTCCTTTGTCGATGATTGTGGCTTATGAGCTCGGTGTTGATCCCCGGCCATTCGTGGCAGCAGTGATGTTTGGCTCTTCCGCAAGTTTTGCCACTCCGATTGGATATCAAACAAATACCTTTGTGTATGGCGCAGGTGGTTATAAGTTTGGGGATTTCTTCCGCGCCGGGCTGCCGCTGGCCTTGGTCTTGTGGGTTGTTGCCAGCTTCCTGATTCCGGTGATTTGGCCCTTGTAATCAAGCTGAGTGGGAAATTCCTCGACCCATAGTTGACCGGGAGGGGCGGGGGCGTTAAGGAATTCCCAGCAATGAAAGATCCCATCACCGTTTCAGTGACCGGAGCCGCCGGACAAATTGGCTACGCTCTTCTCTTCCGTATCGCTTCAGGGTCCATGTTTGGACCGGATCAGCCGGTAAATCTCCGTTTGATTGAGATTGAGCCTGCGATGGGTGCGCTCGAAGGCACCGTCATGGAGCTTGATGACTGCGCCTTTCCTCTCCTTAACGAAATCGTTCCAACCTGTGATTTGGCCGAGGGGTTCCGCGGAACCAATTGGGCTCTTCTTGTTGGATCAGTGCCACGTGGCCCGGGTATGGAGCGTAATGATCTTCTCGGAATCAACGGAAAGATTTTCACTGGTCAAGGGCAGGCCATCGCGGGCAATGCGGCATCGAACGTTCGTACACTTGTTGTGGGAAATCCCTGCAACACAAATTGCCTGATCGCGATGAATAACGCTGCCGGAGTTCCCAAGGAGCAGTTCTTTGCCATGACTCGTCTCGATGAAAATCGTGCCAAGAGCCAACTCGCAGCCAAGGCCGGGGTGCATAGCAGCACCGTGAGCAATCTTTGTATTTGGGGCAACCATTCGGCGACCCAGTATCCTGACTTCACAAATGCCAAGATTAACGGACAGCCTGTCCCCGAAGTCATCACCGATCGTGCTTGGCTTGAAGGTGAATTTATCAGTACTGTGCAGCAGCGTGGTGCGGCGATTATCAAGGCACGTGGAGCAAGCTCAGCGGCTTCGGCTGCGAACGGCGTCGTGGATACCGTGCGTTCGTTGACCACTGAAACTCCTGCGGGAGACTGGACGAGCGTTGCGGTTTGTTCCGATGGATCGTATGGCATTCCTGAAGGCTTAATTGCTTCCATGCCCATTCGCACCGATGGATCGAATTGGGAAGTCGTTCAGGGCGTTGAGCTTGATGAATTTTCCCAGGGTAAGCTCGACGCTTCTGTGGCTGAGCTCTCCGGTGAGCGTGAGGCTGTTTCAGACCTCATTCCTTCCTAACTAATTTCATGGCATCACCATTAGTCATCGCGGGGCGGGAGTTTTCTTCCCGTCTCATGCTCGGGACGGGTAAGTTTCCCTCTCACGAGCAAATGCGTGATGCTCTAGCTGCCAGTGGGACTGAGATTGTAACCGTAGCTTTGCGGCGGGCCGATCTGAGTGGACAGAGAGATCCTTTTTCCAATATTCTTGAATTCATTGACCCCGAAAAATATTTGCTTTTGCCAAATACCAGCGGGGCGATGAATGCCGAAGAGGCGGTTCGTTTGGCGCGATTGGCCGCAGCGGCTGGGTTGCCCAAGTGGGTGAAGTTGGAGATTCATCCAGATCCGACATATTTACTGCCCGATCCGATTGAAACGCTCAAAGCGGCGGAACAATTGGTGAAGGAGGACTTTACTGTTCTTCCTTATATTAATGCCGATCCAGTCTTGGCAAAACGGCTGCAAGAGGTCGGGGTTGCGACGGTAATGCCATTGGGCGCGCCCATTGGAAGTAACCGTGGAATTTCGACCCGTGATCAGATTCAAATCATTATTGATCAGGCCGAGGTCCCGGTCGTGGTTGATGCAGGAATTGGTGTGCCGAGTCACGCCGCGGAAGCGATGGAATTGGGTGCTGATGCGGTTCTTGTCAATACAGCGATTGCAATTGCCTCGGATCCTTGTCGCATGGGAGAGGCTTTTAAGAAAGCAGTCGAGGCGGGCCGGGAGGCCTACGAATTGGGACTTCCCGAGGTGATGAAATCGGCTTCTGCGACGAGCCCCCTGACGGGTTTTTTAGCTGAGTAAACCAGCTCAGCCTTGAGGGTAAGCCGGATTAATTTGAAAAAATTCCTTCCCGATTTTGAGGACGCCGGGGAGGCTTTTGAATTTTTTTGGAGAGAACTCGGATCGCGGCACGGTGAGGATGAGAGAACCGTCGGTTCCTTGGCTGATTTTTTGCGGTTGGTCCGAAGAGACCTGTCCGTCGCTGGAAAAGAAGTAGATCTTTTCTGACTTGGGAATTGTTGGGGAGGATAATTTCAATTCGATTTGCTGATGACCGCGGACCGAGCTTATCAGTTTGTGATTTGTTTTGGGGATCTCCTTGCTGGCGGTATTGATGAGCGCAGAGGCGTGAGGGTCGGGGATGGGTTCTCGAGTGACGGGGAGAGTGAGTTCGAACGATTGAAAGTTAGGAAAACAGCCCCGCGCACAGCACATCCAGTTGGCATCGACCTTCAGGGTGACGGTTTTGGTTTCGATCTTGGCGGGAGGAGTGAGCGTGACCAGTAGGGTGACGTCTCGTTCGTAACCATGGCAGGGGTATTCGGCCATAAAGGTATTTTCAGGATAAGGCCACCTGATTTTGGAAGCCTTATAGCCCTGCGGCAGTTTCCATTCGAGGGAAGTGGGGACTCCGACCATTCCCGGTTTTTTCCAATAGGTGTGGAATCCGGCGTGGTGATGAATGTGGAACCCGATTGTGAGGGGATTACCGGGCGTAATGCTGCGGGACTCTGAAATCAGCGCGACATCAAGGCCGGGGCCGTCCAATTGGGCATCGTAGGCGGATGTGGTTTGCACAAAAGCCAAAGTGAGAACGAGTAGTGACCGAATCATCTCGATTAAGGTGTTCGCGAATGATTTTGATAGCAAGTCGCTTTACTTAGCCGGAATCAGGAGCGTGGCACCAAGTCGGATGTTGGTTCCGCTTAATTTGTTCGCTCTTTGAATGGCCGAGACGCTTACTCCGTATCTCCTGGAGAGTCCGTAGAGGGTATCGCCTTTTACAACTGTATGACGGCGTGACTTCGGCTTCACCCTGACCGGTTTTGGTTTAACTTCGGGCTTGGGGCGGTATGCCGGTTTCGGTGCCGGACGTGTTGCCTGTTTTGGTTTGTTGTAGACTTGGCGCGTTGGTTTATCATTTCCAACGACTTTGGGCTCTTCGGTCTTTTTCTTGCTGAACCAGAAGCGATTTCTCTTGGGTGGATTGTCAGCCCAGGCTTCGATGTAATTTCCGTCTTCGTCAAAGGGGCCAATGGCGGGGTTGTAGTCCGGAGTTCGTTTCCCCGAACAACTCACCAAAAAGAAACTGAGTGCGAGGGTGGAAAGAAAAGTGAAGGCGTTGTTCAGCATCGCTTAAAACTAAATAGCAAAGAAATCGAGAAGAACAAACCTTAGTTAAGAATGCCGAATTATCTAATTTCGGTCCCGATTCCCGATTGGGTGAAAATTTCGAGTAAAAGGGTGTGCGGAGTGCGGCCATCGATGAAGTGGACTTTTTCAACTCCGCTCTCGAGGGCTTCCAAAGCAGAGGTGATTTTTGGGATCATCCCTCCGGAGATGGTGCCGTCGTCGATTAGCTTCTGCGCTTCTGCACTGCTGACTGATTCAATGAGAGTGGAGTGGTCGGATGGGTCGCGAAGCAGGCCCGGAACGTCGGAAAGATATACCAATTTGGCTGGTTTGAGGGCGCAGGCAAGGGCTGCTGCGGCCAAATCCGCGTTGATGTTGTGGGGTTCTCCTGTTTCTTTGTGCTTTCCGAGGGGGGAAATGACCGGAACCAAGCCAGCACTGATGGCGTAGAGAATGTCTTCGGTGTGGCAGGAGGTGGCTTGGCCGACCCTTCCGATGTCAACTGGGGCTCCGGAGTCGTCTTTTCCGAACAGTTGTTTGGCTGTAAATACGGAAAGTCCGTGGATTGAAGCGGCTTTTCCGCCGAATTCGTTGATTGTCTCAACAAGTCCCGCGTTGATGTTCTGATGCAGGGTTTCTTCGACAATCTTGATCGCCTCGGGGGTAGTGATGCGGAACCCCCCGACAAATTTGGCTTCGAGCCCGGCTTCATTCATGGCTGCGGAGATAGCTTTTCCGCCACCATGAACGATGACGGGGCTAATTCCGGCATTCTCTAGAAAAACGATATCCCTCATGACTTCGCGGACTAGCCCGGGGTCGTCCATTGCGGACCCTCCCATTTTGATCAGAAAGGTTTTACCCCGGAATCGTTGCAGATAGGGAAGTGCATCAACCAGAACCTGCGCTTTTTCGGTGGCTGTCGTCATGACGGAAACATAATGAAGAGAGGCTGTCTTGACCAATGAGAAAGCGGCGTTATCTAAGGTTTCGTGAAGCGAGTGGTTGCGCCAGAGTTATTGGACGAACTTTCCGGCGACGACCCGGCGGCCATTCGGAGTCGTCGGGATCTTCGCATGATCAACTGGTTCATGGGAAATGAGGGGTGGATTCAAAGGCAAATTGAGAAAGGGGAGTCCATGGTGGAATTGGGTGCAGGGACGGGGGAACTGACGGGCAAGTTGAGCGATGCTGGAAAGGTGACGGGATTGGATTTTCAGGGAAAGCCCCGGGGTCTCGAAGTTGATTGGAAGCAGGGTGATCTTTTTGAAACAATGCCCGATTGTCCCGGAGATACCGCTGTGGCAAATTTGATTCTTCATCATTTCGACGATGAACAATTGAAGCGGCTTGGTGGTTTGATTGGCACCCGGAAAAAGTTTGTCGCGGTCGAACCGTATCGTTCATGTCGCTCGCTGTTTCAAGGGAGTCTTCTTTGGCCCGCGATCAACGCGGTGACAAAACATGACATGATGGTGAGTATTCGGGCGGGGTTTCGGCGGGGTGAACTTCCCGCATTGTTGCAGTTGGGAGAACGCTGGAAATGGCGGGAGGAGGTGTCGTTTTTCGGCGGAATTCGTGTAGTGGCGTGGTGGGAATGAAGCAGATCGAAATTGTGGGAGGCGGGTTGGCCGGGCTTGCGCTGGGGATTGCTATGCGGAGGAGGGAGGTCCCAGTAATTCTGCGCGAAGCAACGACTTATCCACGACATCGGGTTTGCGGGGAATTTATTAATGGAGTGACCATTGAGACATTGGAAAATCTGGGCATTGCTCACCTATTTTCCGATGCCTTGCAGCATGAGAAAACGCGATGGTGGGTGGGAGATGAGAAGATTCTTGAAGCCCGGCTATCCAAGCCCGCTCTTGGAATGTCCCGATGGGAAATGGACGAACGCTTGAGAAAGGAATTTGAGCGATCGGGAGGTGAGTTATTCGTTAACGACCGCGTTGACCGAGAGGCCATGGAAGGACGGGTTTGGACAGCTGGCAGAAAGTTGGAAAAGGGCACGCCTTGGTTGGGGTTGAAGGCTCACTTTGACGGCGTTTCTCTCGACGGGTATTTGGAGATGCATCTGGGGAATGGAGGGTATGTTGGACTGACTCCGATAGAAGGAGATGGCTCCAAAATCAATGTTTGTGGTCTTTTCCGAGGGGCCAAGATGGGAAAGGGAAACCCTTTACTCAACGCTCTGGATGAGTGCGGGTTGGAGAAGCTGGTTGATCGACTACGGGGTGGAGAGATGAATCAAAAATCCCTTACAGGAATTAGTGGGTTTCGATTGGGAAGCCAGCAAGTGGAGCATGAATTGTGCGTGCTCGGTGACGCGGAGAGAATGATTCCTCCCTTTACGGGGAATGGAATGTCGATGGCCTTTGAATCCGCGGAGTGCGCACTGGAGCCATTAATGATTTATGCGCAGCAGGGTGAAGCCTGGGATACGACCCGTAATAATATTCAGCTCAATCTTGAGGAGCGTTTTGGGCGCCGCGTCCGGCTGGCACTGAGCTTACATCGTATTCTTACAAATCCCATTGGCCGTGCGGGGGTCTCCCTTGCGGCAAAGTGTGGAGTGTTGCCCTTCCAGTTGCTCCATCGGAAGCTCTGTTAGTCCGCCGCTATTCTCCGGTGAGGAGGTAATAATGATACATATAGAATTCCTGGAAGAGAAACCTAGCCTTGGCTTCGGTGGATTTGAATCGCGTCGATTTCGTGGCCGAAGCATAGACTTTGACTCCTAGGTCGTCTGCCATTCGTCGGGCTCGTTTTAAGTGCCATGGGTCACTTACCAGAAGAGCGGTTTTCCATCCTTCTTTCTGGAGGATGTTTTTGGCTTCGGAAAGGTTTTCGTAAGTTTTTGTTGATTCAGATTCCACACGAATCGCCGATGCCGGCACTCCTTGGGATAAGCAGTAATCGAAGCTGACCTTGGACTCGGAGAAGTCCGCGCCCTTTCCAAACCCGCCTGTTAAAATCAGGGCGTTGACTCTCTTTGATTTAAAAAGTTCGATGGCGTGGTTGAGTCGTTCTCTGAGAACGGGAGATGGTTTGTCATGCCATGCGGCGGCACCCAGGACGATGGCACAATCGGCAGTTCGGTTCCGATCGAGATGACCCACGCGATGGATATCCCAAAGCTGCCCGCTAACATAGGTCAGCGACAGGATCAGGATAAGGAAAAGGGTGCGGCGACGGCGCATGAATCGAAAGGGTCTGGGGGAACATAGTCCATGTGGGAAAAAGGAAAAGTGGAAAGCCTTATCCTTTTTGATAAGTGAGGAAAAATTCGCCTTCGGCTCCTTCTTCGAGAATCTCCAGACGGTAGTTCCTCGACGCAGGGAGGTAGTCTCCGGGGAGCCCGGTGATGCTCGGAGCTTCTTGAGCGCCAAAGATCGAGTGGCTGGCTAGAGTGAGATGAATGGTATCCACTAAATTCAGTTGGAAGAGATTTTTGACCAAGCTTCCTCCTCCTTCACAGAGAAGTGTTTCAATCTGGGTCTCGTGGTCGAGCCAATGCAGCCACTCGGCAAGATCGAGTTGGTGAATAGTGGCGGGAAATGACGAGAGATCAGCGATGCTTGAAGTGATAATGTGACGGGGGCCTCCCTCGGACTGGAAAAAGGGATGTTGGGGGTCAAGGAGGCCTTTCTCAGTGATGACACAGCGCCAGGGTTGGTCCTGTGGTGAAAGACCGGGGATGGACATCGTCATTTGGTCGGCTTCAAGGGTGTTCCGGCCCACTAGAATGGCATCGGCTTGTTTTCTGATGTCATGAAGTCGTTCCAAATCCAGTCTGGAGGTGAAGTGGGCGGGTGCCTTGGCGCGGGTGGAAATCTTCCCATCGGCGCTGAGAGCAAAGTTAATCATGATTTTCAGGCCCATCGTTCGAGCCGAATTTGTCTCCAGTCATTTGATTTGCAAGTACCAGTCTCAGGGAAAAGGTTGGTCAGTTCAAAAAATATTCGATAAACTTTAGCCACGTTGATGAATTTTTTACGCTGGACCACGTCAAAGGCTGTGATGGCACCAATTGGTGCTTCTCCCGATGCAGGTTCGCCGGACAAGGAAATCCCTGATCTTGAACTAATTAAGGCCTGTCAGGGAGGTGATTCCAGGGCTTTCGAGTCATTGGTGACACGCCATCGTGGAAAAGTTTATGCCATGGTTCAAAATATGATTAAAAACGAGGCCGACGCTTGGGATTTGTCCCAGGAAGTCTTTCTCAAAGTTTGGAAAGCGCTGCCGAAATTCGAGGCACGGGCCAAATTTTCGACGTGGCTATACCGTATTACCCACAATGTGGTCTATGACTGGCTGCGCAAACGCAAGATTGATGGTGCCGGAGAACTCGATGACGGGATTCTCAATCAGTCGGATATTGCGGCTGGAGCGAGAACTTCGCCGGCTTATCAGGCGAGGCCCGATGAAGCGCTGCAAAATAGCGAATTGGGATCGAAAATCAATCGAGCCTTAGCCACACTAAATAGCGAACACCGCGAAACGATCATTCTCCGTGAGGTTCAAGGCTTTGATTACAAGGAAATCGCCAAAGTAATGGAATGTTCTCTTGGAACGGTGATGAGTCGCCTCTACTACGCACGTAAAAAACTACAATCCCTACTCAGTGATGAAAAAGGAACAAACTGAAGAACTCTTTGTGAAATGGGTTGATGGACGCCTCAACAATGAGGAACAGAGTCAACTCGATGAGCTGTTTGCCGCAGATCCTGAACTCGAAGCCGAATTGACCGGTGCGAGGGAAGTGGCCGCTGTCTTGCAAAGCGAAATTCCCAAATCGGTGGAGCCGCCCTACCCTGACTTTTTTAACAGTCAGCTGATGCGTAAGGTTGATCTGGAGATTGCGGCCCAGCGTCCTGCGGAAAAGGCGGCGCGATGGTGGGAGTCTTTGCGATGGGCTTGGGCTCCGGTCGGGGCTCTTGCTTTGGTTCTGGCCTTCTTCGCCGGGCAGAGAATGTCCCCTCAAGGAAATAGTGGGCTCACTGATCGGGGGGCTGCGGATTCGCCTGAGAAATCAGAGGAGCTACCAAACGTGTATTTTGCAGAGAAATCACTCACCGCCGAAGTCATCGCCGATGCGGATGGCAATGTTTCTGCGATTGTTGTCGAGGGAATCGCGGCCATTAGTGATGATATCGATTTTTCCAGAGCTGACCGCACCACAGGTTTGCCTGCCCGGTATTTACAGTCTGAAGAACGTCGCCTCCAGTAATTCAATTTATGAAATTCCTCGCGCTCATCGCTACATCAGCTTTGCTGATCACTGATCTCTTTGCTCAGGATCCTGGGATGGAGCCGATCGGCTCGCTCGGGGTTGAGTTGTTCTACGCCACGAATGATGATGTAGAGCTTGCGGGAGATCAGGCGCAGGAAGTTACGAAAGACCAAGTGGAGGCTCTCAAAGCAATCAAGGAACTCTCGTTTAGCCATTATCGCCGGCTGGGAGGAGACCGTCCGACGATCCTGCGAGGATATGAAAGCTGGGCTACTCCCTTGAAGCCATCGAAAGAGATTTTGGTGAGTTTTCAGCCGATTAAGCGCGAGGGGCCGGGTAAAATGCAGATGGTTTTGGAGTATTGGCAGTCCAAGCGAAAGGTCTTCAGTACCAATCCGGTTTTGACAAAAGGGAAATCGCTCTATTTTTTGGGTCCGGAATGGCGCAAGGGTCGCTTGATTCTTGCTGTCAAAATTCTAAACCTGAAAGACTGATGAAAAAATATCTTGTCTCACTTCTGTCCATTGGTGCGCTTTCTGCCGAAATGGTGTTCGATACCGAGCTGATCGAATTGAAAGTGGGGGTGGATGAACAGACCGTGACAGCAGAGTTTCCTTTCGAGATCAGAGGAGAGGATGTTGTGATCAAAAATTATGACGCGCCTTGTTCCTGCCTGAAAGCGAAAATTTATCCGCTCAACAATGATCGCAGCACCAAGTTGGAATGGAAAGTTGGCGATGCCGGCAAGGTCATTGGTAAGTTCAATCTCGGAAATTTTAAAGGAACGGTAGATAAAGCGATTGTTCTCAATTTTCAGGGGAAGCAGGAACCGTCCAAGCTCACCGTGAGGGTAAGTATCCCCGAGTTATTCAAAATTGAGCCACCGACCCAGCAATGGAATTTGGGTGGCGGACTGGAATCCAAAACGTATAAGATTACCGTCAATCATAGCGAGCCGATTCATATTCTGGAGGATTCGGGAACGAGTGAAAATTTTCCGTATGTTATTAAGAGAATAAAAGATGGCTGGGAGTATGAGGTCGTTGTGACTCCAACTCAGGATGAAACTCCGGCAATGGGAATGATTCGCTTTCACACCGATAGTAAGTCGAAGCGGTTTCAGCGGAGTCAGATTTTTGCGGTGATGCGGACTCCTCGTCCCGCGACCGCCAAGACCTCGCCGTAACGAAATGAATCGGCTGCTAGTTTCAGTTTGCGCCTTGATGACTTTGTCAGGGGTTGCGGCGTTAATCACATGGCGTGTGGTGGGATCCCCTGATCGTTCGGTTTCGTGTCTTGAAGATGACCTAGCGGAGCATCACCTTTGTCTGGAGACGGTTCGGGAATGGCCTTCCGAAACTGTCCTTTGGGTCGATGCCCGAAAGCGTGAGTTATGGGAGGAAGGGGGAGTGGCAGGTTCAGTCCTCGTGAACGAGCATGAGAATTGGGATGAAATGGTGGCTAGCTTTGCCACGGAAGTTTTTGGTGGCGGTGAAGTAAAGCGACGTGTCGTGGTGTTTTGCGACAAGGCTGGTTGTGATTCCAGCAAGGTTGTTGCCGATCGACTTCGAGAGGAGATGTCCCGGGATTTTGGATTTGAAGTCTTTGTCCTGCACGGTGGCATCAAGGCCTTGGAGCAGGAAGAGAAAGAAAACGGGTAAGGCTATTTGAGGCTAGGAGATTGTAAGTCGACAACTTCGAGGAAGGGTTTCGAAGGATCGAGGGTGAGATTCCATTTCACGGTCACAGTTCCCGGAATACGTGCCCCTGGGGTGTCGTATTTTTTGAGCTTCTGAAACAAAAGTGAATTCTGAGCGAGGTATGCAGTCGCGAGAGGGTTTGCTTTGGCATCCATGTCGCGGAAGAAGGTAAGCCTCGCCATCGACTCGCTGTTGGGGATGTCGTCGAAGCAGTATGCGGAAGCTTCGCTAATTGTCTGAAACGTGAGTGGCTCAGGCGAGAAGTTTTGATTGAGTTTGGTGACTGGTGCTTGCAGTAGGTCTAGAAAAAACGCGGTATCGACTTTCGGCGTGCTATTGCTTGCAGAAGTCACAACTCTAATGGTCAATGAATTGACGTCTTTCGCCAGAGGTGTTCTAAAAGAAATTGTGTAGTAGCTTTCGGTAGTTTGGGAGTCGGCAAAAGCGAGTTTTGACTCGACTTGGGGTGGGTGGCTTTCGGGAAAAGGTCCAGAGAGGATTGATTGGCGAAGCTCTTCAGCAGAATGAGAGCTGCTCGTCATGAAAGATCGGCGATCATCGAGGGTTTTCGCAGCGAGGAAATGTTTCAAGCTAGCGCGCGGAGAGTTGGCGATTGAGTTCTCTTCAAAAGGGTCGGGAGTGGGCTCTGCTTCTCTTGGATCAGGATTGGACGGTGGGGTAAGCGAAATTGGTTTTGGTGGGGGAGGAGTTGGGAAAGGATCCCTTTTCTTGGTTGGCTTGGAGGGGACTTCTTCGATTTTCTGGGCTTGAGGGAAGAGCTTGGATGGGATCGTTTTCCAGTGAGGAACCAGATGGAGAAAACTGAGAATGAAATAAGAGACGATGGTGAGGAAAATCAGGAAGAGGACTGTTGGCCAACACCCGCTACTTTTTTTCTGCTCCTCTTCATCTTCGGACCAATTTTGGCCTTCTTGGATGTCCGCCGGCTTCCCAGGGGGGGCGGGAATTCTTCGTTGGGGGGAGATGGGGAGGGAATCTTTTTTGGGAGGACTCTGGCGGGATTCTGGCTTGGCGGGAGTTGGAATATTGTGCAGAGGGCGAGGGATGGGAGAGGGAGAAGTGATGGCCGCTCCGCAATGTGGACAAGGACCGCTTATGCCGGCGTCGCTCTTTGGGACAAGTAGACTAACCCGGCAATTTGGGCAGTTAAATTCAAGAGTGTCGGAAGCGGGCATGAGGTAGAGGTGGCTCCATTAAAAACTAGAGGTTGCGGAATTTAAGTCAATCGGCATCCCCTAGGTTCAGGTTCAAAAATATGGGCCCTGTCTGGTTACAGAGCCCATTTACGGAATTTAATTGGTTGTGCTATCGTTCGTTGGGGTTTTCCCCGGAAGCGATGGCGAGAGATTTGTCCTCCTCGGGGAGGAAGGGTTTGAAGCGCGTCTTGTCAATAGCCTTCATATAGGCTTCTTGCGGAGAGATCATTCCGGCCTGGAGCTTCTCCCAAATTGCTTCGTCCATGAACTGCATCCCTTCGGCTTTACCTCCGATGATGACATCATAGAGCTTCTGGGTGGCACCTTCGCGAATAATGGCAGCAACCGCCGGAGTTGCGAAGAGAATTTCATTCACGGCAGTTCGGCCGGGTTTGTCGACCCGTTTACAAAGAAGCTGGGCAACCACTCCACGGAGGGAGGCTGCGAGCATGGTGCGGACCTGCGACTGCTGGTCGGCGGGGAATACGTCAATGATACGGTCAACGGTCTTGCGGGCGTTGTTGGTGTGCAGCGTTCCGAAGACGAGAAGACCGGTCTCTGCAGCGGTGAGCGCGAGAGAGATTGTTTCAAGGTCCCGCATCTCACCCACGAGGACGATATCGGCGTCTTCCCGGAGGGAGGCACGCAACCCGTCGGCGAAACTTGGCGTTTGAATGGGAACCTCACGCTGGGTGATAATGGATTGCTTGCTTCGGTGTACAAATTCGATCGGCTCTTCAATGGTGATGATGTGGCGGTTGAAATTGGTGTTAATGTAGTCGAGTAAGGCTGCAAGAGAGGTCGATTTTCCGGATCCGGTTGGGCCAGTGACGAGGACCAAGCCTGATCTCATATGTCCGAATTCCTTGATGACCGGCGGGAGGTTGAGGTCCTCGATCGAGGCAATTTCGGTCGGGATTAAACGGAAGACTGCTCCGAGCCCGTTTTGCTGTTTGAGGTAATTGCAGCGGAAGCGGGATTCCTCATCCATCTCGTATGCGAAGTCGAGGTCGCCGCATTCGAGATATTTTTCGAATGCCGAGGGCTCGCAGATTTCGCTGAGGAGGTTCTTAAACGACTCTCCGTCGAGCACCGCTTCCTCGGGAATTGCGCTGACTGCACCGTGAACACGGATTTTGGGCGGGGATCCCTCGGAGAGGTGGAGGTCGGAGCCGCCGGAAGAAACGAGGTATTGAAATAAACGGTCGATGGTCGCCATGGTAAAACTGTGTGTGATTGTTAAAGAATTAGGCTTGGAAGAAAGATTTCATGAGGCTCTTATCTTCACTTCGGTAAAGGGCTTCTTCCTGGGTAATGAGACCATTGGCCTGAAGCTGACGAAGGGATTCATCCATTGTGATCATGCCGACGTTTTTACCGGTTTGCATGATGCCGGGGAGCATGAAGGTTTTTCCGTCGCGAATAGTCGCGGCAACCGCCGGAGTATTTACGAGTAGCTCCAGAGCAAGAGCCCGGCCCGAGCCGTCTGCTTTGGGGACAAGTTGCTGTGAAATAATACCCCGCAGGGATTCTGAAACCATCACGCGAATCTGGTCACGTTGGTCAACGGGGAAGACATCGAGAACACGGTCGAGCGTTCGGGGTGCATTTCCGGTGTGGAGTGTTGCGAGAACGAGGTGGCCGGTTTCTGCTGCGGTGAGGGCAAGCGAGATTGTTTCAAGGTTTCTCATTTCACCGACCATGATGATATCGGGGTCTTCCCGGAGTGCCCCGCGAAGGGCCTTGGGGAATGACTCGGTATGTGAGTGCACCTCGCGTTGGTTCACGTGGCATCCCTGGGACTGGAAAACATACTCGATAGGGTCCTCAAGAGTGAGGATGTGGTCTTCGCGGTCCCTGTTGATAAAGTCGACTAGTGAGGCCATGGTAGTTGACTTTCCGGAACCGACGGATCCGGTAATCAGGATGAGACCATTTTGGTATCGAGTGAGGGGTCTGAGATGTTCGATCGGGAGTTCCAGCTCCTCCATGGTGCGGATGTGGGTGGAAATGATCCGAAAGACGAGTTCATAGCCCAGGCGCTGGCGAACGACGGAAGCGCGGTAACGTCCCATTTCATTCGCATAGGCAAAATCAACATCACCGACCCGATCGAGGTGCTCCCATTGCTTTTCGTTCAGGAAGGTCCGGGCGAGTTGTTCGGTCTGTTCGTGAGTAAGTGGCTCGTGAGTGTCCCAGATTGGCTGGAGGGTGCCGTATCGTCGCCAAGCAGGGGGATATCCGGCTGGGAGATGGATATCGGAGCAATCATATTCGACTCCAATCTTCAAATACTCGTCGACGTGCGCGAGGACTTCGTGTTCTGACATAAATTGTTGGTATTAATTGAGAGAGACGCCTTTAAGAGGAGAATATTCACTAGAGAAATCACTTTTCAGAGTCCCCGCCAAGCATGGAATTTAATCTTGAGTGATGGAGCGCTTTTTCAGTTCGGATTTTGCTTTCGCTATCAGCCAGGCGCTCACTGCCGGGCGTGCGGCGGAAAATCCCATTTTCAAAGCTGAAAAGATGAGTCCTTGGCGTTTGCGGTCTTTGACGACCACTTTGGGTCGGCGGAGAATCAGACTGGTGAGGGTTGCCGTGGCCAGAGATCCGACAAACCAAGCGGTGGGATTTCTTTTGATCGATTGCTTAAGAAGGTGAGTCGGGCTCAGTTCCTGCTTGATCTGGTGGCGGGATTTGTCAATTTCTTCCCGTTGACGTGCCAGAAGGAGAGTCAGCTCTGCTTTTCGTCGTTCTGTATCCATTGCTGGTCTTTTTGCCACTCAGCGCGAGTGTATTCGAAGAGTTGGTCTGTTTTGCCCATCTTCCTTTGAGTCTTGAAGCAGATAAAAGCGATGATCAGATGCGCGATGGTGATCAAGAGGGTAGCGCCGGCCCAATTCGCAAGTAGGCCTTCTCCCAGGTGGTCAAACCATTGACCGAGCAGATAAATGACTGTGATGAGGAAGGCGAGGTAGCTGACAATGAGGGCTCCGATTCCAATGACAAGAACGGTGAGGCGTCTCCCGAGGATTCGACCAGCCTCCTTCCCCTCTAGGGCTAGAAGCTCGGTTCGGCCTTTAAGATAAATACTGGCTTCTTTTGAAAATGCCGACAGCTCTTCCTTAAGCCCGGTGGATTCATCGGGAGTGGGGGATGCCCGTCGGGAGGCCATGGTGGTGTGGGCGGAAGCGCGGAATTAACGACGAACGATCAACCCCACGAGAAAACCAACTCCGGCTGCGGTGAGGATAGACTTGGTGGGGTTTTTGCGAACGTAGTCCTCCAATGAATCGTGGAGTTCGAGTGCTTTTTCGCGTGTGTCCTGCCACTGCTCGTTGGCGGCGGCGGTAAGTTGTTGGGCGGTTTCTCCCGCTCCGTCCCGGAGAGAGCTGGCTTTTTCTCCGGCGTAGTTCCGGAATTGAGCTGCTTTCTGGGCTGCAGCTTCTTTGAGATCGCGGGCCTTTTTCTCGGTTGAGGAGATGCTGCGCTCGGCATTCCCGTCGGCTGCGGCTCTCAAATCATCGGCCGCTGATTTGGCGGAAGGCTCGCCGGGATCGTTAATGGCAATTGGGTCACTCATGATGCATGAATTTTGGCTCCTGCCAGAGGCAAAGACAAGCGAATCTCTCGGGTATCGTCCGGAAAGAGGGTGGAACTTTTACTTGGACTTGCTTGCTTCC
>JAAEZT010000019.1 GCA_018222765.1 bacterium | reverse complement strand
AATCCCCGTGGTGTTGCGACTCTGATCATAGGTCATAAACCAAAACCGGTCATAGATTTAAGGCGAATCAGAACTCACTTTCAAACGCCAGAAAAGTTCGTTTCCAGTCGCTGAGATGGTGAGAGATTTCAGAGATGTCGCCCCCTCGTCACTTTCGACGACTGGGACATTTAATGGACTCGCCCAGGATTCCAAGTCGGGACTGATCTCCCATTCAGCACTATAACCTGAGAGGCTGAGATTGTTGACGATGCGATAATTGAGCAAGACGTTTCCTCGAGTCTGCATAACACTGTAAAAAGGCTTACTCTGAGAGGATAGAGGATTTGAATTTGCGACAAATTCAACAAGATTGTTCTTCCCGTCATTGTCCGGATCAGCGAGTGCACCAGTGGTTAACCCAGCTTCGATCTGAGGGAGGCTAAAGTTCTGAATTTGCCATTTTCCAAAGGTGAGAATATCGCTGCTTAGAAAGATGGCATCAGCAAGTTGAGGATAATCAATAAATGGGTTTCGATTACCCTGACGCAAGAAGCCTGCGGTCGTATTGGCTCCATTATAGATGGCATCGTTGCGATTTTTTTCAGCCGATGAAGGAGGAAATCTTCGATTCCAATCGAGTATCGTCGTTAGCTTCCCCATCAATTGTGCCGCTGAGTTCGGGGAGTCGCTTAACTCAAGATCAGAAGTGGCTGATTCATCACCTTCGTATCGCACAGCCATGTAAAGAACTGCTCTGGCGACAATCCCCTTATCGCTATCGGCAGGCTCCCAGGAGTCTGAATCAAAAGAGTTTTCGGGAGAAATAGAATTTACCGTGCTTGGTAGCGTGGTCTCGTCGTAATATTTGTTACTACGAGACGAATATACCGAAGCGTTGCACGGATACAGATTGTGCATGTCGGAGTTGTCGGGCCCGCTTGAATCGATACCGTAGGATCGGGGCCAAAGATGTCCGGGGTTCCACACTGATGAACCGGATGAGCCAAGCGCTTCCTTGGACATGGAAAAGTTGGAATAAATTAATCCGACGTTTGCCGAGTTTTGGGGGTCTTCATCAATGACTTTCATGAATTCGTCAGTCGTGCTGTATGAGATGACGATGTGGTCATCAATGATCTCATGGAGAGCCTGTTTGAGGGCCGCGCCAGTCAGTCCTTCTGCGAGATCGTAATATCCTGTGGGCGGGCCGGTTGATGGCTCAGAAATGACAGTGCTCGTATCAAAAGTAATACCGTCTACAAATCCTGCAAGCGGAGGAGGAAGGGTGGCTGTATTAACAGGGACGGCGTTAGTATTGCCAAATGCCACGTCATCTGGGCCAAGAAGGCGCCCCAAGTCAACACTTGCGTTACCAGCACCATCCTGAGTTGGAAATGCACGGCCAAGATCAAAAACCAGAGCCTGAACTCCAGCAGCTGCATTGTATGTCACCAAGGCATAAAGTGCCTCACCGGCATTTGCATTTCCACTATCAGACTCAACGGTGCCGTTGAACAATCCATTAATACTCAGAGATCCATCTGCACCTGACTGTGTGAACGCATCAATCACAGCCTCATCATCAGTGACGGTATCCAAACCCGAAAGGCCAGCTGCGAAAGTAGTCTCGAAAGTTCCAACCGCCCAACTTGACAGTGAGTTGTCGATGGGAGTGCCGGCGTCATCAACAATTGGATTTCCAGATGAGACGCCGCTGAAGTTCTGGAGTGTTACGTTAGTTGCTGCATTTGCAGCAGCGGGAATCGCAATCCCAAGAACAAGTAATCTTAATTCCATATTTTGTCTTTATTGGAAGAGTTGTTTTTTCTTGGTCTCTTACAGATCCCCGGAGAAACTGGGAACGCCGGCTGAGTTGGATTGAGCCGCGCCTGGATTCACGATGATTAAACCGCGGAAACGATGAATCGTTTGAGCCTGAAGTAAACTTAAGTGCTGCGCTTGAGGCTTGTCGAGGCCAAGAGGTCGCGGAGACCCGGGTTGGGCGAATACATGGGGGAGATAGGGGAGGTGATGTTGTCTAACGACAGGGGAATTACGTGGGTCAGATGGGAGCTATTGTAGATTTGATACGGACCTAAAATTTTCTGTTGCCCAAATTCGTCCCATTTGGGTCCATTTTCATGCTTCCTTCTGCCAAAAACAAAAAAAGAGCGCCCTCGTCTTGGGGGCAGGATTTACTTCCCGTTGGTCAGTCTGTGCGAAGTTGAAAGTCTTCGCCTTTCTGTGTTGCATCACACCCTCGCAGAGGCTCGGTTGTTGATCGCACTCAAACTGGCTCGCTGAGACGACCCAAAGGTTCTCAGGTTCATCTACAGAATGCCATAAGGCCACCTCCGCGAGCGGAAGTGGCCTTATGGCAGAGGGGGTGGGATTCGAACCCACGGTACCTTGCGGCACGCCGGTTTTCAAGACCGGTGCATTCGACCACTCTGCCACCCCTCCGCGATGGGCGGACGATTCTATGGATTCCCGGATTTGGCAAGACACAAATCAGCCCAAAAGTAACTTTTAAAGCCCTCTGGTTTTTTGGAGGTGTGCGATGATCCCAGCGGAACCGTCCTCGATGAGATCCGCGACGAATTCGAATCCTTCGTCTCCTCCATAGTATGGATCGGGAACTTCTGTTTCCTCGTGCTCGGTGCAGAAGTCAGTGAAGCAGCGGACTCGCTTGCGCTCATCGTCTGAGCGAGCTTGGGAGAGGATATCGCGATAGTTGTCATCGTCCATGGTGAGAATGAGATCGAATCTGTCAAAATCGGCGGGCACAAATTGACGGGCACCGCCAGTGACTTGGTAACCGCGATTGCGCATCGCTTTTGTCATGCGGGCATCGGGGCTTTTCCCAATGTGATAGCCAGCAGTTCCGGCTGAGTCGCAAGCAATGCAGTCAGATAGCCCTGAATCCTCCACCTGGTGGCGAAAGATATTTTCCCCGGCCGGCGAGCGACAAATATTTCCAAGGCAGACGAAGAGAATGCGACAGGGTTGTTCCATGCGCGATGCTAGGGTTGAGATCGTTACGTTGACAAGGCGAAGCAATTTGGGAAATCTTCATCATGAGGGGATACGTGGTGGATCTCTTCGGGATTAGAAAAACCTCTAAAAGCGGAGTTGGAGAAGCTCTCGCTAGATCCTAAAACCAAGGAGGATTTAGAAATTCAGATGCAGAGAGACAGAGTCGATCACGGCAACTCCTCATTTTATACCATTTGGAGCTCCGTCCTTTTTGCCGCTGTCATGTTTTCTCTCACTGCTGTTTCCTTTTGCCGCCGGGACTACTGATTTAGCACAGCGGAAGCCGGTGTGATTGGCGGGTGCGAGCGATTCGGAGTAGTGACGTGCGCCGGGCCGGTAGCGCAGGCAGTAGGTGTCGTGGCAAAGGAATGACCCACCTCGAGTCACGTGAAGAAGCGAGAGGGGATGCTGGTTTTTTAATTCGGTGGGGACATCCCAGTTCCCTCGGTTCATGAACCAACCGATCATGGGTTGACTGACCCCGTTTCTCGGTCCCTGAGGGTTGTCGGTAGGATTTTTGATAAAGTCGCTGTAGGTATCGGGTCGGTAGTAATCGGAGCAATGTTCCCAAACATTTCCGGCCATATCATAGAGACCAAAAGCATTTGGAGGGTATGATTTGATAGGCGCCGCTCCGGCGAAGCCGTCTTTTGCCGTGTCGTAGTGCGGGAACTCCCCAGTGAACATATTGGCGAGAAAGGTTTTCCCGTCGGGGAGTTTCTCATTTCCCCAGACATAAAGTTGTCCCTCTTTTCCGCCTCGGGCAGCAAGTTCCCATTCGGACTCGGTCGGAAGTCTCTTGCCGGCCCACTTGGCGTAGGCATTGGCATCTTCCCAGGTGACACATACCACGGGATAGTTTTCTCTTCCTTTGAGATCTGAATCGGGGCCGAGAGGATGTTTCCACGAGCCTCCCTCGACAAATTTCCACCACTGCCATTCCGCTCCCTGGGCCTGTAATTCTACTGCGCTGGGCGGCCCGGAAAAAATCAAGGCGCCGGGGCGCAGGGCTTCAGGGGGAGCCATGGGGAAATCTTTTTTACTCCAGCCGCGTTCGGCCTGGGTGACGTATCCAGTGGCTTCGACGAACTTCTGGAATTGCGCATTCGTGACCTCGTGGGTCTCGATGTAGAAATCCGATACGGTAACTTTGTGCGCAGGCTGCTCTTCGGTAATTGGAGGGAATCCGGGGGCGCCTTTGGCAGTGCCCCGAAGATAGGTGGTTCCCTTGATGAGCACCATTCCCTTTGGGGCTTTTTCGGCGAAAAGAAGTCCGGGCAGGGCGGCTAAAAGAATGAGTCGTTTCATGAATCGCTTGGTTTCTGGAAGAAGACACCTTAATTACGTCCATGGCCATGACGAAGTTTCGCCCATGTATCGATCTCCACGAGGGAAAGGTCAAACAGATCGTGGGCGGCACCCTGAACGACGAGGGCGCTGAGGAGAATTTCGTCTCAAAGAAATCACCTTCATGGTATGCCGAGAAATTTCGCGGAAGTGATCTGAAAGGAGGCCACGTCATCCAACTGGGACCGGGGAATCTCCAAGCAGCACGGGAAGCTCTCGCGGCGTGGCCGGGAGGCTTGCAACTGGGTGGCGGGGTGTCTTTGGAGAATGCAGGAGAGTGGATCGAGGCTGGAGCGAGTCAGGTCATTGTTACCTCGTGGCTTTTTGACCAGGATGGCAATTTCCTCCGGGACCGTCTCAAAGCCCTCGCTGAGGAGATCGGCATGGAGAAAATAGTCGTCGATTTGAGCTGCCGCCAAGTCGCCGACGGCTGGAAGGTTGCGATGAATCGTTGGCAGACCGTTACCGAAATGGTGATCGATTTGGATATCATCGACCACCTCTCCCAATACTGCGCCGAGTTTCTCATTCATGCCGCCGATGTCGAAGGACAATGTTCCGGAGTGGATGTCCCTTTGGTCGAGCTTCTCGGGCAGTGGACCGGTTGCCCTATCACCTATGCGGGGGGAGTTCGCGGTCTTGAGGATTTGAAGCTGATCAATGAAGCGAGCGCAGGGCGCCTCGATGCCACTGTTGGGAGTGCTCTCGATCTTTTTGGTGGTTCCGGGGTGACTTACAACGAACTTCTTGCCTGGAATAGGCAATCTTCCGATTAGCGTGACTTTCAGTTGGCGGGATGGAATCTCCGAGGTTAACCTAATTGCTCGGTATGAAACTAAAGTTTTGTGGAGCAGCAGGAACGACGACAGGGTCGCAGCATCTTTTGGAGGTCAATGGTCAGCGGATCCTTTTGGATTGTGGTCTTTATCAAGGACGGCGAAAGGATGCCCACGAGGTGAATTGTTGTTTTCCTCACTTTGACCCGAAGACCATCGATCAGGTCGTGCTTTCTCACGCGCATATCGATCACAGTGGCAACCTGCCCAATCTCTCCAGCAAAGGGTTCGAAGGAAATATCTACGCCACCTTCGCCACCCGGGATCTCTGCTCGGTGATGTTGACTGATTCGGCGAGGATCCAAAAGTCCGATGCCGAGTGGTTAAACAAGCACCGTCTGAAAGGCGGGTTGCCACCGGTCGAGCCACTATATACGCCGGTTGATGCTGAGCTTTGCCTCAGGCAATTTGTGAATGTGGGCTACAATCGAAAGCTCATGATCGCGAAAGGTGTCGAGCTCACCTTCATTGATGCCGGGCACATTCTCGGAAGCGCGCAGGTGATTCTTGATATTGAAGATGAAGACGATGGTCAAAAAAAGCGTCTTCTGTTTTCTGGAGATGTTGGCAGGGGAGGTAACGATCTTTTGCGTGATCCAGTGGCTGCCGAAGGGGTCGACTTTCTAATCATGGAAAGCACCTATGGAGGTCGTGAACATGAATTGGGAACCGGGGCTGATGAGCGGGTGGCTGAGGTCTTGCAGAATGCCCTGAAAAAAGGTGGGAAAGTAATTATTCCGGCTTTCGCCGTCGAGCGAACCCAGCAGCTTCTTTATGTTCTTCATCAATTATTTGAGAACGGAACCATTCCTGAGGTGCCTGTCTTTGTTGATAGTCCGCTGGCCGTTAATGCCACTGAAATTTTCCGTTTGCACCCCGAGTGCTTCAACGAGGAAGTTTACGACACTTTGTTTGAGAGGAGTAATCCTTTTGGATTCGAGGGCCTGACCTTGATTCGCTCGGTCAGCAAGTCAAAGGAACTCAATGCCGATAGTGGCCAGGCTATCATTATTTCAGCTTCTGGAATGTGTGAGGCCGGAAGAATTCTTCATCACCTCAAGAACGGAATCGAAGATCCCAAAAACACCATTCTCTTTGTAGGATACTGCGCGCAGAACACCCTCGGTTATCGGATTCGCTCAGGAGACGAGACCGTGAAAATCTTCGGTAAGGAGTATAAGCTCCGCGCCAAGGTCGAGATTATGGATTCCTTCTCGGGGCACGCTGACCACTCCGAGCTCATGGAATACTTCGAGGCAATCAAAGGTCCCAAGAAAAAGGTTTGGCTGGTCCACGGTGAAGAGGACCGCTCCCAGGCTCTCTGCGAATCCCTCCAAGCCGTTCATGATGGTGAGGTGAGTGTTGCCACACTTGATGCGGAGGTGGAATTTTAGGGGTTGCACTGCATACATGTCTCTGAAAATACACATCGTGTCTTTAGGGGTGTTGAATTTTCTCAAGGAACACATTGAATAATGATTGGACTAGAAGAGGGGAATATGAGGTGGAGGTTGGTTCTCGCATCAGGCTCACCCAGACGGCGGGATTTGTTGCGGGAGGCAGGATTGAGTTTCCAAATTAATTCGCCAGATGTGGAGGAGCTAAAGCCTGGAGCCGAGCCGCCGCGTCAACTTTGTTTGAGTAATGCGGAGCTGAAAGCGAATGCCGTTGCTCGACAGGATCCGTTTTCTACGATTATTGCTGCTGACACCATCGTTACGCTGGGAGGGCAGGTTTTTGGAAAGCCGGTGGATTTGGAAGAGGCGGCGGGTAATCTGCGAATACTTCGAGGACGGGTTCATGAGGTCATGACCGGAGTGGTGATTTATCACGACGCCGTGATGTCAAAATTCGTGGGCACTTCTTATGTGAAATTTCGAAATTTCTCCGATGGGGTCATCGAGGAATACCTCTCGAAAGTCCCGGTGCTCGATAAGGCGGGTGGCTATGCGATCCAAGATCACGGAGATCTCTTGGTAGAGAAAATTGAGGGGGATTACGACAATATCGTCGGCTTGCCAGTCTCCTTGGTTCTCGACCAATTAGCCAAGATTGGTTTTCCTCCTCCAACACCACCGAAAATGAAATGACTGACGACGATCTTCCGCCCCGTTATCCACTCATCTTGAATCCCAAGGCCAAGAGTGAGAAAGGGCGTCGTGCGCTGAAGTTCATTATGGCGAATGCCACGCGCTTCACCATTTATGCGACTCGAAGTCGCGAAGAGGCGATTAATTTATCCCGGAAGTTTGCAGATGAGGGCGAAGAGTTGGTGATTGCGGCTGGGGGAGATGGGTCCTTGAACGCAGTGATTGAAGGTCTGGCAGGGTCGGAAACTGCTTTGGGAGTTTTTCCAACCGGGACGATGAATGTTTTTGCGCGTGAGATGGGAGTCCCGATTTCAAAGCTCGATCAGGCAATGGCCATCATTGATAAGGGGCATCGTGAATCGGTAGATCTTTTTACGATGAATGGCGCGCCTTTTGTGCAAATGGCAGGCGTTGGTTTTGATGCTCAGGTCATTGAACAAACGACCTGGGAGAGTAAGAAAAGATTGGGGCCTTTGGCCTATCTTTTGACGACGGCCAAATTACTTAAGAGTAAACCTCCTCGGGTAAATGTGGTGTGTGATGATGGCCGAGAGTTTCAGGGAGTGGCGATGTTTGTTGGGAATGGCGCGCTCTACGGTGGACAGTTCCCGCTCTTCCGCCGCGCCAATAATTCGGATCAACTTCTCGATGTCGTGATTTTCAAAGAGTCGGGATATCAGTTTGTAAGAGACACCTTGCGAGGCCTGGCCAAAGGGGGGATTGATCCGCAATCGCCCGGCGATAGTGTAGCATATATTCAAGCGGCTGGCTTAAAGGTGAGCTGTGAGGAGAGTGTTCCGGTTGAGGTGGATGGGGAGTTTTGGGGGAGGTCGAAAGAGATCGAATTTGCTTCGCTCGGAAGTAAGCTAGAGGTTCTCGCTCCGCAAGAGGTGAAGGCAAGTCGTTGGTATGCCCTCTTGCGTTCCCTTAATCCATGGACACACTAAGATTGGCGTCATTGAAGGCGCTTCTTTTGTTGTGAACTCCAAACCTCATCTCATCGTAACGCCGGAGTTGATTCGTCGGGCGAATCGTCGGTGTGTAGGAAGGATACTGCTTTTCGCAGCAGGATCGCTGTCGGTATTTTTGGTGTTGTTTTTGTTCGGGTGGATTCTCATCGGCTTTTTTACGCAAAACCGTCCGCTCACCACGAATATTGTTCTGAGCGCACTCGCGATTGCGCTTACTTTTTTCTATTGGGGAACCCGCTACCTTCGTCGTCACGGACCACGAAATTGGGAGCGAATCGCGCAGAAGTCGGAGGTTCGTAGCGGCATGCGGATCGCCAGTAGGGGCGACTTTCATTATGTCCAAATGGGCCAGGCTATTTTGGGTATGCTTCTGGCTGGCCCCGACTGGATGGGGCGAATTCGAGAAGAGTTTGGTAATTTGGTTCCCGCTACACTTGAGAAGGCGAACTCATTAGAGGTTCTCCGACAAAACTTGGCCGCCCGTGAAGGTTGGGTTCCTCTAAAACATTTTGAGAGTCATCAGGGCGAGATTGAGGAGCTGGTTGCGTTGGAAATGATTTCAATTCGTGAAATTATGACCGAGTGGCATTTACATGTGACCCTGCAAGGAACAGTGAATCGTAGTGAATCTACTTAGCCCGGGGATGGGCCGCATCGTAGGCTTTACGGAGGCGTTCTTTAGTGACGTGGGTGTAAATTTGCGTTGTGGAGAGTGAGGCGTGCCCAAGGAGGGCCTGGACTGATCTGAGGTCGGCTCCGTGGTCGAGAAGGTGGGTTGCGAAGGAGTGGCGAAATTTGTGAGGAGTCACCTTGAAGGCGATGGAGGAGTGTTGAAGGTATTTATTCAACACGTTCCCAATGGAGCGGGTGGATAGGCGTTTTTGAAGTTTGGAGAGGAACAGAGGTCCTTGGTGGATTGCGGCGGCGCTTTGGTATTTCTGCATCGCGGTGAGTGCGTAGGAGCCAATGGGGACGATGCGTTCCTTGGATCCTTTCCCCCTGACCTTGACGCATTCGTTCATGGTGTCGATTTGCTCAATATCGAGAGCGGCCAATTCGGCGAGGCGGAGTCCGGTGGAATAGAAGAGTTCGAGGATCGCCGCATCACGGAGTGGCATCCACTCTGGGGCTTGTTTTTCGAGGGGAAGTTTAAGCGGAAGAGCCAGAAGTTCTTCGATTTGGGCAAGAGTGAGAACGACAGGAAGTGGTTTATCTGCTTTTGGGAGTTCGACCTCGGCGACCGGGCTTTTTGGGTAGCCACGACGGTGCACAAGGTATTTGTAAAAGGATCGGAAGGCCGCAAAGCGGAGGCGGATGGTGCTTCGTTTTAACTCGGCTTTGAGGAGTTCGAAAAGATAAGCCCTGAAGTGATCGGCGGTGAGTTCACGCCAGGTAGTGAAGCGATCACCGAGCCATTCTCGAAAGAGGCGAATCGCAAGAGTGTAGTTTTCAAGTGTGCGCGGAGAGGAATTCTTCTCCGTGCTCATGAATTCGATGAAGCTGTCGACTTCGCTGTCCGTCAGGGAGCTCAAGTTCGGAGACCTTAACGGATTCCTGACTATTAGGGAATGTTAATTCTTCCCCTTTCTGTCGTGAGAAGGATCAAAGAAGATTTTCACTTCGGCTTTCTTGGTCCCGAGTAAGTCCTGTGCGCGGATCAGAGCATCGCGAGTTGAGATATTGGGATTGCTTGGCGCGTAGAAAAAGAGATTGGTTTCACCTTCTTCACGGCGACATCCTTTTTGCAGGGTGCGCAGGACTCCCGAGCTTTTGAGTACTTTATAGACGTCCCGGGTTGCACCGGAAATAATGAGGTGACGGCCCTGCAGACGCACGAAGCGGATGAGATCCCGCAAGGCCATCACGCTGGTGGCGTCGAGGTGGTGGGCATTTTTCAGTCGAAGGATGATGACCTTGAGATTTGGGTCGAGCATGAGCCTCTTTACCTGGTTTTGGAAGAGTTCGGAGGCGCCAAAGAAGAGCGCACCCTCAACATGCACGATGGAAATTCCGGGCGTTTCTTGTCCGGTTTGATGACCTTTTTCCCGAAGCTCTCCTTGTTCGGAGATTTCGTATTCCACAAGGTGGGGGCGTGAAACTTTGCGCAGGAAGAGAAAGATCGAAAGCGAGACCCCGATAAAAATAGCCATGTAGAGCGGGGCGAGAAGAGCGGTGAAAAAGGTTACTAGCAGAACTCCGCCGTCCTCCGGAGTGGAACGAAGGCAAATGCGGATATTACGGGATTTGATAAGGGATGCCGCGACCGCCACGACGAGTCCTGCCAGGGCTGCTTTTGGAATGAAGGAGACTAGATTAGGGATGATTAAGGCGAAAACAAAAACGGCAATTAGGCAAAAGATTCCCGAGATAATGGAGGCGACTCCGCTCTTCGCGCCCGATTCAAAGTTGAGAGCCGAGCGGGTAAGTGATCCCGAAGCGGGCATGGCCGCAGTGAAGGCGCAGGCGATGTTTGCGAACCCTACCGACATCATGTCTTGGTTGATCTCCGCTTTCTGACCAGTTCGGGAAGCGATGGATTTGGCCATCACGGTATTTTCCAGTGAGGCCAGAAATGCGATGGCCACCGCGACCCCAAGGAGTGAGGGGAGGTCTCCCCAGAATCCCGCATCGGTGTAATCAGGGAAGCGCAAATGAAGATCAGAAGTGGAAAAGGAGCCGAAGGTCGGCACTGCCGCAGCCCAACTGTCGCTGGAATGAGCCATAATGGCTGAGACCAGAGAAGCGATAGCCAAAGAAATTGCGAAATTCGGTAAAGCCTTGAGGCATCGCAAGAGAGCGAGATAGAGGAGGAGCGTGCCAAATCCCAACACGGCGGGCTGCCAGTAGTAATGTGCGTTCGTTCGAATGAGCTCGGTGAACATCCCGAAAAAGTTGCTCGCTGGTTCGACGATTTCGGCAACGCCAAAAAGATGCTTGGCTTGATTGAAAATGATCAAGATCGCTGCACCGGTGATGTAGCCAACGAGAACACTTTGGCTAATGTATTGCACCAGATCGGCGGCCTTGAGGAGGGCTCCGATGATGCAGATTATTCCGACCATTGCGACAAGGAGAGGCATGAGTCCGATTTTTTCCGCCTGAGTATAGGAGCTGGCGGCAAAGAAGCTGAAAACCATCAGGGATGTGGCATTGGTCGGCCCCAGAATGGTGTGTCTCGACCCGGCAAAGAGAGGGGCGACAATAGCGGCAATCGCGGAACAAATAATTCCGTAGAGGATAGGAAGTTCGGCAATCGCAGCGTAGGCCATTCCCTGCGGAACGGCCAAAAGCGCAACATTTGAAGAGGCTCGCAAATCGAGCTTGAACCATTTTTTTCGGTAGTCGCGGAGGGTATGACGAAAGGGGAAGAGTTGGAGTGGGTTTTCGGCAACCCATTGTTGAAACCCTCGATAAGCGGAACGAACTTTCCGCCGGACTTGCCACTCCATGGATGAGATAATGCTCTTACAACCCGCTATCGGCAAGACTAGATTAGGCGCTTCGGGTCGCTCTCTGGAACAAGATGATTCCGAGTCCAAGACAAATGATATTTGGAAGCCAGAGCGAAGCCAGAGAGGCTTCGAAATTCGCAGACTGCATTTCTTTGGCGAGAATGGTGAAAAGAAAATAACAAAACGCTACAATGAGGCTAAGCCCAATCCCCGCAGAGGATTCCTTTCGACGTGATGTCAGCGCCAGGGGGATTCCGACGAGACAAAGGGCGAGCGGAGCCAGGGAAAATGAATACCGGCGAAAAGCTTCAAAAGAATACTTGTTCAGTGCTTGTTGATCTAATTCCTCGGGCGGGTCGTTGAGCAACTCTGCGATTTGACCATTATCGAGATGTTTCGGTTTTGGGCGTCTTTTTTGATCTTCCTGGAGAGGGAGGGCCCAAGGTTCGATTTTATCGGCCCAAGCGGGTTGAAGATTTCCGTCACGATTATATTTTTCCAGATAGGCTCCGGTGAGTCGAAGATCGATACGATTTGAGCCGGGAATGATTTCGGCGGGAGGGACAACATGATCGGCATAGACGTAAGCTAGGGGAAGGGAACCGGGGTTTTCATCGTCAATTTGATAAAAATGGAATCCCCGCAGGCTGTTGTTCCCATCGCGCTCCTCGATGTAGATCCGCTGTCCTTTCAGTCGGGACTGCACCACGCTGGGATCGAGAAGGCGGTTGGGATCGTTTTTCAGCTCGTTATAGAGCATTTGCTTCAGGTTTCCCTTTGAGCGAGGCGAGACCGTGGCATTAAGCCAGAGGCAGAGTATCGAGAGAGCCACTCCAATCAGGATCACTGGAGCGGCGATGCGGAAGAGGCTCATTCCGCTACTCCGTAAGGCATTGATTTCCTGATCTCCCGATAGTCTTCCGAAGACGAGAAGGACGGCTGCCAGGAATCCCCAGGGGATAGTGAAAACGAGTGAGACTGGGAGAAGCTGCATCGAGAAGATCCAAAGAAAGGAAATCCCGGCACCTCGTTCGACGAGGATCTCGTGGATTTGCTTAAAGATATTTCCAAAGACGAGCACGCCGCTCAGGAGGACCACCGCAAAAATGGTCGTTGCCAGAACCTGGCGGATCAAATAGCGGTCGAATTTGCGAATCATCGTCTGGGAGGGAAGCTATACTCCATGAGGCTCGAGGTCGAGCGGGAAGGAGATCAGCAACTTGTTTCAAATTCTCGCACTCATTCATTTGACCAATCCAAACTTCTCGGCCAACCTTGCCGCGGAGAGTGCTGCGTGCCTGGTGGTCGCCGCGGTTTTCAAAACCGTTGAAGCTCAATTCGGGCTTGGTGGGTTCAATTCCTTCCCTCTCCGCCACTTTTTCTGCGAAGATTTCCCTTGGCTGCTCGTATCGCAATGATGAGATTTCTTGCCTTTCTTTCCCTCGCTTTGGTGAGCTGCGATCAGTCTGAACCTATTGAACCGGGAGCGGATCAGGCAGTTTGGGAAAAACCGGACACCCAAAAGTGGGCGCCAGTCCAATTTGGTGGCGAAGGGGCGGTGGAGTGGATCGATGGGGTGCTTCATTTTGATCCAGGCGTCGAGATGACGGGGTCACGTTATGGTGGCGAGGTGCCGACCGTTCCCTTCGAAGTGCGCCTTGAGGCTCGAAAGATTGAGGGGAGTGATTTTTTCTGCGGACTGACTTTTCCTGTCGATTCCCACGATGCTTACGCGACTTTGATTGTCGGGGGCTGGGGAGGTGGAACTTTGGGGATTTCATCGATCGATGGGATGGATGCCTCGGAAAATGAAACGACGAGTTACCATCATTTCAAAGACAACCAGTGGTATGCCATCAGAGTTCGGGTAGAGAGTGACCGGATATTGACCTGGATTGACGGGGAAGAATTGATCAATGTGGGCATCAAGGGGCGTGAAATTGGCCTCAGAACCGGCTCCATTGAACTGTGCGCTCCGTTTGGGCTGGCAGCCTTTCAGACGGAGGCTGAATTCAAGGGGCTGGAATGGCGTTCTCTTGATGATTAGGACTTGTCATTTTTAATTAAGCAGGGTAAGGCATCGCCCAACAACTTCTGACGTCAGTAAGGAGTGGGTTCTCCAACCCGCTCTTTTTGGTCTCAGGAACAATCGAATTTGCAATGACTACCGATATCGTCGCCCTCATCGAGTTCTACGAAAAAGAAAAAGCCATCGAGCGCGAACGCGTTGTCGAGGCCCTGGAATATGCCTTTTGCTCGGCCTACCGTAAGATGGTGCCCGGTGCTGACGCTATTGAGACCCTGAAAGCCGAAATCAACGAGCGGAAAGGAGATACCCGGATTTTGGCCCGTCTTCAGGTCGTGGCAAACGACGATTATGTCGATAAGTTCAACGAAGTTCCTCTTGCGGTGGCCCACAAAAAGGATGCGTCGGCCGAGGTTGGTGGATATCTTGACTTTGATGTGACCCCAAAAAACTTTGGGCGCATCGCGGTGCAGACGGCCAAACAGACCATGATGCAGCGGTTACGGCAGGCTGAAAAAGAGAAGATTTACGATGAATTCAAAGACCGCGCGGGCGACATCGTGAGTGGGTCCGTCCGTCGTTTCGAAAAAAGCGATGTTATGGTGGATCTCGGCAAGTTTGAGGCTCGCATGCCCAGCCGCGAGCGCGTCTCTACCGAGGAATACAATGTGAGCGACCGAATCCGTTGTTACGTTGTATCCGTGGAGAACGAGGGCCGCGGGCCTGAAATTATTCTTTCCCGGAGTCATCCTAACTTTGTTCGACGGCTTTTTGAATCGGAAGTGGCTGAAATTTCTGACCGGACTGTGGAGCTTCGCTCAGTTGCCCGGGAAGCCGGCTACCGCACCAAGGTCGCGGTCTTCACCCATGACGACAAGGTCGACCCGGTGGGTGCTTGTGTTGGTCTTCGCGGGGCACGCGTCAAAAACATCGTGCGGGAGCTCAATAACGAGAAGGTCGACATCATTAGATGGAATGACGACATCAGCGAGTTTGTTACCGAGGCACTCAAGCCCGCACAGGTTCGTAGCATTTCTCTCAACGAGGAAGATAAGGTTGTGAACGTCACTGTTGATGAGGAGGACTTGTCAAAGGCGATTGGCCGTCGTGGTCAAAATGCCCGCTTGACCTCCAAGCTGGTTGGTTGGGACGTGCAGGTTCGTAAGGATGAAAGTCAGCACGAGCAGTTTGAGGCGCGCGTGGGTGATGCCGCGTCGCATCTCGCCGAAGCCTTCGATCTCTCTGCGGAGTTGGCTGATCGTCTCTTCCGCGCAGGTGGTGTCACCGTCGATATGGTGGCGCAAATGCCGGCCGAATACATTGCCTCACAGCTTGAAACCGATCTTTCAGTTGCTGAGAAAATCCTCGCAACCGCGCAGGGCGGCGGAGAAGCACCTCTCGCCGAGGAGTCCGCCGCTCCGGAAGAGGTCCCAGCGGTTGACGAAACTTCGTCGGAGGAAGCATCAAATTCCGAAGCGTAGATTTACTCCGTCCTTCCCAAATTCAACTTTTCCCTGATCCCCCAAGCAAGACCCGTATTTTAGAATGGCTGACGATAAAAAGAAAACAGACTCCGAGGAGGAAATATTAGACCTCTTGAGTGAGAAAAAAAAGCCCTCACGTCGTGAGCGGCAGCGTCAGGAAGCGTCCAAGGTTCAGTCCTTGGATGACAAGAAGGCAGCGGCCTTGGATCTCGGAATTGAAGACGATAAGCCGAAAAAGAAATCCGTTCGAAAAACGGAGAACTCGGGCAAGGAAATTCTCCCTGCTATTTCCAATAAATTGGATGTGCCCGATGCAGAGTTTATCAAGTCCGAGCCATTTGCGGTTCCTCAGACTGAGAAGGAAGCAGAGAATACCGGATCAGTGGACGGGAATGTGATTAGCATCAAGCCTCCCATCATCGTCAGTGACCTTGCCGAAAAGATGGGGATGAAGGGATTCGAAATCATGGCCGACTTGATCAAGTTGGAAGTGTTTGTTGCACCGAACCAAGCGATTGAGCCGGAAATCGCGGAAAAAGTCTGTGAAGTGCACGGTTTCGTCTTTGAACGCGAAAAACGTGAAAAGGGAGGCGGGGTTCACAAGGAAGCGGAAGTTATTTCTGAGCCGGAGCCGGAGGAAGAAGAGTCGGAGGAGCAGCTTGTCTTCCGGGCTCCCATCATCACCTTCATGGGGCATGTCGATCACGGAAAGACATCGCTTCTTGATTACATTCGGAAGAGTCGGGTCGCGGCCCGTGAAGCGGGTGGCATTACCCAGCACGTTGCGGCCTACCGGGTTGATCATGGCGGCAAGCCGATCACCTTTATGGACACACCGGGTCACTCTATTTTTACCGAAATGCGTGCCCGGGGCGCTGATGTCACCGATATTGTCGTGATCGTGATCGCGGCGGATGACGGCATTATGCCGCAAACTGTCGAGGCAATCAATCACGCCAAGGCAGCAAAGAAAACGATCATTGTCGCCATCAACAAATGCGACCTTCCTGCCGCTGACCCCATGCGTGTGCACACCCAGCTGATGGAGCACGAGCTGGTCTCGGCCGCCATGGGTGGTGACATCGAATCTGTCGAAGTCTCCGCTGCTACCGGAGCGGGAATTGAAGACCTTCTCGATTTGATGGCGCTACAAGCCGAAGTCCTTGAATTGAAGTCCAACCCATCTGCAAATGCGCGGGCCTCGGTGATTGAAGCCAGTCTGAAACCAGGGCGGGGTGCTACTGCCACTGTTATTGTGGAGAGCGGGACCTTGAAGGTTGGTGGTCCGTTTATTTGCGGTCCATTTGCTGGCAAAGTGAAATTACTCATCGACGAGCACGGGGAACAACTCAAGGAAGCCGGCCCATCTGTGCCTGTTGAGGTTCTCGGATTCGCCGAACTCCCGAACGTGGGGGACTCACTGGTTCAGATGGAAAACGAACGCGCCGCCAAGAAGCTCAGTGAGGAGCGTCAGGGCGAACTTCGCCAACAACGTCTCGTTCAACCCAAGAAAAGCCGTCTCGAAGACATGCTTTCCTTTGTAGAGGGCGGGCAGAAAGCGCAACTCAAACTCATCCTCCGGACTGATGTTCAAGGGTCAGCCGAGGCGATTAAAAAGGCTATTGAGGAGATCGAATCCGACAAGGTATCCGCGAATTTCCTTGGGGCAGGCGCCGGTGCGATTACCGAATCCGATGTCCTTCTCGCCAGCTCGTCCGATGCCATCGTTCTTGGATTCAATGTAAAGGTTGAAGGAAAGGCTGTAAAATCAGCCAAGCGGGAGGGTATTCAAATTAAGTTGTTTTCCATCGTCTACGAATTGATCGACCAGGTTCGCGATGCGATGCAGGGAATGCTTGATCCGGTGATTCGTGAGACCGTCATCGGACGAGCCTCCGTGAAGCAAGTCTTCAAAGTTAACAAAGGCCGCGCCGCCGGTTGCGTGATCAAGAGTGGAAAGGTTTCCCGGACTGCGCATGCCCGCGTTCTTCGTGGGAAACAGCCGGTCTTTGATGGTAAGATGTCGACCTTGCGTCGCCACACTGAAGAGGTCGAGGAAGTGAAAGAAGGAATCGAATGCGGTATCCGACTTGGAAGCTTCGACGATTACGAAGAAGGAGACGTTATCGAGTGCTACACTCTCGATAAGATTGAGCAGACTCTCTAAACGATTGCGGGGTCTATTTGGAATGCCCGCCAACTACCTGTTTCATCATGGCCAAGAGACTCGATCGCGTCAATGAACTGCTTCGGCGGGAGATCAGCGCGGTGATTCAGCGTGATTTCGAGTGGAATGGCGCTCTCGTGACTGTCAGCGAGGTCGATGTGACCCAGGATCTTAAAGAGGCCAAGGTTTTTGTCAGTATTCTTGGAGGGTCTTCGCCCGGGGTGATGGAGACTCTTTCTAGGAAGCGAGGATTTATCCAAAGCAAGGTTTCCAAGCGGGTCGTTTTACGGAATACTCCGGTTCTTTCTTTTCGCGTCGACGCGTCGGCCTCACGGGGAGTCGATATGGTGAATCTCCTGGATGAAGTGGCGAAATTACCAACTGCACCTCCGGAGGAAGAGGAGGAATAGGATCGAAACGCGTTCAAAATGCCCAGAAACAGGGCCTTTGGGCAATAACATCTAGGAAAGCTGAATTTTTAGGAGATGGGTGTTTGACACAGGGAGCTTGGTTTTAGTTTAATCTGCGAAAGCAGTGTCAATCACTTCTTAAGCATCACAAACACAACGATTCCATTATGAGCGACGAAAATCAGCCGCCTAAGGCACCAGCACCAATGAAGAAGACTTCGGCGGTTTCTTTGAAGAAAGAGACTGTCCGCGTGACCCTCAAGCCCGATCCGGCTCCAGGCGGGGCACCCACTCCTCCTCCCGCGCCATCCGCAGGAGCGCCTGCGCCACCTGCGCCAACCATTCCCTTGAAAACAGCAGGAGCACCTGCTGCGCCATCCGCGCCATCCGCGCCAGCGCCTGCTCCGACGATTGCTCTCAAAACCGCGCCTGCTCCGGCTACTCCAGGTGGCCCCTCAACCGTCCCTCTTGCTTCGCCAACGGCGACCGGACCCATTGGGGGATCTGGGGGAACACAGCCCCTTCCTCAGGCAACGGTTCAACTCCAGAGCACCCAGCAACTCGGCGCACCCACGGCCCCGACAATGGCCGGAGGAATGGGAACGATAGGGAATGTTGTCGATGAAGAAGAAGAGAACGACAATATTCCGACCATCCTCTCCATCATTTCCTTTGTCCTCAGCATCGCTGTTCTTGCCGTGGGTATCATGACTTGGACTTCAGCCAATGGAGAGACTTTTGGTAGCCTCTTTGAGTAAACTTTGACGAAATTGTATTATGGTATTACCTATTATTCTTCTGATTCTCGGCGGTGCTGTTGCGGCGCTTCAGTATATCTCAACTACGCTGTAAGAAGACTCACACTTCATCCCATGTAAAGAAATGGGAAACCTGCAAAGGGTGGCTCTTGACGCCACCCTTTTTGTGTACATAGTCACCGCATGGCTCTAACAATTACCGAAGACAACTTCGAAGCAGAGGTTCTCAATGCAGATCAGCCCGTTCTGGTGGACTTTTGGGCAGAATGGTGCGGTCCCTGCAAAATGATTTCTCCAATGGTAGACGCGGTTGCTTCCGAGGTCGAAGGAACGGCCAAGGTAGGGAAGTGTAATCTTGACGACGGACAGGCTCTGGCCGCGAAATATGGCATCCGTTCTATCCCAACTCTTCTGTTCTTCAAGGATGGGGAAGTGAAGGATCAAATCGTGGGAGCTTCTGTTACCCAGTCCCAGATTTCTGAGAAGCTGCAGGCACTTGCTTAAGCAATCTCATCAGCTCAACAAGAAACGGGAGATCCGAAAGGATTCTCCCGTTTTCTTTTGGTTAGGTGGTGAAAAATTAGAATTTCTTGCCGTAGGCGGCATTTTCAAATCCTTGACCCAAACGTTGGAAGTCACGTCCCATGCCAACGAATGTGTTGCAGGAAGAGAGAAAGAGGGCGGCGAAAGTTGCGAGACCAATTATCAACGGAAGTCGAAATTTCATGCTACTAAAGTAAATCTGGCTTTCCCGGCTGACAAGTCATTATTTTTGGGCACATTCCAGTGTCCTATCACCTAAGTAGCCAATCATTCCGTGAATTTCGAACTTTCCAGCGAATACTCTCCCAAAGGGGATCAGGAGCAGGCGATTAACAAGTTGGTCAAATCCATTCAAATCGGAAACAGGCATCAAACGCTTCTCGGAGTCACTGGGTCGGGAAAAACCTTTACGATGGCGAATGTCATTGAGCGGGTGCAGAGACCCACGCTGATCATGAGTCACAACAAGACTCTTGCGGCCCAACTTTATTCGGAATTCAAAGCGTTCTTCCCAAATAACGCGGTCGAGTATTTTGTTTCCTATTTCGACTACTATCAGCCTGAAGCCTACATCCCGCGATCTGATACCTATATTGAAAAAGACTCGTCGATCAATGAGGAGATCGAGCGGCTTCGGCTCAGTACGATGGGCTCATTGATAACGCGGGACGATACCATTGTGGTGGCGAGTGTGAGTTGTATTTATGGATTAGGAAATCCCGAGGACTACAAGGACATGATGTTCGGGATTCGGCGGGGAGATGAGATCGGGCGTGATGAGTTCCTCGGTTCGCTGGTAAGTCTCCTTTTTGAACGGAACGACATTTCCTTTCTCCGGGGGAATTTTCGAGTCAGGGGAGATGTTGTGGAAGTTCGGCCGGCCTTTCTTGAGGAAACTGCAATTAGAGTGGAGTTTTTTGGTGACGAAATTGATCGTATTTCATCCATCGACACCCGGAGCGGGCATGTGATCGATGAAATGGTTTCCTACGTGTTTTATCCCGCCAAGCAGTTCGTCAGCTCAAAGGACAAGTTACGTGACGCCATGATTGCCATCAGGCAGGAGCTCGACGACCGGATCGCGTGGTTTGAGAAAAACGGAAAACTTATCGAAGCTCAACGCATTCGTATGCGTACCGAATACGATCTCGAGATGATGGCGGAGATGGGGTTTTGCCAAGGGATTGAAAATTACTCCAGACACATCACGGGACGCAAAAAAGATGATCGGCCATACACCTTACTGGACTTCTTTCCAGATGACTACCTGCTTATGGTTGATGAGAGTCACGTTTCCTTGCCGCAGGTTCGCGGTATGTTTGAAGGAGACAAAAGCCGGAAGGCGGTTTTGGTCGATCATGGCTTCAGACTCCCTAGCGCGATGGACAACCGGCCCCTGCGTTTCGATGAGTATATGAAGATGACTAAGCAGAGGCTCTATGTCAGCGCGACTCCGGGGCCATTTGAAATCGTCAATTCGCGTCCCGATAATAAGATGTTCATTCCGATTAAGGGGAGGAATGATCCTGATTTCGACCCCAGCTTTTCCCGACGTTTAAAAGTCAACCCAAGCAGCTCGCTGGAGCCGGTTGAAGATTTTGATGTCAGCCTTGGAAGCCAGCAGTTGATCGTGGAGCAGGTGATTCGTCCGACCGGACTTCTCGACCCGATTCTTACTCTCAGACCTCTCAAGGATCAGATCGACGAGACTATCGAACTTTGTCGACAGCGCGTTGAAAAGAGTGAGCGCGTCCTTGTGACGACATTGACTAAAAAGACTGCCGAGGACCTGACGGAGTATCTTCAAGGCGTGGAGCTCAAAGTTCGCTACATTCACTCCGACGTGGATGCGATTGAAAGGGTTGAAATTCTGCGAGCTCTTCGCGCTGCCGAATTCGACATTCTCGTTGGAATCAACCTTCTTCGTGAAGGTCTCGACCTGCCGGAGGTTTCGCTGGTCTGCATTCTTGATGCTGATAAAGAGGGGTTTCTTCGAAATGACACCAGCTTGATTCAAACAGCCGGAAGAGCGGCGAGGCATGTGCATGGGGAGTGTGTTTTATTTTGTGACCAAGTAACCGATTCCATCCAAACCCTACTCGACGTGACCGAGAAGCGGCGATTCCTTCAAATGGCACACAATGAGAAGCATGGGATTACACCACAAAGTGTGAAGCGGGCGGTGCAGAAAAGCCTGCATGAGCGTGAAGTGGGAAGCAAAGAGGCTCAAAAGCTAAATACCTCCATGGTCGCTGAAGATGAGATGGTCTATAACGCCGTCGAGGTGATTCGGGAGATGGAGGAGGAGATGCAAAAAGCGTCATCTCGTCTCGAGTTTGAAAAGGCCGCTCATCTTCGTGACCAAATCAAGGAGCTCAAAAAGAGGGCGGGCATCGAGGAATCCGACCCAAAACGGAAACCTCCGGGCGATTACCAAATTCCAGAAAAGAAGAAGTAACTCGAATTGTGGTATTTACGGGAGGCCTCTTTTGGGGCTAGTTGTCTTACGTAGTGAACAATATTCCTCCAAGTATTTTCAACGACGTGCTGGGTCCGGTCATGCGGGGACCAAGTAGTTCTCATAGTGCCGCGGCCAATCGCATCGGAAGGCTTGCTCGCGATCTGGCTGGGGAACCGATTAGGAAATTGGTCGCTCGATATGACCCTAATGGTTCGTTGGTGACGACACATAAAGACCAGGGAACCGACATGGGTCTCTACAGCGGAATTTTGGGGTGGAGCCCTGATGATGACCGGATGACCGGAGTCGATACGGCTCTCGTGTCAGAGGGAATCGAAGTGGAGGTTGTTTATGAAAACTATGATGCTCCGCATCCCAATTTTTATCGTTTGGAAGTCACGGGTGAGAGCGGTGATGTCTATGCTCTGGATGCGATTTCTACAGGTGGTGGCATGATCGAATTAAAGGCGATCGATGGAGTTGCAACGGGTGGAATTGGAGATCTTAACTCACTTCTTTTCTGGTTTGATGGAGAACCGGAAATTGAAACCCATATTTTGGAAAACTCGGAGAAGAGCGAGTGGCTCCCTCGAAATGAAGGTGGCGGAATATTTAGGATCGATACAAGGGAGGACTACTCGTATGAGAATGCGGCCCAGTTGGCAGAGTTTCTCAAGGCTGAAAAATTTAGAGCGTTGAAGGCGGTTTTACCTGTGCTTTCAAGAAAGGATTTAGCGGTGCCATTTTCGAGATGTGGCGAACTATTGAGCCATCCTCAACTCAAGGGGAAATTACTCTGGGAGGCTGCTGCGACCTATGAGGCAGAACGTGGAGGAATTTCATCCACCGAAGTTATTCAACAAATGAAGCAACTAGCCGAAGTGATGGCGGCGGCGGTTACAAGCGGGCTTTCCGGAACAAGTTATGAGGATCGTATCTTACCCTCACAAAGCCCTGGCATCGTTCAGGCGGAGGAGGCCGGGAAATTGATTCCAGCAGACATGAATAATCGCATCATTCGTTACGTCTCGGCGATCATGGAGGTAAAATCGTCGATGGGAGTGATTGTTGCGGCTCCAACTGCGGGATCTTGCGGTGCAATGCCGGGTGCGGTTCTGGCAGTGGCTGACGCGCTCTCGGTCAGCGAAGAGGAACGTGCAAGAGCATTTTTGGTCGCTGGTCTCATTGGGGTATTTATCACTAAGGATGCCACTTTCGCTGCAGAAGAGGGCGGCTGTATGGCTGAATGTGGCTCCGGTTCGGCAATGGCTGCTGCTGCCATTGTTCATTTGGCGGGAGGAAGCACCGATGAACAAATTACGGCAGCGTCGATGGCGTTACAGAACAGTTTCGGAATGGTTTGTGACCCGATCGCTAACCGGGTCGAAGCGCCTTGTCTGGGTAAAAATGTCATGGCGGCCACCAATGCTTTATCATGTGCCAACATGGCCTTGGCTGGATACGATCACCTGATTCCTTTCGACGAAGTTGTCGTTGCGATGAATCAAGTGGCGAAGCAGATTCCCCGCGAATTACGCTGCACAAATCTCGGTGGGCTTTCCATTACCCCGACTGCTGAAAAGATTGCCGAGCGACTCAGCGGCTGTGGATCTGGGTGCGGATGCGCGCCTGTGACCGAAGATCAATCATCGGTTAATGTTCCCGTGTAGAGATTTAGTGTGGGAGGTCGTAAAAAGCCTACCAGGGTCTGGTTTGAGTTCTTTGCGAAATCGACGGCAAGAGACGACGGCGCAGAGATTCCGGCAACAAAAGAGATTCCTGCTGCGAGCGATTTTTGCATCAGTTCAAATGAGATACGACCCGAGAGAAGGAGAAAGCAATCTTTCAAGTCTATCGAATTGCGTAAGCCTTCTCCGATGACCTTGTCGAGCGCGTTGTGGCGTCCAATATCTTCGCGGAGCATCAGTAACTCTCCATCTTTGGAGAAAATCCCCGAAGCGTGGAGCCCTCCTGTTGACTCGAAAGTGGCTTGAACCGAGCGCATCTTTTTCGAAGCCGCCAAAAGGACATCGCGATTGAGTTCCAGCGGACATTCGATGGCGGGATGATTTTGAAGAATCGCATCGATCGTCGCTTTTCCGCACAAGCCACAGGAGGAGGCTGAAAATAAATGACGCGTTAATCTCTCCCAATCGCATTCATGATCATCATCGAGAAAAACGAGGGCGTGATTTTCTCTCGCCTCGAGGTCGACTCGTTTCACCTCATTAATGTCCGAAATGATCCCTTCTGTCATCAGGAACCCGAATACCAGAACTTCATCATCGCCCGGAGTTCTCATTAGGACAGCGAGAGGTTTTCCGTCCACGATGACCTGAAGTGGTTCTTCCACCGCGAGATGATCCTGCACCAGGGAATCACCGGCTGGACTTATTTTGTGAATTGAGGATTCTCTTGATCGGGGATTCATGACTGATGACGGAGAATGGTTCTAGCGTAGAATAACTTCAAGCAGGTAAAACGCTCGACAACCGACTGTCAAAGTGAGGAGAAAAACCCTGTCCAAAGCAGAGCCATGGAATGGTCCGGCAAATACGGAATTCAGAGGAAGTCCTCAAGTTCCCAAATAGCATCCTTTCTTCATTTTCTATTTTGAATTTTGCCATTCGGCCCGGCTTTCGCTATGTCGAGCCCGTGAGAATTTGTGTTGTTGGAAAAGGCGGACGTGAACATGCATTAATTAGGGCTCTTCGCGAATCCGAGAGTCATCCTGAGGTCTTTTGTTTTCCCGGAAGTGAGGCCATTCATGAGATCGAAGGGGCCGGTATGGTTGCGGCGCACGATCTCGAGTCGTTGATCGACTGGATGACGGCTAATTCAATCGATCTTTGTGTCGCCGGAGAGGAAAGCTATCTCGTGACTGAAGCCGGATTAGCCAATCGCTGTAAGGATGTGGGAATTCCTTGCTGGGGGCCACCATTCGCAGCAGCCCAGCTGGAGGCCTCCAAGGAATTTGCGAAAGAGTTCATGCAACGTCATCACATTCCAACAGGAGATGCCGCCGGTTGTGCCGATATCGACGAAGCTCAAGCTGCCATTGCCGGAAAATATCCCACCGTTCTCAAATTCGACGGGTTGGCCGCCGGAAAAGGGGTTGCCGTGTGCCCAGACAAAGAAACAGCTGACAAATTTTTGAATGAAGTGATGGTGGAACGTCGCTTTGGCCCAGGGCGTCTTCTCGTCGAAGAATGCCTCGTTGGCCCAGAAATTTCTATCTTCGCCGCAGTGAGCGGTTCAGATTACCTCATCCTTACTCCGGCCCGTGATTACAAGAGAATCGGGGAAGGAGATGAAGGGCCAAATACCGGAGGAATGGGAGCTGTCGCCAGCAGAAGGCTTGTTGATCCAGAACTGATGAAGCGAATTGATGATGAAATCGTTGCTCCGACCGTGGCCGGATTGGAGAAGGATGAACTCGACTACGTTGGCTTCCTCTACTTCGGACTAATGCTCACGGAAAACGGCCCCAAGATCATCGAGTATAATTGCCGCTTCGGAGATCCCGAGTGCCAGGCGGTCATGCCGCTCATTTCTGGTGATCTCGCTAAATTCTGTCTTGAGGGAGCGAAGGGTAATCTGCAATCCGAGCTCCTGAGCTTCAATGAAGGCTGGTCGGTCTGCTGTATCCTTGCTTCGGCGGGCTATCCTGAATCCTCTCGCTCAGGCGATCCTATCTCTGGTCTTGAAAATGTCGAAGATGCTCGTATTTACCACGCGGGCACCAAAAAGCAGGACGGTGGATGGGCCACCAATGGAGGACGCGTTTTGGCAATTGTAGCTGGAGGGGACTCCCGAGAGAATGCTGTGGAAAAAGCCCACGCGGAGGCCTCCAAGGTGCATTTTGATGGAAGTCAGCGTCGATCCGATATTGGGCGCTTGCATTTCTAGTCGAAACAAAGGTATCGTCACGTGCGAAGCGAATGAGTCTAGCTCTCGATCCCCAAGCCATCTCGACGGCCGTGTCTCGTCTGGCGGATTCAATTTTTGAAGCTTCAGTCGACGGCAATATTGACCTTGTCGGAATTCGCAGTCGCGGAGACGAAGTTGCTGAGCGTGTTTTTTGTCTCCTGAAGGAGAAGGGCGCCAATGTCCGGCTAGGAGTGCTCGATATTTCGCTCTATCGAGATGATTTCGAACATCTGCACGAAAACCCAAAACTGCAAAGTAGCGAGATCGATTTTCCTGTCGATGAGGCACATATCATTCTCGTCGATGACGTCCTTTTCACTGGTCGAACTATTCGAGCAGCCCTTGATGCGCTCTTTGATTATGGGCGTCCGTCCTCGGTTAAGTTAGCTGTGTTGATTGACCGGGGGCATCGCGAGCTTCCAATGGTAGGAGATTATGTCGGAAAGATTTTGGAAACTAATCGACTGGACCATGTGTTGGTCCGACTCAAAAACACTGATGGCGAAGACGCCGTCGAAATCACCTCTAAAAAGTAAAATCCTCAAACCATGGCACGCAAAGATTTCCTGGATATCGTCTCTCTCGACCGCGAGGAAATCATCCACCTTTTAGATCAAGCGAAGCCCTTTAAGGATCTCTTTACGCGTTCGGTGAAAAAAGTGCCGGCGCTCAACGGAAAGACCGTGCTGATGCTTTTCTATGAGCCGAGCACGCGGACCTTGTCCTCATTCGAAGTTGCAGCCAAGCGGCTCTCGGCCGACGTAACGATATTCGACGTTCCCCATTCCTCGGTGACGAAAGGGGAATCCGTTCGCGACACCATCGATACATTGCAAGCCATGCGGGCCGATTACATCGTCGTTCGTCACCGACTTTCCGGGCAACCGGCAGCCATTGCACGGCAAACCGGAGCCTCCGTCATCAATGCTGGCGACGGAGCGCATGCCCATCCAACCCAGGCTCTACTCGATGCGTTTACCCTGCGGGAAGTTCATCCCGATCTGCCCGGAAAGAAAGTCCTGATCACGGGTGATATTCTCCATAGCCGGGTTGCTCGCTCAACCAGCACTATTCTGGATAAACTCGGTGTCGAAATTGCTTACTGCGGACCGGGGAGTTTGGTTCCGCACACCCGTTTCAAACGCTTTACCAATTATGATGAGGCGATGAGGTGGGGCCCCGATGCGGTATATCTTCTTCGCGTTCAGAAGGAGCGTCAGGAGGCGCCGTTTTACCCAAGCGATCGCGAGTATCACTCGGTCTTTGGTATCACCCAGAAGAGACTCAAGCAAATCAGCGAAGAAGGAATCTACGTGATGCATCCCGGACCGATCAATCGAGGTGTCGAACTTTGTGACGATGTCCTCGATTATGAACGTTGCCTCATCTCCCAACAAGTAGAGAACGGAATCGCCGCCCGCATGTCAGTGCTTTACGGACTCAAACCACAAACATCATGAATCTATTTTTACAAGGGGGAGACGTCGCCACCGAAAATAATGCTCCAACCCGCGCCGATGTTTGGATCGTCGATGGAACCATCAGAGCTGTTTCGGTTATGGATGCACCTGAAGGTGCGCGCGTCATTGATTGTGCCGGGACCGTGATCATGCCGGGCATGTTTGATGCCCACGTTCATTTCCGTGAGCCCGGCCAGGAACAAAAAGAGACCATTCTTGATGGATCCGAAGCCGCGATCAACGGGGGTATTACCGGAGTTGTCATGATGCCAAATACCGCGCCGTCAATCGACTCTGCTGCCGTCGTGAATCGTGTGATGGAAATTGGCAGAAAATGTCGCATTCCCATTCTCACTTCAGGTTGCATCACAGTCGGTCGTGAAGGGAAAGAGATGGCTCCCATCGCTGGGATGAAGGACGCCGGAGTTCTCATGCTTACCGATGATGGTGATGCTGTTCCTAACGCGGCATTGCTTAAGCGCGCAATGGAATACGGCAAGGAGTTCGATATGTTTTTCGCAAGTCACTGCGAAGATCCGCAGCTCGCGGGACCCCGTGCGCTCAACGAAGGGCCTGTGAGTTATCGGCTTGGAATTCAGGGAACGCCTGCTCTTGCCGAGGAGATTTGTATGGACCGTGATATTCGCATCGCACACGCCACCGGAGCGCATTTGCACATTCAACATGTCAGTTCAAAGATTGGCATGGAGACGATTCGTTGGTGGAAAGAAAAGGGAGCTCACGTGACCGCCGAAGTCGCTCCGCATCATTTGATGTTCCGTGCTGAGGATATTGGCGACTACGACACACACTATAAAATGAATCCGCCTCTACGAACCGCCGAGGATAACGCGGCTCTTCTCGAGGGGCTGAAAGAAGGCGTCTTCGACCTCATTGCAACGGATCACGCACCTCATACTGAGTTTGAAAAATCACAAGCGTTTGTCGATGCGCCGAATGGACTCGTCGGCCTCGATCATGCCCTAATCTCTCTTTATGACCGATTTGTGGCCAATGGCGATTTTGGATGGGAGCTTCTAGTGAAGCGATACTCCGCCGAACCTCGTCGCATGATGCGTCTCGATGTCGCAGAAGTTGCTGAAGGCAAACCAGCAGACCTTATTGTTTTCGATCCTAACAAGGTTACGACGGTCTCGAAGGGGTTTATGAAGTCCAAAAGCTCCAACACGCCCTTCCTCGACAAAACTGTCAAGGGTTCCGTGGAAATGGTGGTTCTGGGAGACGAGGTTCTCCTAGAGCGCTAATTTCGCAACCGCTTGTAAAATTGTCTGAGTTTCAGCGAGACGGCCGGTTCCTCTGTAGCCACAGGCCAGGTCACCCTCGGCGGGATCAATGAATTGCACCCCATCCGCTTTGAGTGTCTCGAGATTACGCACGGAAGCGGGGTGATCCCACATTTTGCCATTCATGGCCGGAGCGATGAGAGTAGGGGTGGAGCGAGGTAAGGCGAGATAGATCGCGGAGAGAGGATCAGGTGCGATGCCGTTGGCGAATTGCCCCATCGTGTCAGCACAGGCCGGAGCGACCAAAAGGAGGTCGGCATTATCGGCCAATTCAATGTGACCCGGTTTCCAGGAGTTTTTCTCGTCCTCCAGTGAAACCAACACAGGATTCCTTGAGAGAATCTGCAGAGTGAGCGGGGTGATGAATTCGGTTGCCGCCTTGGTCATGACACAATGAACCTGGTGGCCTTCCTTAGTAAGTTGGCTGGCAAGGTCGGCGGCTTTGTAGGCTGCTATTGATCCGGTGATTCCGAGGACGATATTCATTTGAGTCGGGCCACGCGTAAACGCTCGGCTATAATTAGGGACTTAAAATTGTGGTAATCCTCCTCGCGGGTTGAGGAGAGGAGTCGATAGGAATATTTCGGCCAATGTTCCATTTCTTCGAGGGCGTTCTTCATCCGAAGTGCAATCACATCTTCCGCGTCGGTGCCACGTCCGGTCAGGCGGATACGCAATTCGGTTTCGCTGGGAGGCATCACAAAAAGATCAATGAGAGCCTCTTCAATCGCCGAGTCAGAACAGCTCCTGACCTGATCCGCACCTTGCACATCGATATCCATGACCACGTCGTGGCCCTTTGAGACGAAGTCAAGAACCTCGGATTTCAAAGTGCCGTAGTGATTCCCGTGAACTTCGGCATGTTCGAGAAATTCCCCGGCTTTAATTCGAGTTTGAAAGTCATCTTGATCTAAAAAATGATAGTCCCGCCCGTCCACTTCGCCTTCACGCGGAGGCCGGGTGGTGCAGGAGATTGAATAGTGCGCTTCATCTTCATCCGAGAGTCGGCGACAAAGAGTGGTTTTCCCAGATCCTGAAGGACCGGAAACCAGTAGAAGAATACCTGTGCGGGAAATCACCCCCCAAATCTAGGGGCCAGATGGCGAGTGTCAATATTCCCGCTTTTGTAGATGACCCGAAAGGCTGAGTGACTAGAGTCCACTCATGCCCGTTGTGGAAGTAATGTCCGAGACCCTGGCCAGCCAAGTGGCTGCCGGTGAGGTTATCGAACGTCCTGCGAGCGTGATTAAGGAATTAGTGGAAAATAGCATCGATGCGGGAGCCCGTAAGATCGAAGTGGAAATCCAACGCGGCGGAATCGCTCTCATGCGAGTGAGGGACGACGGCTGCGGAATGAGCCCCGATGATGCCGCTCGATCTCTTGAACGACATGCCACCAGCAAGCTTCGGAGTTCGGATGATCTCAATGGCATTCTGACCTTGGGATTTCGTGGAGAAGCTTTGCCCAGTATCGCCAGCATATCACGTTTCACCATGACGAGTCGCGAAGGAGATGCGGTTGAAGGCACAGAAGTTCGTGTTGATGGCGGAAATGCTCATGACCCGCGCTCGATCGGTTGTCCGGTTGGGACGAGTATTGAAGTTCGCGATCTATTTTTTAACGTTCCGGCTCGTAAGAAGTTCTTAAAAGCGGAATCAACCGAAGCCGCCCATATCGAGCACCAGCTGAGACTTCATGCTTTGTGTGCTCCGGAAATTGGTTGGGTTTTGCGCAAAGATAATCGCGTGAGTTTCGACTTAGCTGCAACGACCGACCGACGGGTTCGAATCGAAGCGATGTCAGGTGCGGAGTCCGGGCGGTCTCTGATCGAAGTGCCGCGCTACGAGGAACGAGGACTGGTGGTTGAAGGCGCTGTTCTTCCCTCTGACTTCGCTCGACGTGGACGAAAGCACCAATACGTCTTTCTCAACGGACGGCCGGTGGAAGACTCCGTGATTTCCCGTGCTTTGCGCGAGGCTTTCAGGGGCTCGCTTGGTGAGGGTCTTCAGCCAGCGGCCTGGCTCTGGCTTACGATGGATCCAACGCTCGTTGATGTAAATGTCCATCCAGCTAAGCGTGAAGTCCGGTTTCGCGATGCTGCGCAAGTTCGGGTTGCCATTATTGACGCCGTGGAGCGAGCGTTGCGCCCTGAGGAAGTGATCAAGGAGGTTGTCATTCCGCCACCGCGAGTGTCGACGCAACCGGAATCGTTGATCGCGCCTGTTAGAGAAAGCGAGGAGTCCTCTCGCCAGCAAGGAGTGGAGTCCAAACCAGTTTGGCATCACGAATCGCAGCCGGAATTGGATGTTCAGGAAGAAAAGGTTTTTAAAGGGCCGCAGTTTCGAGTCATCGGAGCTTTGTCCAATCTCTACGCCCTCCTAGAAGGGGATGAGGGTCTGGTTCTCCTTTCTCCGTCGAGCGGACGCGAACGAATTATTTACGAAAAGCTTCTCGACAAAGAAGAGGGTATTGAATCCCAAGGTTTGCTTGTCCCCGTGCTGCTTGAACTCGACGCCCGGGACGTCGATGTCTTGATGCGTCATCAGGAACATTTTGAAGATGCTGGTTTTTCTCTGGAGAGTTTTGGTGGGAATACGGTTCAGATATCCGGGATTCCTTCTTTCTTAAAAGTTGGAGAAGCGAGAGTCTTTCTCACTAATCTTGTGGATTCCATCGTAGACCGTGAAGGAACAGGCCGAGTCAAACGAATGGCCTATGAAGGATTCGCCGCAAAAGTCGCTGAAGCCGGAGTAAATCAAACGAGCTGGCAGTTGAGCGAAATCGATGGGCTTTTGGCTGATCTCTTTCAGTGCGATCTTCCTTACTGTGACCCGTCCGGTCGACCAACATTGGTGCAGATTTCCCACCAGGAACTCGAACGAAAATTTGGTAAAAGCTGAAATTGGTTTGTGTCGTCAGTCGCAAGCAGGAAGAAGCTCTTCAACTCTAGTGCTTATTGCTGAAGTTCACACGTGGGTTTGCCTTGGAGGAAGATTTCAACGAGGTCCAACGTTGTCGCGATTATTTTTGGCGAAGGCTTGAATTTCGCTCTCGCAGGAATTCGCGTGAAACACAAAACAGAAGAGTGGGGGAGACGTAACTTGATTGCCCTGCTTGTGATCTGTCTCGGACTCGCAGTCTGGATTGCTTTCGCGCCTCGTCTCTGTGAACCGTGGTAGTGGTTGTGGCTTTGAAATCACAGTCGAAAGCAATAATCGCCGTTGGAAAAGAAATTCTCCCGCAGCTGAAGGGAGTCATCAGCAAGCGGGAGAATCAAAAAACGGGCGTCTGATCAAGAACGCATCTCGTCATCGAGTAAGCGATTATTATTCTTTGTGATCTTCAGTGTAATGCTTGCGGAGTAAATCGCGTCCAAAGTCATTTTTGAGATCACGCCAAACCAAATGCGCGTGATTGGCATCATTCTGGGTGTTGGCGTATTCAATTAGGAAATCCGGTCCTTGAATTCGGAAGTAATGCGCCTCGCCGCGTTTCAATGAACCGCCCCAGGCGAAATGCATTTTTTTACGTTGCACGGTGTAGATCTTACGAAGCGCATTGTTGGTGAGCTCCTGGCGCTTCAGGCTTGCGACCGCCTCAATGATACCATAAAGACGCTTCATTTGCTCGCCGTCGAATTTCGAGGTGCTTACTCCGGCTTCTTCCTGAGCCTTCGCCACGCTATCTTGCGCTGTAAGAATTTCCCCCGGAGGCTTTTCTGAAAAAACCGGCGAGAGTTGCGCTTCGATTAAGGACTTAGCGAATGAACGAGCAAGATCTTCGACTTCCCCGAGAGGACGCATTCCCTTCATGGGACCTTTTTTAAGCTCGGCAGGATTTGTTCCAAAGAATGCTGGCATTCCGAGAACCTTGTCACCGGCTAGAGTGAAGTTAAGCGACAAGTGGTGTCCTTCAAAACGCCAGCCCCAGGGTTTCTCCCCGGTAGGATCTCCAAAAATGGCGATAAAGTATTTCTCGGCATTTCGTTTTTCGGGATCTTCGCCGCGGTCAGCGAGAACTTGCTCAAGAGTCATGATTTGAGTTGCGGTTAGAAGTCCTTTTTGGGTTAAACCGGTTCCCAGCAGTCCGAATGCGAGATGTTGTTGATGCGGACGTAGTGTGCCGAAGCGAATGCCTTTGCGGTCGTTCATCGGAATAAAATGCCAGTTTTGGCGCTCTCCGTCTTTGAATTCGAAAGTCGCTTGTTTCTTTTGAGCGGCATTTAAAGTGGAGAGAAATCCCGTTGCGGCATTCTCCATATCGTCGGCGGCATCGTTCAGATGACCTTCGTGTGCGAAGCTGCTCGCGACGCTTAGTGCTAATATCAGTGTTAATTTCATGGGATTAGAGACTTAGAATACTGCGCGCGACGGTGAAATAAATCACCATTCCTGAGACATCTACCGCGGTAGTAATGGCGGGCGCTGCAATGACGGCGGGATCGAGTTTAATAGAGCGCGCTCCAATCGGCAGAATCGCGCCAATCACCGTCGAGGTTGCAACTTGTGCGCCGAGAGCAATCGCCACGGTAAGTCCAAATTTCGCAAAGCTAATATCGCCGGGTAGACTAAAACCAAAGACAGGCGGTCCGAAAACGGCTACGATTCCGATAAACGCCGCCAAAAGTCCACCCAAGAGAATTCCTAAACGCAATTCTTTCCAGATGACGCGTCCGGTGTCTTCGCGGTCGAGTTCACCGAGGGCCATGGCACGAATCACCATCGTTGAGGCCTGACCACCGGTATTTCCGCCAGCCGCCACGACCATGGGGAGGAACAGGGATAGAAGATAGACGTCGATCAGGGTCTGTTCGAAACGCATCATGACAAATCCCGAGAGAATGGCCAAAAGCGCCAGGATTAAGAGCCAACCGGCACGGCGGCGAAAATGTGTGTAAAGAGCTGTATTTAAGTAACTCTCTTCTGATTGCTCTCCAGAAATTCCGGCAGCTTTCTCCATGTCCTCGGTGGATTCCTCCTCGATAATCTCAATCGCATCATCAGCGGTGATCACGCCGAGAAGTCGGTTCGATTCATCAACGACAGGCAGTAAAACGAGGTCGTAACGAGAAAGCATGTTGGCCGCTTCTTCCTGATCGGCTGACGCGAGAATTCTTTGGTCGTCTTCGGTTAGGACATCACGAATGAGGGTGTTCCAAGGATTGAAGGCTAAATCGCGGAGGCGAATTTTACCGATGAGCCGCTCATTTTCATCGATCACAAAAATCCGGGCCATGGTCTCAGTGGATTCAAGATCGGGCCGTAAATGGTCGATGGCATCCTTAACCGTCATGGTTTCGCGAATCCTGGCAACCTGAGTCGTCATTCGGCCACCAGCGGTGTCTTCGCCGTAGCGCAAAAGTGTGCGGGTGTTGTCTTGTTGCTCCTCGTCGAGCAACTCGATGAAATCCTTTCGCTTGGATTCGCTTACGTCCTGGAGAATATCGACTAGGTCATCGTCAGGGATTGCCTCGAGCATTTCCCGTTGTTCGTCGGGCTGGAACTGATCGAGCGTTTCCTCAACAAGAGTATCAGGGATTTCCGCAAGAACTTCGGTGAAAGCCTCGCTACCGAGCGTATCGACCAGGAAGCGACGGGTTCCTGCGTCTTGGTCCTCGTAGAGCTCAGCCAAGTCGGCTGGATGAAGACTTTCACAAAGAGAACGCGTCAATTTGCTATCACGGTCGGCGATTGCCGATTCAGCATTTCCCAGGATTTTTGACAATTCCTCTGACACGGTCGGGAGACTGAGTGAAGAGGTTCAATCGGAAAAGCGCGAACTTAAGGGATGTCTGAGTATTTTCCTGCAAAACCCCAATATTCCCACCCTTTAAATAACTTCACACAATATATGTAATGCGGAGTGCTTGAGTGGGCTGTGCCCCGGTTAATCGCTCAAGCTCCCAAAATCACTGCGTTCGCGGCCGCATATTGTTTGGCGTGTGTCAAGCTAACCATTATTTGGTCAACTCCGCGTTGCTCAGCGTATTCTCTCGCGTCTCCGCGCAACTGAACTTCGGGCTCCCCTGATTCTTTTCTCAGGATCTCCATGTCCAACCAGCCAACTTCTTTTCCGATTCCGGTCCCAAATGCCTTCGCGATCGCCTCTTTTGCGGCGAACCTGGCCGCCAGATGTAATTCAGGCATCTTTTGTTTCTGACAGTATTCCCGCTCTGACTTTGTGAATACGCGATTCAGGAAGCGTTCCGAAAACCCCTCGATCGACGACTTTATCCGATCGACTTCCACCACATCAATGCCGATTCCGATCACCTTCATTTTATTCGTTGGGTCCCGGATACTTATCCATAGCGTCTCGCATCTCTTGCACTGCTGCACGAATTCCAATGAAAATCGCCTTGGATACTAAGGTGTGACCGACGTTGAGTTCTTTTAAGTATTTTACGGTAAAAACTTCATTAAGATTTTCAAGATGAATGCCGTGCCCTGCATTTACTTGTAATCCAAGTGAGTTTCCGAGTTCTGCTCCGCTTTGGAGTCGCCTAAGTTCGGCCAGGTGCTCCTCACCGGAGCTCAAGGCAAAAGCTCCGGTGTGTAATTCAATCATTTCGGCTCCCAATTGAGCGCTCGCGCGGATTTGACCCGGTTCGGGATCGATAAACAGACTCACCTTGATCCCGGCTGCCTGAACGATTGAAATTGTTTCCCTAAGCGACTCAAGATGCCCCGTGACATTGAGCCCGCCCTCAGTCGTGATTTCCTCGCGGCTCTCTGGAACAATGCATACGAAGTCCGGCTTGAGCTCGCAGGCGAAATCACGCATTTCTCGGGTGTTCGCCATTTCGAGATTCAGCGGAAGGTCGATTTCACGTCGGATTTCCCACGCGTCGGCGTCCTGCATGTGTCGGCGGTCCTCCCGGACGTGGATCGTAATGGAGTCCGCCCCACCCGCCTTTGCTTCCGACGCAGCCTCTAAAACCGACGGTTCCACGATGATCGCATCGGGATTCAAAGCATATCGGGCCTGCCGCAGCGTGGCTACGTGGTCAATATTGACGCCGAGAAGCAAGGACATGGCTGAATTTAATGCTTAAAGTGGCGGTGGCCCGTGAAGACCATCGCGATTCCAGCTGCGTCTGCTGCGGCGATCACTTCCTCATCACGGATAGAGCCTCCGGGTTGAATACACGCTGTCGCTCCCGCTTTAATCGCAGCATCAAGGCCGTCGGCAAATGGGAACATGGCGTCTGACGCGATGACGCTCCCTTTGAGCGAAAGTCCCGCTTCCTCTGCTTTCCAAACGGCGATCCGCGAGGAATCAATCCGGCTCATTTGTCCGGCTCCGATTCCCAAGGTGCGATCAGTTGAGCCAAAGACAATCGCGTTGGATTTCACGTGCTTCACCACGCGCCAAGCAAAGCGCATCGCCATCATTTCTGCTTCGGACGGCGGACGTTTGGTGACCACTTTGGATTCAAGATCCTCCAGACCCATCACGGTGTGGTCTTTATCCATTACCATGAGGCCACCCGGCGACGAACGTATGATCGGCGCCTTGCGATGATTCTCGTAGCCCTCCTCGAGCTTCATGAGGCGTAAGTTTTTCTTCTTCTGCAAAATAGCCCGGGCGTCGGGCTCGTAATCAGGCGCGATGATGACGTCGGTAAAGATTTCTGAAATGACCCGTGCGAGGTCTTCGGTGATGGGACGATTGCAAACAATCACGCCGCCGAATGGAGCCTGACGGTCGGTTTCAAATGCCTTCTGCCAGGCTACGCGGAGGTCTTCATCTTGCCCCACTCCGCAAGGATTGGTGTGCTTGAGGATTCCTACCGTTGGACGCCGGTAGTCGAGGATGAGGTCAGCAGCCGCTTCGATATCAAGGATGTTGGTGTAGCTTAATTCCTTCCCCTGAAGTTGTGTGAAGCATTCTGAAAAATTCCCGTAAAGGCGGGATGCTTGGTGCGGATTGTCCCCGTAGCGCAACTCACGATCGAGTGGATGATTGATGGAAACATTGCAAGCTGTGCCTTGATCACATTTGCCAAGGAAGTTGGAAATCGCGCCATCGTAATCGGCGGTACGTCGGAAAACTTTAATTGCCAGCTCTTCGCGAAGACGAAGCGTGGTGTCCCCTTCATGCTCGCCCATTTCAGTGAGCACGCGGGTGTAATCCTCGGGATCCGTTATCACGGTAACCGCGGAATAATTCTTCGAAGCACTACGCAGCATCGACGGCCCACCGATGTCGATATTCTCGATCGCCTCTTCCAGGGTGACGCCTTCTTTGGCGACTGTTTGCTCGAAGGGATACAAATTTACGACGACGAGATCGATGGTGGGAATGTCATGTTTGCGGGCCTGAGAAATGTGATCGTCACTGTCACGACGTTGCAAGAGTCCTCCGTGAACCTTCGGATGAAGCGTCTTAAGGCGGCCTTCAAAAAGCTCGGGCGCCCCTGTATATTCCGCAACATCGGTGACGGGAATTCCAGCCTCGCGGATTGCGGCGGCCGTGCCTCCGGTCGAGAGAAGTTCAACCCCATGTTCTTCATGCAGGGACTTCGCAAAATCAACTAATCCAGATTTATCGGAGACAGACAGGAGCGCGCGTGAGATCGCCATAAGTTAAGTGTGGTTTGAGACCGACTTGGCCCACCTGAATGGCTATTCCAGCCCCCCATGTGGAGCAAGCGTTAATTGGGATAGGTAATGTGAATAACTTTCACTTTTGAATGATTTTTCTTCGTGCCCAGCCAATAATTCAATCAATCTCCTTCTCAGGGTAAGAATTGAGTTTGAACTGTTCCACTCTTGCTCGAAAAGCAAAGAGGCCCCCCAAATAGGTGGTGCCGGTCCTGCAAGTCATTGATCAGCTCTCCCCTATGCGATTGGTTGTGATCTTGTCCAAGTTTTTCAATCTCCTGGAGACTTAAAGCCAAGAACCACCGTTCTTCGCGATTTGAGAGGAAAAGCCATGTTCAATTTCGTTCAGCTGGGCTACCAAGACCGCCAGCACTGATGTTTGAACTTCTTTCTACAGATCCTGACTGCAAGGCCCGCCGGGGACGGCTCACCACGCCGCACGGCGTAATCGAAACCCCTATCTTTATGCCCGTCGGCACACAGGGCTCGGTCAAGACGCTCCATCCGGAGGACCTTCATGCAATGGACGCTCAGATCATTCTGGGAAACACTTATCACCTCTGGTTGCGACCCGGAACTGAGGTGATCGCGAAACTCGGCGGACTTCACGGCTTTACGACTTGGGACGGTCCGATGCTCACGGACTCGGGTGGCTTTCAGGTCTGGTCCCTTTCCAAGATTCGTAAGATTACCGAAGCCGGCGTGGAATTTCGCAGCCACCTCGATGGTTCCAAGATGATGCTGAGTCCCGAGAAGAGCATGGAGATTCAAGCGACCTTCGGTTCCGACATTGCGATGCTTTTCGACGAGTGCCCTCCCTACCCGTGCGAGCGGAAGTATGCCGAGGAATCGACGGGCCTCACCAACCGCTGGGCCAAGCGCTGCAAGACCTGGATTGAGGAACATAAACCGACCAGCGGCGAGGGACGGCAGCTACATTTCGGAATTGTGCAAGGGAGCGTCTATCCAGATCTTCGGGAAAAGTCCGCGAGAGCCCTTGTTGATCTCGATTTCGACGGATATGCCATCGGTGGTGTCTCCGTGGGCGAACCCGAAGAGGAGATGTTCGCTGCGATTCAGAATGCCGAGCCATTTCTGCCTCAGAACAAACCGCGCTACGCCATGGGACTGGGCACCCCGATCCAGCTCCTTGAAATGATCGGACAGGGCGTCGATATGTTCGATTGTGTTCATCCGACCCGATGCGCCCGCCACGGGCAGGCTTTCACCCCCGATGGGCCGATTCACATTAAGAACAAAGAGTTTGAATTCGACATCTCCCCGCTCAGCGAGGACGCCCACCCCCACGTGGCCCGTTTTTCGAAAGCCTTTCTTCGTCATAGCTTTCGCGCGGGAGAGGTTATCGCTCAAAGGGTTCTCTCTTTTCACAACCTTCATTTCTACCTTAAATTAATGGAGAATACACGCTCCGCCATTGAGCAAGGGTGCTTTCGGGAGTTCCAAAGCGACTTCGTCTCCCGTTACACAGCGAAGAAATCGAAGCCAAATCATTGAAAACTCGCGGTTTAGAATTGCTTTTCAGAAGTAATCCTGATTTCTACCTCCCCTTCACTGCTGGTCGCACGAAGACCCCAAATTGAACGCCTCTCTCCACATCATATGAACACCTACCATCTCCTCGCTGCCGCCGAGCCTTCCGGATTCGGAGCATTTATGCCGATGATCCTGATCCTGATCATCTTTTATTTCATCTTGATTCGCCCGCAAACCAAGGCCCGCAAGGAGCTGGAGGCGCGAATCGCGTCGATTAAAAAAGGCGACAAAGTCATTACCACCGGAGGCATTCACGGACTGGTGCACCACGTTTCCGATAAGACCGTCACCCTCAAGGTGACCTCTGAGGGTGCGCTTATGAAATTCGAAAAACCCTCGATCCAAGTAGTGAACAAAGCCGGCAAGGATTCTAAGAGCGCCGAGGAAACTCCCTCTGAGGAAGCCTCCCCCAAAGACTAATCTCTATTTCTCTTCTAATTATTCCGCCCGCTCCAGGGCACTCAGCCGACACTATTCAGGTCGGCCTTAAAAAACTTCCCAATATCTTTCCGCAATTCCCATGGACCTATCCCACAGCCCACTCATCGTCGTTCTAGCAGGCATCTCCATCGTCGGTCTCATCTTCTGGTATGTTGCCACCGAAATTGACCGTCGAAAGCGTAACGTTGGAACTGGTGCCATCGCCCTAGTGATCCTCCTCTGTGTCGCCGCGATTTATCCGCCCAGCAAGAAACTCAAAGGTGGAATCGATCTTGTAGGTGGATCCTCCTTTATCGTGGAGATTCAGCCATCGACCAACGAGGAGGGGAAAGAACTTCCGGTTAGCGAAGAGGCGGTGCAACAGGTGATTTCGACTCTCTCAGATCGCCTCAACGGGAGTGGACTTGCCGATAATCTCATGCAGCCACTTGGTGAAAATCGGATCATCATCGAAATGCCCGGTATCGAACCCGGTGACAGTGACCGGGTGCGCGATATCATCGAACGGACAGCCAAGCTTGAGCTGAAAGAAGTGCATCCTCAAAGCCGCTCTCTGGCTCCTCAGATCAAAGCCGGAGAGGCAGCTCCTCCGGGCTTCAAGCTCTACACCTTCCCCATCCTGGATGATGATAACAAGAAGATTGGTGAGCGGCCCGAGTTACTCTCCCGCCGTAATATCGTTGGCGGTGACAAGGTTCAGACCGCCAGCGCGGTCCCGGGACAATACGGCGTCTTGAGTGTCTTGCTGACTTCGGACGGCGGAAAGCGGGTCCGCAACGTCACAGAACAAATGACCAAAGGAGTGGACCGGATGGCCATCGTTCTCGACGGGGAAGGATTGATTGCTCCGACCGTTCAAGCAAACCTCAGCCGCAATTTTGTGATCTCAGGGCTTGATGGACAAGAAGAGGTTCGCCAGATCGTATTCGCGCTCAATAACCCGCTTCGTAACAGCTTGAAGATTCTCTCCGAGCGCACGGTGACACCACGCTACGGAGCAGACGTCGTCCGTCAGGGTATCACCGCAGCCATTGCCGGTCTTATTCTGACTCTTATCTTCGTCCTCATTTATTATCGCTTCGCTGGAATTGTCGCACTGGCTGGACTCTGTGTGAATATCCTCATTCTTTTCGGAGCCATGGCGATGTTTGGAGCGACCTTTACTCTCCCTGGGATTGCGGGAATCATTTTGACAATTGGTGTCGCGGTTGACGCCAACGTTCTCATTTACGAACGATTACGGGAAGAGATGTCCGGCGGCAAATCGCTGGGGAACGCGCTCAAGGCGGCCTACGAAAAAGCCTTTACCGCGATCTTCGACGCCAACATCACCACGCTGCTAACGGCTCTCATTTTGCTCTGGCGTGCGTCTGACCAAATGAAAGGTTTTGCCATCACGCTGACGATTGGAATTCTTTCCTCAATGTTTGCCGCTTTGTTGGTGACACGCGTGTTCTTTTTCTGGGGGAACAAGGGGGGCAAGATAAAGAAGCTCTCTTTCCTCAACCTCATTCCTGAGAGGACGATCAATTTCATGGATAAGCGGAAAGTAGCCTTCCTACTCTCGGCTCTTCTCGTCATTGGTTCACTCATCACAGTTGGAACCAAGCGTGATTCATCCCTGGGAATTGACTTTCTCGGTGGTAGCATCATTACAATTCAGCTCGAAAAAGATCAGGAGGTCACGGCTGAAGAAGTTCGGGAGTCCTACCGAGATCTTACTCTTACCAAGAATGCCATTGCCCAATTGGAGACCGTTCCGAATGGTGATGGCGGTGTCATTACGGTGAAGTGTGACAGCAAGGATCTGGAGATGATTGAAGATGAACTTCGCAAGGACATCGCGCTCTTCGGTGAAAAAGACGGAGATAGCTTTAAAATCGAGATCACCAACGAAACCATCGACGCTGCCCTCGGTAGCGAGTTCCTGAAGAATTCAATTTACGCGCTCCTGTTTGGCTTGGTGGCGGTGCTGCTCTACATTAGTCTTCGTTTCGAATTCTCCTTTGCGATCGGCGCCTTTGCCGCCCTCTTCCACGATATCATTATTTGTATCGGAGTCGTGGTCATCTGGGGCACGGAGCTTTCTCTTATTCACGTGGGTGCCTTTCTGACCATCGCCGGTTATTCCATTAACGATACCATTGTGGTCTTCGACCGGATTCGAGAAACTCTCCGCTCGAAGCGAGGCGACATTAAGGATGTCATGAACATCGCCATCAACGCAACGCTCTCACGAACCATCCTGACCTCGGTCACGACCTTTGTCGCCGTCCTTGTGCTCTTTATCTTCGGTGGAGCTGCCTTGAAGGACTTTTCCTTCGCGATTATGGTCGGCGTGATCGTAGGAACCTATTCCTCGATTTTTATCGCCGCTCCCGTTGTTTTCCTCTGGAGTAAAGCCCGCGGCAGCAACTTGCGCCAGGAGCTTCTTGATGCAAACCTGGAAGCTGCGGTTTCTCCTGCGAAGAAGGCCTCGGTTGGACAACTGGAAGGCTAGGCTGTTCTCAGACAGATATCATAAAAAAGCACCGCAGTGAAAATCTGCGGTGCTCTTCTTTTTGAACTGAACTCGATTCAAAAAATCAGTCGAGGAAAACGATTTTGCCCGGTTGGCCTTTTGCCTCGGCATCAGCCTGGGCCTGCCGTTCGTGTTGCTCGGGCGAGCAAGATGAATCGATGGGCGCGTCGGGTTCGGCTTCACTGGCCAGCACAAGGCCTTTTTCAAGAAGGAATGCTTCAACTTCTTCTCCGCTGACATCGGGAAGCATCTCGCCATTCACTTCAACGCAGGGAGAAAGTGGCTGGCCGGTCTTTTGCTCCATTTCCCAGCGGAAGGCGGGGTTCTTGATGATGTCCTTTTCTTCGAAAGAAAGCTCATACTTACGCATGATAGCGCGCACGCCCTCGCTCCAGCCACAAAAGGTTTTCAGGTAGGCGGTAATCTGAGGTTTTTCGGTAGTCATGGGGGGACTATAGCTTGTTCCGGGCCACTGGCAAGACGGAGAAAAGCTTAAGACCATCCACCCCCGCCGGGGGTCTCGATTCGAATGCGGTCACCGGGCTCCACTTTAACCGAGCAAACTCCGGGAAGCTCATCCCACTTATCGTTTCGGAAGATCATTTGTTTTCCTGATTGCCCATTGGGAAGCGGTTTTTTTGTTCGTCGTTGGGTGAGCAATGAAACGGTCATTTTCTCGAGAAACTCGACTTCCCTGATCAAGCCGTCACCGCCCCGCCAAGTCCCTGCCCCCCCGGAATTTTCCCTGATTCCGAATTCCCGGACGCGAACAGGATACCGCTCTTCAAGAATTTCGACATCAGTAATGGCGGTATTGCTCATGTGGACGTGACAGGCGCTTCGCCCATCCCACCCGGGACCAGCTCCCGCACCACCGCCCATCGTTTCGTAGAAGCCAAACCGTTCGTTGCCGAAAAGGAAATTGTTCATCGTTCCCTGTCCATTGGCCTGGATGCCAAGTGCGGATAGCAACACATCAACGATGCGCTGGCTGGTTTCGACATTTCCTCCTACTACGGCAGGGCAGCTTTCGGGATCGCTGATGAGCGGTGGGTTCAAAATCCCCTCCTCCGTGATGATATCAACTGACTCCAACAAGCCCTCGTTGAGTGGTAGATCCTCCCCGACCCAAAGTCTGAGTGCATACAATACCGCACTGCGCACGATGGCCGGGGTTGCGTTGAGATTACTAGGATGAGTCGACGCGGAGCCGCTAAAATCAACGGTTAGTTTTTCGCCGCTGAAAATTACGACTTTGATTACTGATCCGTCGTCGAGTTGGTCTTCGGCTGAACACTTTTTCAGTCCAGTCAGACTTTGGCGAAGAATCGCAGCGGAGCGTTGATAGAGCGATTTCATGTATCCAGAGAGATCTCCGGTAAGCGCCAATTTTTGCATTGCCTTGACCGCGAATTGGTTTGCGCTGTCCTGAGCTGCCAAATCAGCTTCGTTGTCCGACGGTGTTCTGGACTCCGCAAAAAAACCCTCGCCAATTTCAGAATAAAGGGTTGGAGGAATCACAATTCCTTCTTCCGCCAGACAGCGTGCATCAGGCGGCATGGAGCCGGGAGTTTTCCCGCCGATTTCAGCATGATGAGCGCGGTTGGCAACGAAGCCGATGAGCGTTTCCTGAACGAAGATCGGGCTAATTACCGTGACATCGGGCAGATGTGATCCGCCAAAGCCGGGATGATTTACCACGATGGTTTCGTGCGCGGCCCATTGATGCGTTTTCGACACCTCCCGCACACACATACCCAGTGCTCCCAAGTGTACCGGAATGTGCGGAGCATTGACCACCAGAAAGCCCCTGGCATCCAGTAAGGCACAGGAGTAATCCAATCGTTCTTTAATGTTTGTGGAGAGTGCGGTTCGCTTCAGAAGAATCCCCATCTCTTTGACAACGCTTTCAAATCGACGACGATATAGCTCTTCTTCAACGGCTAAGATGTTTTTGGGTTGGGTTTCCTGAATCGCCTCTTGCTGGAGCAAAATTGAACCTCGGGAACCCTGACGCTTTCTCCATCCGGCTTCAATCACCATGGTGGAGAAGGCATCTTGTTCCAGGGCGTCTTCCTCAAAGAGGCATCCTTCATCAAACTGTTCCCGGGGGATCTCCGGGCTTTCTCCGGTCAACTCGACGCGGGCGGTGACCCACTCAATCTTTCGTTCTGGTGGACGGGTATCTCCATTGAGGAGGCGATAGCGGGTTTCAAATAGCGTGACCAATTCTGCGAAAGAACAATCGGGCTCAGTTTCTATCTCAAGGCAGGAATCCTGGCCCTCCAAACGGAGTTCGTGCAGGCATCGCGCGATGGTCCCACCCTCCCCTAATTCTTCGATCATCGACGGGAAGATTATTTGGAAATCGTCGAGCGGCTTGAGAATTTGTTTGGTCCGCAATTCGCGATTTCCGGCCTGATGCAATCCCCAGGCGCTCAAGAGTCCGGCGTCAGAGGGAATTAAAATACGGCGAATATCAAGCTCTTCGGCGAGAGCACAGGCATGTTGGGGTCCGGCTCCTCCGAATGCGATCAAGGCATGATCACGACAATCGTAGCCATCGCGGGTTGAGACTTGGCGAAGTGCCTCTGCCATGTGTTCGATGGCAATCTGTCGTAAGCCTTTGAGAAGCTCCTTTTGATCGATATGATCTCCGACCTTCGAAGTGAGTTCATCCAGTCGATCTTGAGCGGCCTGTCGGTTAATGGGGATCCCGGCCTTCGATTCATCCATGAGACCAAGCAGGAGGTTTACATCGGTCACGGTTAAGGGGCCGCCACGTCCATAGCAGGCTGGTCCAGGGTCTGATCCAGCGCTTTCGGGCCCCACTTCAAGCCCATCGTTGCGCCACTGGCATATCGATCCGCCACCCGCGGCGACGGTCTCGATACTTACAGCGGGCGCAAGCACCCTGACAGGGCCGATTTCCTGTTCGTAGCGATAACCCGGCTCTCCTGCTATTCTTGCGACATCAGTGGAGGTTCCGCCCATGTCAAAGGTAAGCACTTGATCGAGCCCTGCAGATCGGGCCAAGGCCAATGCTCCCGCAACCCCTCCAGCCGGGCCACTTAGGAGGCTGTCGATGGGACGAAATTCACCCGCCTCCCTCAGCTGGCCGGCACTCGACAATAATGAAAGCGGTGTCTCTGGGAGTGCCTTGCAGAGCTCTCTGATGAAAGCACTCATTACGGGAGTGAGGTAGGCATTGGCTACTGCTGTCTCGGTGCGAGGCCAGAAGCGAATGACCGGAGCGATCTCGTGAGAGGCACTCACGTCAATTCCCCGTTGACGTAACTCTTCGGCTACCATCTTTTCATGAGCAGGAGCGGCATCGGCATTGATGAGTGCGAGGGCCACATTGGAGGCACCTATTGATTCGAGAGAATTCAACTCGAGACCTTCCAATTCACCACTTTTTCGATCAAGTCGTCCTGGAATCCCGATCACTTCTTTGATTACCGGGATCCTGGGAGCTGGTGCCAATTCGAAAAGGTCCGGCCTTCGTTGATCCCTGATTTCCAGTAGTGATTCAAATCCTTGATTCGTGATCAAGGTTACCGGTTCCCCTTTGCCTTCGAGCAGGGCATTAGTACCCCGCGTCGTGGCGACCCGCAGGTCCATTTCGGGAAATGTTTTCCCGACAGCTGTTCCAGTCAGAATCCTTGCAGCGACCAATGGTGCATCTTCTGCGCTGACGAGCTCGAGGGTTTCTCCGATGGAGGCACTTCGATCGAGCTTCAATCTTCCTTGGAAAGGATTGCTGTCCAGAACGAGGCCGCCAGATTTCAAGGTGAACCCCTCGAGCCCTGTAGAGTGCCCGGAAAGCGGACGCTCGCAATCAATCCAATTTCCATCGTGACCTGCGACCCGAGTGCGAATGATTCCCGAGGAAAGAAGCTTGCAGCGAAATTCATCACCCTCCGGCGACTGTGCCCATCCATCGGTGAAGGTTCCACCAACATCAATGCGGACGAGCCACTTCTCCATCGCTCAAGCTTGACTCAAACCAAACGAGCTAATTCGCGAGCCACGATAATGAGGGTTTCTCGAATTCCGGCAGCGTATCCTCCGTTGGTGAGCACAGCCAAGGTGACGCCTTCTTCCTTGATGAAATTGATATCACTATCCCCAACGCGAAGCGTGAGTGGTTCATCCCCCAGGCCTAGGGCTCCGATGCTTTTTTGAAGGACTGCTATGGCCTCACATTCAGCCCGTCCTACCAGGTTGACACTCTTGATATTCGGTAGCGCCCTGGCCCTGCGAAGGATCTCATTCCGGTCCATTTCCTCAGATACGCCGAAAATCGCTTTCAAAACTAACTGCGGGATCTCGCCCCCGGGAGTGGGGAGAGTCAGACTCTTGGGGGGCGCGGAGAAGTCATCGATGTCAGGGAGATCTCCCAAAGGCTCATTGGCGACTTGTTCCGGTGTTTTCAAGCGCTGCACCGGGGGCGCAGCGAAGTCCTCGTCAGGTTCCATAAGATTGGCACGAACGCTTGCCGCAGCTGCAGCGGCCTTCGACCCTACCTTGGGGGTGGAAGCCGTTGTGAAGGGGGATTGTTTCTTTTTGGGGAGATTGACCTCCCCAAAAGGAGCATCGGAGTTGGATGGATCGTTGGACATGACGCGAGATTAGTGGCGGTCTTTGTGAATCAGACGTTTGAGTTTTCTACGGATGGAAACCTTGGAACCTGTCGAAAGACGGTCGGTGAATAGAATCCCGTTAAGATGGTCGGTTTCATGTTGGATCGCGCGGGAAAGTAATCCGTCGGTCTCCACTACAATAGTACGGCCGTCGAGTAATTCGAGGGTGGCTTTGACTTCGATAGGGCGTTTTACCGGTGCGTTGATCCCATCGATGCTGAGACAGCCCTCCGTTGAAGCCTCCTTATCGGAACCGAATTCAAGCTCCGGATTGATAAAGGTGAGTGGCATGAGGTCCTCGAGAGTGGTATCCTCCCCGTCGACCCGCAGATAGCTGATGCATTCCGGGTCATGCGAGACGTCGACGATGGCCAGTTGGAGATCCCGGTCAATTTGCGGTGCGGCCAAGCCCACGCCTTGGGCGCTGACCATGGTTTCCACCATGTCATCTGCCAGCTTTTTGATTTCATCCGTCACTTCGGTGACCGGTCGGCATTTCTTACGAAGGATGGGGTTTCCGTATTGCGTGATTTCAAGGATCATTGGACGTCTCTTCAACTGGTTGAGGTTTCTTTACTCGGTAAATGATTTCGTCGTCGCCATAACCTGCTTGCAATGCCGCGCTGTGAGCTGCAAGGACCTCCCCCCACGGGCAGCCTTCATCGGCTCGCAAAGCGAGCTTGAGGCCGGGACGATTGTCACGGTTTCCCACCAGGTATTCTTTGAGAAACCCTTCGGGAACTCTTAGCCCATCAATTTCGGCCTCACCGGTTGGACTAAGAGAGAGTACTGTTCGCTGGGCGGTAACGGTTTCCACTTTCAGAGAATTAGCGGTGGGTAGGCTAACCTTGATTTCGGGTCGCGGGATCTTCGTTTCCTTCTTTTCAAAATTACGCATCGTGACGATCAGAAAAAAAAGCAAGGTGACGAGAATGTCGATCAAGGAAACGATCGGCACCATCGGCGACTTCTTTTTTGGACGATAGAATTCCACAGGCCTGTTGTTTACTTATCGCGGAAAAAGACATGCTGGTGACAAGCTGAAACCACTTTCCCCAAAAGGACTTCCAGCCTGGCCGCCATCGTTTCGATACGTCGGGTGAAGTAACTCTGGGCGATCACCGCGGGAACCGCGATGGCGAGACCGACAATCGTGGTGCTCAGAGCGACGGCGATTCCCCGGCTAATGGTGTCCTTGTCATCAAGGTCTCCGAAGACAGTCATGAGTCCGCTGGTGGTTCCGAGAAGTCCAAGCAAGGGAGCGATGGTGATAATGACATCGAGCACCGGCATCCCCGAATTCATCCGGACAATTTCTTCTCGGGCAGAGGACTGCACCGCTTCCTGCACTTCACCCTGAGTGCGTCCGGCATTGCTGATGGCAACGGTGCAAAGCCGGGCCAAGGCATTCTCGCCGCGTTCAAATTCTGTTTGCAGTTCGCCCAAGGTGTCTTTTTCGAGATGTTCTTCAAAATTCTCGACCTCACTTTCGAGTTGTCGTGGAAGGATTTGTTCTCTTTTCAAGGAAAGGAATTTCATGATGATTACAGTGATCGCAACCAATGAGCAGAGCGCAAGGAAGAGCATAAAGATGCCTCCTTCGCTGAAAAATTTCCAGGTCGTCGTGAGTGCCTCGGAGAAGTTCATGATAAGATTAATTGTAGGTGAAGCCCATGGTGAGTTCGAGGTCTTCGCCCCCGAGTTCTTTGATTACATCCTTGGACATGGGCGGGATTTTCGCGGAGGTTACAGAATTCAAGACAATCCCCCACTGGATCCCGGAGGCTCCTCTCATTTCCACCTGTCGTTGCCTGAACACCTGTCCTTTCTTGTTTACCACGAAATATAGGGTGATTTGACCCGGCGAGATCAGGGATCGATACTTGTAATTCCCCATCTGCCACTCGCGTTCGATTTCCTTGAAAATATGGGATCCGTAGGTGCCGACCGCGGAATTCTTGACGTCGAGTGCGCCGATGCCCCTCGCGCTCAGGACACCTTTCACCATCGTCTTCGACGTTTGGCTGTTGAATCCACCATCGCGACTGGCAGCCTTTTTCTTCTCAGCAACTTTAACTACTGGCTTTATTTGGGAGTTGGTGTTCGCCGCCTTCTTGTCTCTCTCCATTGCGTCCTCGATGATCTTGGCCACCCCATCCAAATCGACAAAGTCCTCCGTCTTATCTTTCGAAACGAGCTCTTTCTTCGGCGTCATTTCCTTGCTCGACGCTTCGCTTGAATCCTCGGTCTTTTGATCCTTGCCGGCATCGATCTCCTCGGCATTGATCCTGGACGTTTTATTTCCGGTGGCGTCACCATCTGAGAAGGTTGAGTTGAAAGTTTGATTGTCCTTCCTTTCCTTTAGTTCGCCGGAGAGGGCGACTGATTTACGCTTCCCGGCGACGGCCTTCTCGTCACTGGCGGCCCTCGTGTCCCTCTCTCCAATAAATTCCGCTTTGATCGGAGCGTCTGACATTTGGTTGTCACGAGTGCGGGCAAATTTTTCGTTGGGTTCGGGAATGGGAGTTTCCGGGGCGGCCTCTTCATCCTCTTCGATGGGAAGGATCTCTACAGGTGGATCCTCTTCGAACGTCAGGACCAATTCGGAAACGTCATCTTCGGATGGTATTTCCTTCTCAGCCTGATCGCTCACAATTTCTTTCCCGGACAGTATGTCGAAGATGAGCAGGAGGATAAAGACAAAGATCAGTCCAACATGGATCCACAGCGCCGCGAAGAAAGCGATGAGGAAATGCCGGAGGGTTTGTGTCTGTGAACTCAAGACGCTCAGAGGATCGCCCCACTTCGGCCAATTGACAACATCTTAGAGCACCCGATCTGTCCAAGCATCACTTTCGTAGCGGGGATTGAGGTTTCCCTCGATTTCGGGAGTCCAATCAATCACCTCCTTAGCCAAATATCCCGCCAGTTCAGTGAGATCAGGGGGTTTCACGGCAACACTTCCCTGATGAAGGATTCCCTGTCGGGTTCTGCGTTGGCCTGCCCCGGCGATTTTTTCACCTTGGCATAGCAAATCCGATTCCACCGCATTTTCAAAACAAGCGACGGAATTGTTCGCGGAATCACGGGAGACAAGTTCACAGGAATGTCCTCGCTCAAGCAGGCAGCGAGCCAGAGCAGCATGAATCTGCCGATAACTCTCGGATCCTCCTATCGAGGCAAGTTGCTCGGAGCAAGGAATCATCAGCGAATAGGTGGCATCGTTTCGGTGATCGACCACTCCGCCCCCGGTCCAGCGACGAACATATTTTAAAGCAGAGCCAAAAATCATCTTCGCTGCCCCAAGACTTTGAAAATACCCCAGACTCACCCAATTGCCTGACCATTGGTATTGTCGCAATATGGGCACATCTCCCAAATGTGTCATGAGCCACTCATCGATTGCCATGTTCTCAGGCCCCGGGCGAGTCTGGGAATCTCGCCAAACGAGAAGTTTTTGAAAAAGCACACCCCTATCCACACTCCCGCTTGCGCGTTGGGCAAGTCAAAGTAGACTGCGGGCATGAATTTTTCTTCAAAGCTCCCCCCTAAGCCGGAGGCAGCTTTATTGATCGTGGGTCACGGATCGACTGAAAACCCGGATTCCTCGGCACCTTATTTCGATCATGCCGCAGAGATCCGAAAGCGGGGGCTCTTTGCTGAGGTGCATTGTTGTTTTTGGAAAGAGGAGCCTTCCATGCGCGAGGCTCTCTACATGATCGATGCCGAGGAGGTTTACATCGTCCCCGACTTTATCAGCGAAGGGTATTTTACCCGGGATGTCATTCCCCGCGAGTTGGAATTGACGGGTCCAACGACTCAGGTTCATGGTAAAATTCTCCATTACTGTGACCCGGTTGGAATTCACCCTTCCATGACATCCCTCATTCTTCAACGGACAGAGGAAGTTGCGCCTGAAGTTCCTCCAGAGGAATCCACCCTCTTCATTGTCGGACACGGCACTGGTCTTAACAAGAACTCCACCAAAGCGATTCGTGATCAAGTGGAACTCATTCAAACTCTTCCTGCAAACCGTTTCGCTTCCGTGCAAGATACCTATATGGAAGAAGCACCCCTCATTTCAGAATGGGACCAACTCGCGGAGACACCTAACGTTATCGTCGTTCCTTTCTTTATCGCAGATGGTCTACATAGTTACCAAGACATTCCCGTCATGCTTGGCTTTGAAAAGGAAGAAGGTAAAGCCGCCAGCCAAAAAGAAGTTTTCCGCCGCAATCCATACCGGCTTCGGGATAAGACTCTCTACTACTCCGCCGCCATCGGTACCGAGCCTCTCATGGCTGATGTAATTCTCGATCAAATCGCAACCTTCGATGCCCAACATGTCGCTCACCCAGAAACTCACTGAGGCCCTCGCCGGCGGCCTCCAACAAATTGGTCAAATCAAGATCCTAACTGATCATGATCTCGCCCCTTTTGTCTTGGTTCATCTTGATGACGAAGATGCCGATTTCTCATCCCTCAACGCACATCCAAACCCTGATAAAGCCAGAGAGATCGGACTCTACACACCCGATGGTGATTACCGCTTCACGAAGGGTGAGATGTCTCTTCCAGGGGGCTGGCTCCTCCTCCTTCAGTCACCTGGTGAGGTAAGGCAAGCCCTCGATCTTTTCTATCCCGCATCTCTCGGCCTCTGGGCGGCCTGGAAAGATGGCTCTGTCCGCATTCAAAACCTCCGGGATAAACTCGCTCGCCAAACCGGCATGTATCGTCACGCCGCCAATGTCTCCGATGTTGGAGCTCAGGAATTAATTCAGTCCGTTTGCGGACCTTCCAACAAATGCGTTAAAAAGATCCTCTGGCAGCTCGACGAGAACACTCCGCTCGATGATTCCGAAGCCTCCCGCTTTAATGGTGTCGTCAACAATATCGCCGAGAACAGCGCCATTCCTCTCGTCTGCCAAGAGGCGTGCAACCACTTCGTTGCCCAAGCCCGAAAAAAATCGAAAGAGGAGTTCGAAGCGAAAGCCTAAAGCTCTTCAATCTCGATGTCCTTATATGAAGCCTCAAACGGCGGACCGCTATGCGCCTGCAAGGCGATGAAGCCTTTCAAGGGGATCTTTTCGTCCTTTTCAGTGAAGTCGCAGGTGAGAACTCCATTGATCCAAAGACGGATCCTCGGACCTTCACAACGAATCTTGTAGTCGTTCCAGCCTTCTTTGACGGCCTTGGGACCCTCCTTACTAGCCCAACCAGTTAGGAACTTGCGACGGCGTGATTCATCATAAAGGCGTCCCCAGATGTTTTTGCCGATATCCGCTTGGTAACCGATCATCTCATGGTGATTTTCGATGCGTTCGCTACGAATCTGAATCCCGGCATTCGCTCGAGGCCCCTCCACTTTTGCCTTCAGACGAAGTTCAAAATCCCCGTAGCGTTTCGCCGTCGTCATAAAGGTGTTATGGGTGACTTTTTCTGCCATCGAACCTCCTACAATCACCCCATCACGAACTTTCCAATACTTCTCCTCCCCTTTCTGCACCTTCCAACCTTTCAAACTCGTTTCATCAAAAAGCCTCTCGCCGGCGGAAAGTGAGAGTGACGTCAAGAATAGGATCATCCATTTCATTGGACAACTATCCCAACTCTCGAATCATCCGTCCATCATTAAGAGGACGAAGTTAGTCCTCGGTCGCGGGGCCTATTTAACTTCCACTTCGATATACTTCACCCGGTGAACCCAGACGCTCTGGACCAAGCCAAGGAGGAACATGCAGATCACGACAAAGGTTCCGGAGTAGCTGACGAGTGGAAGCGGGATTCCGGTGATCGGTGTGAGGAGGATACACATTCCGATACTCTCGAAGAGGTGGGCAAAGAAGAGTCCGACGACACCGCCGACAATGATCCGCCCAGCGAGGTCGCGGCTGTAGAAAGCGATAAAAAGGCACTGAATCAAAAGAAGAGCGAAAGCCGTCACGAGAAGAAGCGCTCCTCGAAACCCCTGCTCCTCTCCAATCACGGCAAAGATGTAATCGTTGTGTGCGGTCTTCCAGGGAATATAGCGTTTGTCGTGGAGAGACCCCCTTTCCTCGGTCGCCCGCCAACCAAGCCCTTTCCAACCCGCTTTTCCGATGGCCGTCGAAACCCAAAATGGAGCCCAGGTATCATCGGTCTTTTCGACCTGCCCTTCCTTCAAGGTTTCCAGATAAATCTCGATTCGCTCGGTTCCCCGCTCGGAAACACTTGGCAGGACGACGAAGTAAGCAATGGGCGCTATTCCGATGACAATGGCAGTCAAAAGAGTGAGGTAGCGCCAAGGAATCCCGCTCACCAACAAAGCGACGACAGCAACGGGCACCCAAACCAAAGCCGACCCCATGTCACCTAATTTCACTACCATCAAAAAAGGAATCCCCGTAATTACGCCAATCAAGCCAACCCTGAACCATGGAGCCCCCATGATTCGGTGAATTTTCGGCAGATCCTGCGACAAAGTGGCAATTGCGATAATCCCGGCTGCAATAGCAACCTGCGCGGGCTGAAAGCTGATCGGTCCAAAGGACAGACGGTGCACCGCATCATCAGATCCCATCGCCATTGCAGTAAGGCCCAGTCCGACGACATACATTGGAACACCCAACCATCGGACCCACCGGTAGTCGATTAGGGCGGCTCCGAAGTAAATTACTGTTCCAATGCCCATCCAGACTTTGTGCATGCCCGAATAGTAATCTCCGCCATCCCCGCCTCCGGGTACGGGAAGGTGCCGCGCGGCACTATCAATCGCAAAAATCCCGAAAATGAGAAGCCCATACATGGTGAGGATGAGGACCCAGTTCATTCCGAGGATTTTACGAAAAAGTGGTGTCATGACTGCTTGCTGGCAAAGGGTAGAGATTCCCTTTAGATGAGTCGAGACCCCCTTCGACTAATGTTTTTAGGGGGTTTGGAGTGCACCGCTCGAACAAATCCAGCGGGATAGGCTGGAACTGAAGTCCAAGAACCGAATCATCGCATCCAGGCGAGGAACTCGACGTTCCCATCGGTTCCGGTGATGGGAGAGGTGATTAATCCGGCCCATTCACGACAAAGCTCATTCGTGATGAACTCCCTGATCTTACCAACTGACTTTTGATGCAGCTCCGGCTCTCGAACAATGCCGCCCTTTCCAACTTCTTCGCGGGAAAGTTCGAACTGAGGTTTTACCAAGGAGATCACCGAACCTCCTTCTTCGAGGATCGAGAATGCCGAGGGGAGGACCTTGGTGAGCGAAATGAAGGACAGATCCATCACCACCAAATTCACCCGTTCTCCAATATCGTCGACGGTGAGGTTGCGGGCATTGAATTTCTCTCGCGAGACCACGCGCTCGTCGCTTCTGAGCTTCCAGACGAGTTGATTTGTACCAACATCGATGGCATGTACCTTGGCCGCTCCGTGTTGGAGAAGGCAATCGGTAAATCCACCCGTCGAAGCGCCCAGATCGGCGCAAATCCACCCGGTTGGATCAATGCCAAATTCCTTCAACGCACCCTCGATCTTAAATCCTCCGCGGCCGACATATTTGGGCCGCTCCTTCACTGTCAGCTCCGCGTCCGGCGCGATCTTCTGGCTCGGCTTGTTGACCCGCTCGGTTCCGCAGAGTACTTCACCCGCCATGATAAGGCGCTTGGCGAGTTCACGCGATTCGCAGAGCCCCCGGGAAACCAGAAGAGAATCCACTCGTTCCTTGGCCGCCATTAACCTTCGGTTTGAGCTTCGTTAATGGCGTTGAAAAACTCCCGCAGGCGTCCAAAATTACGACGACGATGCCGAAAGACGATCCGAGGCATCTCTGCCAGATCGGGTTCGTTCCTTTCCTCTTGAAGAGCCTTGCACTGCACAATTTCTCCAGACTTTATAATGTCGACAAAATCCTCGTTGAGCTTTGCGAGCGCCGCACCTGTGAGTGGAAGTTGTAAACGCACCACCAACTTATCTCCCACGTAACGGTAGGAATGGTAGACTTCGTAAAATTTCGCGATTTCGGCAATCGCGACCTCGATGTCATCCGTGACGATGAAGAGTGAAAAGTCCGACTCGGAAATCATTCCCAGGCGGTAAAGATGTTCTTCCACAAACTGCATCCAAGATTTCCAGTAAGTTCCACCAGGAGCGTCGAGGCATACGATGGGATAAACCTGGGTCTTTCCGGTCTGGATCAAGGTGAGTGCTTCAAAAATCTCATCCATCGTCCCCACCCCGCCTGGCATTCCGACTGCGGCATCCGCCTCTTTTACGAAGGCGAGTTTTCGGGTGAAGAAATAGTTGAACTCAATTAGTTTAGGGTCGCCGGCAATAAACTCATTGGCGGCAGCTTCAAAAGGGAGCGTGATATTCAGTCCGAAGCTATCCTCGCGGGTGGCGCCCTCGTTACCGGCTGCCATGATCCCCGGTCCGGCTCCGGTGATTGTCATGAATCCTTCGTCCCGCATACGACGCGAGAATTTCACCGCAGTTTGGTATTCTTTTTCCTCGGGAGCAGTTCGAGCAGAGCCAAATAGAGCAACTTTCCTCCGACCCCGAAAGGGTTGGAAAATCTCACTAGCGACTCGCATTTCCTTGAGTGCCCGGTTAGCCATCTTGAAATCCCCATGGCTCGTCGTCCCCCGGGCCATTCCCACCGCCGTGGTCATCATCTCTGCCAAAAGACAAGGGTCCGAGACTCCGCTCACACTCTGGGCCAGCTTCATAATGCGCTCATCAACGGCCTTTTCGCCAGTCGTTCCCACAAAATCACATTTAATATCGGGCACCATTCCCGCAGTGAAATCCCGATGCAGTGGAGGCTTGTTTCTCCGACTTTTTTTCGACATGCAGATAATTTGTCCCCAAACAGGCCCGCTGACAAACCTCCACTCTTGAAATTCCCACAAAACTGTCAAGACTCCGCCCGTGGCCCAGACCAATACCGACGACCTGCGCATCGCGGGCATCAATCCGCTCATCTCCCCAGCGGTGTTATCCTACTATCTTCCAACGACCGAAAAAGCGGCAACCGTCGTCGATCAGGCCCGAAAGGAGGCGGAAGCGATCCTCTCCGGGGAAGATGACCGCCTCCTCGTGGTGATTGGGCCTTGCTCGATCCACGATCCCTCCGCAGCGCTGGAATATGCCGAGCGTCTGAAATCGTCCATCGACCGATACAAGGAGGACCTTCAGATCATTATGCGGGTCTATTTTGAAAAACCCCGTACCACAGTGGGTTGGAAAGGTCTCATCAATGATCCGCATCTCGATGGTTCCTTCGACATCAATCGCGGCCTTCGCTTCGCCCGTGAACTCCTCCTTCAACTCGCCGAAATGGGCATTCCCGCCGGAACCGAGTTTCTCGACGCAATCTCGCCACAATATGTCGCTGACCTGATCGCCTGGGGGGCGATTGGAGCCCGAACCACCGAGTCTCAGGTTCACCGTGAACTGGCTTCCGGGCTCTCCATGCCAGTTGGTTTCAAAAACGGCACCGGCGGTTCCATTCAAATTGCCCTCGATGCCATTGGTGCCGCAGAGCAGCCACACAATTTTCTCTCCGTGACCAAACAAGGTGTCTCCGCCATCGTCACCACAGCTGGTAATAAAGCATGCCACCTTATCCTTCGCGGCGGAAAAAGCGGCCCTAATTACTCGCGTGAAGCGATCGAGGAAGTCACAGCCCAACTCAAGACATCCGGGCTGCCCGAGCAGGTCATGGTCGATTGCTCTCACGGTAATTCGAACAAGGACTACCGCAACCAACCGAAAGTCGTCGCCGATCTCTGTGAACAAATGGCCAAGGGGGCCAGAGACATTGCCTCGGTGATGATCGAATCCAATCTTGTCGAAGGAAATCAAAAGATCTCTGACAATATGATCTACGGGCAGTCGGTTACCGACGCTTGTATTAATTGGCAGACTACCGAGGAAATTCTTGAATCGCTCTCCGTTGCTGTTCAGGCCCGCCGCAAGGCTTAGTCGAGGTGAAGGTGTGTCGGCACTACGACCACTTCCATTCCCGCGGCACGAGCCCCGGCGATTCCAGCGCGGCCGTCTTCGAAGACGACGCAGTCTTCGGGGGCGACGCCAAGGCGTGAGGCGGTTTCGAGGAAGATGTCCGGGGCTGGCTTCCCATTTTCTACTTCGTCACTGGAAACGACTTCGTCGAACCAATCGGAAATCCCCACTGACTGCAGGGTCTTCTCCACAACAACCCGGCTTCCTCCACTGGCGACAGCCATGGGAACCTTTCCCCGATTCTCTCGGGCAAACGATGCGACTTCTTCAAGAAGCTCGACAGAATTAAGAACCTCCAAGTAGTGTCTCTTTTTCGAGAGCGCTACGGCGTCGGGGTCTAGATGAAGCCCTTTCTCCCCATTGATGATCTCAACAATATCTCGGGTTGGTCGTCCGCCCATGGCGTAAAAAATATCTTCCGGAAACACGCCGGGCTCCCCCTGGTCAGCCAAGGCCTTGGACCAGGCTTTGAAGTGTGCGGGCATCGAGTCAACCAAGGTTCCATCTAGGTCAAAAATGAGGGCTTTGTATCCGGGAGATGGCAAGTTCAGCTCGATATCACTCATATGAGGGCGCGGAGATGAAGCAAAGTCGATCTGGTGACAAGCAGGAAACCGAAGTAAGACAAAACAATTTCCTCACAAGGAGATTGAAGTCGACTCATATGTTCCCGGCGCGATAGTTTTCACCTCGGAGGAGTTATTCACAAAGCTCACTTCTCCCTTAATAACGACCCCTGATTCAAAACTCATTGGCCCCTTCACGGAGATTTTTTTAGCATCAATCAATGAAGGGATGCCAAGCGACACCAAACTGTCCACTAGTTTGTATTCGCCGGAAAGGTCGACTACTGGAGGCGCTCCATTTCGAGATTTTTCCAGGCGAACCCGGCCATCTTCACTGACTTGATAAGCATCCGAGCGCAAGGCGAATAGATCACCAGTTGTCTTCACGGGCGCGAAGCGAGAACGTGGGACATTCACGGCAGTGGCGCCCTCGAAGCACTCAATGGCCGAACCCATGGCTTGTTCCAATTGATAGACTGGAGTAGATTTGGAATCACGGGGGTCAACCGTCTTCTTGTTAACGATTACGGGAAGAGGCAGAACGCCTTCCGAGGCACCCATGACCCTCTTCAAGGTTTCAAGATTGACCCAAATATTGTTGGTGTTGAAATACTGATGCTTATCAATGTTCTGGAAGTTTTCATGATCCTCGGCGGGACATTGGGCAAGCTCACGCAAGACAAGACGGCCATCCGCTGTCCTCGTCGCCAAGTGCCCTCCTTTACGATCCGCATCAGTGCGCCGGGTCACCTCCATGAGGAAGGGTGCCTTGCTTTTTGAAAAGTGCGAGAGAAGAGTCGCATCTAATACTGCACCTAAATTATCGCTATTGGAAATGAAGGCATATTTAACGCCATCGGCGAGAAGTTTGTCTAACCAACCACTTCCTTCCAAACTTGGGTAAACATCGGCGTGGCCTGGTGGGCACCATTCCAAGTCGGTATTTGAAGAAAAGCTCACGGGCGAAAGGTCATCCTGACGAAGTTTTGGAACCCAATTTTGCATTAACTCCAACTGGGCAGGGTTGCCGATCTCGGGAACATTGGTAGCGAGATATTCCTGGGTATCCTGACTGCTCGCCTGACTATTCATGAGGAGAAAGCGAACATCAGAGCCAGTTTCCTTCCTTAGGGATAGGATTTGACGGGACATTAAATCCAGAAAGGCGACTCCGGGACGAACTTCGAGAAGGCTCTTCACCCTCTCCAACCCCATTCCTGTTCCAAGTCCTCCATTAAGTTTAATGACGACGGTCTGAGCTAATAGCGCAGGATTCATGGAAGTTTGCCTCCCCAGTTCCCCATAATCTGTAACTCCCGCAGCCTGAACAATCTCCTTTTCACTAAGCTCCCCTTTTCCACCCTTTTCAACAAGAGATCTAGCTCGCTCAAAGGCCTTGATGGCGGACTCCATCACTCCTTTTTCCTGCATCTTGGATCTCATTGCCTCAGAGGTGTCGCTCATGGGAGTCTTGGTAGCAATGAAAGTGCCTTAAAAACAACCAATTCGGGTAAATATTTCATCAATGAATCAAACTCATGGGTCAAATGGCACGTTTTGTGCTTCGGTGTTTACAACCGCTGGCCGTGAGGGTATCAGTCCCCCACACCGATGGCTGATGTCTCCCTGCACCAATCGCTCTCCCAGCATCAGACCTTGGCGCCGCAAATGCGTCAAAGTCTGGAGATTCTTCAGGCAAACACCCTCGAGTTGAGTCAACTCCTAACTCAAGCCATGGCAGTCAATCCTGTGCTGGAAGACGTGACTGAAAAGGAATCTTTCGATGAAATCGTCGAAAATGAGCGTGAGAGTGAAGATGACTTCGATGACTGGCATGAGACCTATCAAGACGACCTTCGGGAGCTCTCAATAATGGAGCGTAGGAGCAAGGGCGTGGATCATGACGCCGCTGAACGTCGTGAGCATTTCTACAATTCGATCGTCGCTCCGCTGACACTGCAGGAACACTTGATGGAGCAGATCGGCGAAAGTGGGATGCCTTCGGGGATTCGCTCGGACGCAGAGATCGTCGTGGGAAATCTTACTGATCACGGATACCTTGATGGTGATTTGGAAGATATCGCCGGAAAACTTCAAGTCCCCCTTGACCGTCTCGAAGACGGGTTAGCCCTCGTGCAATCGCTCGACCCTCCCGGGGTGGGTGCCAGAGACCTCCGCGAGTGCTTGCTTCTCCAGTTGGATCACCTTGGTTTGGGGAATGGCCTAGAAGCTGAGATTGTCGATGAGCATCTCGATGAGTTAGCTCGAAATCACTTCCCGAAAATTGCAAAAGCTCTTCATCTTTCTCTCGAGAGAATTGCCGAAGTAGTAGAGCACATCCGCGCCCTTGATCCATCACCTGGCTCCCGTTTTATCGCCGGAGGAAACCCCTACATCCAACCGGATGTCGTCATTTCCGAGCTGGGATTTGGAGAATATCAGGCCTCTCTCACTGGGAGTTATCTTCCCCGTCTTCGCATCAATGACGAATACAAGGACCTCCTTGCCAACACCACAGGGGATCGCAAGACGAGAAATTATCTCCGTGATAATATCCGTGATGGGCGAATAATTATTAAGGCCATCGATCAGCGACAGGAAACAATCCTTGCCATCGCTCGTGAAATCATCGATCGCCAGTCGCCCTTTCTCGAGCATGGCTCTCGTCATCTCAAACCGATGACGATGAATGACATTGCCGAAAAGATTGGCGTGCACCCCACAACGGTCTCACGAGCTGTCGCCGGCAAATATATCGACACTCCACACGGACTTATGGAGATGCGCAAGTTTTTCGCCACTGGCTACCACACCAGTGACGGCAAAGATGTGTCCAACGAGGGTGTTCGGGAGGCCTTGCAGGGCTTGGTTTCTAACGAGGACAACACGAAGCCACTCTCGGATTCCAAATTGGAAAAACTTCTTAAGGAGCAAGGTATCGATGTGGCGCGGCGAACTGTCGCTAAATATCGAGAGCAACTCGGGATACTCCCCTCACACTTGCGGAAGAAATACTAGCCCGACGCAAAAGTCCGGTTAAGGTCTATTCATGACCAACGACTCGCTTCGCGACGCTCTTTCCCAGGTGAAGTATCCTGGCTTTTCACGGGACATCATTTCTTTCGGCCTCGTTAAATCCACTGAGGTTGCCAACGGCATCGCTGCGGTGAAGCTTCAGGTGCAAACGCGTGATCCAAAAATCCCGCAAACTATTTTCCAGGACTGCCATCAAGCGCTCGACCCCATCTTTGGAGGATCGGAAAAGGTGAAGATTGAAATCGACGTTCAAGATCCCCCGGGAGCACCAGGGGCGATCGCAGGGTCTCCCGAGAGCGCTTCCATTCCAGGGGTGAAGCGCATTGTTGCCGTCGGTTCAGGTAAAGGTGGAGTTGGAAAGTCAACGGTTTCCAGCAACCTTGCCATCGCGCTTTCGAAACAAGGCCTCAAAGTCGGTCTCTGTGACTGCGATCTTTATGGTCCCTCAGTCCCCTTGATGCTCGGCGTCCCCCATCATCAGCCAAATGCCGACTCTGAAGATCGCATTATTCCCATCGAAGCTCATGGCTTGAAATTGATGTCCATGGGCTTCCTCCTGAGCGACAACTCACCTGTAATTGTCAGAGGTCCTCTTGCCAATCGATACACGCAGCAATTCCTAAAACAAGTGGCCTGGGGCGAGCTCGATGTTCTCATTCTGGACCTCCCGCCCGGCACTGGTGATATTCAATTAACCATTGTGCAAACCGTTTCTCTCGATGGGGCTGTCATCGTGACGACGCCGCAAGAGGTCGCCATGATTGATGCCCGAAAAGCTGTCTCGATGTTCGCCAAGGTTAACGTTCCCATTCTCGGACTTATTGAAAACATGTCGTATTTTGAATGCAATCAAGGCGAGCGGTACCACCTTTTTGGGAAGGGTGGCGCGCAAAAAGAATGTGACCGCTTAAAAGTCCCTCTTTTGGGCGAAATACCACTTGAAGCAGTGATCGGAGAACGCTGCGACGGCGGTGAACCGGTCGCTCTTCTCAGCCCCTCGGATTCGAAAATCTCAGCAGCCTTCCACATGTCAGCGCAGGCGCTTTTGGATCACGTTTCAGGAAAGTGATTAGACGGGAACAGCCGTCTCTTCGATGATCTCGCGCACGACGGCTTCACCTGACCACCCTGAGTAGACGGCATCGCTTTCTAGCACCAAGCGATGCCCAATCACGTCGGGAGCGAGGTCTTGGACTGTTTCGGGCACAAGAAACTCACGTCCTTCAAACAAGGTCATGGCCTGCGCGACGCGAAGAAGACTGAGTGAGGCCCTCGGGCTTGCGGCCAGTTTCACCCCTTGCCGATTTCTGGTAGCGGCGACCAACCTGACAACATACTCTTGGAGTTGCACAGTCACTCCGACCTCACGGACAGCTTTTCGGACTTTTAGGATCTCTTCCGTTGTTACCACGGGCTTGGTTCTGTCCAAAGGGTGCTTCTGTTCCTGAGCTTGTAAAATCCCAATTTCCTCACCGATAGAGACATAGCCCAGAGAGCACTTGAGTGCGAAGCGGTCCATTTGGGCTTCGGGTAATGGGTAGGTGCCGCGTAGCTCTACGGGATTCTGGGTTGCGATCACAAAAAACAATTCCTCGAGATCATGTCGATTTCCTTCAATGGTTACCTGCCCCTCGGCCATTGCCTCTAAGAGGGCGCTTTGGGTCCGTGGTGACGCCCGATTAATTTCATCGGCAAGGAGGATATTGCTAAAGATGGGACCGCGGTGAAATTCAAAATCCGAGCGTTGGGAATCGAGAATACTTACCCCAAGAATGTCCGAGGGAAGCAGATCAGGGGTGAACTGAATTCGCTGAAATTCACTTTCACCAATCGACGCGGCAATCGCTTTGGCTAGAGTAGTTTTTCCAGTGCCAGGAAAATCCTCCAGCAACACGTGACCTCCAGCCACCATGGTCGAAAGGACACGGCGGACGACCTTTGCCTGTCCCAACATGACGCTCCTTACCGAGGCCTCCAAGCGGGATACGATTTCCTGGACAGGCATTACTTGCCTTGCTGGCCGTTTACAGAGTTGTTCCACTTATCCCACTGAGGCCGAGCCGTCTTCTCATGCCAATCCAGTAATTTCCCCAAGGATTCAAAATCCTCCTTTGGGATTTTTTCTTTAAGCCTCGCCATTTCGTTATCATTACGCATTTTTTTTCCTTTATTGGTTGCTAAATAGAGTTCGGTGTCGATGAGAACCCGTGGTCCTTGTTCAGTGGGCACAACAACCATTAGCGGACAATCCATCGAGATACCGCGACCGCCATCGACCATGAGCGATATTCCCCTCATCCGCCCTTCGACATGATTCCCCAGAACCCGGTCGGGAACTTCTGCAACCGCCGCCCCCTTAACAAGAAAAGTGAGGTTTTTCAAAATAGACAGCGGACTCTCCGGCATTTTACGAACGGCGCTTCGAGAGAGAATTTCAGGGATATTTCCTCCAACCACAAGATTCCGCCATTCCCTCGTGATTTTTAAAGCGACTTCTTCCGAGGGGGCCTCATTTTCGGAGTCATTCAAAGCGCTCACACGTTTAAAGAGCGATTCCAGAAACTCCTTCTCAAGCTGTTCTCGATCTCTCGAGATATCAGCCGAGAGCTTGGCGCGATCATCTTCCAAGTCTTCGGGAAGTAAACCGGATAGAGGGCGCTTTAAGCCCGGGAGAATCAACCAACCGCCACCATCTTTGGACATCCAAATCGAATGGTATTCGGGCATCCATCCTCCATTTTTTGGAAGAATCTCGAGGACACCTAAGGCCAGATCGCCGGATTGATAAACCTTTTTAGCTCCAACTTTGATGCCCTTTAAGTTGCCTGAGGTCTTGGCCCACCACACCGCGAATTCTCGATATCTCTTCACCTTCTCTACTTCAGGATCAAGGTCATCCTCATCAATCAGAACATCTTTCGGATCAGCGACTTCTTCGTCTTCAGGATCTTCCTCAGCTTCTTTGTTCTCTTCCGGAGGGTCGCGGAAGAGGTAAGGCAGGGATTTTTCCATGGTCCCATCGAAAAGATCCCTCGCCACCCGATCCAAAAGCTCAGCAGGATTTACAGCTCTCCGCGGTGCGTGCTCCTCTTCATAGACCGAGGCCATCCGTTCGGTGTTTACCTCATCCCGGAAATGCACTTCTCGTTGATGCGCGCGCCAATGGTCCCATTGATCTTCATCAGCTTTTGCGAAATAGCTGGGGAGACTCACCCGCCAGCCTTCCGGGTTCTTTCTTACTCTGAAAATGACTGGACGGAGCTTTTTGCTATCCCGTCCGGTAGAGAATCCGGCCAGAAATGACACCAGCATTGATTTCTCGGACTCGTCTTCTTCACCATCGAGCAAGACCTGCATCACACCGGGGCGATTCAACAGGCGCCAAACGTTTCGTGCGTCCTGGTTTTTCATCCCCTTTCGGGTCATCGAAATCATTTCCTCCCATGGAATCTCATCGTGATCGCCTCTTTCAAGCACTCCTTGCCAAACCAAAAGCTCCTCGGTCCGCCCTGCTCTGGCTGCGGCCAGGAAATTCTCCATTACTTTTCTCGGACTGGCGGATTTCAATAATTCGGGATCCACCAATTTGGCCATCCGTTCCTTAAAGCGCTTGAGCGCCTCCTTTTTTAGGCGGTCAGCCGCGGTGACCCTTTCCACAGCCATCCATCGTTCCAGCTCGCCTACACGGGTTCGCAGTGATTTGTCAAATCCCAGTCCCATACTGTTGAAGCTGCCTTCGACCGGTCCAACGCTCCAGACACCGTCTTCCAAACGAAGAGCGAAGCCCATCATCTCGGCTTCTTCGGGATCATCCGCTGAGCGCGCTCCTACAAGCACTGCTGAAAGCTCCCCATCGATTTTTTCGAAGCCCTCGAAGAATTCTACTTTTTCGCCCCGGATCCAGTCAGCTCTTTGGTTCCAGGCCTCATTGAGCAAGCTCCGGGTTTTCGGGCCGGCGAACCCTGAAATACCAATCTCTCCCGGGACTCCGGGTTGCTGTTTCGTAGACTTCAGTTTCTCTAAAATCGAGAGAACAGCCTTGGTTGGCTCACCTCCAGATAGTGGAAGCAAACCCAGAAAAAAAAGGACAGAAATCCAGCGCATCGAACTAAGTTTCGCACTCACATCACAAAGCGACAAGTCGAGTCTTCCATATCTCTCATTTACCCAGAACTAATCCAACTATTCAGGGAAAGAGCTTCCAACAAATTGTCATGAGAGCAATTCCTCCGAAAAGTCCTAAAGTGAGGCCGTATAGACCGAACTGAACCTGAAAAGGTTGTATTTCAGGCCCCGTGAAATTGGGTGCCGGCGTAGCTGCTCTACTGACGAAAGAGGGTTTGAGGGGCTTCTGCCAGTAGCGGCCGTATTCTCCCTGGCTGATATCGAAGGCAATTTTAGTTTCCCGAACGGTGTCCCAATATTCTTTTGCCTCGGCCACTGCGGGAACCGTCATGTAAATGTTCAGATCCATGTCTGGTGTGGGCTCGAGGTTCACCTTGATGTTCGATAAGGCCTGCTTGAGAGCCTGACGCGCATCTGCCTCGGTCTGATTGTATGGTTCTGCCTCAAGATTTAGCCTCTCAAGTCCCGCCGATTTATTGGATGCATCAAGAGCCTTGATCACATCTGGAATCATCTTGGCGATGGCAGTGGCGATCTCAGCGGCTTCGTTGGGATCGGGACGGACAATGGCAACTTCCATCATCTTGTCCTGCTGATCAAGATTCACATCGAGAGACGATCTCAAAGTGGTAATCACATCATCCAACCCTAATTCCCATTTTTGAGTCAAGTTAAGATCGGCGGCGATTTTGGATAGCGTGGCGTGGGACTCAATCTCTTTAATAACCTGCGACTCATTGACATTTGCAATTCCGGTTGGGCTCTCTTTGAGATTGTTCCCCTTGAAAGGAGCTCTGATGTTCGTCTCCACGATTGCGGATGCAGGATATTCTTTGTCAGCCTTCTCCCACTCTTGCTTGCCATAAAAAGCGCCTCCAAGGGTGCCACCCACGGCTGTCAGGAATAGCAGCCAAGACCACCACCAAAAGCTCCTGCGTCCACGTCGTCGTTTCATTACCGCGAATCTGAACAGATGAAAACCATCCGTCACTTGAAAAAATCAGACTTAAAGGGTCTGGTGGAAGAGATCCTTGGTCTCCAGACTTTCAATAAAGCCGGCCATCAAGCCCGCCGTGGTCTCGATATCCTGATAATCCACCGTTTCGACCACTGAATGCATGCAGCGGAGAGGAATGGAAACCAGAGCGCTCGGCACACCTTCCCTGGAGTGGTAAATACTGTCAGTGTCCGTTCCGGTAAAACGACTGGACGCTTCATGTTGGAGGGGAATCTTGTTCTTTTCAGCAACCTCGATCAAGCGGTCAACGACCAAGGGATGACTCGCAGTTCCGTGCGTCACGGTTGGGCCGCCCCCCATCAAGACCTTGCCGTATTGTTCCGCAGACAGGCCCGGGGTGTCCGTGGCATGGGTGACATCGGTGCAAATACAGACATCTGGCTGAAGTCGATGGGTCGCCATCTTTGCTCCGTAACCGCCGATTTCTTCCTGAACCGAATTGAGACAAACTAAAGTGAAGGCGGGTTTGCTTTTGGCACTCGCCAGCTTTTTCAGCACCTGCGCAATCATGAACCCGCCGATCCGGTTGTCCACTGCGCGGCTCACCACCCTTTTGTTGAGAATTTCCATGGGGGTATCGGCATACACGGCTGGATGTCCCACGCGCAGGCCCATCTGGGCTACTTCGTCAGCCCCAGACGCCCCAATATCCACCCAGAGCTCATGAACTTTGGGTGCTTTTTCGTTCCCCAGACTGTCGCGTCGAAGATGAATCGCGGTGTTTCCAATAATTCCGTCAACCGTTCCTTTATCACCAAGAATATGTAAACGTCGTCCCCGACCGGTGGCGGCATCGCTCCCACCCACTCGATCGAGGTATAGGAAGCCATCTTTATTGATGTGTTTAATCATGTAGCCGATTTCGTCAGCGTGCGCTTCCAGCATAACGACCTTGTCAGACTTCCCTTTTAAAGTTGCCCAGGTCGAGCCATAGGCGTCACACTCCACAGCGTCTGCGTATTTTCCAACATACTTGGCCCACACTTTTTGTCCCGGCATTTCAAACCCGGTGGGACTTGGAGTTTTCAGGAGGTCGAAGAGAAATGATTTTTCGGCTTTTGTCATGGGGCAAACAAAGCCCAAATTGGCGATCTGGAAACCTTAAACGAAGGAAAAATCCATCTGACCCTCTCCATGAAATTCCAACAGATCGCTTATGGTAGTCCGGCTTACCAGGAGGAGTTGCTCCTTCGGGATGACGTTCTACGGAAGCCCCTAGGTCTCGCCTTGCAGGATGATGACCTGTCACAAGAAGCGTCCCAGTGGCATTTTGGGCTCTTTGATGGCGATCATCTCATGGCGAGCGTGATCGCAGTCCCGAAGTCTAAGGAGTTAATTCAATTGAGACAAATGGCGGTAGCCGGCCAATTTCAGGGCCAGGGATGTGGACGGAAACTTGTTGAGATGCTGGAAAAAAATCTTTCGGGAAAAGGATTTCAAAAAATCATTTTGCATGCCCGGATTCAGGTTTTTGAATTCTATATCAGGTTGGGATACACTCCGGTTGGAGAGCCATTTCAGGAAGTGGGAATTCCACATCAGCGCATGCAAAAAACTATTTCCCAATCTAAGTCTTAAAATCACGAGATTGGAAAACCATCCAGCCGATAATGAATAGCGAGATATTGAGCCCGCATAAAATCGTGTAGCTTTCCAAGATTCGGGCCCAGGGAATCTCCTCTTGCAATAAATATGCCCAATTCTCCATCCGGTAAGTAATGAAAACGTGCTTCACACCGCGGAGGAACGGCATGTTTTGAAGAACGAAATCGATAAAGAAGACGCTCAAGGCCATGATCGTTGCCGCCGCTGGCTTCATTTTGAAACAGGAAAAGAAGAAAGCCAATGAACTCACCACGCACATACTGAGACCCATGAAGCAGGCCCCAACAAAGAGCCGTGTAAACCCTTCTCCCCATCCGGGATAAACCGAGAGGATGTAGAGGTTGGGATTCCACACAAAAAGCCCCCCTCCCGCTCCGAGAGCCAACACTGACATTCCGTATCCCGTAATTCCGACGAAAATAACAAAAGTTACAGTGTAGATAATCACGGCGAAATATTTCAGCAACAGAACCCTCAGGCGGGACACTGGCCGGGATAGTACCATCCGGAGATTCCCGTCTTCCGATTCCTTCGCGACAATGTCACCACCCACAAGAGCAAAGTAGATCGAACCGAGCAAAAACATGCTCCCCCCCATGATCCAGTAAGTAGAGGTCAGGGAGGAATAGAGCTGCTCCATTGGGATAAGATTCCGTTCTGCCAATTCCGCCACTTTATCCCGGCCGACCTTGACCCAAAGTGTCAGGATAAGGACCTCGAACACGATAAACACTACATAGCCCAGGTAAGTTCTTCGCCTCGCGAAAAGCTTCCTCAATTCCCCTCCTAGTTGACTTAAGAACATAAAGACTTCTTGCTGAATTCCAAATAAACGTCCTCAAGCGAACGTCGAACCGGTGTGACTTCATGAACTTTCGCACCAGCGCTAACTAAACGTTCAACCACATTGGCAACTTGATGCTTTGGAGGGAAAAGACAGCGGGATTTTGTCAGCCACTGACCGCCGAATTCATTTACCACCGATTTCAACACATCGATCGGCTCGGCGGAAATTTTGAATCCAAGTCGATCATCACGTAAGTCGTTGACATCTCCCTCGAAAACCAACTCGCCTTCGCGAATGATTGAGACGCGGTCACACATCAATTCGACCTCCGAGAGTAAATGTGAATTGAATAAGACGGTCATCCCGCGCTCGTCACGCAGATTGACGATAAAATCCCGGAACCATTTGATCCCCTCCGGATCAAGTCCATCAGTCGGCTCATCCAAGAGCAAAATCTCAGGCTCGGGGAGCAGAGCCTGAGCCAAGGCGAGTCGTTGCCGCATCCCGTGGCTGTATGCTCCCACTTTCGAATGAATCCGATCATTTAAACCCACTCGCTCGACAATATCGAGAGCCTGATCGCGATCAAATTTACCGCTCAACCCTACCAGTATCTTGAGATTCTCCCATCCGCTCATGTAGTCATAAAAGGATGGAGCCTCGAAGATTGCGCCAACTTTCCGAAGCGCTTTTGCTTCCTCTTTTTGCACGGACACGTCATCAATGAAGACCTCACCTCCATCGGCCGAGATCATCGCCAAAACGATACCGAGAGTGGTGCTTTTCCCCGCTCCATTGTGACCAAGTAAGCCGTGAATAACACCTCTCTTGACCTCAAAACTGATTCCCTTGAGGGCTTTCTTTCCAGCAAATCTCTTCTCTAATTTCTCAATTCTCAGCATCACTTTGAATCAACGTTAAAATCGACTTTCTGATTCACCGACTGATCGGCATACAGAAAATTTGTGCCGTTTTGGTCTCCATGGAAGGCCTCCTTGTCGTAAATGAGAGGGATAGAATCCTTATCGATTCCCATGAATCCCAATTGGCTGTAGCGCAGGCCACTCTGAGTCTCATTCCAGAAATAGCTCGAACCACTCTTGTCGAAATGCTCATGATCCGCAGGGCAGCGAAAGGCCGTCTTGCTCCCGGCGTAATCCAGCAACGTGACTTCTATCACCTTTGGGTTTCCTCCTGTCGAGGAACGACCCATTGCAACATCCGGATACCGTCCCTGATGGTCGATGAGGTAGCCCTCCAGCGCGACTCCCAGACCGCGCAATACATTGAGACAGGAGGACTGTTCTGACTTACCCTTTACCGATTTCCCAATTGGCACGGCCAGTCCCACAAGAGCTCCGATAATCGCCAGAGCGATCATGAGCTCTTGCAAGGTCCACCCCCTCCTCAAAAGCCACCTCCCCTCGGAGGCGCGAATCCCTGCACAACTTCCCCGGCAGCATCCATCAACGGTCTCATTACCATTTTTGTTTCGGCTGATGCGCTCTGATAGTAAGCCTTGAACCCTTGCTCCGCGATGCGCATGAGAATTTCAGGATCCTCTTCCTGAATCCGAGCCAGCGCATCGGCTCCCTTGCCTCCGGTCATATCTTGAATTACCCGCTCCATCATCTTGGCACGCTCCTCTTCCTCCATCTCGTCAAAGGCCGACATCAAACGCTCGGCTGCTTTGGTGAACGTTAAATCGACAAAATAACTTTTCTCCTCGCTGCTCAATTTGAAAAAGAGATCGTAGGTGGATTGGTCCTCATTCAGTTCCTGTCTCTGTCGTAGATCCAAACGATTGAACACCTCGCTGATCCGCTCCAACTCCCCTTTCCGGCGCTTCGCCTCATCATCCGAACCTTCCCCATTCGACCAGTCTTCAAATTCCGCCTCCTCGATCATCCTTTCAACCCGCTGCGGACTAGCCTTCAGGTCTCCCATCCAATCGCTTATCAACCAAACACAAAGCCATACGGCAGCAATTACAAGCAGTCCGCGGATGATGATATTGCCATTCATAGAATACGGGCGGAAGCTACCTCCGATCCTCTACCTCGCAAGCTGTTTACTTTTTGAATGCGTTTTTGAGCTCAGCTACACTGGTAACCCTCAATTTAATGACCCCCAGTGAGTATACGGTCGCTCCAAAAGAAATGAGCAAACTCGTGGCGATGAATTTTGTCCAGAATCCTCCTGCCAACCAGGTTTCCATCATTTCCTTTGCTCCATAGAGTCCCGCAGCCATGACGAGGCTGGCAGCCAACATTCCACCAAGACGTCTCCAGTTTTCCCGTCGAAGTGACACGAATCCTTTCAACCCTTTCCAGAGTAGAAGGACATTTACCCAAGCCGCGATTGAAGTTGCCAAAGCAATTCCAACCAGACCCATAAAAGGGAAGAGTATCAAACTCACCACTATATTTACGGCCACCGTAACTCCGCCCATGATCATCGGAGACTTTGTATTCTCCCGCGCAAAGTATCCAGGCTGAAGAACTTTGATAAGAACGTATCCCGGTAAGCCGATCGAAAATGCTGCGAGGGCTTGCCCGCATCGCCGTGAGTCTTCTGGTGTAAATGCTCCACGCTCAAAAAGAAGCGACATAATTTCATGGGGAATGGCGACGAAAGCAACCGCCGCTGGCACCGTAATAATCATCGCTAGCTCTATCGCTGACCGCATCGTGCCTGCGGCCTCACTCTCCTTACCATTCGTGAGAAGCCGCGTAATTTCAGGTAGAAGCACCATCCCGAAGGCAATCCCGACCATCCCCAGGGGAAGTTGGTAAACTCGATCCGAATAATAGAGCGTCGAGATCGCGCCCTGTTGAAAAGATGCAATGATCCCTCCGACAAGTAGATTGATCTGTTGAATTCCCGCCGCCAAAACTCCCGGTCCCATCAATACAAAAAGGCGTTTAATATCACTGTCGAAAACCGGCTTTTGAATAGCGACCGGAAGGCGGGCCCTACGACAGGTCCACCAAAGGAGACCCAATTGAACGAATCCGGCGATTGCGACACACCACGCCAGTAGCTCACCTTTGGCCTCGGTGATTCGGGCAAAGCAGGTCAAGCCAATGAGAAATACGATATTGAGCAAGACTGGAGAAAATGCCGGAGCCGCAAATTTCTTCAGGGTCGTGAGTACGCCACCAAGATGAGCGACCAGAGCCATGCACAGAAGGTAAACAAAGGTGATTTTCGATAATTTTACTG
>JAAEZT010000057.1 GCA_018222765.1 bacterium | reverse complement strand
AGCGGCTGCCGGGGCAACCCTAATCATTTCAATTACTACGTCAATATTTTTGGAGGCATTTTTTTGTTTTTTAGAATTATCGCCATAAGAAACTGATGAAGAGTATTTTAAGATAAGGTGATTTCCAACGATTTTTGACACCAAGCCCCAGTCTCACCAAAACAAGTATTCAAAAACTTAGTTTCCCTCACACCTCCCTACTTCCGTTGCCACAGCATCGACAATTCCCGCCCCCGTCCCTGCCTGCTTTCGTAGGTCTTTGAAGGTTCCGCAGACCACTCCAACAAGAAGTCTTTATCAAAGAGTTGATGGAGCTCTGCCACCGAGACATGAAACGGCGGCCCATCTTCCGCGGGATGATCTGGATTGGGGAAAAAGACCCCGAGTAAATAACCATTCTGTCGAATAAGCGAAGCCATCGCCACGGCGTAATTCAATCTCGTTTCGGGAGGGATCGCCGAGAAGCAAGTATGTTCCCAGACCAAATCATAAGCCCCCTCCTTCCCCTCGGACCACTCGAAAAGATCACCACACTGCCAAGAAATATTTTCCATGGGATATTTCTCCTTCGCCTCCATCACCGCCTCCTTGGCAATGTCCAGGCCTTCAATCTCCCCTCCGGCCGTCCCGGCGATCAGGGCAGCATCATGCCCAAATCCGCACCCCGGGATCAGCAAGCGATCAGATTTCGCAAATAGTTCCCGATATCGCTCCAACAAGAAAGGGAGCTCCGGATGGGGCTCCCCTTTTTCCCAGGGCGTGTCACCTTGACGATAACAGCGGCCCCAGTCCATGAAGTCAGCAGGATCTACCAAGCAGAACCGCTCCGGCGCTGCTTTTGGTATTTCACGATTCCGTTGACGATCCCGTCTGAAATCGCTTCGCGATACCAACCTTCCTTGGTGCGTCCACGTTCTTTGGAATTCGAGACAAAACCACACTCCACAAGAACAGCGGGATTCTGGGCGTAGCGAATCACGTAATAGCGAGCATACTTTACGCCGCGGTTCACGACTCTAACTTTATCCAACATTCCTCCGTGAATGGCATTGGCTAGGGGTTTCGACCTGGATGAATGATAGAAAGTCTCGAGGCCGGAAACATCACCCTTCCAAGTGTAGTTGTAGTGGATACTCACAAAGATGGAGTTGGAATAGCGATTGCCGATTTTCACCCGACCTGGGAGCGAAATGAAATTATCACTTTTTCGGGTCATCACAGTCTTGAATCCCTTACTTCGCAGCTTCCGGTCAACCCGCATCGCAGTGTCCAGTGCCAGCCATTTCTCATATACCTTCCCATAAGTTCCCCCATTATCTCGACCTCCGTGACCCGCATCAATAACAACGGTATTGAAACTACCGGCAGTGGCAATTGAGAGCGATCCGAGAAGAAGGACGAGAGTAGCGAACAGTGATTTCATTGACAGTTCCTTTAGGACTCTTAATTTTTAAAAAAAACGAACAATTAAGTCAAACTTTTTATGGAGGTTCTGGGAATTTATTGCCAAACAACTGATTATTGAGCCTCGGGACGGTCGGTCGCCTTCCGAATCTTATTTCTGGCTGCTGCAGCTTTCACTGGGTCATAGGGGATGCCTCCCGACACCGCAACCTGCCCATTCGCAAAGGAAACCAATCGGGGATCTCCACTGGAACCCACCTTGATATACTTAGGTTTATCCATCCTACCATCTTGATTCACAATGGCATGGACAAAAATAGTAGGATTCCCCAGATACAAAATATGGAGCTGGTTTTCACCGTCCAGAACACATTGCGGGCGCTTAAACAAAAGCGCATCGCTGATTCGGAAGGTCGAAATGGATCGCCCGGATAACGTATCCATCACCGATGCATAGATGGAGGTTTTCCTCCCGTCATTAAAAGTCAACACCCGGTATTCCCGCTTGGATGCCGGACTATTGGGCATACCAAAGGGCTGACGATACACTTCTATGCCTCCGGCCACGTTAAAATGAGCACTGTTGGAGGAGTAGGTCATTGTGTCGATTCCTGGCTGACGAATACTCGCACTCACGGAATAGGCGTTCACTCTGCTAATTCCGAAGATTTGGTTCAAATTGACCCGTCTCTTAATTGCCTGTCCTGCCGGCAGGACAGCTTTTTGAAATACCGAATTGGTGAGTTTTGGAAGGGGTCTTCCTCCGCCAGTCCGCATTGAAAAATTGAGCCAGCTATGGGCAATCAACCCTTTCTTCTCGCTGAATAACTCCAGTGCCTTGCCGCTTCGGTTCGTGATTGTGACCACTGCATGGACAGGCTCGTGAGCCAGATATTGATTCCTCTCAATAGCCAAGTGAACGTTCAATTGAGCCGATCCAACCAAAGAGCCCAATAGCAGGATAAGTGGTGTTAAAATTGTTTTCATGGTCGTAGGTGATTTTAGAGAAGCGGATCAAGAGGCGCAGATAAAGGAGAAAAGCTTACCGATCTCTTCTAATGATGCCCCAAATCAAAGACCTTCCCGTTCAGAGCGTTGCTACCAGCAATGATTGTGCCGCAGGCAGAGATATTTGCACCGAATCTTCCCGGTCCGGAATTTCCAGAGTCAAGGTATCGGCTTCGAGATTTCTTTCGGTCAAACGAACCGACGTTCCCGGCTTCAATCCCAGCCCAGCCAGCCATTGTAAAAAGGACGGTTGATCCTCCCTGACTCTCATCAAAGTGTATGTCCCCGGTCCGCAGTCCGCCAAAGTCGAGGTGCCATCTGATTTTAATTCTCCCTCGGCATTTGGAATCGGTGCGCCGTGAGGGTCATGGGTGGGATGATCCAACATCTCGTCCATCCGCTCCAGCAAGCGATCTGAAATCACGTGCTCCAGCACCTCGGCATCCTCATGAACCTCGGCCCAATCCAGTTGCATGATTTCAACCAGGAAGGTCTCCACCAAACGATGCCTCCTCAGCACCTGCATCGCAGCCTTGCGACCATTCTCGTTCAAGGCCACTCCCTTCCGTGGAGTGTATCGGACCAAGTCCTTTTTCAGGAGCTTGTTCATCATGGTGGTTGCCGTCCCCGGAGTCACCGAAAGCCTTTCGGCAACCTGTCCGATAGGGACAAGCTGGTCGCTGCCGTCCTTGATCTGGAGAGTCCAGATGGCCTTGAGGTAATTTTCGACAGTACTGGATGGCATGAGCAGAAGCGGAGTAAAGAAACCTTATGAAGGGAACCAACGATGGCGAGGGCAAAGAATGCCCACTGAATCAATTCCAAGAAAAAGCCCGGCGACTCTGGGAGCGCACCGGGCTGATAATTATTAACTGAAGTCAGTTTGCAGAGCGAAAACTCTTACAAGGACTTCTTGAGGGTAGAGGAAGGCTTGAAGCCAACAGACTTAGAAGCAGAAATCTGCATTGCTTCACCAGTCTTGGGGTTACGGCCCATACGAGCTGCACGATTCTTCACCTCGAAAGTACCAAATCCAATGATCTGAACTTTCTGGTCACTTTTCACGCCTTCTTCAATCGATTCGAGGACCGCAGTCAGCGCGTCTTCTGCAAGGCGCTTGGTTGCTTCACTACCGAGTTTCTTTTGTACTGCTTCAATGAGTTCTCCTTTATTCATAGCAAATGCGATTGTTCGCATCGAAATTAGTTTGTAAAGCTAAAATAACGCACCAATCCCTGTATTTATGGGGATTAACGCCGATCAATCTTCTAAAATGAACCGATTCAGACCCGTCATTGACCCTCCCGGACATATTTCCATACCATCGCCTTATGATTCCGGATGAGATCTTGCAAAAGGCGAAACAGACGCTTTTTTCGGTGCATCCTACCCTTCCCCGGCGGGAATATCTCACCCAGGAACTCGAAGATGCAAAAGCCGCAAATGCCCGTGGTTACTACCTTCCAGACGAAGATGAGCGTCTGCGGGAGGTCTATCGCACCTATCTCACGGCCCGGGCAGCGCTTTGGGAAATGATCGACAATCTAAGCCCGCATCTGGACGAAAAAGACTCCCGAATCTTCGGTTTAACCTTCTGCGCCGCTGCCGCCTTGGTTCGGAGCGCTACTTTTCTCGTCAATTTGGCAAAAAATCGTCCCACGGTGTGGAAAAAGCTCGATGAAGCCGAACCTCGCTACGGTTTACAGCGAAAGAGCTTCACCCGAATTTACAAGAATATCAGTTCCATTCGATGGATGTGGCGCTTTCAAGAAGCCTCCCGTTACTACGCTCAACATCGCGACTCGATCCTCAACGATCTCCATGGTTCCGACCTCTCACAGGTTGCCGCCTGGCTAACATCCGAAGAAGAACATCTGGAGCATCGCCGTCGCGCCTTTCTCGAACGGCGAGTCGCCTATCGCATCCACTCGCTCCTACGCCGACACACTTCGGGCTACACCAAAGTCATGTTTCACCTCTTCCGTCTCAGCGGGAGCGCCGTAGCTGAATTACGACAACCCTTCAAAAAAAATCACCGAGTTGGCAAGCGGGTAAAGCCCGACATCATTCGGAAAATCCAACCACTCCTCAAACCGGGTGACGTCATTGTGACCAGACATGACGATGCCATGAGCAACTTGTTCCTACCCGGCTTCTGGCCTCACGCCGCACTCTTTCTCGGCAATTCCGAAACCCGGAAGCAACATGCTCTCCCTGAGCACCCCATGGAATATGACATCCTGGAAGCCAAAAAAGACGGGGTCCTGTTTCGGCAACTCTCCGAGACACTCTCCGTTGATTCCTTCGTCGTGATTCGGCCGAATCTCTCCAACGACGAGCTTGCCGAAGCCTTGACCCGAGCCTGCTCGCACGAGGGAAAACTCTACGACTTCATCTTCGACTTCCGAAAAACCGAACGGCTCGTTTGCACCGAGGTCATTTACCGCGCCTACCACAGCGTGGGAGAAATCAAATTCCAACTTACCAAACGCAGTGGCCGGCTCGCCCTCTCCGCGGAGGATCTCCTCGACCAGGCGATCACCCACAACAGCTTTAAGGTCATCGCTATTTTCGGAGTGCAAAACTCAGGCCTTCTTTACGACGGCGAAGCCTACACCTGCCTCCGCGAAAGCCTTCAAATTTCCTCCTCCTAACTCCCTACCCTTGCCCCCGCGCAATCCCCTGCTAGGATCCATCCCATGTCCAGCCAGCTTGGCCAACTTTTCCGTATCTCGACTTTCGGTGAATCCCACGGTGGAGGTGTCGGCGTCGTCATCGACGGATGCCCCCCGCGAATCCCTCTCACCGAAGCCGATCTTCAAATCGATCTCGACCGTCGTCGCCCCGGCCAATCCGAGGTCACCACCCCGCGTAATGAGGCAGACCAAGCCGAAATCCTTTCCGGCACCTTCGAGGGACTCACCCTCGGAGCGCCCATCGCCATCCTCGTCCGCAACAAGGACCACCGGCCGGAGGCCTATTCCGAAATGGCCGAGAAATACCGGCCATCCCACGCCGACTATGCCTACGATGCCAAATTCGGCATTCGTAACTGGCAGGGAGGCGGACGGTCCTCGGCCCGCGAAACCATCGGCCGTGTCGCCGCAGCCGCCGTCGCCAAGAAAGTCATCAATCACCTTTGCCCCGGGATCGAAGCCCTCGCCTGGGTGAAAACCGTGCAAGACATTTCCGCCGAGGTTGATCCTCTCTCCGTCACATCCGAAACCATCGAATCAAACATCGTCCGCACCGGAGATCCGGAAGCTGCCGAGCGGATGATCGAACGGATTAAAGAAATTCGCTCCCAAGGCAATTCCGTCGGCGGCACCATCGAAACTGTCGTGCGTGGCTGCCCTCCAGGACTTGGCGAGCCCGTCTTTGATCGTCTCGAGGCAGACCTTGCCAAAGCGATGCTCTCCATTCCCGCGACCAAGGGGTTCGAAGTCGGCAGCGGATTTGGCGGCACTCTCCTCACCGGAGCAGAACACAACGATCACTTCTACATGGACGGTGAAACAGTCCGCACCAAGACCAACCGCTCGGGCGGTGTGCAGGGTGGCATTTCAAACGGCGAACCCATTCTCTTCCGAGTGGCATTCAAACCCACCGCAACCATCATGTCATCGCAAGTCACCGTCTCCAAAGACAAAGAGGACACCGAACTCAAAGGCCGGGGACGCCACGACGCCTGCGTCCTCCCCCGCGCGGTTCCCATCGTTGAAGCGATGACCAATCTCATTCTTTGTGATCATCTCTTAAGACATCGCGCATTTTGCGACTAAGCTAAGCCCGGCATGACTTTTGATTCCATCGGCGCCAGCGGGATGATCCTCATCATCCTCGCGGTCTTTGCCGTCCTTGGTTTTCTCAAAGTCCTCGCAAAATTATTCTTTAACCTGATCGCCCTCGGCATTGGCGCCGTGGCCGGACTCTGGGGATACAATAACGGCTTTCCCCTGGTAGCCACATTCATCGAGAAACCACAGCCCTGGATGCCTGTCGCCATTGGAGTCATTTGCTTCATTGGAGCCTTTTCCATCTTTCGATCCATTCTCAAGTTTTTCTCAAGAAGAGGCCGGGAGGGCGGACAAGTTCGCTCGATGGGATTTGGTCTCCCCGGGATGATCTTCGGTCTCTTAGTCGGAGGACTCATCGCCTACTGTCTCCTCACCGGCGTGCGCTACGCCGGCACTGTCGCCGAACTCGAACAATTCAAGGGCTACCTCGCGGGAAAAGTCGAAGAAGGAAGCAAGCAACCCGCCTTCACCAAGCTGAAAAACTGGATCGATAGCAGCCTGCTCGGCCAGTGGCATCAGAAAATCGACTTCGTGAACGACCCGGAACAAGAAGACGCCGCCAAGCTCGCCATTGTCAAAGAGAACGAAAACAAGCTCTCCACTCTGCTTCCCCAAATTCCCCGAGCAGAAGTAATCGAAGAATTTCCTGTCGATCAATCGATTCAGGACTCCATCGATCAGGGCGACTACGGCGCGCTTTTAAAAAACCAAACTCTCCGCGAAGAGGCCATGGACCTCGATAACAGTTCGAGGGAACTCATTCGCCGTCTCGAGGTGGAACTCGGCATCAAATCAGCTCCTCCGTCACAATGAAATGGCTCCTCCATTTCGACAATCTCTTTTGCCAGATCGTTCGCCGGAAAGAAAAGAGAACTCAGGAAAAATTCCCAACTCCGATCAACCGCGTGAACAATTCCTGTTGCCGCTCCTCTGGAACGCCAATTCTAGAAAACCCGAATTATTCCGCAGCCCAATAAGCGGATGAACTTCTGATACTTTGCGGCGGGATCTGATCGTGGCCGGATGTCGCCGAAGATAATTTAAGAACCTGACCCAACGGACTCCGACCCGGACGAGCTCCTCTGGTCCATGGGCCCTCACCCCAATGCTCCCCAATCACGAGGCACTCAAAAATGCTCAATCCACCATCCCGACCAAAGGAAAGCTTCCCGCGTATTTCACCTTCATAACCCATCTTTTCATCTCCCGACTTAATCGAAAATTCCCCCATTAACAGGCCCTCGGAACTTACTTCGAGCTTCATCGTATGAATTTCTTCCTTCCGCCACGACAAGGACTCGCCCCGCGTGTTGTCCAAGAGGTGGAATCGCGCAATCCTTCTCGACAGCTCCTTTGGAAACTCCCCTCCACCCTTTTTCACCAACTCAAGGAGATCCTTCACCTCGTCTTTCTTGAACCAAAGATGATCAACCGCAGTCAAGGTCCCCATCTTCTTCTCAGGTAATGCCACAAGCTGGTCGCCCCTCTTCTCTAAGATCCGCGTATACACCTTGATCACCTGCACATTGTCGGGCAGGGCGCGAACATAGCGCTCATCAATTTTCCCCCGTTCGCCCAGAGCCGCACTCCGGGCCTCCTTGGGAAGCTCCTCCCACTTCTTCAAGGACTCACGCATCATCTTCAAACGCCGGTCCGCCCCCCGGTTGTTATTGTAACCCAACAAGGTTCCGCCCGGGGTAAAGACATAGTGCCCCTGCCTTGTTCCTCCGCTGGAGCGAGGGCCTTGATCGGCCACCTTACGAAAGAACTCACCCTCGGCATCTTTCCTCCGTCGCTGATACCAATCATCGGCGGCAACCGGAATAAAGTCCTCCTTTAGAAGCTTCTGAACCTCGGGATTGGAAAAGACCAACAACCTGTCGATCACGCCATTGTTTCAGACACAGCCCAGCGGATGCCCGTCCATCTCCCAGAGATAAATCGGCTTCCCCGACTTCGCCGATTCCTTCCGCGCCTGCCAAAGGTCAATCCGCCAATCGATCTCCAGCCACTTGCTCTCTTCCTTCGTCGGAAGAATCTCCTCCACCAACGCCTGATCCCTCGCATTCCATTGCCCCAGCAGGGATCCCGCTCCCAAGATAAAAGCCAAAAGTAATTTCACTGATAGAAATTAAGCTAACGTTTCCGGAAATCTTTCGCAAGCAGTGAAGCTGCCCCCTCTTAATCCAACTCCACCATTCCCCCATCCCCGAGGGCTGATTCGAGCAAGGCATCCATCACTCGTTGCGTCAACAGACTGATCTCCGGCCAGTACAAATCTCTCTCACCACCGAGAACAAGCTTCCCAAAATTCCGAAAGAGAAGTGTCTTTTGCGATTCGGCTTCTCCCGTCAGCTCAACCTCACGATTCAACGAACGCGTGGAAAAATTGCTCCCTTCCCCAACCTCTTCCTGACGCTCAATGGTGAACGCCGCCTTCTCGTTATCACATGGGAGCACAAAGTCATCCAAGGTGAGCGCACCCTTCGTCCCGGAAATCCGGCAGCTTTGCTCCAAGGTCGTATTGAATGAACAATGAAACGACGCCGTCCGGGAGTCACTGAAGATGAGATCCCCGCGCAAATCCACCGGCACACCGTTTTTCTCTTCAAACAAGGTCGCGCGCACTCGCAACGGGAGATCGCCCTCACAGCAACACAACGACATTCTCACACAATACCACCCGAGATCACCAAGAGCACCCAATGGTTCCAGCTTGGAATTAACGCGAATGTTGTCCGCAAAATCATCTTCACCAAAGAAAGAGAAACAGCTCTCAATTCTGCGCAGTTTTCCCAACTCGCCTCCTTCCTCTACCACCTTGACAATTTCACTCAGGCGCGGGTTATGCATGAACATCACCCCGTCCATGAACTGCACCTGATTGGCCTCGCAAGCGGCAATCATCTCCTCGAGATCCGCCGCCTTGGGCGCGCAGGGTTTCTCACAAAGAACATGCTTCCCCGCCTCCGCCGCCCGGATCACCCAATCCTTCCGAAGACCGGTTGGCAATGGAATGTATACCGCATCTATTTCAGGATCCGCGAGAATTTCCTCATAGCCCTCTACCGCCTCTGGAGCCTTCTCAAAAGGCGCGGAAGCTTGGCATCGATCAATAAAGGCCTGGGCCTTGGCCAGATCCCGACTCCCCACAAATTTCAAAATTCCATTCCCCGACCGCTGCACCGAAGCCCAATTCTTTTCCGCAATCCCGGCTGCTCCCAAAAACCCCCAAACAACTTGTCGATCCATACGCGGAGCATCTTAGGAATCTTCAGCGATGGCAAGTCTGACTCTGAATCTCCTCTCGATGATCTCTGACACTCGAGCCAACTAATCGTCTTTGGCGGTCATTCTGTTTGGGTCTCTTGAATAGAGCCTCCAGCTGATCAACGTCCCGATCAACGCAATGACAAACCCGGAAGGAATCGCCTGTCGCAAGGAAAGCTCAGCCCCAATAAGAAAAAGACCCACGAGGGAAGATTGCCACCAATATGACTACCAACCTTCTTGTCATTCACCCACCAGGAATTTTTTGCAGTCACCTTACTGCCCCACTCGGTGATCAAATCACTTTTAAAAGGATGCCTGGGCAAGCGGACCGGTGGCAGTTCCGGCGCTTCCGTGCCATCGATTAAATGCACATCGATCGCCTGCCCTCCGGTGCTTTGTCGACAATGCACTGCGATCACGTTTCGCCCCTTCCGCAGAACCGCAGCCGCTTTTTTGTCCAAAGGCTTCACGACATACTTGGTGATGAATCCGGAATACTTCGCGACCACCTGATCGTTAATGTAAATCTCGGAATCTTCGTCATGGAATACATAAAGCGCGGGATTTCTGGGAACTTCATCAAGCGTGATGATCTTCCGCATCCAAATATCGGAGGTCTTCCATACCGTGGATACCCTCGCCCCGGGAGTTGAGCGGACGCCAAATCCGCCGAAACCTTCCAACCACTGCGAATCATCATAGTCCGTATTTATCCTAGTCGCATCGGGTTGATCCGTGCGATACCGCCAGGGATGTTCTTCAAGGGGAGCGGCTTGAGCAAGCTGCACCGCCGTGGCTATCAACATCAATAATCTCTTCATAGGTCAAAAAAAACTTCCTCTTAGGAATCCGGAGCCAAAATGCGCAGGACGCAACTGGGTTCAACTTTTAATCGCCATATGGAATCTTTTGCGCCATAAGTAATCTCGCTATCTTCGATGAGAATCCGACGATCCGCATCAGCGCCCTCTCCTGCATTTTCAATCAATAGACTCCTCTACCTTCCAAACTTGTCAGTCAAAAACCACTCTTCAAAAAAAATGTCCCTTGGCGCAATTACTCCCGTGATCTTTCTGGGGTTCCCCGGCTCAATCAGGAATCTTTAGCTCCGACCAAAACGAATGGACGATCATCAAAAGCATCACCGGCGACGCATCCTCCTGGAGATCGAAACTGCCATCGCTCCGGGACGGGACATGCTCAGAGGCATCTCGAAATTCGTTGGCGAAATTCACCGATGGGACGTTCACCACAATGCCGGCAACTGGTCGCTTCATGGAAGTGTCTCGGGTCCTTCTCACATTCAACCTCTCCCCGCCGGCCAGATCATCGATGGAGTCATCACGCGCATCTACGATGACGCCTCCTGCCAACGGGCGCATGACTTGATGAACCAAGGAATTGCCGTCGTCGACATTCTCGGTGACCACGATGATACCACTCTCCCCTTGGTTCACACCGACGACAACGCCATTGCCAA
>JAAEZT010000056.1 GCA_018222765.1 bacterium | reverse complement strand
CTTGAACCAGGTAGAAAAAGATGAGGAAAAATCCGGGGAGTTTCATGGGATGAATGGTAGAGAGGATGGCACTTGGTTCCAAGGAAAGAACTTTGGACGAGCTGCTAGGAGTTTGCTTTTGGCGGAAAGGCCGTGAAAAGCGGAGTTGGGTGGAGAAAGGGGGAGTGGCTGCCAGGAATTTGCTTTTTGGGTGGGGCGGTTGGGGGTGCGGGAGATTAGCGAAATAGATGGGGGAGAAAGGGGGTAAGGGATAGGATTACAAAAAATTTGCTAGGCTCTGGAAAGCGGAGAGGATTTTCTCGGCAAACATCCTGAGACGTTTGCCGAAGGTGGTCGGCTGGGTGGCCACGTTGTGGGTTCCCGCGGTGATCATGAGATCGGGAGCCATTCGAGGAACTCCCCCCAACTTATTGGAAATCGATCTGGAGATGACAAGACTGCCGAATCGATTTTTGCTTGGTTGGTGGCCCGCTATTCAGCAACGGTGAAGAACATTTTCGTGGCTGTGGGCACGGGATTTGTAAACCCGTAAGTGATGACGCCTTCGGCTGGGTTGGTGTCAAACTGGCCATTGTCCGTGATGTCATCGTTGAGATCACCACCTCCTTGGAGTTCGGTCAAATCTTCGGTGTAATATAAGGTGTAAGTCACGCTGCTACGGGCATTCCAGGTCAAAGAAATGAAGTCGGTCTGGGCGTCGTGGGTGACATCGGTTATCGCCAACTCGGTGGGGCTAACAGGATTGCTTCCAGCGGCAAGGTCCGCAATTTCAGTTGGGCTGAGAACTTTTCTCCAAAGGCCTACATCATCGATAAATCCGGTGACCCAATATCCTGCAGTTGCCCGGAGGATTCCGCCAATGGAGGTCGTATCAATTTCCGATCCAATCATACTTCGGAAGGTCATATTGGATGGGTCCAGAACGCCGTCGATGTAAACTTGAAGGGTATCGGTAAGATCGTTTCCGGTCACCGCGATGTGACGCCAGGTATCATCAAGAGGCGTGCCGACGGTGTATTCGTGGGCTGATCCACCAGCTGGTCGAATATATGAATCCAGAACCCCGTCCAGTCCGTTATTGCGGGTCCCGAGATTGAAGAGGGGGTTGTTGTTCACACTCGAACTCTCAGAAAAGATACGAAGGTCATTCTGTCCGGTTCCATTGACCTTCACCCACATCGAGATTGTGTAGCCTTCATGCTGAGTGATTGGGAGCAAATCACCCGGGCTATGAATACGGCTCGCCATGGTTTGATTAAGATTGCTGAATTGAGCAGCTTGGCGGCCAGATTCGAGGACAAAGTTGCTCGCGTCCATGTTGGTCAATGTCAGGTCATATCCGTTTCCACTGAGATCGGGTGTCGTAAGTCCGTCTGGCGTTAAATCCAACGGCCAGAAAGCAACCAGCTGACTCTGGGTGTTAGGGTCGGAGGCGTCGGTAGGGCTCGGGTCGGTGTCGTCTCGAAAGCCGTCACCGTCAGTGTCTGGTGAGGTGGGGTTTGTTCCAAGGGTGTTTAATTCATCTCCATCCAGTAGCGTGTCGCCGTCTGAATCGTCGAGAAGGGGATTGGTGTTGTTGGTGATTTCATCCCCGTCCCGTAGGTTGTCATTATCAGAATCGTCTTCGTTTGGGTTAGTCCCTAAGTCAAACTCAGTCTTGTTGTCGAGTTGATCATTGTCGGCGTCGTCTGTCCCGCTTTGCAACGCGAGTTCAGAGGGTGTTGCACTACCATCATTGTTTCCGAATTGCCGATCCTCCCATAGATCGGGAAGCTCATCACCATCGGAGTCCAAAAGTACGACCGTTTGATCGAGACTAAATCCATTTAGTGCGAAAAACATTTGGTGCACCGGGCCGCTATCGCCTGGAGCCAATGGAGCAAACCGCAGAACAACGTCCTCTGCCACTGAGGTGAAGTTAAAGAATTGGGTCGAAGTCAGATCGTCCGGATTTCCCCCCGAGACATTGGGAGGAGTGCCGCCGAAAATCTCATTCTCGGCCGGACTTCCTCCTGACAAGCTGTTTGTGATGCGACCAACAATGGGAGTGTCAAAGGTCACGCCGCCATCGGTCGAGATCTCGATGGAGAAGTTCGAGTTCATGTTTTCCACATCATGGTGGTATGTGGTCATTTGGTAATCTGCAACGGGTAATCCGGATAGTGTAAGGACAAGGTAAGTAGGTGTTCCCGTGGTTCCATCCCATGCGCCATTGCCGCCTTGGCTGGTTCGGGCGTCACATCCAATGAAGTCTCGCAAGAGATTTACACTGTTTCCGGTCCACGTATCTGCCTGTCCCTGGCTCCGGCCGATCGACTGTTGAACGGTATTGGTCGTTGTGCTGGGCCACGAGGGAGTCATCGTGACCGTGGCTAAGCCTGAACCACTGAAAGTTGGATTGTAAGTTGCGCTAACGAAGTCGGCTGCGACCTCATGTCCAGCATGGTAGCAAAGGTAACCGGTTTCTTGATGAGCCGCGTTGGCGGGATCTGCGGGATTGCCAGCAACGGGTGCTCCACCAGAGGCTTGGCTGGAGTTGAAATCGACAAGTAGCTGTCCTTGGAGTCCGGTGGGGAGGCCAATCAGAGCACCGATGAGCGTGCGTGTTATTTTCATGATTTGATCGTGTGAATCTCAGCCAAACAGTCTGAAGGAAAGGTCGGTAGTTTCCAGAATAAAACTGACTGCCGGGAATTTTCTTTTGGCGGAAAGGTCGCGGAAACCGGAGATTGGCGAAATAGATGGGGGAGAATGGGGTTTTATTAAGGCATCGGTATTATCGGGCCTGCCTTCGACAAACTTGGGCTTGGTGAGCGTCTGGCGGCGGCCAAGGAAATCCACTGAAGCTCTTAATTTAATACTTGCTCCGAGTTTGGAAACCTCCACAATGCACACTTAAACAATCTCCATCATGCGTAAACTAATCGTTACCAGTGCCGGATTTGCATCCATTTTGGGAACTGCGTCGGCCTCACTATTGCTAGATTTTAACTCTAACCAAGCGGGCGGAGGAACGGCACCGACTGGCTCTCCCAGCAATATTCCTGCCGCAAATCATGAGGCGGGCTTCAATTCCTACTGGGCCAACCATGAAAACGGAGCCACTCTGGGGGACCCAACAACTGCTTCATATGACGTCAATTTTGCCCTGACTGGGGCTTCAACGGTAACTCTTACTCCTGCTTGGCCCAACACTACCTCCCTCGCTGTTCGGCAGTTGATTGGCCGATCTGCAGGCCAGGCTAATAGTTGGTTGGGGAATAACCAAAATCTGCTCAGAGACTGGATCGGAATTGATTCGCGTCCAAATGGGGCAAATGCCGATGGAACTAATCCAACATATTTAACACTCACCCTTGGAGGGCTTCCTGCTGGCTCCTATGACTTTGTAGGATACCACCACGATGTGGAGAATATGAATTCCTTCTTCAGTGCAGAGGTTTCTGTTGATGGTGGAGATTCCTTCGGGAGTATCCTTGACGGGCGCATGACCAATAGTCTTGCAGGTGGCACTCCTGCTGAAAACGAAGTTCTTGCTAACACAGGAGTCAACATTGCGGGAGGAAACCCGGCAGATCTGTCGTCCACAATGACTCTCAATTTTACTGCTAACGGGGCTGATGAAGTCGTTCTTCGATACGCCCCGACTCAGGGCAACGGTCAAGTTCACCGCATGTTTTTTGGAATCAACGGCTTTGAATTGAGCCAGACGTCAGCGATCCCGGAGCCATCAACCGGTCTTCTCGGATTGCTTGGCCTCAGCTTCTTCATCCGTCGTCGCCGATAGGCGGTCCGACAACCACCATTTAAAGCCGGTTCGCCCTCTCGGGAGCCGGCTTTTTTGGGTCTTAGAACGAAGACCTAACCTACCCTCGAGCTATCAAGTCCTCTTATTGCCAGGAAATTTGCTTTTTGTGGAAAGATCGCGGAAACCGGAGATTGGCGAGTGAGATGGGGGACAATGGGGGGCGGGGGAGAGAGGGGTTGAGATGATGGCTTGGTTGTTACGGTGATTTTGAGAGGAAAATTACCTAGTCTGAGTCGCAGTTACTGACACCGTGTTCGCTAGGACCGAATTATCCTTAAAGTCAATCTGTCCGCCACTGTTAACGTCATTCTGGAGGTTAGGGACCCGAAGGAGCTCCCCCCTCACTTGGGATCGAGTAGCAGGAAAGAACTTTAACGAAGCTCCGCTTCCGTCCATGGAGTCGCGCGCTTGCCATGCTTGGCCCGGAAAGCCTTCACTTGAGCAGCTGTAATTTGACCCGCTTTGTTACCCCAGGCATTGCGCGCGTATGTCAGCGCATCAGCCATCTGGTCATCTTTGAGGAACATATGGGGAGGCATGATCGGCGGCACATCGGTGACAGGCTTGCCGTTTATCTTGATGGGGCCGGTCAGTCCATTCATGGCCACCGAAATCAGAACCGTTGGATCACCGTTGACCCAATCGCTCTTGACCAAAGTGGGTGCGACATTTTTGAGACCTTTACCAGTGGGTTGATGGCAGGCCGCACAGTATTGGCCGTATACGGTCAGACCCGAGCGATAAGCACGGTCCAGTTCCTTATCATTCTTAACCCAGGACGACATCTTGTCCTTGTAGACCGAAGCGAAGCGGTTCGGATATCCGGTTTTGACAATCTTACCGGCATAGTCTGCCACCAATTTCACTTTGCTTTTGCCGAGCTTTTCCGCCGCCGAAACGAATTGCGCAGGGAAAGCATGCGGATTGCCGGTGGCTTCTCCGGCAAGACGCAAGGCGGTCAGATTCACAAACCACTCCTCTGAAGAGAGGTTGTGATCAATCACCTTTTGATCAAGGGACTTCAACCCTGCAAGCGCCCACATCGCGTGAACCCGCCCATGAGCCGAACTGTTCTTGGCGAGTTCGGTAAGTTGGGGAACAAGCTTGGTCATATTTCCTTCCACAATCCGTTTCTGGCCGGCCAAACGCCACCAGAGATAGTCGTGGGAAAGGGCTCCCACGAGATCCGTCGGGGCTACCTTTGGCTGATACTTGTCTGGAACGACTCGCCAGATGCGGCCCACCCCAATGTGTTTATCGAGCTTTCGCTCTTCGGACTGGCGACGCAGGTAACTGGTCAGGAATTTCTTGTCCTGAATGATACCGCGATTTAGATCCACGATGTAAAGGCAGCCGTCAGGTCCAAAGGAACCGTTGACCGGACGAAAGCGCTCGTCGGTGCTGGCGAGGAACTCCCGCTTGGTCCACTTTTTGTCGTCATATTGACGATGCTTGTAGCCCGTGGTCGCTGGCATCGGGGCATTCGGTTGGAAGGCTCCCACGGTATTCGTTCCAGGACTGAAACTGAAGATGGCTCCCTCCCATTCTGTTCCAAACGCTCCGCTGCTGTGGACGGCAAGGCCGCTCACCGAGGTCACTCCGTTAATCCGCCCATCCTCCTGGATCATGCCGGGGTTATAGGCGCGGTTCATTGCAGTGTTGGTGCGGATCGCGCGGACTCCCCGGCCGGGAGCGCTCGGTGTACCGTATAGGCGGTCGTAGATCTCTGAATCTGTCTGAAACCAGTTACTGTTGTTGTTAAAATAGAGGCGGCCGAAAGCATCCGATGCCATCCCCCATTGTCCCCTCGAATTGGTCCCTTCGCTGATAATCTTGCCGTCACGCCACTGGAGTCGACGACTCGACTTGGAATTATACATCCAGTTATCGATCGCGTAGTGCAGTCCGTTCTCGGCGTGCTCAATGTTGCTCGGGGCCGCCTTGGCATATTCAGCCACTGGTGTCCGCTTGTCGGCAACAAGGTCGCCATCGGTATCTTCGCAAAACAATAGATTTCCGTCCCCGGCTGCCACCAGCGCGCCCCCCGGAACAATCGAAACACTCCGCGGATTGATGACTTTGTCGAGGAAGGTCGTCGCTTTATCCATCCGCCCGTCACCATCAGTATCCTCAAGAACTTGCACCCGGCTGATAGGATCGTCTGTTTTTGAGCCATCGGCATCTCTCATATAGGATTGAAATTCACAAACCCAAAGGCGGCCCTGCATGTCAAACTCGGCAAAGACCGGGTCCTTGATCATGGGGTGGGAGGCCACGAGTTCGACCCGAAACCCCGGCGCCACTTTGAACGATTTCGCGGTTTCTTCAGGCTCAAGGAATGGAGCCGGGTCAGGAGCCCACTTGCGCCAGTTTGTCGAAGTCAAGAGGCCTTTGTTCCTCTCCTTTTTGTCGCCGTTCTGAGCAAGAGAGGTGGCGGGCGTTAAAAGAGGGATAAGGAAACTGAGAAAGAGGAAAGAGGGGCTTTTTCGGACACGGGAGCGGGTGAGTGAAGAGTGATGATTTGGCATAGATAGGGCGAGTTGGAAGTCTTGAGTTTCATGTCTCTTGGAAAAATGTCAATAGTGCCAAAAGCAAATTCCCAGCAATTGGGAAGAGCCTTGCCTTGCTCGACGCACAGAGCTAAGAGCCTCGACATGACCAGTCGAAGATTACTCGCGACCACCCTAGTCTCCATTCTTTTGCCCTCAGCAAGCAGCCTCTCTCGCGGAGAGGTCTTGGTTGATTTTTCTGAGGACGATCTTCGCCATGAATGGAAATCAGCGAATGACAACATTATGGGAGGGAAGTCCCGGGGAGAGTTCGAGATCAAGGAGGACCATCTTTACTTCAGCGGTAGCATCGACACCGATGGGGGAGGATATGCCTCGATCCGAACAAACGACCGCGATTGGGGCATTGAGGATGCCGTAGGCATTTTCCTGAAATGCAAAGGCGATGGCCGGACCTACCGCATGGAAGTTCGCACAGATGCGAAATGGGGCCGTATGCCAGTGACCTATGCCGGAGAGTTCGAGACCAAGAAAGGCGAATGGATAGACATCAAAATCCCATTCTCGGACCTGAATCCAACGATGTTTGGGGAGCCGGTTGATGAGCCTCTTCCCTCTGAGTTTTCCAAGGAAAAAATTAAGATGTTTGGCTTGGATGAAGCGTTTGATGAAAAGAATCGCAAGCTCGACGCCACAAAGGTGAAAGCCCTCGGCATCAAGCTTTACGACAAAAAGGATGGCGATTTTGAGTTCTCTTTGAAGCGGATCTCAGTTTATGGTGAAGCAGAGACGAAGCCTGTCATGGAAAGCTGGACCTCAAACGATAACAAGACCATCGAGGCGATTGCCCTGCGCTACAGCAGCCAGAAAAAAGCGGTTACCTTTCAACTTGCGAACGGAAAGACCGCCGAAGTCCCTCTCATCCGTCTGAACGAGGAAGGTCAGAAGCGGGTGCTCGAACTTTTCTCAGAATAGTCAGTAATCCGCTCACACTCCTCCCTATAACCCATGCGATGTCCTTAAAAGCGAAAAGCGATTTCCCCGCAATTGTCTCCGGACAGGCCTCCAAGCTTTTGATATCAGCCAGCGTTTGCTCCTAAGCGGGCAATTTTCCGCGGAAGTCCGAGAGGATACCTTTGTGCTTTCCCTGATTTATTTAGGGTCCTGTTTTTACTGAGTCAACCGAATCGCCGAATGAGCTACTCCCTTGAAATGGGGATGCGCAGTAAGGGTGAAGGGAGAAGATGGCGCGGAGATAGCTTCGAGCGAGTATTACTATTTTTGGGACCCTTTGGGTAAGCTAGAAAGAGCTGGGATTGGAACTGTAGAGGTAGGAAGTGTCACCCGTTTTTGTTACCTTGAGACGCACGAAAACTTTGGTGTGATTATCCATTTGAACTGAAACTTTTTCAATTCCGTTACCGAGGTCTGCAATCGTGACATTGGCTGGTGGATTATCTGTGATGTTGAGGTCGCTCCAGGTCATAAGGTCAGAGCTGTATTGGAAAACCTGACTGAAATCAGTCGTTGATTCTGATCTGCGATGAAAGCTGTAGATGTTTGTTGCTAACGAGAGGTCGGGGAGGATGCCATGGTCAGGGGCCTCAGGGTTTCCGTTGAGAATGTATTCAAGGTAGAGGTGGATGCCGTCCTGATCTTGGTCAGCGGCTTGTGGGGCAGAATTTTGGGAGCTTTCTTTCCACAACTCGTAAGGGGAGAGATCCCCAAGGATCCTGATTCTCCAGCTCTCGGAGAGATCTGTTGATGGGCGCTTGAGGCTGAAGGTGTAGTTCATTTTTCCTGCAGAATCGTAATAGCCTTGGTAGTAATCATGTTGGTTGACTTGGACGCCTTCGAGGTCAGTCCACGCACCATTCAGGTATCGTTGGGCAGTGAGGTTTGTACTTGGAGGAACGTTTTTTAGTAACACGGGAAGATGGCCAATCCCTCCGCTATTGATCGTGAAATCGGCCAGGGTCAGGGTGGCTGTGCAATTGATTTCTAAGGGGTAATTTTTGATCATTGTCCCTTGGTGCATGGTGACATCGATCTCATGATTATATTGAAATTCATCGAGGACAGATTCCCAGGGTTGGGTGCTGTTGGCGATTCGATTAGAGAACTCTGAATCGCTTCCCCAGTAAACGGATGGCGATTTAGCGGGGAGGATAAATGCAATTTCACCTTCAACGATATCGCCACTTGAGTAGGAACGTCTCACGGAATCTGAGCTGAGATCGAATAGGGTCGTCGTGCTCCCCCAGGTTCGGGAATAGGGGTGCATATGAAGGTCAAGTGGCAGGCCGTTTAACTTTGAGCCCGTAGAGATCAAGCCACGATTGGCATTTGGGGTGTCGGCACCAGCGCTTGTGTCATTGATGGCCAACCAACGGTTGGTGAAGGGGAAGGAGGCTTCATTGTAGCCATTTCCCGATGGACTGGTTGTTTTTGCGGAGCCGAGGCCGGTGGCGCCTCCTTCATAATAATCAGTGAAGAAAGAGGTGAAGTAGTAGTCGGCAGACATCTGATAAAATGCCAGGCGTCGAGGATTGATGACATCTTGCAGAAATTCATATTTGTAAGAGTGGAAGCGGCGGTTGTAGTCCAGTGTCCCACAGGCTCGGGTTCGGTAGGTAAACCGAATTTTATTATCTGCAGTGACCCCGGAATAAAGAACCTCGGTCATGTTTGGCCCTGGCCAGCGGTAGCAGGTTTTGAGTCTTTTGGCGGGTTGATAGACATTAGAGCTATTATAGTAATTTAAGAAATCCGCTCCGCCGACGTTTTCAGTCCAATTGTGGGTTGTTGCTCCGTTGAATGGTGTAGTGAAGGTTGGGCGTACGTCGCCACAAACGGCCCCTCCCGCGTGTTGGGAAATATCATAGGTCATCGACTCACCCCAGGCTCCTAGGGCAGCTTCGTCCCATTTCCAAGTATAGAGGTTGGACCATCCGATGAGGGAGAGTGAAGAGTGGGAGACAGTGCCAAAAGTGCCATTCCCCCAGTAGCCGTAGATCGTTTTCAATCGGAATGTTTGGCTTGCTCCGGCAGCGAGGGGAACCATCGTGTAACCTCGCAGCCACCTTCCTGCGTGAGGGGTGCTTCCGGCTGTGCCGTGCCAGTTCTTGGAAACTTGAACTGGAATTCCAGTTGGTCGACCATCATCGTGACATAGGGTCATCACCGTTCCGGTAGCGGCACGGACTCGATCTGGAGCAAAAATCAGAGGGATGTTGGCTGGCGCGTTGGTGGGATTGTTAACGGTAAAGGTGTATTCATGAACCGTTTTTTTATTTGTGGATGGATTGACCCCACCGGTGGGGAGATCGAGTCGAAGTCCTCCGATTTCGGAATCCCAGCTCCGAGTGAGGTTCGCTCCATTCCACATCTTGGCGCTAGGGATAGAGGTAGGTGGATTCAGAGCGGTGGTGTCTTCGTTGAGGTGAGGCTGAACCGACATCGATATTTTATTGGAGAGGTTATCTTCAAGGTGTGTGGTTCCCGCTGGGGTGGTCAGAGAAATCGAAGTGCGCGTGACGGTGGGGTCTCCTCTGAAATCCAAGGTGAAGGTGACGTGATCTGGCCATGCTGTGATTTCGAGCCGCCCATAGATTTCATCACCTTGAGGAGAAACAAAGACCAAGCGCGTATGGTCAAACCGTTGCACGTATTGTCCTCCTTCAATGAAGCGGAAATATTGGTTGGCGTTGTCTTGGGTGATGCCGCTGGTGCAGGTGTATTGATCGCTTCCGATGTAAGCAGAGAGCTCTAGGTTGGCGGCAGAGAATTGGGTGACATCTTCAGTAAGGGCTGAAACATAATCACCTCCGTTTAGGGGGTCGAATCCACTGAGGGCTCCGGTATCGCATTCAAATCTCAGACTGTAAAATCCAGTCTGAACGATGATGTCAGGGTTTTCCCGAGTTCCATTGTGCGCTGAGGTATATTTGCGTCTTTTGGCTCCCAATGTAATCGGGTGTCCATTTTCGAAATACGAATAGGTGTAGTTTCGGTTAACTTCAGCCGATGACGGATCTGGTATCAGAAGAAGGCATATCAGAAAAAAACAGATTGAAATTTGTCGAGCGTCATTCGTCACGGGACGCACCCTAGGCTTTGGGTTTACCTCGTGAAGTTTTATTTTAAATTATATCCAATCACGTTTAGTTTGTTTTTCGGAGCAGGTTGCCCCGCCTGCCCAGCGGGTGTTTCGAGTCTCCAAAGATCCTCTATTCTACCGATCCAACTGACTGCTTGGAGTTTGCTTCTGGCGGGAGGGCTTTGAAAGCGTATTTGGACCGAAGGGTAGGGGGAGAAAGGAGGCTATTGAGGCAACTCACCGCAGCTGGCAAGGGCGAGCAGGGACATGTTTGTTGCGGCCTGGGTGATGTAGTGTTTTCCGTCGCGGCGGGGAGAGTGGGTGAACCAACGGCCACTCTCTCGTTGATTCGATTTTAGCCAGCGCAGGCCGCTTTGGATGATGGGGTCATTGGTATTCATCCCGGCCTGACGGAGAACAAAAATTGAAAATGCGGTGGCATAACCATCGCTCATCTGGCTTTGGGCTTTTCCATCTTCGCGTTGCCACTCCTGATTTCCGAGTTGGATCAATACCCAGCCCCCATCCTTTTGTTGGAGCGCTTTTAATTCCTTAATCCAATTCGTGGTTTGCTCCGGGC
>JAAEZT010000055.1 GCA_018222765.1 bacterium | reverse complement strand
TTGCATTCTAAACAGCCTTTTGTGTCTTTTCTAAAATACCGAGCATCCTCGACCGCCCCTCCCTTTATTCGCGTTGTGAACTTGGGCCTGGTTGCCGCACACAACGAAAAAAGGGGAGCCTGACGGCTCCCCTTTTTAAAGGTAATTGAGTTAGACTTTCTAGAAGCTGAAAGTGACAGAAGCACCTACAACGGTCTCGTCTTCGCTAATTGGAGTGTCAGAGATCTGGTGGGTGACACCAAGACTTCCTTCCAAACCACCACCAAGGTCCTTGTTGAGCGTAAGGGAGATCGCCAAGGCATCAACGTCTTCATTAGCTCCGCTAGGATCTTCATCCCAGTTTCCGTAGCTAACAGCGAGAGTTGCGCCGAGTCCGTCACCCATGCAATGATGGTAGCTTGCACTAAGCTCGTAATAAGAGTCAGTAGCTAGCGCATCATTTTGGTTGAAGAAAACAGTTCCGCTCAGATCAATTCCTGCGAGCGCTGTGGAAACTCCGGCATAAACCTCACGAAGGTCTCCTGCAGCGAGGAGAGATGTGTTCATCATTCCCACATTCACGGAGAGGGAATCAGAGAGCGACTTGGAAACACCGAGCATCATACGCGTTTCATCGGTAGTTTCGGTCGATCCATGAAGGAGACCTGCATTCCAAGTCAAACCAGCAGCTTCTCCTGAAGCGGTTAAGTTGAGGCTAACGTGGTCGTCGCCAACGTTAACACCACGGTAGATATACTCCGAACCGTAGGAAGCAGTGAGAGCACTTTCAATGTCAGCGTTAGCTAATCCAGATGAAAGTCCGACTAATAATAGGGTTTTTTTGAGGTCCATATCAGCGTCAAATTAAAAAAATTCATGGATATGTCAAACAAAATTAATTAATTTTTATGAAATGCTCATAAAATTAAAGGAATCCGCAAATCTGAAGATACCTGCTCCCGGGGCTTCCTGAAGGTCTGTATGACTCAGTTTCCGCCTCTTGTCCCCCTCTCATTGACTGGAATCCCTATTCAGGATTTATGGATTCGACCGTCAGGAATTTGCTTTTGGCGGGAAGGTCTTGGAAACCCGGGGTTTCGGCGAATACATGGGGGGAAAGAGGGGCTGAGATGATGATTTGGTTTGGTTGTTGCGGTGATTTTGGGAGGGTCCCTTTCCTGGTTGAAGATAGCTCCAATGCTTGGCGTCGCATTTTGGTTAGGTCTATTCTGGAAACGCTTTAATGCGGCAGGTGCTTGGGCCAGCACTATTGCAGGTTTTCTTGGTTGGTGGGGCATGTCTTTTACTGCGCTCTCCGAACCGATTCAGATTCTGACTTACCTGTTCCTATCAATCGTGGTGGGTGTAGTCGCAAGCCTCGTGACTAAACGTCCGATCACGGAAAACGTGGAACGCTTCCATGGTTTGATTCGCACGCCTGTTGTGGCCGGAGAGAAACTGACAGAACCCTGCAAGCTTCCGGTTGGCTGCGACGTTGGCACCCGCCCAATGTTTTTTAGTGGCACTGACTTCGAATTTCCACGCCCATCAAAGACCTCTGTCGTAGGCTTTCTACTGGCCTCACTAGCCGTAGCCGCGATGATCAGCGGTTTCAAGTTTCTGATTGGATGAATTCAGAACGCGCGAATTAATTAAATCTCTTCAAACGCAACGGCTTGGTCAATCCGCTACAACCTCTTCAACCCGAGGTGAACTCTTGGAGGAGATTCACTTAAAGAAAACCTTCGACAAGCAAAGGAGGGCACAATTCAAGGAGGCGCTGAAATACAAATCCTAGAGAGCGAGGTGCCTGCACAAGGGAAGTTGTTCATTTGCATCTCCACTTACCCGACGGTCAAACCACTCTGGTAGAGGGCAATTTCATTCAGGGTGAAAAAGCGGTCTCTTGGAGCTGTCAACCTGCCTCAACTTGAGAAGTAAATTGCGAAGCTTGCTGGTCACTAGAAACTAGTTTTATTACCAAACCTATCTTTTGACTTCACCCGCTTTACGCGCATCGCGGCTCATTTCCTCCTGAAACATGACGACCATGCCGCGGAGTTTTCGATTTATCTCTCGACCCCTGACGGGCTTTGATTCCCCTGGGTCGGCCTTCAGGTCGTAAATCGTCAGTCTGGGATTCAGCATTGCTTTATACTTTCCGGAACGAACGGCCGCCAGCGCGCCATGACTGCCGTGATAGAAGTAGGCATTTAAGAATTCATCACGATCAAAATATTGCTGCCACTCTAAGCCTTGTTCCCATCTTCGACGCAGCGGCACGTCGGCGTTCAGTGATAGTTTTGCTGAAGGGCTGGGGACCTTTTCAACCTCGCCAATCATCATCGGCCAAAGATCTCTGCCGTCGATGACCGGGTGATCCTCCGGCAGACGAATACCAGCCGCTGTGGCCAGAGTGGGAAGCCAATCCATCGCGTTAATCACCTCACTGCAAACGTGGCTTTTGACTACTTTTTGACCGGGAGCCCAGATGATTGCAGGAACACGGATACCGCATTCCCAGGTGGTTATCTTTCCGCCTTTCAGGGGCTGGTTTTTATTCCTTCCGGGACCACGGCCATTATCGGATGTGTAGACAACGATGGTGTCATCATCCAAACCCAGTTCTTCCAGTGAGTCCATGAGCCGTCCGACTCCATGATCCAACTCTTGAATGGCATCTCCATATTCTCCCCAGTTGGATGTGCCTTGAAACTTTGGGCTTACTCCTAACGGCACGTGAAGCATAGTGTGAGGCAGATAGAGGAAAAACGGATTGTCTTTGTTTCTCTTAATGAAAGCGATCGCCTCGTTGGTATAAAGATTTGTCAATTCCGCCGGCTCAGCGGGACGCTTCACAACCTCGCCGTTCCGCAGGATAGGGACGCCCTCATCACCGAAATATACGGTCTCTACCGGATCGAGGTTTGAATACATGCCATAGTGATAGTCGAAGCCTTGCGCCATCGGCACAAACGGTTCCTTATCACCGATATGCCATTTCCCGATACAGCCCGTGGCGTAGCCATTTGCTTTGAAGAGTTCGGCAATCGTAACTTCATCAGGATGGATACCGCGATTTGAATCAGCACGTTGAACCCAAGTTTCCATACCAACCCTGCGCGGATAGGCGCCAGTTAACAGGCCTGCGCGAGAGGGACTGCAAATAGGTGCAGCTGCATAGTAGTCGGTAAAGCGGATACCACCTTCAGCCAATTGGTCGATCCGGGGTGTCTTTACCTCAGTCGCTCCATAGCAACCCAAATCGTAATAGCCTTGATCATCGATAAAGATGATTACCACGTTTGGTCGCTCTGCCGCATTACTTGCGGAGACCAAAATGACGGCTGACAGAACCATGAATAGGTAATAAAGGTGTTTCATCGATTTTTTATTTAGATTTAATAAAATCCCAAACAATCCCACCGTCTGCTCCCTTGATGGAATAGGAACCAATCTCGACGAGGGCTTCGCCTGTTGACAACATAAGCCGCACTATTTCGATTTTGGCTTTGGTAGGTATGGTGAAATCTATCGTTTGCCAATCCTCGTTGCTTTGCTGAATCAGCGAGGTTGAGGAATCGAGCGCTTTGATTTCAGTGGAGCCTTTCTCACGCCAGGCGGGACTGACTTTGCCACCTTCCATTCCTCTGATGCACAGGTTTGCCTGTCCTGTTCGCGGAATGGGTTGACGAGCAAGTCCTGCAGTTGGAATGCTTAACCCTGATCCGTAGAAAAAACGTCGCCTGTTCATTTCGTTAATTCCCTGAAGCCTTCGTTACGGGCTTTATTTTTAGAAAGTTGTGCATGTTTCACAGAGGGTCAGGCAAGAAGCTCTGAGATGACTTGCCCTCCGAATTGCGAGAGCTGTTTGTGCCGACCGGCGTGGTAATAGGTGTGTTTGTTATCATCGAGACCGAGCAAATGCAGAAGCGTCACGTGCACATCGCGAATATGATGTACACATTCCACGGCTTCCGCGCCGATTTCATCCGTCGCACCGATGGTGTGTCCAGCCTTCGTCCCGCCACCTGCAAACCACATGGTCATCGCCTTGGGGTTGTGATCGCGACCGTAGGAGGTGCTACCTCCGCGCATTCCATTGTCAGCCGTGCGCCCAAACTCGCCACACCAAACCACTAACGTATCATCGAGCATGCCGCGCTCTTTCAGATCGCCGAGCAATGCCGCAATCGGTTTGTCGACCGAGCGGATCAGCGAACCGTGCGCCCTCTCAATGTAATCGTGGCTGTCCCAATTTCCGGCGTAGGCCTGAACAAAACGAACGCCCTGCTCAACCAGCCGACGCGCCAACAGACATTTGCGGCCAAAGGCTTCGGTCTTCGCGTCACCAATGCCGTAAGCCTCCAGGGTACTTTTCCGCTCGCCGGCGAAGTCGAGGATACCCGGCACTTCCATCTGCATGCGATAGGCCAGTTCATAGGAATTCATCCGGGCTTCGAGCTCCCCACGCTCCGGGCGATGGCCGAGATGCTCCTTATTGAGCGTCGACATCAAATCAAGGTTCTTGCGTTGGCGTTCGCGCGTGACGCCTTGAGGGGGATTTAAATCGAGGATTGGACTGCCAGTCGGGCGCAAGGGAGTACCTTGGAAGTTAGCGGGGAGAAATCCGTTCGACCAGTTGGCAGCCCCTCCCTGCGGATAACTGGTCCGCGGCAGGACAACGAATCCGGGCAGATTCTCATTCAGTGTGCCCAGACCGTAATTCACCCAGGCTCCTATTCCCGGATCACCGCCAAAACGATTTCCGGTGTTGAGTTGATAACAGGCCGTCGGGTGGTTGACCGAATCCACCTGTGCACCGCGGTAGAAGCACATGTCATCGACCATCTCCTTGAGGTAGTGCCATTCAGTGCTGATATCCGCGCCACTCCGGCCGGCCTTGATGAAATCAAAGGGGCTTTTCACAAAGTAGCGATCTCCGGAAGACATCGCACTTTCCATGTCGCCGGAACGCTTGAATTTTTTGAGGTGGTGCTTGGTCAGGTCAGGCTTTGGATCGAAGGTGTCAATATGTGACGGACCACCTTCCATCATCAGGAAAATACAGCGCTTTGCTTTTGCCGGGTGATGAGCGACGCCGGTGGTTGCGCCTGCTTCGACAGCTTTCAGCATGGAGTTGAGCGCGACGGTCCCAAGGCCGGCCCCAAGGCCATAGAGCGCTTCGCGGCGATTTAGTGAGGCGTAAGAGTGGTTCATTTTGATTAGTCCAGGTAAGAAAATTCGTTGAGGTTAAACAGTACCAGGCAGACCTGACTCAGGCCTCGAGTTCGAGCATCTACATCCGCCATCTGCGTGTCCGGCTCGTAATTACGAAAGGCCGGCATGAACTCGATGAAGCTGTAGGGCTCGCCGGTTTTCTCCGCCATAACGGTGCGCTCCGTCCAGTTGATGAATTCCTTCGGCTTATATATCTTGCCCTGCTCTTCTTGCGTCGCCGCTTGCCAGTGCTTCAGGCAAGTCGATCTTTCGCTGGAGGAAGGCATTCGCCCGAGCGCCAGCTCAAACGCTTTGTCGATCGTCTTCAAATCATTGAGCCCCGCCGCCAGCAATCGGGCCGCAAACGCGACGGACCGTTCCTGCATCTCTTCAGTGTTGAATAGCGTCAAGGACTGGGGTGCTACGGTCGAGGTCTCGCGAAGTTCACACGACTTGTCCGGACCAGGCTGATTGAAGGTTTCGAGAAATGGATCGCGCAGACCTCTGACCTTCTCGGCGTAAAGGCTGCGTCGATTGCGATGTTCGGGCTTCGTGTCCGGTTCGTAGACTGATGCGGTACCACCCATGATTTGGCGGGGCTGAAGGGCGACCTCGGTATTTATGTCGGGACGGGCAGGAATTCCGCCAACCTGCAGATTCAACTCGCCGCTAGACCAGAGTATGGCGTCGCGAAGCTCTTCCGCCGTGAGCCGACGAGGCATCAGGGTGGCATAAAGCCGCCCCTTCGCGTCGCGTTCCCGGACCTGTGATGGATGGGGATGCCGTGAGCTGCGACGATAGAGCTCCGAACTCGCGATGAGTTGATTCAGCTTCTTTACCGACCAACCATTGTCCATGAACCAGCGGGCCAAGTAATCGAGTAACTCGGGATGCGTCGGCACCGCACCGGTGCCACCGAAATTGTTTGGATTTCCGGCGATGCCTTTGCCAAAATTCCAGGCCCAGACCCGGTTGACCATGACCCGTGCGGTCAGCGGATTTTCCCTGTCACTAATCCATTCAGCGAGCGCGAGTCGGCGGCTGCCTCTGCCTGCCGGAAAATCATGGGTCTCCATACGACCCAGACTCTGGGCAGCACTGAGTGCACCAGGGGTCACCGGATCGGTGGGAGAATAGGCACTGCCTCCTGCAAGAATGCGATCCTGCTCCATCGTCCCTTTCCCCCAAGGCTGGTTCGGCAGGAGTATTCGCTTACTAACGCTTTTCACCGGTATGGTATTCCCCGTGTACACCGAGAAGGCGATCGGGCGGGTCCGGTCCAGCTCCCATTTGTGGCGACTGAGGTTTTTGCTCAATCGTGACATGGAGGCTTCATCCCCGGGATCGAGTCCGTTATTACCGACCTTAGCCTCACCAGATTCCTGTGTTTTCTGAGCTTTCACTTTCGCAAGTAACCTTGCATGTTGGTCCTGATAGCCGGCAATCTTAGCCTTTACCCATTCTTCCGATTGCGCAAAGCCGGTTCGGTTCTCTTCCTCGAGAAACGGAGCCTCGCGCTCAGAGAACTGGGTGGTCGAAAACACCGCCATCATGCGGTAGTAGTCGCGGGTCGGCACGGGATCGAACTTATGGTCGTGGCACTTCGCGCATTGCATGGCGTGAGCGAGGAACGTCTGGCCGACCGAATCGGTAACATCGTCCAGCCACAGCTGGCGTGTCTCTTTGAAAACGCTCATACCGGTCTGCTCCCATGGCCCCATCCGCAAGAAGCCGGTGGCGATCAGCATTTCCGAATCAGCAGGGTCAATCTCGTCCCCCGCGATCTGTTCGCGGATAAATTGATTGTAGGGTTTGTCATCGTTAAAGGCCCGCACCACATAGTCCCGGTAACGCCAGGCATTGGGACGGGTATAGTCATTGGCAAATCCTGCCGAGTCCGCATACCGCACCACGTCCAGCCAGTGACGCGCAAACTGCTCGCCGTATTGAGGCGTGGCCATCAACTCGTCCGCCAGAGCTTTTACGGCATCGCCGGGATGCTTCGCGTAGGCGGATGCAAAGGATTTGACCCGATCAGGTGTCGGGGGCAGCCCGGTCACGTTGAAGCTCATCCTGCGGATCAGATGCCGCGCCTCCGCATCGGGGGCAGCTTCCAGTCCTGCCTCGGCAAGTTTTTTATCGATGAACCAATCGATGGGGTTTTTCCCTGCCGGAACATCCGGCGCATTCAACGGGCGATAGGCCCAGAGTTGGGTTGTTTCGTAGCGACGGTTCTGCCAATCGGCAGACAGAGCCTGCGAAGTGGCCACCACCTCGCCTTCCGCGTATTTTTCTTCAATCAAAGCGATCCGTTTGTCATCCGGCCAGGGAGCACCGTGGTCGATCCAGTCGCGAATCCACCCTTGCTCCTCTTCGGTCAACCGATCCGCCTCCTTAGGCGGCATCTCGAAGTCTTTCTCCTTACGCGTCGTGACAAGGTAGAGAAAACTCTCCTCCCCTTTGCCAAGAATCACGACCTCCTCGGCAAAGGAATCACCGCCTTTAAAGAGGGCCCCGCGTGTCAGCATATTGAAGTCGCCCTTGATCTTGTCCGGGTCATCGCCGTGACAGGCATGACACTTTTCCGCAAACAGCGGCTTCACTTTCAGGGCGAATAATTTTTCACCTTCCGTGACCTCGCCCGCCCAGAGCCCAGAGGTCAAGCTCATTACAACCGCCGCTATCCAAAATGTTCGACCAACAATCATATCTGACTAATGCAACTAAAGTCGTCCTTCTTCATAGATACCAGCAATCTCTTTTGCGTCGAGCGCCACGCCATAAATCGCAAATTCATCGATCCGCCCATTCAGGGTACGAATGACGTTCTCCCAAATGGGATCACTCCAGTTCCCCAGATCCGCTTCCCCGATTCTCATGGCAGGCAAGGGTTTGTGTCTCTGCGTTCCTCCTGCTATGGGCAACACTTCCCCGTTCACATAGTGCTTCACTTTGCCAACTCCTTTTTCCGCAGTCACTGCAAGAAAGAACCATTGGCCACTGCGGGAAGGATCCCAGAATTCCTCCGATAAATAACGGCGGTTATGCTTCGGTATATCTACTGCGCCCATCGGACTCGCAGCAAAATGAAGATGCCCCGAGTGTGACAGCTGCCAGTGGATCTCGTTTTTATCAAAGTAGTCGGTCAAAAACAGGGAGTTAAGATGGCGATCAAGCGCATCAATTCGCACCCAAGCGTAGAGCGTGAGGGCATCCCATTCACCGGGAATATCAAAACGGACGCGATCCCCCTCGGCCCGAAAATCCAGCGCCGTCTTATTCCGCCAGCGGCCCTCCGCGACCCGGGCCCCGACGATCCCACCATCCAATTCCGAACCGCCTCCATGCAATCCCCGATTGCGCAAACGACGGGTCGCCGCAGTGAGGTTTTCGAAATCATAGTAGGCAATTAAGCGCGGATCGCGGCGGCGCTCCAGACTAGCTTCTTTCCAGGCAGCGTAGCGTGATTCCTCTCGGTTGCTCGACCCGGCAATCACATCGGAAATATCCGGGATGCCATCCACGTTCCCAGCGCTTTGTGGAATCGCTGATCCGGACTCAAGTCGGGCGGAGTCGCCACCGAACAACAACAGGGGTTTGCCGTTTTTTCCCGTGGCACGCACCTCGCCATCGAAAACGATCAGGTCCGTTTTTTGATCCTCACCGACGGCTAAGCCAAAACTGGTACCCAGGTCTTCCAGCAAGACGTCGCTGGAGCGCACTTCAAAGCCTCTTGCTGCCGGAGGTACGTCCGCCTTCAATTTTCCACGGCGAAGAATCGCGGCATCCTTGTTGACCAACTCCAATTCAGCAGGACCTGAAAGACTGACCGAAGCGCCGCCGAAAAAATCGATCTGCGCAAGACCCTGCCTGAGAACCAATCGTCCCGGCTCAAGAGCCACCCCAACGGTCAGCTGCTCACGCTCCCACACGGCTTCCGCTTCTGCGGTGATCACCGCAACTCCGCGAGCAGCGACCTGTCGGGGCACCCCTTTATAATCTGAGGATGATTGAGTCTTCAGCAGAACCGTAAGCGACAGTAAAATGGCGATCGCCGCAGCTGCCATGGCCCACCATTTGAAAGCAGATGCCTTGCGGGATACCGGAGTAAAATCGGCCTCTGCAGCCGCGGAGGAATCACGCAACATGGAATCGAGGCGCGCCAGCTTTACATAGAGCGCTCTGGCATCGGGATCCTCTTCCAAGCACGTTTGCAGCATCTCGTATTCCTGATCAGAAAGGCGTTTGTCCAAGTGGGCTTGGATGAGTTTATGCAATTGTTCCAAATCCAGCTTCATCACTTACATAACTCCCGATCCGGATCAAATTGCCCGGTAATTCTGAAAAATTATTCAGCTGGCATTCAGTCGCCCTTCGATACAGCCCTGCAACTGAGTGCGGATACGATTCAATGCCTTATAGAGAGCCGTGGCGGATTTACCGAGGTCGGCTGCCACTTCTTTGATGCTTTTATCTCCCTGATAAGACGCTCGGATCAGTTCCCGCGACCTTGCTGGCAGTTGGTCGAGGCACGCCTGCAAACATACCAGGTATTGCTCACTGGATACCTTCTCTTCACCCTCTTCACTGGCATCGGCCAGCAGTTTCATCAAATCGCCATGAAATACATGCCGGTCACGCCCCATGGTGCGCCGAAACTTGAGCACTTCGAATCGCGCGATAACTCGGGCCCAATTCATGAACTCTGTCTCAGGATCGAACTGATCCCACTTTCGCCACATCACCAAGCTGACGGTCTGGACCACATCATCCACAGCCGCCCAATCAAGCCCCGTCGAGCGCACGAACGCCCGGATGTGTCGCTCATACTGAGTGAACAACTCGATGAATAGTTCTTCGGTGTTTTCTGATGAATGGCTGGACATGAACTGGGGTATGTTAGGTTAGAGAAACCAGTTGCCCAAGAAATTCGCAATTTTGTATCGATTGCGGAGAGAGCAAAATCCCTGATATTAGGGTTACGAGACAAAAACGGCAGCTTTCCTGTTTTCAGGATCCGCTTCGGTGTCTAGCATATGATCATGCCGTCCATCTCCCGCCGCCATTTCCTTAACACCTCTGGAGCGACACTTTTTGCCACTCAAACCATGGGCCAGGCGGCCAACTCCAAACGCATCAAGGCCGCTCAAATCGGCACGAAGCATCCTCACGCGGAAGGAAAGTTTACCACCATGCTTGATCTGGATGATATTTTCGAAGTGGTAGGGCTTTGCGAAGAAGACAACACGCAACGCGAACGTGTTTCTACCCGCCGTTCGTATCGATCATCCACTTGGCTAACCGAAGATCAGATCCTTGGTGATCCTGAAATCAAGCTTGTCGCTGTTGAGACCGATATCGACCATCTCGTTCCTACTGCCTTGCGATGCTTAAAAGCCGGAAAACATATTCACCTTGATAAACCCGCCGGACAAAAAATGGCACCTTGCAAAGAGATGCATCACGAAGCTGATAGACGTGGGCTCACTATCCAGATGGGCTACATGCTCCGGTATAACCCTGCCTTCGAGTTCCTCTTTAAAATTGTCAAGGAAGGTTGGCTTGGCGAAATTACTGAAGTTCACGGGCATATGGGAAAAAAAGCTTCTCCAGGATTACGCAAAGAGCTTTCCCAATATCCGGGCGGTGGGTTGTTTGAATTGGCCTGCCACCTCATCGATGCCCTCGTCACCATTCTTGGGAAACCAAATGATGTGCACGGCGTGCATGTGAAAACACAAAGAGACGCTTTCAAGGATAACCAAATCGCAACCTTTCAATTCGACCGAGCTCTCGCTACCATCGGGAGTAATCACAATGATCCCTTCGGTGGACCTCGACGGCAATTTACTGTTGTTGGAACAGAGGGCACCCTAGCAATTCAACCTCTTGAGCCGCCCAAGGTATCACTCGCGCTTACCAAAGACCGAGGCAAACAAAAACGAGGCAAACAAGAAATTCCCATGCCGAAAACCGAAGGTCGCTACCACGGGGAGTTTCGTGACCTAGCCAAAATCGTGAAAGGAGAAAAATCACTAGCCTGGAACTCCGAACACGATCTTATCGTTCAAGAAACACTTATGCTGGCATCGGGACTCCCTCTC
>JAAEZT010000018.1 GCA_018222765.1 bacterium | reverse complement strand
CCGTTGCGGCGGTTCGTTTGGCTTTGAGCTCGCCGGAGACTTCACCAACATAAACAACAGTACCCGGGGATATAGTAATTTGGGGCTTGATGGAGTGGATTTAGTGATCAGCGGGAATATTAGTCTGCCAACATCTGCCTCTAATCTGAATTTCGAAGGAAGTGATGGTAAGGACAACGGAAGTTGGACCGTTACTGGAAATATCACCGGCCTCGCGAATGTGCTTCTCCAAAATAGCTTCGATAATGGCGAGCTCACTCTCTCTGGAACAAATACTTATACTGGAACAACAAGTATTGGGGTCAATATTGTTGGAGGGACCATGTTCTTAAACGGAAGCCACACTGGAGGCGGAGACTATCTCGTTAACAATTCCACTCTTGCAGGCGTTGGATCGACGACATCGGCTGTGACAATCAATGCGGGGGGCACCCTCAGTCCGGGAGCAGGCCCAGGCACGATTTCCACCGGGAGCCTGAACGTCATCGGCACACTTGAGATTGATGCCGACAACAACACGCCGGGCACAGGCCACGATCAAGTGATCGTGACCGGCACGGCAACACTCGGGGCTTCCAGTGTTCTGGTAATTGATACCGGAGCCGGTCTCAACCCTGCGGATTCACTGGTCGTCATCGATAACGATGGTGCCGGAGATGCAATTACTGGCACCTTTTCCGGGCTTGCCGAGGGAGCCGCCTTTGATGCCGGTGCATTCGGATTCGATGCAACGGCAGCTTATGGCGCCGGCGACGGCAACGACTTTGCTATCAACTTTTCGGGCTACACGGTCCTTGGACAGTGGCGCTTGGATTACTACGGAAACCCCGCAAATATTGGTGCCGGAGCCAACTCCGCAGCAGGAGTCAATGCTCTGACAAACCTGCAAAACTTTGCCTGGGGTCTTGATCCGCTCGTTGCGACAGGAACGCTTGATGTGAATGCGGGAACCAATTCGATTCTTACGCTCGGACCGCCAACAGCATGGGTTGACCCTGCAACTAATCGCATCTTCATGCGTCACACGCGCCGCGCTGATTTTGCAACCGTTCCGCTGGCCATCAATACCCAGTTTAGTAGCCAGGAGCTGACTGCATTTGAAAACAACGACGATGTTGGTAATCCTCCGACGGTGATTGCGACTGGCACTGGTGCTGGTGGCGTCGCTATTGAAGCAGTGCAGACCGAGTTCCCACTCATTCTCCCAACCGATGGGCGCAAGGGTCGCTATGGCCGGGTCAATGTCTCTAACTAATCGAAAGACCTTTGATAATCTTCGTGTTCGAAAAAATTCTCCCCTAAACCTCTCTACCCAATATGCCAATGAAAGTAACAAAGCTCACCGCCCTTGTGCTGTTCGCGGGATTCGCTTCCTCAGCGAGTGCCGCCATTCTCTCCTTTATTGACGAGGATATTGCGATCCCGACTAATTTCATCGGAGTATCAGTGAATCTGGAAACCGGGGCTTCCAATAATATCGACGAGGACGGGCTTGCCGGAGGGGATGTGAACTTCCTTTTTGGGGGTGAATGGATCACGAATGATGCGGATGCAGCTGGGACCGCGCCAAGCTGGCAGCCGGTAAGAGATGGCACGGAAAATTCCGACACGATTGCGAATTTGGGGCTCGGGGCAATTATCGGACCGGCTTCGGATTATTCGACTGGCTATGGCGGTTCAACAGATCAAATCACGCCTACGCAATTCACTTCGGGAGAGAAAGGATACATTGGTTTCTCCATGGAGGTAGCGGGGACGAGCCCAGTATACGGCTGGATGGAAGTGACTTTGCAGGATGATAATACTCCGGGTGTGATTCACAGTTGGGCTTATGAAGACAATGGCTCTCCGTTAGCCGCGGGTAGTTTGATTCCCGAGCCATCGCATTCAATGCTGATTGCTCTGGGCCTCGTGGTAACGGCGCTGCGTCGACGCCGGTAGAGTAAAAAAACTCAAAGATTAAAATTGTTGGGAGTTCAGGTCACTGGACTCCCTCATTTTTTTAAGCAATCTTCAAAGGAATCTCAATTGGATCCTCGGTGCTCCTCTCAATTGGCCGGAATCTGCGTTCGAAGAATTTTGGCATCTGAAGAGGCTGAGAGCGGGCTTCCTTCGGAGGGATGTAGGAGGAAGTCTCCGGCGGAGAAGATACGACCGCCTGGTGAGGTGAGGCTGCCGCGGACGACGGTGAGGATGGAAAAGTGATCGCCGCTGTCGATGCTGGTTTTTCCCTCAAGTTGGTCGATGATAAAGTAGTTGCACCTGGCGATAGTCTCACCGTCGGGGATATCCATACCGGGTTCGCGGTCGTCGAAGTCAATGGATTTCATTGATTGTTCGACGTGGAGGTCGCGCGGGTTGCCGTCAAGGCCGAGGCGGTTCCAGTCGAAGACACGGTAGGTGGTATCGGAATTTTGCTGGATCTCGTAGATGAGAAAGCCGGCTCCGATGGCGTGGAGGCGTCCGGAGGGGATGAAGATGGATTGGTCTTTCTTTGGCTCGATGGCGTGAACCTTGTCGGCGACGCTGCCGTCTTGCAGGGAGGTTGCGAAGTCCTCTTTGGTCACGCCGTCTTTGAATCCGACGTAGAGTTTGGCCCCCGGGTCGCAGTCGGCGATGTACCACATTTCTGTCTTAGCGTCGCCACCGAGTTCTTCGGCCATTTCGACAGGCGGATGGACTTGAATCGAGAGATCGTCACGGGCATCGAGGATTTTGATAAGGAGGGGGAAGCGCTCGCCGGTGAGTCCGGCCCCGAAGATCTCCTCGCGGTGGTTGATCCAGAGATCGTGGAGGGATTTTCCGGCGAAGGGCCCGTGGTTGACGATGGATTGCTCGTGTTCCCGGTCGCTCATTTCCCAGGACTCGCCATAGGGTTGCTCATCGGGGAGCTGGCGTTGATAGACGCTTTCCATGGACCGGCCTCCCCAGATCCGGGTCATGTAGAGAGGTGAAAAGGTAATTGGTTCCATTGATGTAAGAGGCTGGTCAGTCGTGTGGAGAGAGGCAAGCAAAAGTCATTATTCGAATGAGTAACGCTTTTCTTTGACGGTGACGTTAGGCGGAATTTTTTTTTCCTCAAACCAGCGGTAGCCGGTTTGGAGGTTTTTCCAGAAAGTGAACCACGTGTCTTCAGTGGCCCGGGCGAGTCGTTCATCCGTCATCCTGAAGGGGAAGATGTGGATGCGGAAGAATTGCTGGCCCTCTGAGAGGGCGGCATCGCAGAGGGTGTAGATTTCCTCGATAAAGGGATCGGTCATGGCGAGGCATCCAATTGAGATATCCGATCCGTGAACCATGATCGAGCTTCCGGTTCGCTTGTGCGCGGCGTCGTAGGAGTTAGGGAAGCCGATGTTGAAAGAGAGGTGAAAGGTGCTGCGGGGATTGAGCTGTCGTTTGGCAACGTAGTAGAATCCTTCCGGAACCTGGTGATCACCTTCTCGGAGTTTGGGCCCGAGATCGCCCGAGGCTCCGGCGATGGGGTAGGATTTGAAGAGGACGAATTCCTCTTCGTCTGATTTGACCCAAAGTTCGAGGATGGCTTCTTCCTTGAAGGCCCGAATGAAGACGGGGGAGCCCCAGGTAAGCTTATTTTCCTTGAAGCTGGCTTTGAGGCCGGGAGTGACTTTTTTGGCGATGGCGGCGGCGCGTTTGGTTCCGTTGGCGTATTCCCGCGGAGATAAGCCGAGATCTTCAGCTTTCGCTTGATGGCTCATACTGTTGGAAACTAGCCAGATTCCGGTTCCGCAGGCGAGCAGGAAGATAAGAGAGAGGGCGAGCCTGAAGGTGTAGGACACGAATGGGTGATGCTTTCTCACTGAGCGGTGATCCTTTCAAATTATGTCTTTGAAATCAATGAGAGCTTGTTGAGAGAGTGGGAATTACTTCATTTGATCGGAGTGAAACGCTTGGTTCTTAAATTAGGAATTTTGTTACTGGTGCTTGGTGGTGCCGGTCGCGTGGTGATTTCTTCAGGCAACAGAGGCGGAAATCACCGGATTAGTCCCTGAGCCTGCCTCTCTCGCCTTATTGGTGTCCAGGGGGTGTCTTTTTGCCCTTCAGCGGCGGTCCTGATTTGACGGGAGCGGCGGGTAAGGTTTCACTCAGCCCGTGTCCGACGAACAGAAGAAGAAACGCGGGATCGATTGGAGGAAGACCTTTGGGCTCTACAGCTATCTGGGAGCCTACCGCAAGATTTTCATTCCGTCACTGATTGCGCTGTTTGTTACGGCCGCGCTTTCGCTGGCATTTCCCTATTTTCTGGGAAGTTTGATTGGCTCGCCGCAGGAGGCATTGCAGGCCGGGGTTGATCCTGGCAAGGTGCGGGACAATATCAACCGGGTCGTATTGACCTTGCTGTCTGTATTGGCGGTGCAGGCTTTTATTTCCTATTGGAGGGTTCGGGGCTTCATCAAGTCGGGGGAAAGTGCGCTGCGGGATTTGCGTAAGGACGTCTTTGCGCGGCTGGTGAGATTACCAATGCCCTGGTTTATGAAGCGACGGAGTGGTGAGGTGAGCGACATTCTCGCTGCGTATCTAAGGATTCTTCAGCATACCTTGCTCAATACCGTGCCGCAGATCGCCCGACAGACGGTGATCTTTCTGGGAGGTTTGGTTTTCATCTTCATTGCCTCGCCGAAGCTCTCACTCTTCATGCTGGCGTCGATTCCGGTGGTTGTTCTCGCGGTGGCGATTGTAGGGCGAAAGATTCGTCAGTATTCGCGTGATGCGCAGGATCGTTTGGCAGAAAGCAATGTTGTCGCCGAGGAAGCCGTGCAGGGTATTGCTGATGTAAAGGCGTTTTCCAACGAGGGGTTTGAAGATGCCCGCTACGGTGACTCTCTCGATCGTTTTCTGGAGTCGACAATGAAGGGGGCGAAAGCGCGCGCAGCCTTCATTAGTTTCATCATTCTTATTTTATTCGGAACGATTTCCGTGGTGGTTTGGTTCGGAGCAGGAATGTTGGCAGAAGGAACTCTGACGAGTCAGGAATTTGCGCACTTCATTCTCTTCAGTATTTTCGTTGGGGCCTCGCTGGGAGCTTTCCCGGAAATTATGAGCCAGCTTCAGAAAACCCAGGGCGCGACCGAGAGGATTCGTGAGATTTTAGGGCATGAAGTTGAGGATGATCGTGAGATGGGCAAGGTGCCGGTGGTTGGAGCTTTGAAAGCAGAGGGGATGAAGTTTTCCTATTCTTCACGGGAGGATGTTGAGGTGCTCGCCGGGGTGGATTTCAATATCGATGCAGGACAACGGGTTGCTATTGTGGGGCCGAGTGGAGCCGGAAAATCGACCCTCTTCTCGCTCTTGTTGGGCTACTACGACAAGACCGGCGGGGAGTTGTTTTTTGATGGAGTGAAGGCGGCCGATCTCCCGGTAGCGACACGTAGGGCTGCAATGGCAGTAGTTCCTCAGGAAGTGTTACTCTTTGGAGGGACGATTTTAGAGAATATCGAATATGGGCGCCCGGGTGCTACCAGGGACGAGATTGAAGAGGCTGCCAGAAAGGCCAATGCGAATGATTTTATCAGTGAGTTTCCCGAAGCTTATGAAACCAAGGTGGGTCCACGCGGAGTAAAGCTGAGTGGTGGGCAGCGTCAGCGCATTGCGATTGCGCGGGCCGTTCTGGCTGATCCCAAGATTCTCTTGCTGGACGAAGCGACGAGCGCCTTGGACTCGGAAAGCGAGCGATTGGTGCAGGAAGCGCTCGACGGATTGATGAGAGGCCGGACCAGTTTAATCATTGCTCATCGTCTTGCCACGGTGAAGAGCGCGGATCGTATTCTGGTCTTAAAAGACGGTGTCATCTGCGAGAGCGGCAGTCATGAAGAATTGATGGGGAACGATGGGACTTACCGATTACTGGCTGAGACCCAGCTTTTGATGTGAGAAGTTTTGTAATGGATCAATTGGGAGCTCGTTTTCTGAGAATGATACTTAGGACGATTCGGGTGGATTTTTAAAGGGATTGATGTGAGTCTAATGGCGCGATGATTGACATGTTGGTGCGCCTCTATGATCTACCGAAAAGTGACGATCTTTACCGTCAGGTGGAAGAGTCTGGGGTGATCCTCCGCAGGCCCGGAGCCTACGAGAAGCATCTCGTGGCGGAGTTTATCCGAGAGCATTTTTCGCCGAAGTGGGTGAGTGAATTCGAGGTCGCTTGCTCGCGCCAGCCGATTTCCTGCTTTATCGCGACGAAGGACAAGAAAGTGCTCGGATTCGCGTGTTACGAGACTTCCGGGAAAGGATACTTTGGTCCGACCGGAGTGGCGGAAGAAGCACGTGGTCTTGGTTTGGGGAAGTCCCTGCTGTTTAAAGCGCTCGAAGCACTTCATGCAGATGGTTACGCCTATGCATTCATTGGTGGAGTGGGTCCGAAGGAGTTTTACGCCAAGGCCGTGGGTGCAATTGAAATTCCAGGTAGCGATCCGGGGATATACGTGGATATTCTGCCTGAATCGAAATGACAGGTCAGGACCCTAAGTTTGTTAAAGGCGCTTTTGCGAAAATCGCCGATCGTTATGTGCTGACAAATCACGTTCTCAGTGCGGGGACGGACATTCTCTGGCGGAAAAAGGTGGGGCGTATTGTGCGGGAGTGGAATCCCAGGAAGGTGCTCGATGTCGCTACTGGAACGGGAGATCTGGCGCTGGAAATTCAAAAAAAATGTCCTGATGCCGAAGTGCTCGGAACGGATTTTTGTCCGGAAATGCTGGCGCATGCTGAGAAGAGCGGGGTGCAAAAGACGCAGGTGGCGGATGCGATGAATCTGCCCTTTGAGGATGGTGTGTTTGATTTAGTAACGGTGGCCTTTGGGCTTCGCAACATGGCGGGCTGGCAAGATGCCTTGAAAGAGATGAACCGGGTGATTTCGCCGGGCGGCCACCTGTTGGTCTTGGACTTTTCGCTGCCAAAGGGAATCCTGGCCAAACCGTATGGCTTTTATCTCAACAAGGTATTGCCGAGGATTGCCGGGGTCTTAACGGGGCAGGGTGAAGCTTATCGCTATCTCGCCGGATCGATTGGGGACTTCCCAAGCGGCGAGGCGATGCTGGAGCTCTTCCGCAAGGCCGGCTTCAGCGGGGAGGAGGCCAAGCCTTTGAGCGGTGGGATTGCTTCAATCTACTGTGGGACTCGAGGGAAGGTGGAATCGGGGCTCTGATTTGTAGACCCGGGAGCCCGTCCCGTTCCTTCTGGTTGGCAATTGTTGCGAGGGCTAGGAAGAAGGATTTTAGTTTCATGGTAGTTTAGCGGAGTGGTAGGGACATCTGACGAACGTTGAGGGGACGATTCATTTGCAGGGTATGGAGAGATGAGACTTGGGCAAGGTAAAGGGCGTGTCTTGAAGACGGGGCTCAATTGTGAAGATGGTAATAAGAAGGAGGTGGGATGGGGCTTGCCGAGCGGGGGAACTTGGTTAGATTCCGCCCATGAGCATTACGGGTGCCGCAAATCAGTGGGTATGTGATCTGGTTCCATACGAGCCGGGAAAGCCAATCGAGGAAACCGCGCGGGAATTGGGCCTGCAACCGGAGGATATTATCAAGCTGGCCAGTAATGAAAATCCGCTGGGTCCATCGCCAAAGGCCAAGCAGGCGATGCAGGTTGAGATTGAGCGGGCTCACCTCTATCCCGACGGTGGAGGATACAAGCTGCGAAAGGCCCTCGCGGAGAAGCATGGTGTGGCTTTTGAAAATGTCGTTCTGGGCAACGGTTCAAATGAAATCATCGAATTGCTTTGTCATTCATTTCTCAAGCCCGGTGCGGCCTTGATTGCGGCAGAGCACGCTTTTGTCGTCTACAAATTGATGTCTACGCTTTTTGGAGCGGATTACATTGAGGTGCCCGATCCGGGCTTTGTGCATGATCTCGATGCGATGGCGGCGGCGATCACCCCGGAGACGCGTTTGGTCTTCATCGCCAATCCGAACAACCCCACGGGGACATTGGTCGGCCAGGCGGAGATCGATCGTTTTGTTGAGGCATTACCTGACCATGTTGTTGCGGTGTTTGATGAAGCCTACTACGAATTTTTACCCGAGCCACCGGATACCATTAAACACGTGCAGGCAGGAAAGAATGTTGTGGTAATGCGAACCTTCTCAAAGGCGCAGGGGCTCTCGGCGCTCAGGATTGGTTACGGAATGGCTCCGGCACCGATCGCGGGATTGTTGAATCGCGCTCGTCAGCCTTTTAATGCCAACGCTATCGCGCAGGCAGCGGCCCTGGCGTCGATTCAGGATGAAGAGCATATTGCCGCGACGGTTGAAAATAACGCGTGCGGAGTAAAGTTTTACGAGAGTGCCTTCGCGGAGCGCGGATGGGAATTTGTGCCGAGCTTTGCAAACTTCGTTTTGGTGAATGTCGGTGATGGTGATGAGGTCTTTCAGTCGCTTCTAAAGAAGGGTGTTATTGTGCGGGCGATGCGGGGGTACAAGCTGCCGGGATGGGTGCGGATTTCCATCGGAACTCCCGAGCAAAACCAGCGCTGTCTGGAGGAGCTTGACCTTCTTCTTTCTTCTTCGTGATGGGCGGGACGATTGTCGCGATTGCCACGCCGGTGGGGACGGGGGCGGTTTCCTTGGTGCGTCTTTCCGGGCCGGAGGCGCAGCGTATTGCACTTGCGGCCTGTGGGAAAGGAGGCTTGCCCGATGCGCGGCAGGTGGCCTTGCGGAAAATTCGTGATGAAAATGATCTCGTCATCGATGAAGGCGTGCTGTGTTTTTTCGCGGGGCCTCGGAGTTACACCGGAGAGGATGTGGTTGAATTTACCGGTCATGGTGGAGTGGTGGTGACCCGGAAAGTTCTGGAGCGCTACGTTGAGTTGGGTGCGGTGCCGGCCGGACCAGGCGAGTTCACCCAACGGGCCTTTATGAATGGTCGGCTGGATTTGACGCAAGCCGAAGCGGTGATGGATTTAATTTCCGCGCAGACCTCTCTGGCCTTGCGGTCGGCCAATGAGCAATTGGAGGGCCGCCTGGGTGCGGTGTGTCAGGACATTCGAGCGGCTTTGTTGGGCTCAACTGCGCATCTGGAAGCGTATATCGACTTTCCAGAGGAAGATATCGATCCGGAAGTCGGAGAAAAATTGAAACAGGGATTGTTGGGTCAGAGGAAGCGGATTTCGGATCTCCTTGCGACGGCAGATCAGGGTCGGATCTTGCGCGAAGGAGTGCGGACGGTGATTTATGGAAAGCCCAATGTGGGGAAATCCAGTTTGCTCAATCGACTTCTTGGTTATCAGCGGGCCATTGTCAGTGCACAGGCAGGAACGACCCGCGATACCATTGAAGAGGTCGTCAATATTCGAGGTGTTCCATTGCGCTTGATCGATACCGCCGGAGTGCGGGAGTCGAAGAATGAAATCGAGCGGGAAGGAATTGCGATGACACATGGGCAGGTCGCGAAGGCGGATTTGATTTTAGAAATGCGCGATTTGAGTGAGCCCTTTGAGAAAGTGGAATTGCCCATTCCAGAAGGCGCGAAGCATTTGCAGATTTTGAATAAGAGGGATCAGGAGGATTTTTCGTGGTCGAGCAAAGATGGTTTGCGGATTTCGTGTGAGACGGGCGAGGGGTTCGAGGAGCTGGAAGAAAACCTTATGAGCTTATTATCCCTCGATAAAGAGCATTGGGGCGTGCATTCCGTGGCGGTGAATGCGCGGCATCAGGCTTGTTTGTTACGCGGTCGGGAGGCTCTTGATCGAGCGATCTCTTCAATGGGAGCGGGTGAGGAGCCTGAGTTTACCTCGCTCAGTTTGCGGGAGGCCTTGGGTGCGATCGGGGAGATCTCCGGGGTGGTTGACACCGAAGAGATTCTGGGAGAGATCTTTGGGAGCTTTTGTATCGGGAAATGAAAAAGGCAGGATGGTCGGTTGAATGGATGTTGGGTGCCTGTGCTGGAATTTTTTTTCTGATAGGCAAGTATTTTGCACCATACTACGAGAATCTATTCAATGCTGCGACCGGAGAGGAGGGAGCGGGGATTTCCGACGGGGTGCTTTTGGTGAGTATTGTTTTTGCAGGTTTCCTGGTGATGAGGCTCGTGTATCGATTTAAGAGACCATGACTTCTTCGATTGTGATTTTGACCGGTGCGGGGATTTCCGCGGAGTCTGGGATACAGACCTTTCGCGGGGCGGACGGGCTCTGGGAGGGGCACCGGGTGGAGGATGTCGCCACGCCGGAGGGCTTTGCTCGTGATCCTGAACTGGTGCAGAGGTTCTATAATGAGCGTCGGCGTCATTTACTCAGCGGGATTGAGGCGAATGCAGGGCATCTAGCATTGGCGCGTCTGGAAGAAGAATTTCAAGGTGAGGTTCTTCTGGTGACCCAGAATATTGATAACCTCCACGAGAGGGCGGGATCGAAAAACATCATTCATATGCATGGCGAGTTGTTGAAAGCGCGCTGCCTCGATTGTGATGAAGAAATGTTGGTGGAGAATGATCTGGGGATTGAGTCGGAATGTCTTCGCTGCGATAGCCAAGGACGATTGCGACCTGATATTGTGTGGTTCGGTGAGATGCCTTATCAAATGCCCCGTATTGAGACGGCTTTGGGGAATGCGGATGTCTTTTTATCGATAGGGACCTCGGGGCTGGTGTATCCGGCGGCCGGGTTTGGGCAATTGGCCCGTTATGCCGGGGCGCGGACGATTGAGGCGAATTTGGAGGAAACAGCTGGAAGTTCGAGCTTTGACCGCTGTGTGCGGGGAAAGGCTGGCGAGGTGCTTCCGGGCCTGGTTGACGAGCTTCTTGAGATGGGCTCTTGATCCTGACGAAAAATAAGAGAGTTTAGAACACGATGTTGAAAAAAGTGGTCCTCATTTTGACTTCCTTGCTTGGATCCGGCACGCTCGTTCCCGGGCAGGGGTCTATTGCTGAAATCGAAAAAATGTTGGGATCGGACGATTTCGAGATCCGGCGGGAGGCGATGGAGAGGCTGTGGAAAGAGGGCGAGATTTCCCTCGAGGTTCTCGAGAGGCTGGGTCAGGGCAGTGATCCTGAAATCAAAGCCAGAGCGTTGTCTTTGCACCGAAAGCTTCTTTTGGGTCTGTCTCCCGATACTCCGCAGGAGATTATGGACCTTCTGGACAAGTACTTTGTCGCTTCGGTAAATGGTAAAGTGTCTCTCTTCAATAACCTTAAAAGCATTAGGCAATACGGGCTCATGCTGCGCCTAAGATCGATCGAAAAGGATGAGAGAGTCCTGGAGAAAATGGATGAAACCGTTGCGGAAGTTCTTCCCAAGGTGCAACTAAGTTTGCTTCGAGGGGGAGATTTGGAACAAGCGAAGGAATTGCTTTTGCTCAATCATGACTATCGCTCATTGATCGCCTACGCCGGCTTGTGTGAGCACCTTGGTCAGCTGGATGGGGAGATCGGCAGGCTCCGGCAGCTGGATGACGAACAAAGCAAGGCCCGTTATCTGGCGTGTTTAAGAGTGAAGGGTGACCCGGCAATCTTAAGGGCGGAGGCTGCTCGACTCGGCGACCGCCATGCCGTGATTGTGGCATCGCTCGCCATGGGAGATGTCGGGCCGCTGTTTGAGTATTTGGGAGAGGAAGGGAGTCTTTCCCTCGTTGAAGGATATTATTTGGATTGGATCCGGGCTGAGAAAACCGGGGATAAAAACCGGATGGAGAGACGCCTGGCCTCGATCCGTCATCACGTGACCAATTCCAGTGAATCGTTCGAAGCCAGGAGCAGTCTTTTGAAGATGGGCATGCTTGACGAGGTGTTGAGGGGTTATGCCAATGAATTTGTTGATGAGTCGCGTTACTTCTTTTTGCTCGGTCAGGATCGTGACATTGAAGCCCTGAAGTTGATTGGGTTGGAGGAAGCCGCATTGAAGGATGAATGGATCAAGGGTGTTTATGCGCGGACCTTGGAGCGTTTCCGGGTGGAGGGGGATGTGGAGCCGTATTTCGAGTTCTTTTATGCCGCCAGTTTTTTTGAAAGCCGAGGGATGGTTGAAGAGGCTACCAAATGTATTGAGAGTTACTTCGATGCCGCGCGCGAGGCGAAGGACAGTCGGATGTATGACTGGTATCAGCGATCTTTTTCGTTTGCGCCGCGTGCATCACTTGTTGCGCTGGATCGCGAAGTGAAAAAATTCGATGTGGAAGTGGAGGTGTTGCTTTCTTCAATTTATGGCGAAAGCGATGGGGTGGAGTGGCTCAAGGTGAAGCTTTTAGATAAGGCTGATAATCGTTCTTCTCTGGAAGTTTTGCAGTTGGTGGCTTCCTTCTATGGCGAACCAATTGTTCCCGTTGATCTTTTTGAGGGGGTCGAGAAGAGATTCAGGGAGGAATCCTTGGCGGAGCAGGATCCCGAAGTAGGATTAAAGCACCTTTTGGATTTCGCGAATAATCGTGGAGAGGGGTCTGATATTTTGCTCTATTGTCGTTTGCTCAAGGAAGCTGAATTTGCCTTGAATCCGCTTTTCGAGGCTGAGCATTTTACCAACCAGGAGAGTTATGAGGAGGCGGCCAAATTGTATGCGGCTTCGAATTACCTCCAAAGCCCCTCTGCAACTCCGTCGATGGTCTATCGAGCAGGGGTGGTGTTGAATAAAACCGGAGATCCTCTTGGTGAGGCTTATTTGAAGAAAGGGATACTTCTGTCCCAAGGGGCAGCTGATAACCTGGGATATTTTGCCCAGCATCATTTTCGTGCGGGTGAGTATGAGAAGTCTCGGGAGTTCTATCGTGCCGCCTTGTTGAGAAAGGAGCGAGTGGATTTGGGTGATGATAGTAATTTAAGAAGTATCATTGAGGGCGCATTGTCGGGGGCAATTCAGGCAAGGAATTGGAGTTTTGCGGTGGCTTTGAGTGAGTTGGAATCTTGGGCGCTAAAGCAAGCAAGCGACGTTTATCTCATCAGAGGACGATTCCAGGTCCTGTTTTGTCGTGGGATGTTGGCTGCCGAAGAGGGGCGGATGGAGGAGGCTCTCGATAACCTCAGAAAGGCGCACGGCTTGATCCCAAGGGACGGAGTCTTGGCTGATGATTTTTTTCCAGCGCTCCGGGAGGCGGGACTGGTTAAGCTGCATGATGAATTATTTGAGAAGTCGGCAGAGTTGCTTCGGGAAAATGTCCGCTTTTTCTCAAAAGACCATAATGCGAAGAATACCTTTGGTTGGCTGGCTTCGCGTGCAAACCGTTGTCTGGATGAGGCCGAGGCTTATCTAAAAATGTCGCTGGAAGTCCGGCCTTTGTCGGAGGCCTATTTGGACACCATGGCCGAGATTTACTTTGCCAAGGGCGATCGTAAGAAGGCTGTGGAGTGGAGTGACCGTGCCACGAACCGGGACTCTTCAGATTCTCAGCTTAGGCAGCAGAACCGTCGGTTTCGGAATGATCCTTTTCCGCTGAAATAAGGGTACAGAAAAACCCGCTCCAAAACAGAGCGGGTTTTTGAGGTCATCCACCTCGCCGTCCGTGGCGCATGAGCCGCATTCCCGAAGCCCAATAGGTTGGGGGTCTCCATTGGCCCGCTGTCTTCCAATAAAGGCGTGACATTAAACCTCCGGGGCAACCCCCATTTTTAATAATATCGGGTCGGCCAATCAACCACTTCTGGCGTACGAGGCAGACATGAAAGTGTAGTCATGGTTACGAATTGGTGCAATTGATTTCCGAAGAAATTGGAGAATTTACGATTCTGATGGCATTCCTGAAGATTTGCAGAAAATTCAGGAGACAGAACTTCCAAGTCTGTGCGTTTTATCAATACTCAACACGAACATGACCGAGCTTCTTATTAAGCCCGCCCGCGAAACTGGTTGTTCTGATCTGCCTGCCCTTGAGGAAGCAGTCCAAGAAGCCAGTCAGCGCCAGCATTCTCCTCTCGACGATATTCTCGACACCGGATTGGTGGACGAGGAACCCTATATGCGTGAATTGGCTACCGGCCTCTATCTCGACTGGTTGCCTGAAATTCCCGATTTTGAGAGCGCTTTGCCGCTTCGTGCGGCTTGTGGACCTCAGATCGCCCTCAAACATCGCGTGCTTCCCATCGAGATTGATGGAGACAATGCGCGCCTGCATATGGTGACTTATGATCCGCTGAATCTACTCGCCAGACAGGCTGCGGCGCAGGCCATCGATCTTCCCATCGTCTGGCACATGGCCTCACGACGCCGGGTGCATGATGCCTTGCGGAAACTCTACGGGGTGGGTGCAGATACCTTTGAACAGCTATTGGAGGGACGGGATCTCGATTTTGATAATCTCGAAGCCAAGGATGAGGCCAGCGTCATTGACGAAGTTGAGGACGAAGAGGCCAGCGTGGTGAAGTTCGTGAACCAGATTGTTCGTGAGGCGCTGGATCAGAAAGCGACGGATATTCATGTCGAGCCTATGGCAGACAACCTCCGGATTCGTTATCGGGTGGATGGCAGCCTCGTGGATATTGCCGTGCCCGACAATATCAAGGCTCTGCAATCATCGGTGATCGCTCGTTTGAAAATTATGTCGAAGCTCGATATCGCCGAACGCCGCCTTCCCCAAGATGGCCGGATTAACCTTCAGTTTGAGGGATCATCCATCGACGTTCGTGTTGCGACCGTGCCGACAGTGGAGGGTGAGTCAGTCAGTTTGCGTTTGTTGAATCAGGAGAAATTCAATGTGGAATTGCTTGGAATGGAGGACTTCGTTCTCTCCAAAATCCAGAGCATTCTCAGCCTGCCCAACGGAATTATTTTGATCACCGGTCCGACTGGGTCCGGTAAGTCGACGACGCTCTATTCCTTCCTGAGCGAACTCAACACCTCTGATACTCGGATCGTGACGATTGAGGATCCGGTAGAGAACAAGCTCGAAGGGGTGATGCAGATCGCGGTGAAGAGTGAGATCGGCCTTACGTTTGCAAGTGGACTTCGTTCCATTCTTCGCGCCGACCCCAATATCGTAATGCTGGGTGAGATTCGAGATCTTGAGACAGCGGAGATTGCCATTCGTGCATCGCTCACGGGTCACCTCGTGTTTTCGACCCTGCACACCAACAACGCAATTGGTGGTATCAGCCGATTGGTTGATATGGGCGTGGAGCCATTCCTGGTGGCCGCCTCGGTTCGGGCTTTTCTGGCTCAGCGTCTGGTGCGTCGGCTCTGCAACCATTGTAAGATTCCCATCGAGATTCCACCGAATGTGCGGGATCGCTTCAGTATTCCACCGAGTATCGAAGGGCAGGCCTACGAGCCGAGTGGTTGTGACAAATGTCGTAACACGGGATTCTCAGGTCGAATTGCCATATACGAAGTAATCCTCATTGGCAGCGCCATGGAGGAAATGATTGCCAAGAATGTCGCGGCACCCGAGTTGATGGAGCAGGCTGTCAAAGATGGTTACGTTCCAATGAGGGAGTATGGCTGGCACAAGGTGATGAAAGGAATCACAACGGTGGAGGAAGTGATTTCAGTGACGGCATCCGATCTAGGAGGAGAGGAGTAATCAAAGAAGATCGTGGCTAGTTTTAAATATAAAGCGCTGGATTCAAGCGGGTCGATTGTTGCCGGTGAGCTGACGGCGGGAGATCGCGGTGAGGCCTTACGCCAGTTGGACCGGAAGAGGTTGCAACCAGTGTCGCTCAATATGGATAGTGGCGGCGCAGAACCCAAGAAAAAAGGGGCCGCCGCGAAACCAGCTGCTCCGGGGAAACCTGTGGTCGCCGATGAGGAAATCCCCGACGGGCCGGTGAAGCTTAAGCGCGCTGACGTCGTGCTCTTTACCGAGGAACTCTCGGACATGCTCTCGGCGGGACTGCAATTGGAGCCTGCTCTTCGGGCGATGGAAAATCGTCAGGAACTCGGAGGTCTCAAGGCGGTTTCGACCAAAATTCGTCAGCTGGTGCGGGATGGTAATTCTTTTTCCTCTTCCCTGAAGCGAGTGAGTCCCAGCTTCGGTCCTCTATATTGCAGTCTGGCTGCGGCCGGAGAGGCCAGTGGTGCTCTCGATACCATTCTCGACCGACAGGCTCACTATTTGAAGACCTTGCAGGAACTGCAGGGGAAGGTGATTTTGGCGATGATTTATCCAGCCTTCCTCATTATGGCTGGGATTGGCGTGGGAATTGTTTTTGTAACAAAGTTGATCCCGCAATTGGTGGGACTCCTCGAAAGCACGCCTGGGAGTAAGATTCCCCTCGGTGCGCAGATCATGATGGGGGCTTCCAATTTTTTTGGGAAATGGTGGCTGGTCATCGCGCTTGCGCTTGGTGCGGGGGCGATTTTGTTTAAAGCCTGGAAAGACAACGAAGACAACCGTCCTACTTGGGACCGGATGAAGTTAAAACTTCCGCTTTTTGGGGCCGTAATCGAACGACGATTTTATGTTCAGTTCTTGGAGACGATGGCGAATCTGGTTGGTAATGGACTGCCCCTGTTGAGGGCTCTGGAATTGACCCGAGACGCGACACAAAATCTCTTCATTCGATCTCATCTCACCGAGATGGTTGATTGGGTAGGAGATGGCCGCTCTCTTTCAGCATCGATGATGCGGAGCGGAGTTTTCTCACCTCTCTTGATCGATATGGTGACTGTGGGTGAGCAGACCGGAAAGATTGATATCGCGCTTCGCAAAGCGGGGGTTCGCTTTGATAAGGAGCTAAACAATGCCCTTCAGCGAATCATGGCCCTAATTATGCCGGCTGTACTTTTAGTGATGGCCCTTTTGATTGGGTCGATGGCCTACCTCATGATTACCGCGATTTTCCAAACCATCCAAAGCATCGGCGGAAAATGATTCGAGCAAAACAGGTTCACCGCTCTTATCATCTCGGGAAAAAAGAGATTGAAGTCCTCAAGGGTATTGATCTTGAGATCAATGCCGGTGAAAAGGTCTTTCTCTGTGGCCCCAGTGGAGCAGGAAAGACGACCCTGATGTATACCCTTGCCGGATTGGAATCTCCAAAAAAGGGGCAGGTCTACATTGGCGATGTCGATTTTTACAATATGTCGTCGTCTCATCAGGCCCGGCTGCGAAATGAAAAGATCGGCTATATCTTTCAAAATTACTTTCTCCTGCCTGAGCTGACTGCACTCGAAAATGTCATGGTTCCCGGCTTGATTGGAGGAGCTTCCCATAGGGAACAGGCCGAGGAGGCCTTGGCGAGGGTGGGGCTTGCCAAACGGGTCGATCACCTGCCTGCGGAATTGTCAGGTGGTGAACAGCAACGAGTGGCTATTGCGAGGGCCCTGGTGAACAGTCCCTCGATCATTTTTGCCGATGAGCCCACGGGTAATCTTGATTCGGCCAATGGCGATGAGGTGATGAAAATCCTCATGGAAGTAGTTGAGGAGCAGAATGCCACACTGGTGGTAGTGACCCACGATTCTTCGCTTTCGGGGTTGGGAGACCGTGTTTTCACGATTAAGGACGGAAAAGTGGCAACTGACTAATTCCTATTACGGCTGACAGACCGTTCTTTTTGTGTCGTATGATTAAGATGGCATCGAATTTTCCTCCCGAAATCACCTCCGGCCTAAGAGCTATCAGGCGGCGGATTAGGCGAATTCAACTTGGTAGGGGCCTCTTGCGGGTTCTTTCCGTTGTTTTGGGCGGTCTCTTGACACTGATCGCGCTGGATTATTTTTTGGCTCCCTTGTCTTCCGGCGTTCGCGCGGCGGCTTTCTTTTGTTGGATGGTGGCCGCCGCATACGGAGTTTTCCGCTTTTTACTTAGGCCGTTGACCCGAAAAATTTCCTTAGTCCGATTGGCCCGTTGGCTTGAGGAACGCCACCCGGAAGTTCAGGAGCGTATCAGCACCGCCCTGGAGCTGTCGGATCATCCCGAAGGAATGTCCCGAGACCTTCTTCGCGCACTTTCAAAGGATGCAGCCAAGGATGTTGGTGAGTTGAATCCCAACGACGAAGTTCGCTCAGAGCGAGTCAAAAAATCGCTCTGGCCGGCTGCGGTTATGGTTGTGGCCTTAATTTCGCTTATGGTGATTTGGCCCCGGGAAATGACACGTCTTCTTTCACGGGCGGTGTCACCATTTTCTGATCTCGGGAATGTCGGCGCATTCCGCTTCACTATTAATCCTGGGGATTTGGAAGTTCTCGAGGGTGACGAGGTCATGATCGAAATGACCTATGAAGGAGAACTTAATGGCGATCTTGATTTTTTGGTGACCAAGGATGGTGAGGTGTTATCCGAGTCGCTGAGCCCTGTCTCAAGCGAAGGACAAAAGCACACCTTCCAATATCATTTGCCTTCGGCCAAGAATGGCTTCTTTTACTCGGCCAGAGTCGGCAGGAGTGAAAGCGATCAATTTGAAGTGAGGGTCTGGCCGATTCCTCTTCTGCGGGATGGCGTCGTTCGCTATCAATATCCGGAATACACCGGTTGGTCCGATCGATCCGAGGCTCTCAATGGTGGGATTAAGGCCCTTCCTGGAACACAGGTGACCGTTACCGGGACTTTCGACTCTCCGATCAAAAGCGGACAACTCCTTTTTGAATCCAAGGAGCTTGGCGATGTAGAAGTCGAAAACTCGGCCAATGGATCCAGCTTTCGCTGGACCCAAACAATTGTTCCGGAGACTCTCGGGAATGCGACTTTGATGGTGACCCACAAATTGGGTCGCGAGCTGCAAGGAGGTAGTTTTTCGATTGAGTCGCTGATTGACGAGGCGCCTGCCGTAAAAATTCTTAGCCCGTTTCAACGGGAATTGAAAATCCGGCCGGATGATCAAATTGTATTAAATTACGAAGTTTTCGAGAAGATTGGCCTCAGCAAAGCGGAGATTGAAATTGAAGTTGGAGGGAAGAAGCTAGAATCGTTAAGCGAACTTCTTCCTGAGAAAAAGCCCGACCTACGCCCGAACCTTTGGGAGGGAGAAGCGATGATTTACTTGGGAAGCCTTCTTCCTAAAATAAAGAACCCGCGCGAGTTTAAAATTCGCCTCGCCATTAGCGATAACCGCCCGGCGGATTTGGAGGGGCCGGGAGTGGGGTATTCCGAATGGATTGAAATTAAGATTAACAAAGGGGCGGCTTCTTTGGTGAGACAGGAATTGCATGAGAAGCATTCAGACCTTACGAAGACCATCGAAAAGGCAATCGCTGATGTCCACAAGGCGAAGGCCAAGATGCATCAGGCCAAAGCCCAACTTAGGAAGGAAGAGGTTCCTGAGCAGGCTCTTGAAGCCATGAATGAAGCTCGCGACAAGCTTGCTGAGGTTGAAAAAGATCTCACCGATCTTTCCGAGCGAATGAAAGACAGCGTTCAGGCCCATCGGCGGGATGAGTTGGAGGAAACGATTGATAAGCTTGCTGAAGCTCGCAAGGAAGTGGAGAGAGCTCCGCTGCAAGATACCGACGAATCCCGGAAAGAGGAAATCGATAGCGCCATAAGGAATTCCACAGAGGCAGTTGACGAACTCAGAGAGCTCTTGAATGAAGTGAACAAGGATCATCCGAAAATTGAAGACCTTGCCAAGCTTGAGGAGCTTGCTCAAAAACAAGATCAATTGGCTCAAGAAGCTTCGCAAGCTGCCGAAAATGCGGAGAATGCCGACACTCCCCCCGAGCAGGATTGGCAGAGGCAACAAGAGCAGGTTGAGAACGAAATCAGGGAACAGGTTCGTCAGTCACCAGAAGCTAAGTCTGCTGCTCTGGAAAATCAGGCTGAGAAAGCTCAGGATCTTGCCGAGAAGGCTGAAGACCTAAAAGAAGCGCAGGAAAATCTGGCGGAATTGGCCTCGCAGGATCAGCCGACAACGGAGGAAAAAATTGCCGATGCATTAGCGCAAGCGCAGGAACAAATTAATCAGGACATTAAAGAAGAGTTGGCGGAAGCCCAGGGCAACGAAGAAGCCCAGGGTAACGAAGAAGCTCAGGGTAACGAAGAAGCTCAGGGTAACGAAGAAGCTCAGGGTAACGACCAAGCCCAGGGTAACGAAGAAGCTCAGGGTAACGAAGAAGCCCAAGGCACCGAAGAAGCTCAGGGTAACGACCAAGCCGAGGGTAACGAAGAAGCTAAGGGCGATGAAGAATCTCGTGCTGAAAATCTTTCGGAAGCACTCGCTCAGGGTGAAGAGGCGTTGGAAGGCGCAAAGAGTGATGAGTTTCAAGAGGCTGCCGAAGCCGCTCAAAATGCAGCTGAAGAATTAGCTCAAGGTGCGGAAGAATCGCCTAGTCAGCAAAACCTTCAGGAGAGACAAGAAAAGGTTGCCGAAGCATTTGAAGCCTTGGCCGAAGGAAATACCGAAGAAGCCAAGGCGGCTTTGGAGGAGGCTCAGGAAAGCGCTTTTTCCGACGCGCTTGCGGAAGCCTTGGCTAAGGAGCAGGAGGCTATTGTCGAAGATGTGAAGGAAGAGTTGAGTGATGCCCGCAGTAATAGCGAGCCCCGTGCCAATGATCTCCCCGAGGCGGTGGCACAAGCTGAAGCCGCTCTGGAAAGCGCGCAGGAGAATCAAGCTGCCGATGCTGCTGAAGCAGCCAATCAGGCATCCGAGGAATTGGCAAAGGGTGCCAGTGAGTCAGCCAGTCAACAAGAATTACAGGAACGTCAGGAACAAGTCGCGGAGGCGCTGGAGGCTCTTGCAGAGGGAGATACCGGGGAGGCTTTGGCAGCTCTCGAAGAAATGCAGGCGGACCGTGCGGCCGATCTCGCCGAGGAGGTGCAGGACTTTGCGCAAGCTGGCAGTGATCAATTGGCAAACGCGCGCAGCCAGACCCAACAAGCATCAAGGCGCGCCGAACAAGCGGCGCAAGCAAATGAAGCCGGGAATTCCCAACAGGCCTCACAGCAGAATCAGCAAGCCTCCGAACATCTGGAGCAAGCTGAAAATGCCCTCAGTCAAGCTGCGGAAAACTTTGCGCAGCAAGCCGAGCAGGCTGCCCAACAAGAGCTGAGTGATCGCAAGGCTCCTGCACCCGGCGAACCATTGGCGGAGGCTTTCGAACAAAGTGCCGAGGCAGCCCAAGCCGGCGATGCCCAACAAGCCGCTGAAAGCGCCCAAGCTGCGGCTGAAGCCCTCGCGCAAGCTGCCCAGCAAGCTCGATCGGCAATGTCCCAAAATGGTCAGCCAGGTCAGCCGATGGATGGTCAGGCCGCAAAAGGAAAAGGGAAAGGAGAGCCGGGTGAGGGTGAAGGTGACGACCCCCAGGAAGGAGATCGTCAGGCGCAGGGTGACAAAGGCATCCCGCCGCAACTGGCAAAACTCGGAATCACGACCAAAGACTGGGAGAAGATTCGTGCAACTTTGAAGACTGACGTCAGTGGGGCCGCCGGGGAGGTTGTTCCGGAAGACTATCGCGGTCTCGTGAAGCAATATTTTGAACAAGTATCCAAAGAGCAATAATGCGTTTTCTCTCTCTCTTTCTCGCTTTGATTATCATTCCTGCTGGAAATGCGCAGGATGCTCCCGACGCTCTCTTTGCTAAATGGAAGGAGAAGGTTGACCCTTCGATTGAGCGGGGACTTCAGTTTCTCGCAGGAATTCAGCAGGATGACGGTAGTTTTCCGGAAAATTATGGAACCTCCTGTGGAATTCCTGCTCTCGTTGGCATGGCATTCCTCTCACGGGGACACCTTGCCACCGAGGGGCCGTATGCCGAGGCTTTGAATAGGTCGATCGACTATATTCTCGAGCACCAGAATCGTGATGGTCTCTATACTGCCGGGCATGCGGGGAGTGGTCCCATGTATGCTCACAACATCGCCACCTTGTTTTTGTCCGAGGCATCCGGAATGGTAGACCCCGAACGCCAAAAGAAAATTGGCGAAAGTCTTCCGAAAGCGGTCGCATTGATTTTGCGGGCCCAGGCGGTAAATAAATCCGACCGCCACAAAGGCGGCTGGCGCTATCATCCCAATTCCAAGGATTCCGATACTTCATGCAGCGGATGGGCTTTGATGGCTCTTCGTTCGGCCAAACTAAACGGAGCTCCGGTTCCCGATCAGGCGATTGAGAGTGCGCTCAAGTATCTCTATGGAAATTTCTCGGAGAGAGGCGGGCACTTTGGCTACTCGGACCCGAACAACCATAAGTTATCCCTCACTGGAATGGGTCTTCTTTGTTTGGAGCTTTGCGGCGAGCACGGAAAGCCGGCCACTCTTAAATCGGCCGATTATATTTTGCAGAATTTCCGTGGCCTCGAAGGCCGGCAGTTCGAATTCTACGGAAACTATTACAACGCCCAAGCCATGTTTCAGATTGGCGGAAAGCATTGGGAAACCTTCGCGAATTGGATGTACGAGACCTACTTGTCCAAGCAGAAAGAGGATGGATCTTGGTATAGCAAGGAAGCCGGACGAATCTATGGAACCGCGATGATGACCCTGGCGTTTTCCGTTCCGTATCGTCAATTGCCGATCTACCAGCGGGACGAAACCGTGGACGAAGAGTAGAAAAAGTCTCCAATTAGTGGGGATTCGCTGGTTTTTGTTTAAAATCGCTTAATCATTTAACGATCCGTAAGTTCATTCTTGCCTGATGACCCTGTTTCGTGAGAAATTAGCCCTCTGAGGGGCGGTAAGGCCTCCTCATCAATCATGGCCAAGAGCGCAAGAAAGCCGAGGAAACAGCACGCGGTGCTGGAACGAGAGGGTGGCCAGGAAGTGGTCGGGATCGGGATCATTGCGGCAGGTTTGCTCCTGTTTGTTTCTCTGCTGAAATTCACACCGGTTGATTTTGTCGATTGGAAAGTTGTCGGCAGCTTTGCCCCGGAAGGTGCGGAAGATGGTCCGACTCAGAATTTGATCGGGCCCTTGGGCGCGCTAATTGGCTTTGTTTTTGTTTTTTTGTTTGGAGCGGCCTCATATCTGGTGGCAGTTGGTGCGATTTGGCTTGGCGTTGCCGTGGCTTGGTTCAAGAGCAGTTTGGGACTGAGGACCTTGCTCGGGTTTGGAGTCTTGATGTTGGCCAGTGCTTCTCTCTTTAATGTTTTAGGTTTATTCGATGGCGAGTCCCATGGGCGATGGCCCGGCGGAGCTCTTGGAGAAGGAGTGGGACACTACGTCTTTCAAAATCTCCTTGGAACAGTGGGCTCGGCAATTTTGCTTGGGAGCATTTATCTGGTGAGCCTGATTTTACTCACGGGATGGCATCCAATCGCTTTCACCCGATCTTCCTTGACCGGAGCGAGCTCGTGGCTCGCAGCGCGCCGTGAGGCTCGTCGGGAGGCCAAGGTCGATGATCCCGATCCCAAGGTTCCCCGCAAGCGGGCTCGTAAGAAAAAGACGGAGAAGACACCAAAGGAGGAAAAAGAACTACCTCCGGCTGACGAAGATGGACAGATCGCTCTGCCGCTTCGTGAGACTCCTGCACCTCAAATTATTGACGCTTCAATGCGTAAGACTCCGATCGCTGAATTGGGCGCCCGTCCTTTCGAGCGGAAGAAGAATACCCATACCGGTCTTAGCACGGAAGGCTTTGAAGATTACGAACTCCCGGGATTTGATCTTCTTGATTTTGAAGAGGACGCACCTCCACCCGAGGACTTTAGCGATGAGTTACTCGCCACGCAGAATATCATTATCGAAACCTGTAAGGCTTTCGGCGTTGAAGTGACGGCGGGTGATATTACCCGTGGACCAACGATTACGCGTTACGAAATCTATCCCAGCATCGGTTTGCGCGTGAGCCGTATTACCCAGCTCGAAGCTGATCTCGCTCGCGCTACCAGGGCCGAGCGGATCAATATTCTTGCCCCGATTCCTGGGAAGGACACCGTCGGTATCGAAATCGCCAACGATGCCAAGGTGGCTGTCCCTCTTCGCGAGCTTCTGCAGGATGAGGCCTTCCGGAGTTCCAAGCGCAAGATCCCTCTTGCTCTTGGTAAGGATGTATACGGCAATACCGTTGTCGGGGACCTTGCCGCCATGCCACACTGTCTCGTCGCTGGTGCCACCGGAGCGGGTAAGTCGGTGTGTATTAACTCAATCATTACCAGTATTCTTTATCGCTTTGGACCGGATGAACTGCGCTTCATTATGGTTGATCCCAAAGTGGTGGAAATGCAGGTATACGCCAAGCTGCCACACCTCGTTGTTCCCGTTGTGACTGATCCCAAACGGGTGGTGGGTGCGCTGAAATGGTGCGTCAACGAGATGGAACGCCGCTACAAGATTTTTGCAAAGCTGGGAGTGCGTAACTTCGACAGCTTCAACGGGCGGACCCGTCCTGAACCTGAGGTCGTTACTGAAGAAGAGCAGGCTGAGATCGACGAGATTGTGGACGAGGAAGCCATTGAATCAATGGCCAAGGCCTTCGAGGATGGTGAGCTGGGGCCGATGGCCACTGCGGAAGAAGAGGAGGAAGAAAATGAAGAGATTCCCGACCGTTTCCCATACATCGTGGTGATCATCGACGAGCTTGCTGACCTGATGCAGACCGCTCCGGCGGAGATTGAAGGAAGTATCGCCAGGATTGCTCAGAAGGCTCGTGCCGCAGGTATTCACCTAATCGTGGCAACCCAGACTCCCCGTGCCGATGTGGTGACCGGAATGATCAAGGCGAACATCCCAAGCCGAATTGCTTTCCAGGTATCGTCTTCGCTTGATAGCCGCGTGATTCTTGACTCCAAGGGCGCTGAGAAATTGGTTGGTAAGGGTGACATGCTCTTCCTGCCTCCAGGCTCAGCCAAGCTTGAGCGGGCCCAAGGTGCCTTCGTCTCCGATGAAGAGGTGGAATCAATCGTGAATTTCTGTGCCACTCAAAGTGAACAGAAGTTTGAAGAGAGCATCCAGCGCGTCATTGAGAGCGGCGCCTCCGGTGATGATGGTGGTGAAGAAGAGGTTTCTGATGCCGATGAAGAAATTATCCAGAAGTGTGTCGAAGTTCTGATGGTCGAAGGAAAAGCCAGTACTTCGCTTCTTCAACGTCGTCTCAGGCTGGGATACACTCGGGCTGCTCGTATGATCGATATCTTGGAAACCCGCGGTATGGTCGGCCCTGCCGATGGAGCGAGACCTCGCGAGGTTCTTATCCCCGGAGCGGGAGGCGGTGCTTAATATGGGGTTTCAAGATTAAGGTTGCCCTTTTTGGGGTTGGAAGGAGAAGGAGGGTCGAGAGATTGATAATCGATTTCGTCGCGCTTCCGGCTTCGTCCGGAGCATTTGAGTTCTTCGTCAAGCGCTCACGATGCCCTCAGAAACAGACTGTGGAGTTCGACAGCCTTCGGAGGAGAGATTTTGGCCCTTACTCCCTGATGGCGAGCTCAGGATTCCTCTTCTTTGTTCTTGGCTGCTTTTTTGGTGGCTCTCTTGGCGGCTTTCTTTGCTCTCGGGGCGAACTCGAAGCCGATTTTGGCGGTTTCGGGGTCGAGGGTGAGGTGAGCGGCGAAGGCGCGTTTGGTCTTCTTGGAAATGAAGCCGGAAAGGAGCGTTGTCTTGCCTTCGGTGAGCATTTTCTCGACGTCAGCGGCGGTAAGCTCTTTTTGAAGGATCGTTTTGCCGAGGCGGAAGCCGTCGGGGTTGTCCTTAGTAGTGAGCGCGGGGACCATGAAGGCCTTTTCCGTTTCGTAGAGTTTGGCCGACTTACCGTTGGTGAGGGTGACCTCTTTGATCATCTGGTCTTCAGTGAGGTCCTCGACGGATTCGAGGTCGGAGTCGAAAACGAAGTTGGTCTTCCACTTGCCCAGCTTACCGGTTTTGGAAACTTGTTGTTTGAGTTCGAGGGCCGCTTCAAAAGGTCGATTGAAGCGGGACACGAAGCCGTCACGGGTTTCGAGAAATTTTGTGGTGAAAAGCGTCTTGGCTTCTTCTTCGTTGATTGCGCGACCGGCGATGTATTTGGAAATTCTGAATCCGCAATCTGGAATGCGGCATTCGTAGGTGGCGTCAGTTTGTTTGAGCTCGGTGGCACCGCAGTTCGGGCAGGTGCATTTGAGGTCTGGGAAAGGACGCGAGATGATTTCGTCGTAGTGCGCGCGGGCTTTGCCGACGGCGTCTTCGGTGAAGCGCGCGATCTCGCTCATGAAGGTGGCTCGGTCGAGTTCGCCTTGTTCCATCTTTCGGAGCTTGGCTTCCCAGTCTCCGGTCATGGAAGGAGAAGTAAGCGGCTTGATGTCCATTTCCTGAAGGAGATCAATGAGGCGCACGCCCTTGCCGGTGGCGATGAGTTCGCGGCCGTCACGGGTGATGTATTTTTGGCGAATGAGACCTTCGATGGTTGCAGCGCGGGTGGCGGGGGTGCCGAGTCCGCGTTCGGACATTGCTTCGCGGAGCTTGTCGTCGTCGATGAGCTTTCCGGCTCCTTCCATCGCGGAGAGGAGAGTCGATTCGGTGTAGCGAGCGGGAGGATTGGTTTCCTTTTCTTCCATCGTGATCTCGATGGCTTGGGCGTCTTCGCCTTCCTGGACGGCGCAGAGCTCGTCTTTGCCAGCGGCGACGCCGGGCTTGCGACCGTAGACGGAAAGCCAGCCGGGAGTGATAAGGATTTTACCGTCGGTGCGGAAAGTGTCTTTTTCGGAACCGTGATCGATGGTGGTGAGTCGCTTGGTGACCTCGAACTCGGCATGCGGGAAGAAGACGGCGAGGAAGCGCTTGACGATCATGTCGTAGAGCTTGGAAACGGGCTCGTCGATTTTGACAACACGGCCGGTCGGGATGATCGCGAAGTGATCGGAGACCTTCGCATTATTAAAGATACGCTTTTGGAACTGAAGGCGGTCGTTGTCGAGAGCGTCCTGGGCCCAATTGGCGAGATCGGAAGTGGAGCCGGCGAGCTCGGTCACGATTTCCTTCACGTTGGCCATGTAGTCCTCTGGAAGGTAACGCGAATCGGTTCGCGGATAGGTGATCATCTTGTGCCGCTCATAAAGGGTCTGGGCGAGCCCGAGAGTGTTCTTGGCGGTGAAGGGAGCCTCTCTCTGGAGCGTTGTGAGGTCGTAAAGCTGGGGTGCGATTTGTTTGGTGGGCTTTTTGTCCTCGGTAACGATGCCGCTCTTCCCCTGGCAACGCTCGGTGATGACACGGGCACGCTCTTTATCCCAGATACGTTCGGCACGACCGTGGGGATTTTTTTCGTCCTTCTTAAAATCGAGGTCGACCCACTTGCCGTCATACTCGCCGGCGTCGACACCAAAGAGTCCGTGGACTTCGGCATAAGGAGTCGCGGAGAAAGCGGCGATTTCCTTCTCGCGCTTCGCTAGGATGGCGAGAGTGGGCGTTTGGACGCGTCCGGCGGCAGTGATGTTGAAGCCACCATGGCGGGAGCGGAAGCAGGTCAGGGCGCGGGTGGAATTGAGGCCGACGAGCCAGTCGGATTCGGAGCGGCACTTCGCGGCGTCCGAAAGGTCGGACATTTCCTCACCGTCACGGAGTTCGTCCCAGGCTTGCTGGATCGCGCCGGTGGTCATGGATTGCATCCAGAGGCGTTTGATGGGCTTCTCGATTTTCCCGTAGTCTATGATGTATTGGAAAATGAGTTCTCCCTCGCGACCGGCATCACAGGCGTTCACGATTTCGGTGACGTCCTTGAGCTTTGCGAGTTTAAGGACGTGGCGGAGGCGTCCTTCGGACTGTTCGATGGGCTGGAGGGAAAAATTGTTGGGGATGGCCGGAAGAACGTCGAATTTCCACGGAAGGTTCTTTCCGTTGGGACCGGTGGGCATTTTGAGCTCGATAAGATGACCGACCGCGGAAGTGATCATCGCCTGATCGTTCTCGAAATACTGGGCATCACGTGACTTTCCCTTCTTGGTGAACTTACCGAGTTTTTTAGAGAGGGCTTTGGAGAGATCTGTAGCAACAGAGGGCTTTTCAGCGATGATCAGAGTCTTGGACACGGGCCGGACTTAGGGGTGAAAGGGGGCGGATGGGAAGAAATTTCTTTCCGATGGCCTTCTTTCCGTAGGAAAAAAATAGAATTGAGAGGAGTTATTCACAATACTCTCACGAGAGAAATTCAGGTATTAATCAGGAATTAGACTTTTTTTAGGTGCTCTTGGTCGCTGCAATTGGAATGGAGTTTTAGCCCTGAGATGGCTTCGAGAAGTTCCAGCTGGGAGTTGTTTGTTGATTTTTTGAACGTGGATGAACTTGGTTGAGGGGTCAGCGGCCAAGATGGCCACTCTCCTCATTTTTTTTGGTAGCGTTGGCCGGGGAGAGTGAGGACTAGGTTTCTTAGCTCAAGCTTCATCAGGATGACGGAGATTTGATGAGATGGGAGGGAGGTGGCGGTGACCAGTTCGTCGATGAGGCGGTCGTCGTGACCAAGGGCTTTCAGGACGGCGTTTTCTTCCTCGGTGAGGTCGAGGTGGGTTTCGATGGGGCCGGGTTGGTTTTCGACGGTGAGGGAGAGGTCGAAGTTGAGGTGGCTGAAGTCGTCGAGGATTTGAGAACCGTCTGTGACGAGGGTGGCTCCGTCGCGGATGAGGTCGTGGCAGCCGGCGGAGGTGGGACGGTCGATGGGGCCGGGGACGGCGTAGACGTGGCGTCCGGCTTCGGATGCGAGATTTGCGGTGATGAGGGAGCCGGAGCGGCTGGGACATTCGACAACGAGGGTGGCGCGGGACCAGTGGGCCACGATACGGTTGCGTTGCGGGAAAGTTTGTTTGTTGGGCGCAGTTTGGAGGGGGAATTCAGAAATGATGGCTCCGTGTCCGTCGGCGATCTTTTCGGCGAGGGCCAGGTTTTCAGGCGGGTAGAGTTGCATCAAACCGGAGCCGAGAACACCGATGGTGCGACCTTTGGCGGCGACGGCTCCCTCGTGTGCAGCGGTGTCGATTCCACGGGCGAGGCCGGAAATGACGGTAAGTCCGGCTCCGCCGAGTTGGTAGGCGAACTTGCGCGCGGTTTCGCGCCCGTAGTGAGTGAGCTTGCGGGAGCCAACGATACCGATGGAGTGAATGTCGCGTTCTTTGAGTTCGCCCCAGATGTAGAGAATGACGGGGGCGTCGTATGAATCGCGGAGGGCCGCGGGATAGTCGGAATCTTCCTGGGTGAGGATGGTGATGTCGCGTTCTCTGGCGAGAGAAATCTCGGCGGCGGGGTCAGTGTGGTTTTCCCAGTCGGTGATGAGTTTGGCGGATTCAGGCCCGATGCCTTCCACTTGCCGGAGAGCGGTGTCGGCGGCGCAGAGGACTTTGGTGGCGGAACCGAAGGTTTCGATCAGGCGTTTGATTTTAACCGGTCCAGTTTGGGGGAGTTGGTTAAGGGCGATGAGTGCTTCGGCTTCAGTCATGGGTCCAGGTAGAGAGTTGTTCGGGAAAGGGACAGTCGGAGCAGTCGCTGAGATCTTCGAGACAAAAGTCCTGGTATATTTGCAGGAGGGCTTGGTGTTGCCAGGCGAATTTAAGGTGTGGTTTGGCGAGGGCGAGTGAGCCGAAGAGGCGCTCGGAGCAGCGTTTTACTTTTTGATTGGGAGTGTCGGCGCGGATTTTGGCGAAGTCGTCCCAATACTCGATGTTGAGTGGGTAGAGTGTGTTGATGAGAAACTCGGTGAGGCGGGATTTGCCGACAAGCTTTATGGTTTCTTGGGTTTGCGCGGATTTGAGGGTGTGGTGGCGGTCCCAGAAGGGGTCGTTGAGGTCACTCATCGCGGAAGTGAATTTGGTAAAAGGCGGGTCCTGCTTGGCGAGGGTGCTCAGTGACCTCCACTGGGCTGCCGCAGTGGCAAGAGCAGCGACGCGGCGGTGCGGGTGATTTCCGGGCCGAGTCGCGCGGGTGCTCCAGGCAGGGGTGCGGTTTTCGGGGAATTCGAATTGGTCGCGGCGCTTCCACCAACGAGTCCAGAGATCTTCGAGCCATTCCTGGGATTTTGGGGGTGCGGTTTCGTGGAGGGTGGGAGAAAGAAATCCGGCGGTGCCAAAGATGATGGCCTCGCGGTCTTCGGGCGAGAAAGTGTTGAGCTTTTTGACGGGAAGCCGTTGCGCGAGAAGGCGCATGGGAAGACGGTTGGCGGAGAAGCCCATGGCGTCGGCAAAGGATTCCCAGAGGGCTTGTGAAAAGCCGTGGAGGGAGGCTGTTTGTTCGAAGCGGTAGGCTTTTTTCTGGGCTCGGTGGATGGCGGCTGCCCTGAGGAGAGAAGTGACGTTTTCTTCCGAGAGTTGTGCAAGCGGACTGAGGCAGCGACCGGGGCGGGCGAGGGCTTGGGTGAGACGCGGAAGGCCGAGGGCGGTGTTGACTTCATTTGGCGCCAGAACGATGCGGGGGACGTCTCGGTCGTTACTGGTGCGGGTGAAGAAGGTGGGGCCGGATTCGGTGAGGACGATGTGGAGAATGACGTCGTCGAAGAATGGACTCTCACGATGGCCGTGGAGTTCCCAGCTGCGGGAATCAAGATCTAGCTCGATGGGGCCGGAGTGAATTTCACCATCAATCTCGACGGAGGCGGCGAGGAAATCTGGACCGGCACCGCGATTCCATTCGCCGGGAGAAATAATGCGAATTTTTTGACCGTGGTTGGCGGTGTGCTCACGGGAGAAATGCCCGGCGAACCAATGGGATTGGATTTCAATTTCGTCGAAATTTTGTCGCGCCAGATTTTCTGCCACAAGATTGGTGGGCGGGGCGCAATCATTGAGGAGCTGCGCGTAGGTCATTTCTTTTTGGCAGGCGGCGGAGCAGGGGGATCCAGAATTGTTATGAGGCCATCGACTGATTTGACTTCGGGGAGGTATGCATAGGTATCTTGGGCTTTTTTGAGAATGATGAGTGCTTCACCGTGTTTCTCCTGGCGGCGGTTGAGTTCGACCAGATTGAGGTCTTGCCGAAGTTTGTCGGCGGGGTTTTGGTAGAGGGCTCTGGCTTTGGTGAATGACTCGGTGGCAGCTTCCCAATTTTCTTCTTCGAGTTCTTGCATGCCAAAATGTTCCTGAATGATGCCGCTTTTAAGCTTTTTGGACGCTTGGGTGAGATTGGTCTGACGTTCTTTTGCATCCGCCCATCGATTCTGGGCCAGGCGGATGGCTTTGAAGTCACGATCTTCTTTGAAGTCGGAGAGGGTCTCGTTGAGCTTTTTGTAGGGACGATAAAGAGGGTCGCCAATAACGACACTTTGCCAGGAGATAACATTCATTGCCATGTAGGCTGACTCGATGAGAGAGTATCCTTTGAGGAGCCGGTCGTGAAAAATGCCAAAGTCGTGACTGGCCTGAAGGTAGGGTTCCCAGACGTTACCGAGAGTGGCAGCGGCTCCGCGATCGATCAGAGCGGCACTCCAATTTTTAGCGGGATTGTTGAGTTGCTCGGCGCTGAAGGAATGGAGGTGAACCGCAATGGCGCCCTGTTTGAATTTCATCCTTGGGTTTAAGAAAGGGCCGTTCCGATGATAAGTATACCATCCGAAATATAGAGCGGCATCGGTCATGGGATAGTGGCTGGTGAAGGTGTTTTTTTGTCGGTCGACGACGGTTGGAATGCCGGCATCGAGGTTTTGTGTGACAATGGTGCTCATCCATTGATCGCCAATGGCAAAGCCTCCACCTTTGAGTGCGTGGTCGATGTAGGCGCGACCCCAGAGTCCTTTTTCTTCAATTTCCAGTGAATCAAGAACCATGCGCTTACAGTGATCTTGGGTGGGGCCGTCGAGGCGACCGACGAGATAGATGAGGTCGAGGTTGGATTGAATGAAAGGGAGATCCTTTTTGAAAAACGGATTGGGGATAAGGCCCGCGATGGGATAGGAATCAACGCCGAATAGGGCGAGCTCTGAATCAATCGAGGCTTCGGTGTTCTTGCCAAATTGTTTTACTTTGGCCAGCTCTTCTGCGCTTGCTTCACTTCGGCTGATGCGAAGAGGCATGCCCCGCATGAGGACGATGCTGCGGATGTGGCTTTGCGAAGGAATAGTTGTGCCACTGACGTCTTTGGAAAGAGTCCACCATTTGGACTCCGTGAACTTTTGGCGGAGGGGATCGCGGATAGTTTTATTGTAAGTGGCGCGGTCGATGGTTGCCTTCTCGGTGGTGGAAACTCCGACGATCTGAGTGGTTGGGATTTTGCGCATCAGCGAATAGAACTCGGCCAACTCTTTGGAATCTTCCGAGTTGCTATTGTAGACGACAAGGATGTGTCCGGGTTGGAGCGGTGCCGGGGTGGCGAGGACCGGAGCGAACAGGGCAAGAAAAAGGAAGAGGCGCATTATTTGATAAGATTAAGGCTGAGGCGGTCGTATGCCAGCGAAACATTCGGAGAGAGAGATGCGGAGACTTCCTCGCGGTTGATTTCGTGGGAGAGATGAGTGAAGTGGGATTGCCGGGGTTTGAGCTCCTTGATGGTGGCGAGGGCTTCGCGGATGGTCATGTGGGTGTGATGGTCTTCGTAGCGAAGGGCGTCGATGATGAGGATGTCAAGGTCCTGAAGAAGGGCGAGAGACTCGGGAGGGATCGTTTTGACGTCGGGGAGGTAGGCCAGGGAAAGGTGATCGGGGAAATCGAAGCGAAAGCCGTGGGTGCGAACCCAGCCGTGTTTAACCTCGATCGGGGTGATTTTGAGGCCGTTGAATTCGAAGGCGTCCACAAAAGGGCGTGGGTCGGGGTGGACGTAGCCACGTTGTTCGCCTTTGTTGAGAAAGGCCCAAGGGAACATGCGTTCGAGGCCACCAAGCGTTTCGGGAGATCCGTAGAGCGGGAGGGGATCGTCTCGATGCCAGCAGAAGGCGCGGATTTCATCGAAGCCAGCGACGTGATCGACATGCTCGTGGGTGTAAAGGACGGCGTCGACGGCGGTGATATTCTCGCGGAGCGCCTGTTCGTGAAGGTCGGGGCCGGTGTCGATGAGGAGACGCCCCCAGGGGCCTTCGATTAACGCGGAGCTGCGGAGACGGCGGTCATGGGGGTGATCCGAGGCGCAAGTCGGGCAGGAACAGCCGATGACCGGAACCCCGACCGAGGTGGCGGTGCCCAGAAAAAGGAAGCGGCTTTGATCCGAACACGTGCTCATGGTTGCAACTGGGTCAAAGCCTTGCATAATCGCTTCCTCATCGCAAAACGGAATGCTCACTCTTCTCAAGATTCGTAACCTCGCCCTCGTCGATCAACTGGAATGGGAACTCGGAAGTGGATTGGTCGGGGTTACCGGTGAGACTGGTGCGGGTAAGTCGGTGATCGTTGGTGCGCTCAAGCTGGTATTGGGAGAGCGGGCCGATAAAGGGTTGATTCGCACTGGCGAGGAGCAGTGTAAGGTCGAGGCGATTTTTAATTTGTCCGATTCGAGTGCGATCGATGCCATTCTCGAGGAAGTCGGGCTTGATCCTTGCGATGAAAACGAGCTGATCATTCGGCGCGTGGTGGGTACGAGTTCGAACAAGCAGTTTGTAAATAACGGAGCGGCGACCCTTGGTGTGTTGCGGAAAATTGGGCAACACCTAGTGGATCTTCACGGGCCGCACGATCACCAGTCCTTGCTTTCGGCAGAGCGGCAGCTGGCGATGTTGGATGCCTACAGCGGGGCGGTAAAAGATTTGTCGAGCTATCGTGAGCAGTGGGCGAGCTGGCGGCAAGCTGCGGATGATTACGAGACGGCGCGAGCTCAGCGCGAGATTGGTGATCAGGAAAAAGAGCTTTTGAGATTTCAGGTGGAGGAAATTGATTCGGCTGAATTAAAGCCCGGCGAAGAGGAGGAGTTGGAAGAGCGTTATCGTCGTACGAGTAATGCAAGCCGTCTTGGCGAGTTAGCGGGGAAGGCGGTTCAGTTACTGTCGACGACGGTGAATTCAGGATTGGAGGAATTGCAGCGCACCGTGGTGGAGCTTTCATCGATTGATCCCGCGATCAAAGAGCTCTCCGATGAAGTGGAAGGCGCAAATATTCAGATGCAGGAATTGGAGCGTGGACTCGTGGATTATTTAGGTGAGTTGGAATTGGATCCGGAAGAAGTTCGCGAGGTGGAGGGTCGCTTTAATTTAGTGGAGAGCCTGAAGCGGAAATACGGACCTGGCTTGGAGGATGTCATCGAGCATGCAGAGGAAGCCCGGCAACGATTGGCTGGTTCGGATAACCGGGAAGAGTATCTCAAAGGCTTGAAAGAGCTTGTGGATGGTGCGATGAAGGCTCTCCGAGCAAAGGCTCGGAAGATGAGCACGAAGCGCAAGAAGCATGCCACAGCTTTGGCGAATGAAGTGAGATCCCATCTCGTTGATTTGGGGTTTAAGCAAGCTGAGTTTGAAGTGCAGCTGGAAGTCCGGGAGGAACCGGGCCCGCATGGCCTGGAAAATGTCGAATATCTCTTTGGTCCGAATCCGGGAGAACCGCTTAAGCCCCTCCGGCAGGTTGCTTCGAGCGGGGAGATTTCGCGAGTGATGTTGGCGGTAAAAAATGCGCTGGCTGATCAGGATAGCACGCCTTTGATGGTGTTTGATGAAATTGATGCCAATGTCGGCGGGGAAATTGCTCGGGCGGTGGGCGAAAAAATGGCGAGTCTGGGTGAGCGGCATCAAGTGGTTTCGATTACGCACTTTCCGCAAGTGGCAGCCGTGGCGCATCAGCATTTTCTTGTCGAGAAGCGAGTGGAGGGAGGTCGCTCGATTTCCTCACTCGTCGAAGTTGCCGGAGAAGAGCGAGTTGATGAGTTGGTCCGGATGCTTGGAGGTGGAGGAACCGAAGTCCGCGAGATGGCAAAGTCGCTTTTGAGTTAGGAGTGTCGAATCTTTGCGAACTCTATGACTTGTGGGTAGAAGATGTGGAAGGCCTCACGGAAAGAGAGGTAGTGGTAAGTGAGGTCTTCTTCGGCTCCGACGAGTGGGCTCAAGAATTCTCGGCGTGAGCTGACGCGGCGGAAGGTGAGGGCGAGGCCGTCGATTGTGCCATAGCTGCCGAGCCAGTTTTCGGATTGCATCCGTGGCACGAGGGCTTCGAGTTCGGGGGTGAGCCAGTCGGTGCGTCGATCGAGAATGCGATGGACTTCGGAGATGAAGAGATTGAGTGGTCTGTCCGAATGCTCCTGCCAATGATGTGCGAGAAAGTGGTCGAAGAAAATGTCGATAATGATGCCCGCGAAGCGTCGGCGTTCGGGTGAAAGAAATTTTTTGGCGTCGAGGAATGAGGCATGACTATCGGTAAATTGATCCACGGCCCGATGAAGCATGATGCCGTCAATGACCTCGTCGGGAAATTGCGTCCTGAGTTTTTCCGGAGTGCCTCGAACGAAGTCACCCAGAAGCGCACCCACACGGGAGGCATCGGTATTTTTAGCGAGATGAAAGTGGGCGAGAAAGTTCAAGGCTTGTGGTAGGGATAGAACCTGATTTATGAAGTGTCCATGATCGTATGGTGGAACGGACGTTTACTTTTCGAGGGCGAGGTGAAGATTTCACCGTTTGATTCCTGTCTGCTTCGAGGGGAAGGCGTATTTGAAACCATTTTGGCGAGAAATGGGCGGATTATTTCCTGGCCACGGCATTTAAAGCGACTTCGAAATTCCGCGGATCTTCTGGGAGTGGATGTGCCGGAGGAAAGCACGCTGGTAGAGGCAATGCGGATGCTTCTTGATGAAAATGATTTGGCCGAAGGAAAGGCGAGGATTCGAATTACGCTCGGAGATAATCAACTGGTGACGGCGGTGCCTTTGCCGGAACGAGGTGAATCTGCGCGGACTACTCTCGTGGATCTTTGTCGCAACGAAAAGAGCCCGCTGTGTCATGCCAAGACGTGTTCCTACGCAGAAAACATGCTGTCGCTGGCCAAGGCTAATGAGGCGGGGGCAGATGAAGCGATTTTGTCGAATACCAAAGGGGAACTTTGCGAAGGGAGTATGTCGAACGTCTTTTTTGTGAAGGGTGGGAAGATTTGCACGCCGGCTCTGGAGTGTGGGTGCCTGCCGGGGACAATACGTGAAGCATTTCTTGAGATTAGGGAGGTCGAAGAAGGATGTTGGCCGATAGAGGTTCTGAACGAGGCTGAGGAAATTTGGCTAACAAGTTCGACCCGTCTGGTGAGCTGGGTGAGTCATCATGGTGAACGTGATCTGGGAGAGGCTTCAGAGCTCTTTCAGAAAAGCCGGGAGGCCTTGATAAGGCATATCGGAGCATTCTAGTCTTCCGGCTACTGTGGTATTTTGCTTAAATGTTATTGTGAATTTCCGCCAAAAACTGCTTTTTCTTATTCTGGCGTCGCAGGCGTGTGCAAAATCGCCGCTTACATTCAATAAGGACATTCGCCCGATTCTTTCGGACAAGTGTTTTGCCTGTCATGGTTTCGACGAAGAAACCCGGGAGGCCAAGCTGCGGCTCGATATTCCGGAGGGTGCATTCAAGAAAAAGAAGCGGGGAAAACCAGCGATTGTTGCTGGGAAGCCGGATGAGAGTGAGTCGTGGCTGCGCATCATCACTAAGGACCAGGATGATGTCATGCCTCCGCCGGATTCGCACAAGCAGTTGACTTCGGAAGAGAAGGCGATCATTCGTCGATGGATTACTGAAGGAGCGGAATACCAAAGGCACTGGGCTTTCGAGGCTCCGGTGAAGGGGAGAATTCCAGAGGGAGAAGGAACGGTGATTGACCGCTTCGTAGAGGCTGGTTTGGAAAAAGAAGGAGTGGGCTTTTCCCCGGAAGCGGATCGCGCGACTTTAATTCGGAGAGTGAGTTTTGCGCTGACCGGTTTGCCGCCTTCTATTGAGGAGGTGGAGACTTATCTCGATGATCAATCGGCTAATGCTTACGAGAAAATGGTTGAGCAATACCTCGCTTCAGATCGCTATGGTGAGGAAATGGCGCGGCATTGGTTGGATGCGGCACGTTATGGAGACACCCATGGAATGCACCTCGATAATGAGCGTCAAATGTGGGCTTACCGGGATTGGGTGATCGCATCGTTTAACAAGAACTTGCCCTACGATGAATTTACAATTCAGCAACTAGCAGGGGACTTAATGCCAAATCCGACCCAGGAGCAAATGGTGGCTACCGGGTTCAACCGTTGTAATGTCACTACCGGTGAAGGTGGTAGTATCGCGAAGGAATTCGTCTTTCGTTACGCTGTTGATCGGGCAAGCACCACGGCGCAGGTTTGGTTGGGTCTGACAGCAGCCTGTGCGGTGTGTCATGATCACAAATACGATCCGATTACTTCCAAGGATTTCTATTCGCTTTATGCTTTTTTTAACTCTAATGCCGACCCGGCGATGGACGGAAACAAGTTGCTCACGCAGCCGGTGATCAAAGTGAAGAGCCCGGACTACGACGAAAAGATGAAGGCGTTTTCGGAACGGGAGAGTGTTCTCGCGAAGAAGATGACCGAGATCGCGAACTCGCTGACTTATAGAGATCCAGCCGAGCAAAAGCCACGTCCTCCCAAGGTTGTCCAGAAGCAGGTTTGGTTTGAGGATGCCTTTCCCAAGGGCGCGAAGGTTGGATCGTCAGGGCATCCTCTGACACTTGTGGATTCCCCGGTAAAGAGCGGAAAGAAATCGTTGAAACGAGGCGGCCCGGCGATGGCGCAGGATTACTATCAGACAGGAGCCGCTCCTTTGTTTGTTCCTCCGAATGCGAAGTTCTTTTTCGATGTTTATCTCGACCCAAAAGATCCGCCGGAAGAGGTTATGATTCAGTTCCATACCAGTAGTTGGAGTCACCGGGCTTTGTGGGGAGCTGACGTGATTGACTTTGGAAAGAAAGGAACCACGGAACGGTATCGCGCAGGAGACCTGCCAAGGAAAGGTGAGTGGGTTCGTCTTGAAGTCCCGGGAGAAAAGATGGGGCTCTCGAGTGGTGCAAAAGTTGTGGGCTTTGCTTTCACCGTGCATGGCGGAACGGCTTACTTTGATCATTTCGGAGTTGAAGGTGTCACCGATCCAGCCTCGGACCCGAATCTTTCTTTAATGGCCTGGCGAAACTCGCGGAAAGGGAAGGATACTCCGGAGGCGAAAGGGAAACTACGGGGATGGTTGAAGGAAGGCCCGGAGAAGGTTCGCAAGCCCGAAGAGTTAGCGCAGATTCGGTCATATTACCTTGAGAATGTCTGCCACTCGACACGTGATGCCTTTACCTCGGTCAATGAAGATTTGGAAAAGATTCGCAATGAAAAAGCGGCCTTTGACGCGAGTATTCCCTCAACCTTTGTCTTCAAGGATCTCGCAAAACCCCGTGAAAGTTTCGTGATGATACGCGGGGAATACGACAAGCCCGGTGAGAGGGTGGAGCCGAATACTCCACTTGTTCTTCCTCCGCTTCAGAAAGACGGAGCTCGGGCCAATCGACTCGATTTGGCAAAGTGGTTGGTGGCTCCTGAGAATCCACTCACAGCCCGCGTGGCGGTGAATCGTTTTTGGCAGCAGGTCTTTGGCGTTGGTTTGGTTAAGACGAGTCACGATTTTGGAACGCAGGGAGAATTGCCCAGTCATCCTGAATTACTGGATTACCTCGCCTTGCGTTTTCAGGAAAAAGGATGGGATGTCAAAGCCCTGATGCAGGAGTTGGTGATGAGTAGGACCTTCCGTCAGCAAAGCCGTGCAGCCAGTCCGCGATGGATACAGGATCCGATGAATCGACAGCTGGCCCGTGGCCCGAGGATTCGTCTCGCTGCGGAGCAGTTGCGTGATCAGGCGCTCTTTGTGGGTGGATTGATCGATCTGAAAATGGGAGGCAAAGGCGTAAGTCCCTATCAGCCTCCGAATATTTGGGAACCGGTGGCTTTCGGTGGCTCGAATACGAGATATTACAAACAAGGTAAGGGCTCGGATCTCTATCGGCGCTCGGTTTACACCTTCTTCAAGCGAACCGCACCGCATCCAGCAATGTCGAACTTCGACGCTCCGGCACGTGAGCAAACTTGCTTGGTTCGTGAGACTAGTAATACCCCACTGCAGGCCTTGCAGCTCTTAAATGATGTGCAGCATTACGAGGCGGCGCGAGGATTGGCAACACGCATGATGAAAGATTCGTCGGAGTCAGCGGAGAGGATTGATTTTGCCTTCAAGAGCGTTTTGTCTCGTGCGCCTTTCTCGGATGAGGTGGCAATTGTTTCCAAGCTCTATCAACGACAGTTGACCCGGTATCAAAAAACTCCCGAGGATGCCAAAAAGGCCATCGGTTTTGGCGAGTCAAAAGCTCCGGCTGACTTGGATGTTGCGCAACTGGCGGCATGGACCTTGGTCGCTAATCTTATTCTCAACATGGACGAAGCCATCGTTCGCAACTAACCACCTTGTGAATCCATTTTTAGAAAATCAACTTCTTCAAACCCGTCGTCAGTTTTTTGGCGACACCGGAATCAGGTTGGGTGGAATTGCCATGGCCTCCTTGATGGGGGCCCCGCGAATCAGCGCCGCGCCATCTCAGGTTCATCCGGCTTTGCCGGACCTACCGCATTTTGCAAGTAAGGCGAAGGCGGTAATTTACCTCCACATGAATGGTGGTCCGTCGCAGCTCGATACCTGGGATTACAAGCCGAACCTACTTAAGGAATATCAGAAGAGCCTTCCCAAGGAGTTTCTTGGAGATCGGATTACCACGATGACCAGTGGCCAGGCGAAGTTTCCGGTCGCGCCATCACGATTCAAATTTTCCCAGCACGGGGAATGTGGGCGTTGGGTGAGTGAGTTGCTTCCGCATACCGCCAAGATTGTTGACGACATCGCAGTTGTGAAAACGGTGCATACCAATGCAATCAACCACGATCCGGCGTGCACCTTCGTCATGACCGGAAGCGAAGTACCGGGAAAGCCGAGCATGGGATCGTGGATTTCTTATGGTCTGGGGGCTGAAACGAGTGACCTTCCAGCTTTTGTTGCGTTGACGCCAAATTTCCCGAATGGTTCGAATGCACAGGCTCTCTTCAGTCGGATGTGGGGACCGGGTTTTCTGCCGGGGCGTCATAGTGGTGTGGTTTTGAGATCAGGAAATGATCCGGTGCTTTATCTGGAGAACCCTCCCGGAGTAAATCGGGATGACCGCCGGGCGATGCTCGATTCCTTGGGCGAGCTAAATCAGCGCGGCTTTGAGAAATTTGGTGACCCGGATATTCAGACGCGAATTTCCCAGTATGAAATGTCCTATCGAATGCAAGCGAGTGTCCCTGAATTGACAGATTTTAAGAAGGAGTCGAAAGCGACATTGGATTTATACGGGGAAGATGTTCATCGGGCGGGATCGTTTACTTCTAGTGCTCTTCTGGCCCGACGACTTGTCGAACGTGGCGTGCGAATGGTGCAGATTATGCACCGGGGTTGGGACTCGCACGGGAACCTTCCCAAGGAGATGGGGAATCAGTGTAAGGATACCGATCAAGCTTGTGCCGCTCTCCTCACCGACCTTAAACAACGCGGAATGTTGGATGAGACGCTCATTATTTGGGGCGGGGAATTTGGCCGAACGGTATACTCTCAGGGAGCACTCACCGAGACTCGCTACGGAAGGGATCACCATCCACGAAATTTCTGTATGTGGATGGCGGGCGGAGGAATCAAGGGTGGCGTCACACTCGGTGAAACCGATGAGTATTCCTATAACCCGGTGAAGGACTCCGTGCACATCAACGAGATCAACGCGACCGTGATGCATTGTCTCGGGATTGATCACGAACGCTTTACCTTGAAATATCAAGGCTTGGATCAACGTCTTACCGGAGTTGAACCGATGAAGGTTCTCAAGAATATCTTAGCTTAAACGCTTCCCTTTCGAGTCTTATCGTGTTTTCTACGAAGACCCTCGGTGGAAGGGTGATCTGCGCGATGGCGATGCGAGTTGCCTTGCTTGTTGAAGGATTGGGTTTTCCAGCCCCGGGAGGTTTTCTTAATCCGCAGCAGTCTACTGCGAAGTCGATCTCGTTTCCAGATCGTTGATGATCCCCTTGGCTTCTCCGAGTAGAAAGAGCGAACCGGTAAGGATCGCTGGAGAGGCCATGCGATTGACCACTTTAAGGGCGTCAGCGAGGTTTTCGTAGACGGTAGATGTCGCGTCTACTTCATAAGAATCGGGCGAAAGTCCCCGGACGGAGTTCACCGGGACAAAGTGGAAGTGGTCCGCAATTGGGGCGAGGATTTCGAGGACGGAATCCACCGCTTTGTCTTCGACCGCGCCGAAAATGATCTGCGCCTTTTTGCCGGGAAACTCGAAATTCCAGGTGTTGACGAGAGCTTGGGCGGCGTGGGGGTTGTGGGCGGCGTCAAGGATGAGGTGTTTTCCGATGGCCTCGAAGCGACCGGGCCATTGGACCTTTGCCAGGGCGGTGTGGACGATCTCGTAATTAAGCGAGTAACCGCATGCGGTCATGGCTTCACAGGCCAGAGCTGCGTTTCGCTTTTGATGTTCGCCGGGGAGGTTAATGGTGTAGCCGAGGAGGGGATTGGAAATGAAGGTAAGCGGTGCTTGTGCTTCGTTGGCCACTCGTTCGATGGCGAGTCTCGCTTCGGGTTCCTGATCGGCGGAAAGAAGGGGCTTTTTGGGAACAGCGATGCCGGCTTTCTCTTCGGCGATCTCGGTAAGAGTAGAGCCAAGCCACTTGGTGTGATCGAGCGCGATAGGCGTGAGAACGCAGACGTCGGCGGGGACTGCAGTAGTAGCATCGAGGCGGCCGCCCATGCCGGTCTCGAGGATGACGAGTTCGCATTCGCAGTCACGGAAGTGTCGCATGGCAAGAGCGAGGCTGAGCTCAAAAAAGGTCGGATGGTGTTCCCAGTCAGTGACGAGTTCACGAAGTTCGGAGAGGAGGGCGGCAGTTTTTTCTTCCGTGATATCGATTCCGCCCACGCGAACACGCTCACGATAGTCAATAAGATGCGGGGAGGTGAAAAGGCCGGTGCGCACCGCGATGCCGCGGGAGAGGGAATCGATGAGAGCGCAAGTGGAGCCTTTTCCATTGGTGCCTGCGACGTGGATGACCTTCGTGGTGTGCTTTGGGAAGGCGAGGAAGTCCCGCAGAAGGCGGGTCGGATTTTCAAGCCCCAACTTAATCCCAAACATTTGGGTAGAGTAGAGCCAGTCGATTGCTTCCTTGTAGTTCACGGGGGTAGTGGTTATGCGCGGTCTTTCCAGGGGCCGCGGATGGCGAGTGTGAGTCCGGGACCTTGCATGTTGACGAAGAGGACCGAGCCATCGGGTGAGAAGCATGAACCGGCGAATTCGGTGCGGTTCATACCATTACGGGCGAGGTTGTAGATTTTTCCGTCCGGAGTAATCCCGCGAAGGTGCGGGGTGTTCGATTTGTGCTCTGCGATGAGGTCTTCGCAGATGATAAGATCACCCCAAGGGGCGGAGCAAAGATTATCGCCGTTGGTGACGAGGTCGCTCTTGCTTGGCTGGAGGAAGAGTTCGAGTTGATCGTACGGTTGTCCGTCTTTTCTTGGAATGAAGCGGTAAATTTGACCTTGTTTTTGAGGGCCGCCATCGGTGCAGCAGATGTAGATGGATCCATTGGTGTATTCGATTCCTTCGCCGCGGGCAAAGCGAGCGGCTCCGTCTTCGAAGCCTCGAATACGGAGGTCGTTCCTCGGAGAGTCGATGTCTTTTAGGTTGATCCATTCAACATCCATGAGAACGCCCTCTCTGATGGGAGAACTACTACCACGTTTGTTACGGAGGTCGGCCGAGGGTGAGTCTTTGATGGCGAGAGCCTGAAGTTTTCCTCTGCTGAGATCTTCTTTGACCTTTGGGACGAAGCGATAGATGAGGCCGTCGCCAGTGTCTTCGGTGAGATAGACGATGCCGGTGTCAGGATCGACGGCGATCGCTTCGTGGCGATAGCGACCAAGACCTTCGAGAGCGACGGCTTTTTGGAGTTTGCCATCGTCGCTGGCTTTGACTTCGAAGCAGTAGCCATGCTTTTTGCCACGAGGGCTGGTGAGGTCGGCCGGCTCTTCGCAGGTGACCCAGGTTCCCCACGGGGTTTTTCCGCCGGCGCAGTTTCGGTCAGTGCCAACCAGTGAGAGAAATTCACGAAGAACGACTCCACGTTTGAGGTCGTAGACAAGGTTGGTGGTTCCGCCGACGTGGGGGTATTCACCGCGCTTTCCGTGATCGTAGGGAAGGCTTTCGTCGAAATCATTGGGGACGCCACTGCCACCGTAGGGTCCGGTTTTTTGTGCGTCGGCACCGAGTTCGTGGTTGCGGACCAGAACGACGGTGTCGGCTTGGCCAGGGAAGCAAGCCATGCCATCGGGCATGCCGGGCACTTGAAGGCCATCGTCCATAGTGTTGCCGCGTTTGGAGATGACTTGGTAGGTGAAGCCTTCGGGGAGATCGAGAATGCCTTTGGGATCCTCGACGAGATCGCCGTAAGGAGAAATGACGCGATCGCTTTCTTGGGCGCTGAGGTATTTTTGAAGTCCCAAGTATCCGAGGGCGCAGGATGACGTGGTGGTTAGGAAGGTGCGGCGTTGCATGATGAGTAAACTACGAGTTAGGAAGAGGGAGGCTTTCGGAGATTAACCCCGGACGAGAGTGAGAATGATGACTTGGTTGACGCCGCCGTCCTTCAAAAGTACTTTTGTGCATTCGTGTGCGGTCGCGCCGGTGGTGAAGACATCGTCCACCAGAAGGATGGTAGAACCCTGTAATCCCGCAAGTGCTGATTTGCGGATTCGGAAAGCTCCGCGAAGATTGGTGAGGCGTTGTTTTCGGGTGAGTTTTGTTTGGGTGGAAGTGGCCCGAATGCGGCGGAGGGATTGCTGCAGCGGGAGTCCGGTTTGGGCGCTGAATTCGCGGGCCAGTTCGTGTGCTTGATTGCCTTGCCGCCATTGTTTGCGGCGCCAGTGCAGAGGGACGGGAATGACGATAATTTCTTCTCTTGGAAGGTCCTGCAGTCTTGGGTCTTGTTGCCAGGATTCACACAGGATCGTTGCGAGGTCCCGGGCGAGGTAGAATCGTCGCTGGTATTTGAGGGCGTGAACGAGATGGAATGCGGTGCCTTCGCCTTTGAGCGGAGCAATGGCGAATTTAAAGTCGTGAGTGATTCCGTGGCAATTGGGGCAGTCGAATTCCTCGTTGAGATTGCCTTCAAAGGGCTCGCCGCATTTTCGGCAGAATGGCTGATGAATACGCGGGAGTTTGTCGAGGCACGGAGAGCAAAGGGTTTTGCCGTCCTGAAGCCCGGAGTTGCAGAGCTCGCAGAGTGCAGGGTAGATGTAATCGAGGAGTCGCCGGATCATGGGGAGGGCGTTTCCGTAGGGGGGGATTTGTGAAGGTAGATCACGATGATGATGCCGGTGATGATCAGGGCGGTAAGAGGGAGCACTCCCTCCCTGATTGAGTCTCCCAGATAAATACCTGCTCCATTGGCATGATTTGGATGATGTTCGGTGAGTTTCAGATAAAGTTGGACCGAAAAAATCCAACCGGCGTGCATTCCGATCGGAAGCCAGATTGAACCGGTTCGCTGTCGCGCGATGGCGAGGATAATGCCTGTAAGAAAGAGGCTGGAAAAAGAAAAGATGAGGAGTTGGGGCTCAAGAAAGCGTTGTCCGATCAGAGCAAGCATCTCGAAACCCGCCGTGAGAGCGTAAGGGTCTGAAACATTGGTGCCAGATGGTGGTTGGAGAAAATGGACGAAGGCGAATAAGAGTGAAATTGCGAGAATGGTGAACGCGGGGCGAAAGGATCGCAGGAAGACTCCCATGAGCAGGCCTCGGAACAATATTTCTTCCAGAAAAGAGACGGCGATTGCGGGTTGCAGGCTTTTTAGGGCCAGGTTGGGGATTTCATTTGTCGATACGGTTGGGTCCCAGATTCGCCAACCTAGAATGTGAATCAAGAGAGCCATAATGAGGAAAATTCCACCGCAGCTAAAAAATCCGAGACTGCATTGGCGGGGGCCCGAGAGAAGTGAATTTCCAGGCCTTCTGAACAGAGGAAGCCAAACAGAGTCATCGTCGGTAGGTCGTCTGGGTCGGATAGCTCGAATGAGGGGCCAGAGCCCAAGTAGAGCTGTCAGCAATAGGGCTCTCTTGAAATAAGTATCAAACTCGGCTTTGGCCGCTTTTTTTCCCAACCAACTGAAAGTGTCGGTGGTGTCTTTGTCTGCGAAGACCTCCGCGAAATTTTTGCCGGCATTGAAGAGGAGAGGGGAAATGAGAGCCGCTAGAAGAAAGGAAACACTGACATAAATCAGTATTCTAAAGACGTCGCCCAGCCCTTTTTTCCGCATGAGGGGGAAGCTACAACGAAAAGTGATGCGATGTGAAACTGAATTTGGAAATTGGATTTTTTTTAGTTCACGCAAAGATCGCGTCATGCAGAAGCATCAATGGCGCGAACAGGACGGTGATGAGACGCGGTTCTGGCGGGCGAATTATCATGGTGGGCGCTGGAGTCTCTATACCAGGATGAAAGAGGATGATGATTGGAGTTGTCTTGATCCGCCGAGTAAGGGGGACTGGGAAGCGCTTAGAGATGTACTTTGGCGAAAGTATCAGCGCGGTCGTTGCTCGTGGAACCTCATTGCTAAAATCGATAAAATGCTTGGTCGCGATGATGAAGAAAGGCAGTAAAGAATGGATCCGGGCGGATCGGGCCCATGCATGGCATCCTTTTACTGATCAGGAGGAGTGGGAGTCTTCGGATCCCCTGGTGATCGTTCGGGGAGAAGGATGTTGGCTGATTGATTCCGAAGGTCGTCGCTATTTGGATGCGAATTCGAGTATTTGGACAAATATTCACGGGCACGGCCATCCGCGAATCGTTGCGGTGATTCAGAAACAAGCAGCCACCTTGTGTCATAGTTCGTATCTTGGGTTTGCGAATGACAAGGCGAGTGAATTGGCGGAGCGGCTTTGTGGGTTTTTCGCCGATGAGGCTTTGCCACGGTGTTTCTTTTCGGATGATGGGTCGACGGCTTTGGAAGTTGCTTTGAAAATGTCGCTTCAGTGGTGTCAGCAAAATGGTCGTGAGGAGAGAGAGGGGATCATCGCATTTGATCACGCTTATCATGGAGACACTTTGGGGGCTTCTTCGGTAGGTGGCGTGTCCAGGTTCATCAAAGGGTATGGAGAGTCGGGCTTGTCAACCTTTCGGGTCGCGGGGATGGAGGATTTGAAAACCCTCCCTGAAGTTGTAGTGAAAGCGGCATCGGCAGTCGTGATTGAACCTCTAATTCAGGGGGTGAATCAAATGCGGCCTTGGCCGAAAGGTATGTTGAAAGAGTTGCGAGAGTGGTGTGGTGCGAACGAGGTTCATTTGATTTTCGATGAAGTCATGACGGGTTTTGGGAGGACCGGTACGATGTTTGCCTGTCAGCAGGAGGAGGTGGTGCCGGATTTTCTGTGCCTCGCGAAGGGGTTGACGGGAGGCACAATGCCTTTGGCGGCGACTCTTACCACGAAGGAAATCTACGAGGGCTTCAAAGGTGAACCTGAGAGGAATTTCTATTATGGTCACAGCTATACCGGAAATCCTTTGGGTTGCGCAGCGGCCTTGGCAAGTTTGGATGTGTTTGAGGAAACCGGGGTGTTGGGAGATGTGGAAGAGAAGGGGGCTTATTTGGAAAAGGGCTTGGCGAAATTTTCCCAGATCACTGAAATCCGGCGGGTGGGGCTTGTCTTGGGGATGGACATCGAGGGAGATGGAAAAGAATTTTGCGAAGCGTTGAAGGAATATCAGGTGCTCACAAGACCGATTCTAAACACGATTGTTTTGATGCCTCCCCTCAGTGTCACCAAGAATGAGTTGGATCATCTCTTGGGAGCGATTGAAAAGGTTCTCTCGAAGAATTAAAATCCGAGCCAAGGCCCCAGCCAGCGCTCGGTTTCGTCGACACTGGTGTTTTTGCGTCGAGCGTAGTCTTCGACCTGGTCTTTCTGAAGGTCGTTGATCTGGAAATAGTGTGACTCTGGGTGGGAGAAGTAGAGTCCGCAGACCGCTGATCCGGGATGCATCGCGCAGGACTCAGTGAGCTTAACTCCGATGCTTTCTTCGGCATTGAGGAGTTTGAAAAGGGCGGGTTTTTCCGTGTGGTCGGGCTGGGAAGGGTAGCCGGGAGCAGGACGGATGCCTTGGTATTTTTCGTGAATGAGTTCGGTTTGGGTGAATTGCCCTGGACGCTCGATTCCCCAAGCCACACGAGCGCGGTGGTGAAGGAGTTCGGCAAAGGCTTCAGCGAGGCGGTCGGCGATGGCCTGCACCATGATCGCTTCGTCAACGTCGTGTGCCTCACGAAGTTCGGCGGCCCAATCGTCCGCTCCGTGGATCCCGACGATAAAGCCTCCTAGGTAGTCATTTTCATCAGCAAGATAGTCCGATAAGGCAAAGTTGGGTTTGCCGGTGGATTTCTTTTGCTGCTGGCGGAGAGTGTGGAAGGTGGTGTCGTGCTCGGGGAGTATCATGTCGTCTCCGCTGCGATGGGCTGGAAAGAAGCCGTAAGTTCCGGTGGCGGTAAAGCGCTTTTCGGTGATGATCCGTTCCAGGAGAGCCTGGGCATCCTGATAGAGCTCTTGGGCGACCTTGGAGCCCTCTTCGTTTTTGGTTTTGAGGGTTTTTGTTTCGGAATTCCAAACACCACGGAGTTCCCAGGTGTGGAAGAAAGGAGTCCAGTCGATGTAGTTGACAAGTTCGCGGAGGGATTGCGTCTTAATCACGCGGGTTCCGGTGAATTCGGGGACGGGTGGCTTGTAGTTAGACCAATCGATGGGAGGGGCGTTCTTGCGGGCCTCTTCGAGAGAAATGGTTTCTTTCTTGGGGCCGTCAGTGAAGTTTTTACGGAGCTTCTCGTACTTGGCGTCGTTTTCGGAAATGAATCCGGAGCGTTGGTCTTCTGAGAGTAGCGCGGTGGTCACTGGGACGGAGCGTGAGGCATCGAGAACGTGCACAAGCGGGCCGGAGTAGTGTTCGGCGATCTTGATTGCAGTGTGGGCCGCGGATGTGGTGGCTCCTCCGATGAGGATGGGGACGCCTCGTTTTCCGAGGCCAGCCTTCTCGGCTTCCTTGGCGACGTATATCATTTCATCGAGTGACGGAGTGATGAGTCCGGAGAGTCCAATGACATCGGCGTCGTGCTCGTGAAAGGCGGCGAGAATTTTGTCACAGGGAACCATTACGCCGAGGTCGACGACATCAAAGCCATTGCAGGCGAGGACTACGCCAACGATGTTTTTGCCAATGTCGTGGACGTCGCCTTTGACCGTGGCCATGACGATTTTCCCGGCGGAGAATTCGCGGGCGGCGGCTTTTCGTGCGGCCGCGTCATCGAGGTCGGAATGAGCGGTCTGGAGTTCCTGGGCTTTGGCCATGACACGTTCCTCTTTTTCTTTCTCCATCAGAGGCTCAAGCCAAGCAACGGACTTCTTCATGACGCGGGCTGATTTGACAACCTGCGGAAGGAACATTTTTCCGGCGCCGAAGAGGTCGCCAACGATGGACATGCCGTCCATGAGTGGGCCTTCGATGACGGTGAGAGGCTTCTTGTATTTTTCGAGAGCTTCTTCGGTGTCTTCGTCGATGAACTTGTCGATGCCCTTGAGTAGGGCATGTTCGAGTCGTTTTTCGACGGTGGTTTCACGCCAGGAAAGGTCTTCTTCCTGCTTCTTGCCACCTTGCCCCTTGAATTCCTCGGCGAGATCAAGGAGACGCTCGGTGGCTCCGTCGTCGGTGTTGAGGAGAACGTCTTCGACGGCTTTAAGGAGATTCTCAGGGACTTCGTCGTAGACTTCGAGCATCCCTGCGTTGACGATCCCCATGTCCATTCCAGCCTGACTGGCGTGGTAGAGAAAAGCGGAGTGCATGGCTTCGCGGACCTTGTTGTTTCCCCGGAAAGAGAAGGAAACATTGGAAACGCCACCCGAGACTTTGGCGTGGGGTAGATTGTCTTTGATCCACTTGGTGGCTTTAAAGAAATCGAGGGCGTATGTGTTGTGCTCCTCGATGCCTGTGGCTACGGTGAGGATGTTGGGATCAAAGATAATGTCTTGAGGCGGAAAGCCGACTTCGTCGACGAGGCAGCGATAGGCGCGTTCGCAGATTTTAATTTTGTCTTCGTAGGTGGCGGCCTGACCGTTTTCGTCGAAGGCCATGACCACGGCGGCGGCGCCGAACTTCATGATGGTTCGGGCGTTTTTCTTGAAGGCTTCTTCCCCTTCTTTGAGAGAGATCGAGTTTACAATACCTTTGCCTTGGAGGCACTTCAGTCCGGCCTGAATGATTTCCCATTTTGAGGAATCGACAGTGATGGGAACCTTCGTGATGTCGGGTTCGGACTGCACTAGGTTGAGAAAACGGGTCATCATGTCGACACCGTCGATTAGTCCGTCGTCGAAGCAGATGTCGATCACCGGTGCGCCGTTGTCGACTTGTTGCCGAGCTACGGCGAGAGCGTCTTCGAGCTTTCCCTCCTGAACTAGTTTCCGGAAGCGAGGCGATCCGGCGACGTTGGTACGCTCCCCGATCATGAGGAAGTTTTTGTCGTCGGTGTGATTATAGTGCTCGGTCCCTGAGAGGCGGAGGAGTGGATCAACGGTAGGGATTTTACGAGGCTCCACGTCGCGGACGCCCTTGGCAATTTCGGCAATGTGCTCTGGAGTATTGCCGCAGCAACCGCCAGCGAAATTGATGAATCCGGAACGGGCGAAGTCGCCGAGGTGTCCATTCATGTCCTCCGGGAGTTTTGGAAAGCCGGTCGGGGAAAGTGGGTCAGGCATACCGGCGTTCGGGTAGCAGGAGACATAGGTCTCGGCGACGCTGGAGAGCTCCTCAATGAAGGGGCGCATCTGGTCTGGTCCAAGAGAGCAATTGAGGCCGACGGCGAGCGGGTTGACATGGGCGACGGCATTCCAAAGAGCTTCAATTTTTTGTGCCGAGATCATTGTTTCACCACCCATTCCAACTGCGGCGGAGATGATGACGGGGAGCTTAAAGCCTCCTTCTTCGAAGACGTCCTGAATTGCGACGAGGGCGGCTTTGGAATTGAGGGCGTCGAAAATGGTTTCGACCATAAGGATGTCTGATCCGCCTTCGATAAGGGCGAGGATTTGCTCCTTATATGATCGGTAGACCTGGTCGAAAGTGACCGTTCGGAAGCCAGGATCGTCAGGGTCGACGGCGGAGTTGTTGAGGCCGACGGTCATCGGGCCGATGGCACCGGCAACATAGCGGGGGATGCCGGTTTCATTGGCAATTTGGTCGGCGACTTTCCGAGCGAGTTGAGCTGATTTGATGTTGATCTCATCCGAGAGCTCGCGGAGGAATGGGTTTTCGATAATACTCTGATAAAACTCGGGGTCTTTTCGACCGGTGCCTTTTTCACGAGGGTCCTCAACGAAGAATTCTGACTGGGCGATGGTGGTGGCGGAGAAGGTGTTGGTTTCGACGATGTCGGATCCTGCATCGTAGAAGCGCTTATGGATGTCGGAGATGATATCGGGCTTGGTAAGAGAGAGGATGTCGCCGTTGTTAAGAAGATCTTTTTCCGTGTCTGCGAAGCGGCTACCACGGGCGTCGCTTTCTTCCAGGCCGTAAGTTCGGATAGTGGTCCCCATCGCTCCGTCGAGAACAAGAATGCGTTCGGCGAGGGCGGCTTTGAGTTCGTTGGTAAGATCGTTCGACATTGACTTGCGCTGCGGACAGAGTTTTGGTCCGATTTGGCAACTTCGCAAGAACAAATCTACGCATCACGATGCGTTGATGGGTTGTGGGTCGGTGCCGAAGGCAGCGTAGCTAAATCAGGATGCCAGTGAGCAATGAAGCGTGGCGTTTGGAGGATCTCGTTGATTTTGAGGTCAGAGGAGAATGAGCGAAAGTGGGGGACACCGGAGAATGACAACTTTTGGTGGATCCTGCTCGACCAAGTGTTTCATCACTGTTGTAAAATCGCAAATCGTTCGGTCGCTCGGCTGGGCCAGCAGATTGAGGAGATTTTCAAGAATTGATCGAATCACTGAGAAAGGTGGAGTGGCTATAATTACTCCTTGTGCTTGATCTTGGGATGGAGGAATGAGAGTGTCCGCGCGTCGAAAAAAATGGGGCTGTAGCTCAGTTGGTTAGAGCAGGGGACTCATAATCCCTTTGTCCAGGGTTCAAGTCCCTGCGGCCCTACCATTTTTTAGGCAGGCGATTGGTGGTCGCTGTTACTGGCTGGCTTCGAGAGCGCCTTTCTTCATTTGAGCGGACATTAGAGTGAGCGCGTTAGCCCGGGTGGGGGCGAGATGCTCCTTGAGGCCGGTTTTGTCGATGAAAGAAAGATCGGCGCTCAAGACGTCGTCGGGGGATTCGTTGTCGAGGATGCGGACGAAGAGCGCGATCATCCCCTTGGTAATGACGGAGTCGGAATCGGCGAGGTAGCGCATTTTCCCATCCTCCGTGGTGGATTCCAGCCAGACCTGGGACTGACAGCCTTTGATGAGGCGGTCTTCGGTATGGAGGCTTTCGTCCATGGGAGCGAGTTTTTTGCCCAAGCCGATGACATACTCGTATCGCTCGGTCCAATCCTGAAAGAGGTCAAGTTCGTCGAGGAGTTCCTGTTGCTTCTCTGTGATCGTCACGAGCGATAATTACTCGAGGTTTCCGAGAAAAGCAAAGGAATCAACGAAGCATCATGAGTGCTTTCTTGAGTGCGGCTTCCAGAGCATCGATTTCTTGTTCTGTGTTGTAGAGGGCAAAGGAGGCCCGCAGAGTGCCCGAAACACCGAATCGCGCCATCAGAGGCTGGCAGCAGTGGTGCCCGGTGCGAAGGGCCAGGCCCATTTGGTCAAGGAGAGTGCCAAGGTCGTAGTGATGGACCCCCTCGAAGTTGAACGAGATTGCTCCGGTGCGGTCGGGAGGGCCGTAAATGGTGACTCCTTCGAGTTCGGCAAGCATTGCCGCGGCCTTTTCGATGAGGGCTGACTCATGTGAAGCGATGTGAGTAAGTCCCACTTTATTCACATAGTCGATGGCGGCGGCGAGGGCGATTCCGCCTTCGATATTTGGAGTGCCAGCTTCGAATTTGAAGGGAGGGTCGTTGTAGGTGGTTTTTTCGAAGGTGACTTCCTTAATCATTTCTCCTCCTCCACGCCAGGGCGGGAGTTCACAAAGTAAATCATGTTTTCCGTAGAGAATTCCGATGCCGGTGGGTCCATAAATCTTGTGTCCGGAAAAAGCGTAAAAATCACAATCAAGAGCCTTCAAGTCAATACTCATGTGAGGTAATGACTGAGCGCCGTCGATGAAGGTGAGAGCGCCAGCTTTCTTGGCCTGTGAACAAATCTGAATAACCTTGTTCACAGTGCCGAAGGCGTTTGAAACATGGTTCACCGCGACTAGCTTGGTGCGGTCGGTGAGGAGGTTCTGGTAGGCGTCGAGGTCGAGAGTGCCATCGTCCCGGACAGGGATTACTTTTAGCGTTATTCCCATTCGTTCACAGAGCATCTGCCAAGGAACGGTGTTGGAATGATGCTCTAATCCGGAGATGATGATCTCGTCTCCATTAACGAAATGGTCGGACCTTCCCAGGGACGAAGCGACGAGATTGACTGAATCAGTTGTGCCGGAGGTGAAAATGATTTCTTCGGGCCGAGTGGCATTCAGGTGTCGGGCAATTGTTTCGCGGGCCGCTTCATGCGCTGCCGTGGCGGCTTGGGCGAGATGATGGACGCCGCGGTGGATATTTGAGTTAAGCTTTTCGTAGTAATCCCGGGAGGCATTGAGGACCGGGAGCGGTTTTTGAGAGGTGGCGGCATTATCCAGATAAACCAATGGTTTGCCGTGAACTGACTGGCCCAGAATGGGGAAATCGTCTCGATAAGTGTGTGGGTCGAACGCGTTCACAGTTATTGTGTAAACCCGCGGAGGGCTTCCCGCAAGTCATGGCTGTCGAGTGATTGCTTGGAGCTTGAGTTTCGCGGCGTTTTGGAAAAGAACCCTCGGGTGATTGATTCCTCGACCGGATGGCTGCTTGTGAGCCTGGCCGCTTTGTGTGTGGGCTTAGGGAAAGCGGGGTTTTCGGGACTGGGCTTGATTGCGGTTTTTATTATGGCCGAGCTTTTTGGGAAGCAGTCGGTTGGGATTCTCTTGCCGATGCTGGTGGTGGCAGATCTCAGCGTTTATCCCATGTTTCGCAAGCATGCCTCGTGGGGACCGATTTGGTTATTGTTACCGCCGACCTTGGTTGGGATGGTTTTGGGATTCTATCTTCTAGATTGGTTGCCGGAAGAATGGGCCAAGCCGGTGATTGGTTCGATGATTCTTTTGATGGTGGTGCTCCAGCTGGGGAGGAAAATGGCTCCAGTGCTCTTTGATCGAATGGCGCATTCGAGAGGCTTTGGCCTCAGCGCGGGTTCCTTTGCGGGATTCGCAACAATGGTGGCCAATGCCGCTGGTCCGGTGTTTCAACTGTATCTTCTGTCAAAGAAGGTGCCCAAAATGGAGTTAATCGGGATTGGAGCGCGATTTTTCCTTCTCGTAAACCTAATCAAACTTCCCTGTATGGGCGGCTTGAATTTCACGACTCCTGAGTCGCTTTTTTTGAATCTCAAGTTGATTCCGCTGATCCTAATCGGGGTCTTTTTTGGGAAGTATCTTCTTCAGCTCATTTCCCAAAGGATCTTTGAGTGGATGGTAGTGGGCTTTGCGGTCCTTGCAGGATTCCGGTTGATTTTGGTTTAACGCCAGGGAGTTTGGATTTGCAGGAGCCGTTGGTAGTTTTGATAGGCGAGGTATCCGAAGAGAATCGGAGCGAAGATGCCAACCTTTAGAACGAGGCAGGTGATGGCTAGGAGAACTCCTGTGATAATGCCTACCTGATAGGTGATTTTTATTCGATGGTCTCCGAGTGCGGCATGGAGCATTTGTCCGCCATCCATGGGCATGATGGGGAAGAGATTTAGGACAGCCCAAAAAATGGAAATAAAGAATAGCTTCCACAGGAATTCACTGATGCCAGGTTGAAAAGGAATTTGGGAGTAAATGAGCAAGGCGACCAATCCAAGGATGATTTGAATTCCGGGGCCAGCGAAGGTGGTGAGGAAGCTTTCCTTCCGGGTGAACCTTGCCCCCGGGAAAATTGCCACTCCACCCATGCCGTGGAGGACGATTTCAGGATTACGTACGCCGAATTTTCTTCCAGTGAGAGCGTGACCCAGTTCATGGACGAGAATCGAAAAGAAGCCCGCCAGCATGAAGAGGAGCATTTGAATTAATCCGTTCCGATCCGAAAGATCACGGGGGATTCCAAGAAGTGCAAGAATGACCCAGTGGAAGGGTTCAACCCGGACGGGAATGCGAAAGATGGTGAATTGAAACACGCGAGGATGCTATCCTTGAAGATTGCGCGCTGCAAGTGATGGGAGGGGAAAGATTTTTAAAGCTCGGATTTAATAATGGAGTCAGATTCCGCGATGCAGAGACATTCGCCCTGAGCGAATGGTCGATGTCCTTCGGTGGTCTTGAGTATTTTTGACAAAAAAGCAGGCTCATCTGGTGGGACGAGCCTGCTGAGGTCTTTGTCTTTTGATGCGAGTCATAGATTCCGGCCGGCGAGTCGTGCGGTGTCGTTCCCGGAATCTAAGCCCGGGAGCCTAGAGCTCTTTGATGAAGATGTTGCGCCAGCGGATTGCTCCCCCGTGGGTTTGCAGTTGGATGGGGCCGGCCGCTGGGAGTGGACCACCTTTGTTAAAGTAGTTCTGCAGTGGCGCTTTATCGACGACAAGTTTGTCATTGAGGTGCACGGTGACGATATCACCAACCATTTGGATCTTCATGCTGTTCCACTCGCCGAAGGGTTTGTCGGCGAGAACCAAGGGGTCTTTACCCGGGCTGCCTTTTTTGTTGTTCCAAAGTCCTCCGGAGCCTTTGTCGGCACCGTGTTTCCATTTTCCCCCTTCTTTGGTAGAGTCCCAGATTTGGACCTGAGGAACGGCGCGGAGGTAGATGCCGCTGTCGGCCTTTGCGACGGTCTTGTACTCCAGAAGGAGGACGAAGTCTTTGTAGTCCTTATCGGTGGTGAGGTAGAGCCCATGTCCATCGTTCACAAGTTCGTTTCCTTCGACGCTCCAATGCTTGTTGATGTCAGCGAGGCTTTTCTTTTTCTTGGCCGCGAGTTTATCGGCGGGAAGAGCTTGCCATTTTGCGGGGTCCTCGGTTCCAAGTCCCCACCAGCCGGTGAGGTCTTTTTCGTTGAAGAGAGGCTTAAAGCCTTCGGGTGCTTTTGGTCCGGCATGCAGAAAGGTCATTCCGGCGATGAAGGTGAGTAGGCTGAGTCGTTTCATAGTGTTTTGTTTTCTGGGGTTAGGAGAGTGCTTGCTTGATGAGTTTTCCGTGGACGTCGGTAAGTCTGAATTGGCGGCCTTGAAAGCGATAGGTGAGGCGTTCGTGGTCGACGCCGAGGAGATGAAGGATCGTTGCGTTAAGGTCGTGAACGTGGATGGGGTCTTCAAGGATGTTGTAGCAATAGTCGTCGGTTTTTCCGATGGTGATTCCTTTTTTGATTCCTGCTCCAGCCATCCACATGCTGAAGCACTTGGGATGATGATCACGTCCGTAATTTTCGCGAGTCAATTTTCCCTGACAGTAGGTGGTTCGCCCAAACTCACCACCCCAGACGAGAAGAGTATCTTCCAACATACCGCGTTGTTTGAGATCAGTGAGGAGTCCGGCGGTTGGATGATCGGTGTCGCTGCACTGACCTTTGAGCGCCTTGGGGAGACCACCGTGATGGTCCCATCCCTGGTGGAAAAGTTGAATGAAGCGCACGTCACGCTCAGCGAGACGACGAGCGAGAAGGCAATTAGCGGCGTATGAACCGGGCTTCTTGACCTCGGGACCGTAGAGGTCGAGGACTTCTTGAGGCTCGCCTTTTACATCGGTGAGCTCGGGGACGCTGGCCTGCATGCGGAAGGCCATTTCGTATTGTGCGATACGGGCCTCGATTTCTGGGTCACCCACGATTTGGTGTCGTTCGCCATTGAGCGCAGCGAGGTCGTCGAGCATGTCTCTGCGCATGGGGCGATCCACTCCGTCTGGATTGGAGAGATAGAGTACGGGGTCACCGGTGTTTCGGAATTTCACGCCCGCGTGTTGGGTTGAAATGAATCCTGATCCCCAGAGACGGTCGTAGAGAGGTTGATCGTTGGGGCGTCCGGTGCCACGGGATGTCAGAACGACGTAAGTAGGAAGGTCTTTGTTGGAGCTGCCGAGTCCGTAAGACATCCACGAGCCAATACTGGGCCGGCCGGCTAGTTGATGACCGGTTTGAAAGAAGGTGATGGCCGGGTCATGGTTGATGGCCTCGGTGTGCATTGATTTGATGATGCAGAGATCGTCGGCGACCTTGGCAGTATGTGGGAGAAGTTCGCTGAGCCAGGCTCCGCTTTGGCCGTGTTGGGCGAACTTGAAAATCGAGGGGGCAACCGGAAGCGTTTTTTGGCCGGAGGTCATTCCGGTGATCCGTTGCCCCATGCGGATGGAGTCGGGAAGGTCTTCTGAAAATCTCTCGCCGAGATTGGGCTTGGGATCGAAGAGATCCATCTGCGAAGGAGCTCCTGACTGGAACATGTAGATGACCCGTTTGGCCTTCGGTTTGTGGTGGGTTCCAATGAGCATGCCATCGTCTTTGGCGAGAAGAGAGCCGAGTCCGAGGGCTCCAAACCCATGAGCGGAGGTCTTGAGGAATGTTCGCCGGTTGAGTTCGTTGCTGAGCGGGTTCATGGGATTATCCTTTCGTGATGATCTCGTCGAGATTGAGAATGAGACTCGCGACGGTGGTGAGTGCAGCGAGTTGTGCAGGATCTTTTTGGGGATCAACCTTCATTTCACCGAGGGAAAGAAGCGATTTTGCCGCTTCGGGATCTCTTTTGAACCGATTGAGGCGTCGTTGGTAGCCCTTGAGGAGAACGGAGAGTTCGGATTTGGTGATTTCCCGTGTCACGGTTCGTTTGAAACCATCGCGAATCCAAGCTTCGGGGTTTTTACCCGATGACATCATTTGCTGTGCAAGTGCTTTGGCTGATTCGACATACGTCACGTCGTTCATGAGCGCGAGGGCCTGAAGGGGCGTGTTGGTCTTGGCGCGTTTGACGCTGCAAACCTCGCGGGAGCCCATGTCGAATAAGGTCATGGCGGGAGGCGCGGCAGTGCGCTTCCAAATCGTGTAGAGGCTTCGGCGATATTGGTTGCCGTTGGTGTCGTGTTTGTAGTTGCGCAGGTTTCCGTAGAAATTAAATTCGCTCCAAATTCCGGCAGGTTGGTAGGGGCGCACACTAGGGCCGCCGATCTTTTCGTTGATCAGTCCGGAAACGGCGAGGGCTTGATCCCTGATCATTTCTGCTTGGAGGCGGAAGCGGGGGCCGCGACTGAGCAGGCGATTTTGGGGATCTTTCTCCCGACGAATGGAATCGAGCTTGCTGCTCTGACGGTACGTCGCGCTCATGACCATGGTTTTGATGAGGTCTTTGAGATCCCAATTGTTTTCCACGAAATCGACAGCCAACCAATCGAGAAGCTGAGGGTGACTGGGGTAGTCGGCCTGGGTGCCGAAGTTTTCGCTCGATTCGACCAGGCCAGTCCCGAAGAGGTTCTCCCAGATGCGATTGACTTGCACGCGGGCGGTGAGGGGATGTTTTTTATCAACGAGCCATCGGGCCAAACCGAGGCGGTTCATTTTTTCTCCCTTTGGAATGGGAGGCAAGATGGAAGGAAGTCCGGCAGTGACTTCTTCCTTGGGTTGGTCGTATTCGCCACGGTCAAGAATGTGGGCTTTACGAGGGTTGGGAAGTTCCTTCATCACCATGACTGTGGGAGCACTGCCTTGTAGCTTGGTGATCTCGGATTTGAGCTGGTTGATCTTTGTCAGGTGTTCGCTGAGGTTTGGCGTAGGGTGTTGACTAAGGTAGGCCGCGAGAAGTTTCAGCTGTTTGGCTGAGCGTTTCTGATGAGGTGTTTTGATGGCGAGGATTGTCGTTTGATCAAGGGAGGCTGGGGAGAGTGCTGGGGATTTGACATCGGTTGCGGACAGTCTAAAGCGATCAATGGAGTGATTGGGGAAGGCTCCGAAGTTGAGTGTGATCTTCAGCTGCTGGCCCAATTTTAGGGTGATCGGTTTTGCGAGATCGAAGACAGCCTGTCGGGGTTCCCGTTTCGTGTTTCCGTCGACGGCCCACCCGGTATTGGCTTTGCCGTCAAGGCTGTTTGAAATCGGATAGCCTTTCTGTTCGTAACTGGCGCGGGCCTTGGCAATTTTGAGAGGGATGTCCTTCTTGCCATTTTGGATGACGTGAGCGTTGATGCTGGAGAGGACGAAATTGCCATTGTGCCCACGCGCGTAGCCCTTGTTTGGGAATGAGGGATCGGAAAGCGCTTCGATTTGGAAAGAGATGAGGTTTTTTAGACTTGGTTTTAGGATAATGGTGCGAAGATCGGTGTCGGGTTTCGCCCCGGTAGCAAGATAGGAGCCATCAGCTTGTAACTTAAAGGTGGTTTTCCCTTTTGAGGCGATTTTGGTAGGCTTTTGGATAGTCCAGGGATTTTTGAGTTTCCTCAGGATGTTTTCGTTGAGATTTGCGGCGGCTTTCTCTTTCGCGGCGGAGAGAGTTTTTTCTATCTCAGCGATTTGCGCTCTCAGCTGTATGACTTGATTTTCGGTTTCGGGGTCTTCAACTTTAATGGTGGGTTCGAAGTTCTTGGGGGTTCCTCGTTCAACCCCTTTTTCCGGGACGTTGTTGAAAAATGAATAGAACTGGTAGAATTCCTTTTGCGAAATGGGGTCGTATTTGTGGTCGTGGCAACGACAGCAGTTGAAGGTGAGCCCCATCCAGACGGAACCGGTGGTTTCGACGCGGTCGATGACGTTCTCGACATGCCATTCGGCGGCGAGTGATCCACCTTCGGTATTGATGCGGTGATTGCGGTTGAATCCGGTAGCCACGATTTGAGAATTTGTGGCATTGGGAAGCATGTCTCCTGCGAGTTGTTCGATGGTGAACTGGTCGAAGGGCATGTTCTGATTGAAGGCCCTGATGACCCAGTCGCGCCAAGGCCACTGGTAGCGTTCCCAGTCGGCCTGGAAGCCGTGGGTGTCGGCGTAGCGTGCGCCATCGAGCCACCACATCGCCATCCGCTCGCCGTAGCGTGGAGAGCTTAAAAGCCGGTCTACGAGTTTCTCGTAGGCGTCTGGAGACTTGTCGTTGAGGAAGGTTTTCTGTTCTTCGAGTGTCGGAGGGAGTCCGGTGAGATCGAGAGAGAGTCGTCGGAGGAGTGTTTCACGGGATGCTTCGGGTTGTGGTGTGAGTCCGGCTTCAGTGATTTTTTTAAATATGAAACTATCGATGGCATTTTCACCCCATTTTGAGGAACCGACAATCTGGGCTTTCTCCGGTGGGATGAAGGCCCAGTGACCTTCGTATTTCCCGCCTTCGAGGACCCACTGCTTGAGGGTGTTTTTTTGTGTCTCGCTGAGTTGATGCGGATGATCGGGTGGAGGCATGACTTCGTCTTCGTCGTCATTAAAGATGCGGTAGATCAATTCACTCTCTTTGAGGTCGCCCGGGACGATGGCACGGAAGCCGTCGTGGTTTTCATAGGCTCCTTCGGCGGTGTCGAGCCGGAGGCCGGCTTTTCGAGAACCTTCATCGACACCATGGCAATTAAAGCAAGTGTCAGCGAGGATGGGACGAATGTCCCGGTTGAAGCGAAGTTCGCCATTGGCCGGGCAAATGAGAGCCAGGAGAGCGAGGAGTAATTGTCCACTTCGGGGCATTGTTTTGATACGTTGGGAGTAGGGTGATTCTTGGGCCAATTTGGAGAATTTTCAGCCTTTTGCATCCTCCAGCATTTTGATCCAAGCACCGAGGTAATGACCATTATCGTGGAAGGTGCGTCCGGAGACGAGATTGTCGTCGATGACACAAGCTTCATCGACAAAAATCCCCCCGGCAACTTCGAGATCGAACTGGCATTTCGGGACGGTGGCCATGCGGCGGCCCTTGACGCAGTCGGCGTAGGCCGGGATTTCCACGCCGTGGCAAACCGAAGCGATTGGCTTGTTTTGCGTAAAAAAATACTTCGTGATGCGGACGAGATCTTCATCGTATCGGATGTATTCCGGGGCGCGACCACCGGAGAAGAAAATGCCTAGGTAGTCTTCTTCCTTTACTTCGGAAAACGCCAAATCGGCGTTGAGGGTGTAGCCTTCCCATTCCTTGGTGATGGTCCAGCCGGGTTTTACTTCGTGCATGACCATTTGATAGAGACGCTTTTCCGGAGCAATCACTACGGGTTCAATCCCGGCTTCGATCAAGCGATAGTATGGATAGAGGGTGTCGAGAGTCTCGGAGGCGTCTCCGATGACAATGAGGGCTTTAGGCGTCATGAAGTGAGCCTACGAGATGCTGTCAGGTCGTCTATCTCGGATTTTGACACAGAGGGAGAAAAAGGCCAGTCTCCCCGCGACATGTCCGTTCCGCAGAATACCATCGCCCTGGTCTATGACTACGATCAGACCTTGAGCCCGAGCTATATGCAGGACGATGTCTTGTTTCCAAAATTCGGGATCGATCCGGAGCAGTTTTGGAAGAAATGCAATCTTCTTGTGAAAGAGCAGAAGTGGGACGGGGAATTGGCTTACATGAAATGCCTTCTCGATTATCTGGGAATGGACAATGTTTCCAATGCCGATCTAACGGAACTAGGAGGAGGCTTGAACTACTATCCGGGAGTTGAAGAGTTTTTTGACGAGATCAATGAATTTTATATCCTGCCTGAGCATGAAGCTGCGGGCATTAAGGTGGAGCACTATATTGTTTCGTCTGGCCTGAAGGCGCTCCTCGATGGTTGCTCGCTCAAGAATAAAGTGAAGTCGATCTTTGGGTGTGAGTTCGGTGAAGACGAACATGGCCGGATCAGTTTTCCCAAGCGTACGATTTCACACACTACCAAGACTCAGTATCTCTTCCGGATTAACAAGGGACTGCTTAATCCCGATGATGATGTGAATGATCACATGCCGGGCGATGCCCGTCCGGTTCCCTTTGAGAATATGGTCTATGTTGGTGATGGCCCGACGGATGTTCCTTGCTTCACTGTGATGAAGAAAAATGGAGGTCAGGCGATCGCGGTGTATAATCCTAATGATCAAAGCGGACGGAGTTTTCGAAAATGCTTCCAGCTCTGCACGCATGCCGAGCGGGTTCAACACATTGCTCCGGCGGATTACCGCAAGGGAAGTCACCTGCGATTACTCTTGGAGGAGATGGTGAAGGAGGTTGCTGATCGTATTCTCAGGGAACGCCTCGAGGAAGGCCAGATGGGACGAGTGGCAGCGCCTGGGTTTTAAGAAAGTTTCATGAGTAAAGAACAGTTTCACTTTGTCGGGGTCTGCGGAACCGCGATGGGCTCGGTAGCCGCCGGGATGATCGAACAAGGCTATGTTGTCACGGGATCGGATCAGGCGGTTTATCCTCCGATGTCGACATTTTTGGCATCGAAAGGCATGAAGATCATGGAGGGGTATCGGGCTGAGAATATTCCCGATGATGCAACAACCGTGGTGATCGGGAATGCCATCAGTCGTGGAAACGAAGAGGCCGAAGCGATTTTAGATCGGCGCTTGCGGTATGTGTCGCTGCCCGAAGTGCTGAAGGAATATTTTCTTCGAGGACGAAAGAACTATGTCATCAGTGGGACGCATGGGAAGACCACTACGAGTTCGATGCTGGCCTGGTTGTTTGAATCAGCGGGCGAGGAACCTAGTTTTATGATTGGGGGAATTCCGGCGAACTTTGGACAAGGGGCCCGATTTACGAAATCGGATTACGTTGTGATGGAAGGCGACGAATACGACACGGCTTTTTTTGACAAGCGATCCAAGTTTTTGCATTACCTTCCGGAGCTTGTCGTGATGAACAACATCGAGTTTGATCACGCCGATATCTACGATAATCTCGATGAGATTATTTTGACCTTTCAACGCTTGTTGAGAGTCGTTCCCCGGAGTGGTTTGGCGCTGATCAATGGTGATGATGAAAACTGTCTCACTGCAGCGGCTGATTCTCCGTGTCCCGTTAAAAAAGTGGGATTCGGTGAGGATTGTGATTTTCGAATTATCGAAGTGGATTATGTCGAGAGCGGGAGTCGATTTACGATTAATGGTGAGCGCTACGAAGTGCCCATGGTGGGTGAGTTCAATGTAAGAAATGCAGCGATGGCGGTGTGCTCGGCACGCTTTGCCGGACTTTCGCCGGATCAGATCTGCGAGGGCTTTATGAGCTTTGAAGGAATTGCTCGCCGCCAGCAGGAACGTGGAGAGGTTCGTGGTGTGATGGTGATTGATGACTTCGCCCATCATCCCACCGCGATTGGCTTGGCTATCGATGGTCTGCGTCAGAAGTATCCTTCGCGTCGTTTGTGGGTGTTGTTCGAACCGCGATCAAATACCACGCGTCGAAGTATTTTTCAGGATGATTTGGCCGACGCACTTCAGAAAGCGGATCTTGTGGTCATTCCAAGTATCCCAGATCCCGAAAAATTTGCAGAGGATGATCGGCTTGACCCTGATAAACTTGTGGAGGAGATTAAATCCAAAGGGACCGAGGCTTGGTATCTTGGTGAGGTTGATGAGATCGTTTCCCATGTCTCAGGCACCGCCCGAGAGGGTGATGTGATCGCGGTGTTGAGTAATGGTGGATTTGGTGGGATTCACACCAAGTTGCTTGAAGCACTTGCAGAGTGAGAATGGTGACGCTCGGTTGACAAGCGGCGCGGGCTCCGCGACTCCTTTGTGGTCTAGAATGTTCCGTTCAATTTCCGTCCCATCCAGAAGAGGGATAAGAGAATGACGAGAATGGTCGGAGCCAGCCAGTGGGCCCAGAGTTTGATTGAATCAACAAGAGGCTGGGGTTCGGGAAGGGCGTTAATTTCTTTGACTAATTCCTCCAATTGGGCAGCGGTTACGAGTCGACCGCGTGACACCTTGGTCATTTCTTCGAGGACTTCGAAGCGAGCAGGAAGGCCTGTTTTTTCGATGTCGTCGGTTTGGGAAATGATTTTGGTTTCGATGAAGGCTGAATCATCGCCGGCGATGAAGGCTTTGACGCCCCAGGCTCCCGGCTGCCTGATTTTAAACTGTCCGCTGAAGGAACCCCAGGAGGCGTCGTCTTGGGCGAGTTCGATGCGTTGGCTGGTGCCGTTTGGAGCGGTGAGGTCTATCTGAAGATTACCTTCGGTGAGTGGAGCGCCGTTTTCTGAAAAAGCGTTGGCAGAAAGGAAAACCGGGTCGCCGGGTTTGGGGCGTTCGGGAGTGTAGAAAAGGCGAACGCGTTCTCCGGCGGCCATGTTTCGTTGGTAGGACATCCAACGAGCGACCTGTCCCCAGAAACGGTAGTGGTAAAGGTCTTCCACACCACGACGCCATCTCCAGGCGGAGTCGGTGGCCATGTAGAGAACCTTACCGGCCCCGGCGCGTGAAGTGACGAGGATGGGAAGACGTCCGGAGGCATTGCTTCGATTGGCGTTTACGGCGAGAACAGTGGTGCCTGCCTTGGCTTTCACGACAGGAGCTTGCCAATAGAATCCGGGAAGATCCTGCCAGATCAATTCGTTCTCGGTTTCGTCGTCTCCGAGCATCGTCAGCAGCGACCTCTCACCTTCGGAAGTAAGTCGCATCGACGCATCGATGGAGTCACTGAGGCCCGTTGGATTATCCTTGTCGAGAATGACCGGAATCAGGTCGTAGAGTTCGGTTTCTTCCAACATGAATTGGTTTCCCTGTGCACCCGGAATGAAAACCACACCGCTAGCCTGATTTTCGACGAGTCCTTTGATCAGATTGGCCTGCTCGGTGGTGAGCCCGGATCCGCCGTCTTCACTAAGGCCGACATCGCCGACAAAAACGACATCATATTTTTGGAGATCCTCGAGATTTTCGGGAAACTCTTGAATATAGTCGGGCCCGTCACCTTTGCCGAGGTTGGGGTGGAGGAGCAGGCAATCGACATCGACACCCGGGTCACGGGAGAGGGCGTTGCGGATAAAACGGTATTCCCAGCGGGGAAGCGTTTCCACCACGAGGACTTTAATCGATTCCGGTTTTCCACTGATAATAAAATCACGGCTGTTGTTGCTTTGCACCAATTCACCATTGGTTGTCGGGATGCTAAGGCTGAGAGTGGAAGCGCCTTCTTTTTCAATTCGCCACAAGATGGAATCATAATGCGTGGAGTTGGCGCGAATGGTGATGTCCTTGGTGCGTTCTTTTCCGCTGTCGCTGCGAATGCGAACGATGGTGCGGACATCGCGTCCCAAAGAGGACTGAATGGTGAATGGAATCTGCACGTTCTCACCGACAATACCGTAGGTGGGAGCGTTCACCGAATCAAGATCAAGGTCGGGGAGGCGTTGCTGGGATCCGGTGCCCAAAGCGTATAGCGGGACATCTTTAAGACGGAATTGTTGGGCTGCCGCAACCGGAGACTTGCCGATGTTCCAGTCGCCGTCTCCAAGCATAACGACGGCGCGGAGATTGCGTCCCGCCTCGAGGATCTTCTGCAAGGCATCATTGATGTCCGTGCCGGCCATGGCGCGGAGAGCCGGGTCGGTGTCTACAGGCGGGGCGCCGAAGGTGGAAAGGGTGACGCGGTTTTTACTTTCTGCCTCGAAGGGTTTCCAGAATTCCGAAGCGAGAAGGTTGTCGACGAGCTTCTCGCGGGTAATGACTTGTTCTTCACTTTCCATGGCCTCGGGAACACGGGCATCGGTCGTGCTCATAGAGAGGGATTCGTCCGTCACGATGACGATTTCCGGTTGGAGGTCGGATTCTTGAACGGTGCGCCACTCGGGTCCGAGAAGCATAATGGAAACGAAGAGAACACAGACGAAGCGAATGGCCTCCAAGATTCCGGTTCGCCTGGGTCGGGCCGAGCGCCGGACTGCGGTGACGCAAAGACCTGCGGTTGCGATCAGGACGATCACGACGAATACCAGAACGAAAATATTCGTCTGGAAGTGGAGCGGTCCTAGGTTGAAGTTGTTCACGACGCGGGCGAGGGATTGGTAACGGGAGCAGCGCTGGGGCGTGGCTGCAAGCAGAGGATTGCCTCAGCAAGCATGAAGAGAAGAACGGCAACCAAAAATGCTTTCCAAGCTTCGCTGATGAGGTCGTCCTTGGTCTTGGTGTCTTCGAAAAGTGAGTAAGGCGTGTCCTCGAGAAGTTTGTCGAGGCTTTCCTCGTTGACCCGTTCGAGATCCCCCTCGCTGTTGGGGCGGTTGACGGCCACGGTGCGTTCGCCGAGCCGGTAGACGCCACTTCGGTAAGGTCCGAGTGATGGTTCGTAGTCTTCGAAGTTGTCTAGGCGGGAGCGAATTTCGTCATCTTGCGTTTGCGACTTTTCGCTCCCAGCAATGGCGCGGTAACCGGCGTGAAGGCGGTCGGTGCCAAGTTGGATCATGCGTTGGTTTGCGACGAGATGAAGCGCGGTGTATTCCATGTTGGACCACCGGTCATCGGGAAGAGTTCCGACAAAAATAGCCGTGCCAACACCATCGATCTGACGAAGGAGCAGCGGTGATTTGTCATCCCATTCCGCGAGAGTCGCGGCGTCGCCCTGAATGCTCCGGCGTTTGATACTTCTCAGTTCCTTGACCGGAAGGGGCGTGCCGGTTTGACCGTCCTGCCACGGGCCGTCGTCGCGGGTCCAGACCCCGTTGATGAAAAACTCGTCGTCCGGAGCGTTGATTACGGGGCCCCAGGACATTCCGAAGATTGCTTCTGTAGAGGGTTCCTCGGGCGGATAAAAAATAGCGGACCCACCGGATTTTACGAATTCCGCCATCTGTGAGGCGACGGCACCGGTGGGCAGCGGAGCCTGCCAAATTATGAGGGACGCGGTACTCCAGTTGATTTTGGTTGTTTGAACTGGGGAGACGATTTCGCAGCTGAAGCGGTCAAATCCGGTTGGGGCGGCTGATCTTTGAAGGTATCCGGCGACTTCGCTGGAGGGATCTTCGGCGACCAACCACGAATAGACGGGTTCTTTTTCGCCAAAGGCAAAAAAGACGGCGTTATCGCGCGGGTTGTTGTCGGTTTGTAGTCCGACCCAGCCGTATCCGCTTTCTTTAATCTCTCCGAGGGGGATACGCTTTTGTAGACGAACCTCCTGACCGCTGATAGTGACGCGTTCAGGATCGGTGCTTCGGGCGCCCATCAGAGAAATAGTGAGTGGAATAGAGGCCTCGGACTGGCCTTTGCTGCGGGAAATTTTGAGATCGAGAAGGAGGTCGTCCTCGATACGGCGGGAGGCCAGAAGTTCGAGTGAGTAGTTCGGGATAATTTCGGATCCAGAGGCAAGAATACGAAGCGAGGTTTTGGTGGGAAGCGCTTTGATGCCGCTTTGAATGGCGAGCCATCTCGAATCATCGGGACGCCAATCGCTTCGTTGTAGATCCGAGGCGACCCAAATTTCTGATTTCCCGGGCTTGGTTTCCTGAAGGTAGTCGATGGCCTTAGTAATCAAGACAGGGATGTCGGCTTGTGTGTCGGTGCCCTGGGTTGAAGTTAATTCGGGGAGGACATCAGGTGAGGGAACGTCTTGAATCTCTCCGGAGGCACTATCGATGATAACGAGGCGGGGGGAGCCCATGTTTTTGATGGCGTCGGCAATTCGATTGACGACGGCTTCGCGCCTACTTGGTGAGCCGTCACCCTCGCGGGTTTCCATACTGGCTGATCGGTCGAGGACGAGGACCACTGTTTCCACCGAGCCTCCGCCCCAGCCCAGCCAGTTGCCGATGAGCGGACGCGCAACCGCAAAAATGAGCGCGGCGATGGCGAGCGTCCGGCAGGCTAAAATTAGGATGTGTTTGAGTCGCTTTTTGCCCCGTGACTCCCGGGAAGCTTTCAATAAGAAGGTTGTTGCCGCCCATTTGATGGTGCGGAAGCGCCGCCGGTTGAGCAGGTGAATGATCACCGGAATAGCGGCGGCAAAAAGCCCAAGAAGGGCGGCTGGAACAAGGAAATTCAACTGGGAGGGCTAGCGTTTTTTGGTCAGGCGTGAGGTGATGAAATCGGAAACGACTTTTTCGTAGTTCGCGTTGGTTTGGAGAAGGTGGTAATCGGCATGCACGTTGTGGCACTTGGTCTCCACGGTCTCGAGGAATTCGCGGAGAGCCTCGTGGTATTCGTCGACGATAAGGTTCGGTTCAGCTACGACGACGCTACCATCTTCAAGGTCGACAAAGCGATGAGGTCGCTCGAAATGGAAATCCACTTCCTGCGGATCGAGAAGATGGAACATCGCGATGTCGTGCTTGCGGAAGCGAAGGTGCTGGAGAGCGTCGGCCAGCTTCTCGGTCTCAACGAAGAGGTCGGAGAGGATAATGACGAGAGCGCGTTGTTGGGTTTTCTCGGCGATTTGGTGGAGCGCGTGAACGAGTCCGGTTTCGCCGGTAGGCTCGATGTCTTTGAGGGTTTCGAAAATGTGCTGCAGTTGGGCGGCGCGTCGGCTCGGTGGGATTTCGAGGTGAAGCTTTTCGCTGCAACACGAGAGTCCCGCGGAGTCGCCCTGGTTGACGATGAGGTAGGCCAGAGTGGCGGCAATCTTCTTGGCGAAGTCGATCTTGGAGGGGTTTTCTCCTGAGGTAAAATCCATCGACCCGGAAGTATCGACAACGAAATAGGCCCGCAGGTTGGTGTCGGCCTCGAACTCTTTAATGTAGTATCGGTCGGAGCGTGCGTAGGCTTTCCAGTCGAGACGACGGGTGTCGTCACCGGGAACATACTTGCGGTATTCCGCGAATTCGACGGAAGATCCCCGGTGCGGAGAACGGTGACGTCCTGCGACATTTCCCACCATGGGAAAACGGGACTCCAACGGGATCGCCCCAAGTCGGGCGAGGACGTCAGTGTCGAGGAAGTCGTATTTCATACGGGAAGCCTGGGGAAGTCAGGAGGGATTCCGGGTGGATCTTAATAATCCTCCCGCATCTCTTCGACGAGGCGTTTGACGATCTTCTTGGAGGTCATTCCTTGGGACTCGGCGGCAAAGTTCGTGAGAACACGGTGGCTGAGAACGGGCTGGGCGACGGCTTCGATGTCTTCGAGGGAAGCCATGTAGGTTCCACGAAGCGCAGCGCGGGCTTTGCAACCGAGAATGAGATACTGCACGGCACGCGGTCCGGCGCCCCAACCCACATATTCCTTGATCCACTCCGGGGCATCTTCGCCATCGGGACGGGTCCGCCGGACAATCTCAACGGCATAGTCGTAAATATGATCGGGCACGGGAACGCGGCGGACGAGGCTTTGGTATTTGAGAACTTCTTCTCCGGTAAGGAGTGCCTTGAGAGGTTCCTTGTCAGCTCCGGTTGTTTCGCGGGCAATACGTTTTTCCTCGGCGGCAGTTGGGTAGTCGACATCGATGAGGAACATGAAGCGGTCAAGCTGTGCCTCGGGAAGAGGATAGGTTCCCTCTTGCTCGACGGGGTTCTGCGTCGCGAGGACGAAGAAAGGCGCATCGAGTTTGTAGGTTCGGCCAAGGACAGTGACGTGGCGTTCCTGCATCGCCTCCAGCATGGCGGACTGGGTCTTGGCGGGTGCCCGGTTAATCTCATCAGCGAGCACGACGTTGGAAAAAACGGGGCCTTTGACGAATTCGAATTGGCGTTTACCACCATCGCCGTTGTCTTGGATAATGTCCGTTCCAGAAATGTCGGCGGGCATGAGGTCGGGCGTGAATTGAATTCGGTTGAAATTCAGATGGAGGGTTTCCGCGACCGAGGAAACGAGGAGGGTTTTGGCGAGACCAGGAACACCCATGAGGAGTCCGTGACCGCGGGCAAAGAGACAAATCGCGAGTTCCTCGATGACGTTCTCCTGGCCGATAATGGTTTTACCGAGTTCGGTTTTGAGGTCTTGATAGACTTTACCGAGTTGATCAATGGCAGCGACGTCGTCGGCCTCGAGGCTTTCCGGTGGCGCAGCCGGAGCGGGCGTGCTTTCGGCTGGGGCTTCCTTGGCAGGCGCAGGAGTGGATTCGTCGGAGGCTTCCTTTTCTGGAGCGGATTCTTGTTTCTTCACTTCGGGAGCGGAGAGAGTTTCGATCGGGATTTGATATTCGACTTTGGATCGCTCGATGGGGCGGGCCGGTGGTGCTTTTCGAAAAGTGCTGGGAGAAGTGGATTCAAGCATGATAAGAATTGGAGTGGTCGTCGGTGGATTTGGAAACGATTTCTTTAAGAGCGGATGGGAGGGGGAGACTTGTCTGTGGGATACGGAGCCGGGGCGCTTTTTTCTTCGACTAATAAGAAGAGAGTTTCCTCGTTTCCAATCTAGAGGGAAGACTACAGGGGCGACCGACCTTGGCAAGCGATCTGGTGGGTTTCTCTCAAGAAATAGGAGGTCTTTCCTGCGCAGGGAATTTTGGGCGAGACCGCACTGGATTTTTTGGAGCGAATCTGCCAAAGAAGGTTCGTCCCATGAGTGCTCCATTCGAGGTATTGCTTTACTATAAATATTGTCGGATCGCCGATCCGGACGCTTATGCTGAAGAGCATCGAAAACTTTGCTGCCAGTTGGGGTTGAAAGGGCGGATTCTCATCGCTGCGGAGGGGATTAACGGCACGGTTTCTGGTACGGCGGCGGATTGTAAGAAATACCGTGAGACACTGGATAAAGATCCTCTCACCGCAGAGATTGCCTGGAAAATTGACCCGTCGGAGGGGCATGTTTTCCCCAAGCTATCGATCAAAGTGCGGGATGAGGTGGTGACTTTGGGGCTGGGCGAAGAGGATTTCAGCCCCGAGGAGCTCACCGCAACCCATTTGAAGCCAGCCGAGTGGAAGGAAGCGATCAAGGAGGATAATATCGTTTTGATCGATGCTCGAAATGATTACGAGTGGGAGGTAGGGCGATTCGAGGGGGCGATGCTTCCACCGGTGGCGAGTTTTCGAGATATGCCCAAGTGGGTGCGTGACCATCGCGATGAATTGGAGGGCAAAAAGATTCTTACCTACTGCACGGGCGGAATTCGCTGCGAGAAATTCAGTGGCTTTCTTTTAAAAGAGGGCCTAGAAGATGTCTACCAGCTGGATGGAGGGATCGTGACTTACGGGAAAGATCCTGAAGCGAAGGGCGAGGGGTTTGAGGGGGAATGCTATGTCTTCGATGAACGCTTAACCGTGCCGGTGAATCGGACGGCGGGAGCGAAGTTGGTCTCCACGTGTGTTTCGTGTGGATTGCCGTCGATTCGTTATCGCAACTGTCTTTGGCAGCCATGCAATGCCCAGTTTATTGTATGCAAGGATTGCGAGGAAAAGTCGGGACGCTATTGCGATCCGATCTGTAAGGAAGTTCACCGAATGGGGACGGCGGCGGAGTTTACTCCGTAGTGGCGGGTCTCAAGGTCACCGTCATGGGCTTTGGTTGGTCAAAGCTGACGTGGGCGGAGTGGTAGCCGCGCTTGGTGACGGTAAGCCATTCGATCTTCGGGAAGTCTTGATAGATACGAGCTTCTCCCCGGGTGTCAGTTTGACTAGCCGGCTTGTTGTATGAACGGGTCATAGGAACGATGGTGGCTTCCTGGATAGGATTCCCCGAGGTGTCAACGACCTGGACGTTGGGTCCACCTCCACAGGAGACGCCAAGAAAGGCGAAGCCAATGATGGAGAGGATACCGGAGAGTTCCATTTAGACACTGGAGAGGAATTTCTCCTGCTCGATCCTTTCCTTCGATTTGAAATCGTTATCTTCAGAGGTTTCCCCAATGAGTTCGTCACGGAATTTGTCGATCATCGCTTCGACCGGCCAGGCGGAGGCTTCTCCAAAGGCGCAAACAGTCTTGCCGTCGATCTGGTAGGCAATTTGCTCGAGCGTATCGACGTCGGTCGGGGTGGCAGTGCCGTCTTCGATACGATCGGAAACTTTCTTCATCCAAGTAGAGCCTTCGCGACATGGCGTACATTGTCCGCAGGATTCGTGGGCGTAGAAGTGGGTGATGTTGTTGAGAACCCAGGACATGCGTCGTGAGTCGTCCATGACAATCACGCCACCGGAGCCAGCCATTGAACCGGCTGCCGCGAGGGTGTCGAAATCGAGTGGAATGTCCCAGAAGTCCATGTCCTTGGCATCGTCGCCACGTCCGATTTTGAAAGTTTCGTTGCAGCGAAGAATCTTGGAAGAGGAGCCACCAGGAATGACTGCTTTGAATTCGCGCCCGTCTTTGGGTCCGCCACACATATCGTAGAGGAGTTCGCGGAAGGTGATCTTGCCGACTTCGACTTCAAAATATCCGGGTTCCTTGACGTCGCCGGATACGCAGAGGATGCGGGTGCCCGAGTTGCGTGGTGTGCCAAGTTTGACGTATTCCTCGCCGCCCATTCGCATGATATGCACGACGTGGCAGAGGGACTCGACATTGTTGACGATGGTCGGTGCCATGTAGAGACCGATGGCGGCCGGGAAATACGGTGGCTTGATTCTCGGGTAGGGGCGTTTGCCTTCGAGTGACTCGATAAGGCCGGTTTCTTCACCGCAAATGTAGGCCGCGGCGCCACGGTGAACGTAGATTTCGAGATCGAACCCGGATCCAAGGATGTTTTTGCCGAGGAAGTTGTTATCTTTGGCTTCTTGGATCGCTTTTTCGAGGGTGATGGCTGCTTCGGGGAATTCTTCGCGAATATAAATGTAAGCGGTGTGCGCACCGACGGCGTGCGCGGAGATGACCATGCCTTCGATCAACTGGTGCGGGTCTTGGTGAACGATGTAGCGATCTTTGAATGTGCCGGGTTCGGATTCGTCGCAGTTGCAGATGAGGTAGACCGGCTTGGTGTTGTTGGGTGGGATGAAACCCCACTTGATACCGGTTGGGAATCCCGCGCCTCCGCGACCACGAAGGCCGGAAGTTTTCACCTCGTTGATGACATCTTTGGGCTCCATCTCGAGAGCTTTTTTAAGCGTGTCGTATCCGTCTTCTTTGAGGTAACGTTTGATGGAAGGGTTCCAGCCACGGCGATCGACGTTTTTGAAGATGAGCCGGTGCTCGTTGGGATGAGGTTTTTTGCCTGGCTTGTAGGTAATGCTCATTGGAATTAGCAATTAGGCGTTTTGATAGCTGTTGAGGAGCGCCTCGGCCTTGTCGCAGGTGACACCCTCATGGAAGTCATCGTTGACGAGGCAGACCGGGGCGGTGCCGCAGGAAGCGAGGCACTCGGCAAACTCCACGGAGAAATTTCCGCAAGGGGAAATCGCGATGGGATCCTTGTGCGTGTCGGAGGCACTGCGATCGATTTGGGCGATCTGGCAGAGTTTGTCCATGAGTTCATAGGAGCCTCCCATGGCGCAAGAAAGAGTGCGGCAAACGCGGATGTGGAGTTTGCCCGGAGCTTTTTGGCGGAAGCCCGGGTAGAACGTGACGACCTCGACGACCTTGATTGGTTCGATATCGAGCTTGCCCGCGACCCAGTCGATCGATTCGGGGCTGATGTATCCGAAACGATGTTGAACTTCGTGAAGAAGGGGAAGGACGGCGGAGCGTTTTTGATCGTCTGGATACTGCGCGATACGTTCGTTCGCCTTTTCTTCGAGACCCTCCGTGACGGCAAAGCTCGGGAAGAATTTTTCGCCCGGGGTCTGTGCTGAATGGATGTTCTTTTCCAGAACCGACAAGGCACGCTCCTCAGACCCAGCTGCGGTCGAAGATCCTCCACCTGGAAGAGGAGTGTTGGTGCCGTCGGCTGGAGGGCATGACTGCGTGGAGTCCTTCGCGTTTTGATCAGCGGGGACTTCTGGAACTTCAGTATTGGAACTCACCTTGAAAAAAGAATCGGTTGAAAAACAATTAACGGTCGCACTCTCCCATGACAAAGTCGAGAGAGCCGAGGATGGCCGGAATATCGGAGACCATGTGGCCTTTAAGGAGGTCGGCGCAGATGCCGAGATTGACGAAGGACGGGGCGCGGATCTTCAGACGATACGGCACGCCGCCGCCCTTGGAATTGATGTAGAAGCCAAGTTCCCCCTTGGGGTTCTCGGCGGCAAAGTAAACCTCACCCTCGGGGGCTTCGATGCCCTGGGTGGCCACGATGAAGTGGTGGATGAGTTCCTCCATGCTCATCATGACGCGCTCTTTCTCGGGGAGAGTCGACTTGGAATTGACGACGTTGATGTCGCCTTCGGGCATGGTTTCGATCACCTGACGGATGATTTTGATGGATTGGCGGATTTCTTCCATCCGGACGAGATAGCGATCGTAGCAATCACCGTTTTCCGCAATGGGGACATCGAACTCGTATTTCTCGTAACCGAGATACGGGCTGTCCCGGCGAAGGTCACGGTCGACGCCACAGGCGCGCAGGTTTGGCCCGGTCATTCCGTAGCTGATAGCGTCTTCCTTGCTGATCACTCCGACATCACACATGCGCTCGAGGTAGATCTTGTTCTTGTCGAGAAGTCCGGAAATTTCGCCCACCGTCGCCTCGCATTCGTCGAGGAATTTGAGGATTTCCTGATCGAGTCCTTCGGGGAAGTCGCGGATTTGTCCGCCGATGCGGGTGTAGGAAGTGGTGAATCGCGCTCCGGTGATTTTCTCACAGAAGTTGTAGATTTTTTCGCGCTCGGCGAAGGTGTAGAGGAAGACGGTCATCGCGCCGACGTCCATGGCGCAAACGCCCACTCCCAGCATGTGGGAGGAAATGCGGGCCAATTCGCAGCAAAGGACGCGCAGGGCTTGTCCACGGGGCGGGAGTTCCCAGCCCATGAGTTTCTCCACGGCGCAGGCGTAGGCTACGTTGTTCGCAAGCGGTGCGAGGTAATCAAGACGATCGGTGTAGGGCACAAACTGGTTGTAGTGCATGTTCTCCGCGATCTTCTCGTCACCACGATGTAGGTAGCCGACGTGGGGCTCGGCTTTCTCAATGATTTCTCCATCCAGCTCGAGAACGAGGCGCAAGACGCCGTGGGTGGCTGGGTGGGATGGTCCCATGTTCAGCACCATTTTTTCACCGAGCACATCGTCGGTTTCGGCCTGATAATCGTTCACAGCTTTCGCCGCTACTGCGGCAGCGTCGGGGGCCTCGTAAGTCGTCGTTTCGCTCATAGTGCGCCTGCCTTATAAAAGTCTGGTTAGTCGGGGCTCGCAAGGACTTTGTGAAATTTTTCACAAAGTCTGGAAATGGCTGGGATGAGCAGTTTTGCCCGTGTTGAGAAATGGACTCCTCGAATTCAAGGCTTTTCGAGGAGAAGAGGGGGATTGTGAGCGGGATTGTCGCCGAAAGTTTCACCCTTGGTCCACAATTCTGTATTTTCGAAAACTGTGATAGGATACCAAAAGCACCGGGTTCGGCTAATCTACGGCAGCAGTGTCAGCCGCACCGGGCTGTAAAAGTCGTTGGGTGAGAAGAGCCAACCGGGGTTTTGGTCCAGGAGCTGGTAGTTCGTGAGGAGGAATTCGGGAAGAAACTGGTTGCTGTTGGGCTCGTAGAGAGTGCGACCGGTATAGCGTCCGTAGATCTTGTATTCGTAATTCTGGTCGAATCCATAGAGTTTGGGTGCTCCGGCTTCGGGGAGACGGTCAGGATTGCGCTTTATGGCCTCGTTGAAGATGACAAGACGTGCTTTTTTGGCGGATTGGCCGGGTTTGCGGAGATAACCCCAAAAACGGGTCTTTTCGACGTAGTAGCGTCTGCCGTAGAAAAAGTCCCCGCGTTCCTCGGCCGCGATTTTTGCTTTACGCTCCGAGGGCGAGGGGGTTGTCCCGAGATTCCCCGGCTGGTAGGAGTTCTCCCCTCTGTCATATCCGATGAAGGAGCAGGATGAGAGGGCCAGTGCGAGGAGAGAGAGGCAAAGAAGGCGTAGCATCGCGGGCTTTCTCTCTTTTTGTGTCCTGCGGGTCAAGCTTCAGGGCGGGGTGGATTACTCTTGTATCTTTCGGGCAGGCACTCTAGCAGGATTGCCCTGCACGATCCGAATTGTGCTGATTGTTTCTTATGATTAATTTTCGTCATTTGATCTCGCCCGAGTGCATTATCCTTCATCTTGATAAAGCCGAGCACGAGGAGGTCGTTCTTGAAATGATCGGGCATCTTGCCGAGATCGGAAAAATCGCGAGCAAAGATTGTTACCGTTACAGCCAGGCCGTGATGGAGCGTGAATCGCAAACCGGGACCGGGTTGGGCGCAGGGATTGCTATTCCGCATGCCCGCGTTCCCGGGCTCAAAGAAGAGGTGGCCGTCTACGGACGTTCTGAGGAGGGGGTTGATTTTGAATCTCCCGACCAGGGGCTGGCACACCATGTTTGTTTGCTTCTCGTTCCCGAAGATGGCGCGTCGAATCATTTGAAGATCCTTCGTGAGTTGGCCAAAGTCTTTTCCCAGGCTGATCTCCGTAAGAAGATCCGCTCCGCACAAAGCGCCGAAGAAATTTCCGAACTTCTCTGTATCGGAGCGGCCGACCTCTAATCATTTTTACCGTCATGACCATTCCCAAACTTCTCAGTGGTAAACTTCTGGCTGCGCTCGAAGCGCTTGGAGTCGAGACTCCCGATTCATCGCGGATTCAGGTCGCTACAGCTGCCGATCTTCGTTTCGGGGATTTTCAAAGCAATGCCGCGATGGTCCTGGCGAAGGCCGTTGGCAAGAACCCCCGCGCGCTGGCTGAGGAGATTACCGGAGAGCTTTCCGTCGATGATCTTTGTGAGGTGTCCATCGCCGGGCCTGGTTTTTTAAATTTCACCTTAAAACCTGAAGCTTGGGCTGATTTGGCAAAAGCGCAGTGGGAGTCTGATGACCTTCTGATTCAGCAGGTGGAAGCCCCGCAAACGATCGTTCTGGATTTCTCCGCACCCAACGTCGCGAAGCCAATGCATATCGGGCATATTCGCTCGACCATCATCGGGGAATGCCTTTCACGAATCTCGACCGCTCTCGGTCACAAAGTAATCAAGGATAACCATATCGGTGACTGGGGAACGCAATTTGGCATGGTCACCTGGGCCTGGAAAAAGGGTGTTGATGAAGCCCAACTCGAAGAAGCTCCGTTGCAGGAATTGCTGCGACTGTATCGCTCGGCTTCCGATGCCTCGAAGGAAGACGAGGCGATCAAAGATGAATGCCGTTCCGAGTTGGTGAAGCTTCAGCAAGGCGATCCCGAGAACAGCGCGATCTGGACCCGTTGTCTCGAGCTTTCCCGAAAGGGACTCGATGCAATGTATGATCGCCTTGGTGTCACCTTTGATCACTGGATGGGCGAAAGTGCCTACAATAACGCTCTTGCGCCCTTGGTAGAAAAATTGAAAGCGGCCGATCTGGCCCGTGAAAGTGACGGAGCAGTGTGCGTCTTCTCCAGTGAAACGGTGAAACCCAAGGCTGATCCGTTTAAGATCAATCGCGATGGCGAGTGGCAGGATTATCCCATGATGATTCAAAAATCTGATGGGGCCTTCAATTACGCTACCACCGACATTGCCACCGTTGATTTTCGAGTCAATGAATGGCAGGCCGATCAGATTTGGTATGTCGTTGATTTCCGTCAGGGCGGGCACTTCGAGCAGCTTTTCGATGTCTCGACGCGTCTTGGTTTCGACCAGGTGAATCTGGTGCACGTGGCTTTTGGAACCATTCTCGGTAAAGACGGCAAACCACTTAAAACACGGGCCGGGGATTTGCCCCAGCTGAATGATGTCCTCAATGATGCGGTGAAAGCGGCTCGTGCCGTGGTCGATGGTAAGAGTCGTCTTGATAGCGATGAAGAGAAGGCTGCTCTGGCCGAGCTTATTGGAGTGAATTCGGTGAAGTTCACCGAACTCTCGCACCATCGCATGTCGGACTACGTGTTTGATTTGGAGAAAATGGTCGCGCTCGAAGGAGATACCGCGCCCTATCTTTTTTACAGCTATGTGCGGAGTCGTTCGATCTTCCGGAAGCTCGAAGAAGGAGTCGCGGAGAATTTGTCCGCCGACAATCTTGCCCTTACCGAGCCTGCCGAAATTCATCTCGTGCGGATGCTTTCCCGCTATGGCGATCAGGTAAGGTTGGTTCTCGATGACTATCGCCCGAATCTCCTCGCAACCTACTTGCTGGAAATCGCGCGAGCTTTTCATTCCTTTTTCGAAGCCTGTCCCGTTCTCAAGTCGGAAGGGCAGACTCGCGAGAGCCGTCTCGTTATTTGCGATCTGACTTCACGGGTCTTGCGTGAGGGCCTGAACCTCCTTGCCATTGACGTCCCCGAGCGGATGTAGATTCTCTTTCCCATGAGCGACATTATCGTCATCAAAATCGGCACCGGCGTGCTGACGCGTGAAAACGGGACCCTTGATGGTTCTTCGCTCGTGCGTCTGGTGACTTCGGTGGCTGCTCTTCAGGCCCAGGGTCATCATTGCATCATGGTGTCTTCCGGTGCGGTCGGGGCCGGGGTTTCCGCGCTCGGATTGGAGTCCTATCCCGACGATGTCGAGAGCCGTCAGGCCGCCGCCGCCGTTGGTCAGGCCCGCCTGATGCATCGATACGAAACGCTCTTCCAGCAGTTCGATCTCAATGTGGCGCAGCTTCTCCTCACCAGTTCCGATCTCGAAGAAAACCGTGACCGGGTTTCCGCGACGATGCGTCGCCTCCTTGATCATGGATCGATCGTTCCCATCGTGAACGAGAATGATTCAGTCGCAATTGAAGAACTTCGTTTCGGCGACAATGACATGCTCTCCGCGAGAGTTGCCGAATTGCTTAAGGCGAATCAGCTGATTTTGTTCACCACCGTCGATGGTCTGATTCCACCTGACGGCGGGGATATTATCGAGGAAGTGTCGAACGTCGAAGAGGTTCTCGGTTTCGCCCGTGATGAAAGTGGAAAGTTCTCGATCGGTGGGATGGCTTCGAAGTTAAAAGCCGTCGGGTATGCTACCAATTGCGGAGTGCAGGTGACCATCGCGAACGGACGCAAGCCCGAGCAGCTTTCCGACTTGGTTGCCGGAAAAGGACGTGGCACGCGGTTCCTTTAAAGTTCGGGAGCGGGGAAAGCGAGAACGCGGTAGTAGACAGCAAAGCCTTGGGCGATGGCTACGTTTTGGGTTTTGGTTCCACCATTGCCAAAAATAATCGGCGCGGCATCTGCCCAGGAATCTTCCTCCAGAGTCAGCGATGATTGTAGTCTGTAATGAACGCCGAGCTCAGACTCCCAGGAAAGGGCCAGGTTGTCGTTTGTCTTGAGCAAGCTAATCACGGGCGTTGCCGGAATGAGGGATTCGTTAAAAACGCTCACCGTAGTGGGATCGAGGGAGAATAAGACTTTGTTCGACGGTCCGCTTTGAAAGGAGCCGGAGGCTGCGGTAATCAGTGCATCTTGGATGGCGCTGGCGGAAATTTCATCAGTTAAGAAGTTGTTGTCGCTCGAGGAAAACAACAACTGAATGAGCTTGTTTTCGGGACCGCTTTCCAGAGGGAAAAGATCGAGGGTCGCACCGTCGGATTCTTGAACGGTGGCCGTGAGGCTCTCTGATCCCCCGTCAGTTCCATTGAGCTTCAGAAAGAGGGTATACGGAGATCCTGATGATCCAGTCTCAACCTGCCCATGCCACAGAACATCTTCTATCGTAATGGAGATGGAGAGTTTAATTGCGTTAAGATAGTCGAGATCTTTGATTGGAATCCCCAATCCGCTGAGATCTCTGGGGACATCCCGACCGGCCTGATCGTCGTATTTCATCTCCACACTCACCGGAGTATTGGCAGTGATTCCATCGGCGGCATAAACGCCGCTTGCCGAGGTCACCGTTCCACTTGCGGTCCAGATCACGGTCGAGGCCGTTAAGAGGGGCGCGGTAGCGATGAAGAGGGGGAGAAGCACCTTGCTCATTGGACCAAATTTTAAGTCATTAGGGGCCTCTTGTCACATCAATCGTGCCTCATTTTTTCTTACATTCATTTCATTCGAGACGTGTTAAGAGACCTAGAAGAAATAATTCAATGAGATCTTCGATCCTGTTCCTCACTCTCTTCCTTCCGGCACTTCTCTCAGCTCAGGAGTCTCCCTACGATGTCTTTCCTGACGCCGAACCGCCATACTTCAGAGTTCGCTATGAGGCTTCGACCAAACCAGGCGAGCTAATTTTCCCGGTCAAATACACTGTCTGGATTCCTCCCGAGGTGAAAACCCTTCGTGGGGTCGTGGTGCATCAACACGGATGCGGTGTCGGTTCTTGCAAGTCGGGACTGACGGGGGCTTTCGACCTTCACTGGCAGGCGCTGGCGGCCAAACACAGCTGCGCCCTCATGGCTCCCTCCTATGAACAAGCCAAAGATGGCGATTGCCAGATGTGGTGTGATCCCCGTAACGGATCAGATGCCGCATTTCGTCGTTCCCTTGTCGATCTCGGAAAGCTCTCCGGTCATCCCGAACTTGCCACCGTGCCCTGGGCCTTGTGGGGTCACAGCGGCGGTGGTCACTGGGCCGGTGGGATGGTGATGCTCCATCCTGATCGCGTGGTCGGGGCCTGGCTGCGGTCCGGAGTGCCTCTCCTGATACCAAATCCCAAACGGCCATCCATCAAACCACACATTTTTTCCAGTGCCGTCCTCAGGGTGCCTATGATGTGCAATTTGGGAACGAAGGAAGGATACTCGGTGAAGACCGGACGCTTCGCTGGTGTCTGGCCGGCCAATGAAATCTTCATCGATACCCTCCGGTCGCAGGATGCCCACATCGGCCTCGCCGTTGACCCTCTGACCGCACACGAATGTGGAAACCAACGCTACTTTGCCATTCCCTGGCTCGATGTCTGTCTTCGCAAGCGGCTCCCTCAAGAGGCGGAAGGCGAACTCCGGATCATCGAGGGGAAGCAGAAAGGCTTCGTCTACAAGCAGGACAAACGATGGCTCTGGCTTCCGGACGAGTCACTTCTCGAAGCCTGGTCGTGCTA
>JAAEZT010000054.1 GCA_018222765.1 bacterium | reverse complement strand
CAGCAGGCACCCATCAGACGAAAAACCTTCCTCTTGTTCTCGCAGGTGGCGGATTTAAACATGGAGAGCATAAAGTCTACCCTGACCACGACTCTAACAGGGTTCCCGCTGCAAATCTCCTCCTCTCCATCCTCCAAAATTCAGGATTGGAAATTGATCGCTTCGGATCTAGCACAGGCGCCCTCAGAGATCTCGAATTCAAAGCCTGATCCTTTTTTCTGTGAAAATATGCATCTTTTCACTGGGCTTACTCTGCACTCCGTGGGGGCTCTTCGGCAGCCCACTTGAGAAAGTGAAACCCTTTCTTGAAAGTCATTGTTATGACTGCCACGGCGAAAAAAAACAAAAGGGGGATATTCGATTCGATACCCTCGGAGACGATCTTACAAAGATTGAAAATCTAGAAATCTGGCAGGGGGTTCTTGATCAGCTCAACCTAGGCGAAATGCCTCCCCGCAAGGCACCACAACCTGAGGCGAACGCCGTCAAGCCTGTCGTGGAACTCCTGAGCGAGGAGCTCAAGGCCGCCTACCAGAAAGCCCGAAGCACCGGCGGACAAACAGTGCTGCGTCGTCTGAACCGCCACGAACTCCGCAACACCTTGCGCGATCTCCTTTATCTCAACGGGGCCCACTACCGGCCCGATTCTGCGGGCTCGCGACTGACCGATAACAACGGAAACGGAAGCGTCGAGCGCACCGGTCATGATCCCCTTCGCTTCTTCCCCGAAGACGAAGCCGAGGATGGCTTTTTCAACATTGGTGATAAGCTGGTCATGTCCGACTTCCTCCTCAAACTCACCCTCGGCGCGGTGGAGGAAACGCTCGCCGAAGCTACGCATCTCGAGCCGAAACCCGACGTCGAGGCCCGCACCATCTCCGGCCACTTCCACAAAGGCCGAAGCAATGGCGAGCACCTCGTCGAAACCGCGTCGCGCGAACTCAACCCCGACTTTGAAATGCTCGCCGTCGGCTACGAACGTTACGGCCGCCTCTCTCCCCTCGACCTCCGGGGCGGTGTTGGCACCTCCGCCAAATACCGCCTGAGCATTACCGCCTCGGCCCACAATCCCGACCACCCCTGGCCCGAAATCCTCCCACTCCACGAAAAAGAGCCCTTCCAACTCTGCCTCAACATCGCTGACACCAAACAAGGCGGCATCGCTGGTATCACCTCGACCCCGCTAGCCCTCTGGTCCATCCCGCCCGACGGCAAAAAACACACCTTCACTCACACCACCTGGATCGATAAAACCTGGACTCCATGGATCGGATGGGAAAATGGCCCGCCCGCCCGACCCTTTCGCGCCGAAAAACTTGTTGAAGAACATTTCCCGAACGAGTTCACCCCGCGTCCTGACAAAAAAACCGATAAGGAAGCCCACGACCGCTGGCCCATCGAGCTCGCAAAAATCCTCCACCGCAACGGCTACCCCGGCCCCCACCTGCGCATCCACAGCCTCACTCTGGAACCCATCATTGAGGCTTGGCCACCGCCAAGTCACACCACACTTTATGGAAGCGGCTCAGGCAAGGAGTCCGAGATTCGCGAGCTCATGAAAGCCTTCGCCACGCGCGCCTTCCGGCGTCCGGTGACTGACTCCGAGATCGAGCCTTTTGTCCAACTCGTTCTACATCAACAAGTCGATCCTCTCGTGGAAATGGCAGGAGGCATTCAGGATCTCACTTATCGGGTTTACGAGGGGAAATGGAGTAAGCTTCCTGAATTCGATACGCTCGAACCGGTCATCCAAGGCAAACTTCCCAAAGGCTACCTCGACATCAAAGCCGCCAAACGCAACGAGTTTTATGGCATTGTATTCGAGGGTAAGATAGATGCTCCAAAATCCGGTGAATACACCTTCGAAATGGCTTCTGATGATGGCGCACGAATTCTCATCGATGGAAAGAAGGTCGTCGAACACGACGGCCTCCACGGACAGGAATTACGAAAAGGAAAAGTGGAACTCAAGGAAGGCCCTCACGATATCCGTGTCGAGTATCTCGCCTATGGCGCCCCCAACGGATTCCGGGCCGGCTGGACCGAACCAGGATCTAATCACGCCAACCTTTCAGTCGAAAGCCTACGCCAAAAGGATAATCGGAAGCCTAAAAAAGAAACTCTTCCTCCTCTCATTAAGGCGATGCAAGATGGCTATGCCGCCATTCTTTGCTCGCCGCAATTTCTCTACTTAAAAGAAAAACCAGGGCCCCTCGATGACTTCGCGATCGCATCACGACTGAGTTACTTTCTCTGGTCATCGATGCCGGACGAGCAACTCCTTGACTTGGCCAAAGCGGGCAAACTTCAGAATCCTGCGGAACTCGACCGACAGATCGAGCGCATGCTCAAAGATGCCAAAGCCGCCGCCTTCACACGTCACTTCACATCCGCCTGGCTGCGGCTCGATAAGCTTGGGAAAATGCCACCGTCCGGAGGCGACTTCCAATTTTACAAGAACCTCAAAGTTGAGCCAATGCTTCTCAAACAAGTCACCACTTATTTCGAAGAAATCCTCAACACCAATGGTCGTATTTCAGAATTTATCGATTCCGACTATACCTACATGAACCAAGTTCTGGGTAAGTGGATCTACCGTCGGGAGGATATCCGGGGCGCGCGTCTCAAAAAGATCAAACTCAACGATCCTCGCCGTGGCGGAATCTTTACCCAACCGGGGATTATGACCGCGACGGCCAATGGAGTCGACACCTCACCTGTCATCCGAGGCACTTGGGTCCTCGAAAATGTCCTTGGAACTCCTCCCTCACCTCCCCCGCCGGATATCGAACCTCTCCCGACCGACACCCGCGGCGCTGTCACGATTCGCGAACGTCTGGATCTGCATCGCAAAAACGAGTCCTGCTCTTCTTGCCATGCAAAGATCGACCCCATGGGTTTTGCCTTTGAAAACTTCGATGTGGTAGGTCGCTGGCGTGACCGCTATCGGGGTGTCAACGAACCCATTGATACAAAATCAACGACCACCAGCGGGAGAGAAATTGCTGATATCATTGAGTTCAAGGATATGCTCAAGGAACGCGAATCTCAAATTATCCATTGCCTCACTGAAAAAATGCTTACCTACGGGACTGGCCGAAGACTAGAAGCAACCGACCGTGGAAAGGTAAATCACATTATCAAAGAACTTGTTAAAAAAGAAAACCGTTTGCGCGACCTAGTTCACCTTGTCGTCAAAAGCGATCTCTTCCTCAACAAGTAGTTCTTATTCGAAATTCCGATAAGCTTTCATCCTGCTGAGCGAAAAAAGCCGTTTCTAAAAAGGATTTTTTGATTCTCCACTGAGTGATTTCGACTGCTCAATCGTGCCTTGGGTCAGAACTTGGGAAAGTCTAAATTTGTTCAACTTAAACCAGAAAATTACACTTTTTATTGAAATTACGACAACTAGTCGTAGGGTTACGACACTTAGTCGTAACCACTGCATCAAAACCCGTATATGATCGCCAAAGCAGAACTCGCTATCTTGGACCTTCTCTGGAAACACGGCCACCTCACTGCTCGTGAAATCCGCGAGCAAATTTACCCGAATGCCCAAAAGCCTCAACACGGGACCGTGCAACGCCTTCTCCAACGTCTCGAGGAAAAAGGATATCTTTCCCGCGATCGGTCCCGCTCTATTCACTTTTTCGCAGCCACCATGACTCGACAGGAATACGCCGGTCGTGAACTGGAGTCCCTCGCCGACACCCTTACCGCGGGCTCGTTCACCCCTCTCATCACTCACCTCGTCGAAAATAAAAGGATTTCAACTACCGAAATTAACAAACTTCGCGCTCTTCTCGACGCACACTCTGACCAGTAAAAAACCGTGCTCAACTCCCTCGTCCAGACAGGCATCACGAACGCTGTCATCGTTATTCCGCTTGCCATTCTTGCTCTCCTCGTCGGCGCAAAAAACAAGCACCCTCATATTAGCCATCTCCTTTGGCTTCTCGTCCTCGTCAAACTGATCACTCCACCCTTCTTCCATCTCATCATCCCAGGCACACCTTCTCCAGTCCTCAACCCGCTCCCACTTGACCCAAGTGTCGCAAGCTCCACAATCCTCTCGCTTGATTCAGCAGCCAATAATCTCAATCAAAAATTGCTCTCCTTCAAAATTCTACTCACCGGACTGTGGTTCACCGGCACCATCGTTCTCTTCATCTTCAGCCTTACAAAAGCTTTCTTTTTTCACCGCCAACTCCTTGCCTCCTGCCAACCTGCTCCAGCCGAGGTTAAAAAGAAAGCCCGCCAACTTGTTTCCGCTCTCAAGCTCAAGAAACTTCCCACGATTCACACCACTTCCGCTTCTCTCACCCCCCTTGTTTGGTGGCTAGGGGGGCGCATCCACCTCGTTCTCCCGCAGCGCATCCTTCAAAAAATGCCTCCTCATGAATGGCAATGGGGACTCGCACACGAACTTGCTCACATTAAACGTCGCGACTATTTAGTCCGCTGGATCGAGTGGGCCTCCGGACTCGCCTTTTGGTGGAACCCTTTGATGTGGCTCGCCCGAAAAAAACTGCGTGCTGCCGAAGAAATCTGCACAGATTCGCTTGTCCTCAATACCTTTCAAACTGATGCGCGCTCCTACGCCCAATCGATTCTCAACACTCTCGAAGCTCTTGCTCCTCCGGCTTTCCGTCCACCGGCCATGGCAAGCGAAATAAACAGTGGCGGAAATCTAGAAAAACGAATGAAACACATCCTAAACCAAACCCCATCCCGCAAGCCCCGCATTCTTCAGATAGGCGTTCTGCTTGCCTCAACCGCTTTCCTTCCTCTCGGCATTGCTCAGGCAGAGGAAGAAAAGCCAAAGAGAAAAACGAACCTTGAGCAAGCCAACAAAGAGCGCGCAAAGGCGGCCTTCCAAAAAATTCGGGAAGCTGTCGCGGCCGGAGACCTCACAAAAGAAGAGGCCGCCAAAAAAATGGAAGCCATCAAGAAACAAGCTCAACGCGATCACGGGCCACGGGCCAAGTACGCGGAAGCTGAGGCCAAAATGAAAGCTGCTGTTGAAGCTGGAAAAATGACCCGGGCCCAAGCCGAAGAACGGCTCGCCCGACTCGCCAAGCAACTCAAAGCGGCGTCCAAAAAAAAGCCCGCTAACGACAAAATGCGCGCCGTCGCTGAAGAAATTGAGGAAGCCCGCAAAGCCGGAAAAATTACCGCAGAGGAAGCTCGAAAAAAACAGGAGGCCCTCCGGAACCGTTTTGCAGACTCCGGAAAAGACAACGATCAACGTATGCGCCGGGAAAAATATGCTGATGCCGAACGCAAGCTAAAGAAAGCTGTCGAGGCCGGGGAGATCAGTGAAAAAGCTGCCAAAAATCGCCTTATGCAATTCAAAAAGCGGCTCTGGCCAGACAAAGAATAAGACAAACCCCTGCTTGGCCCTGCCTTACTTGGCAGGGCCCTTCTCTCCAACTTATCACCCGCCGCTCGTGCCATTTCCCTTATTCGGTAACCCGAACCTTTTCCCGAAAAAACCTCTCCATCAACTGCTCGGCTGGAAACTAGAATTCGCTCCCTCGAGAACGAACTCGCCGATGCGACAGGACAACCCGTCAACGAATTTCAAGATCCCCTGACAAACCAATCTGACTCCGGTTTACCACTCTATCGATGCCTCTCTGGACCGCTTCACTAGAAGACCCAAAGGGCGGATACCTTCGCTGGCAACTCCTCGGAAATCCAAACTCTTGCTCCCATGGCGAGTGATCCCAACGTTACCAACCACCTTTCTCCCCCATGTATTCCGCCAATCCCCGGTTTTCGCAACCTTCCCGCCAAAAGTAAATCCACAGCAGCCATGTCAAATACTCACCACTTTTTCCTCCAAATCCTTATTCGCATTTTCTAGACTCAGGTGATCTTTCGTCAAACCTTACTCAACAGTGGCCACCAGCTTCCTTGGCGACACCTAAGCGACCGAGTAGATTTTACAACACGCAGCCAAAATCTGAGCCTTCCTTCCCTATGAATAATTTAGAGCCCTCGCAAAGACCATTTTCCTACCAAAAGCGATTTTTGGGCAGCCTTTTATCGATTCTAGGTGTGTTGTCTCTGGTGGCGCTGTCCCCGCTCCAAGGCGAGGAATCGGTCAAGAAAGGGTATCAAGAACGGACTTACGATTTTAAGGCCGCAAATGAGAAGATTGAATATGCGCTCTATGTTCCCCGGAGCTATAAGAAAACGGCCAAAACTCCACTGATTGTCCTGCTCCACGGACTGGGAAGTAAACCACAGGAAGTGATTCAATATGCTGGAATTATTCCTGAGGCCGAGAAGCGCGGATACATCGTGGTGGCTCCATACGGCTACAACAGCCGTGGTTGGTATGGCGCGTCTGGGAAAGGAAGAGGTTTCATTCGGCCAAATCCCAGTGATCCCGAAAATCTTGGCGAATTGAGTGAAAAGGATGTGCTGAATGTCCTCAACATTGTTCGTGATGATTTCAGTATCGATGAGAGCCGAATATATTTGATGGGGCATTCCATGGGTGGTGGTGGAACAGTCCATCTGGGAACTAAATTTCCTGAGTTGTGGGCAGGGTTGGCTCCCTTGGCTCCTGCAATCATGTCAGGACGAGATAAGTTGGGCGTTCTCAAAAAAAATAAGATTCCCATTATGATCGTCACTGGAGACAAGGACAGGCTCATTCCAGTCGCTGGCATTCGTAGTGTAGTTGACAAGCTGAAGGCTGAAGGGATTACTCACCTCTACAAGGAGATTAAAGATGGCAATCATGGCAGCTCCATCCATGCGAACCCATCAATGATTGCCGAGGTTTTCGATTTTTTTGATAAGCATTCAAAAGCTGGAGAGAGTGAGCCTGATGCAGATGGTTCCGATGAGAAATTTCGGGAGTTTACGAATACTAAAGGACAGCAGATCAAGGCCAAGGTCGTTTCCATTACCGGCACCAAGGTCACTATCATCCGAGAAGATGGGAGAAGATTCACGATGACGATTTCGACCCTCAGCGAGCCCGATCAGGCATTTATTGAAGCTTGGAAAAAGCAATATCCTAAGAAAGTCCGGTAGCTGGTTTTTTGCAAATGATGGGGTCTCTCTGTCTCTCAAAGATCAGCCGTCAAAAAAACAAAAGGAGTTCATTGGAACCAAAAGTCCGGGCAGTTAACCACGGAGAACTAGGAGTCAGTTAGTATTTAATCTGAACCAGCGCGCGCAGTCTGGCCTCCTCTTCCTGTGGCAGTTGGTCAGGCCGGACAAGCAACGTTTTCAGTTGCGGGAACATGCTCAAATCCCCCATTGAGCTGACTTGACTGCCGCGCAAATCCGCCACCCCAAGCATCTTCAGATCGGCGAACTCCGAACTATCTGAAATCATCGTATCAACAAGAATCAGTCGCTCGATCGGCAAAAACCGCAGCGGATGCTGCCCGTTTTTTGTGCGTAGTGAGAAAGATTCGCCGGCTCCATCAACAGTCAAGGTCCGGGTCCCTGCCTCGAAGCTGAAACAGTCCGCGTGATCGCCAAACATTGCCGCGACAGCCAGTTCATATCCCTCCCGATATCCCAATGATGCGTAGTCGTAGGAAAGCATCTTTTCTGCCAGTGTGATTCGGTTCATCGAATGCAGCGTCTTGATGATCCCGGCTAGCTGAATTGCCGAGGTCTGATGCTTCTCTGGATCAAAGGATTCAGCCAAGGCTTCATTGACCCTCACCAGCCCGCGCATGCGCTCGGGGTTGATTTCAAAATGCGGCTTCGCCCTCGTAAATTCAGCGCTCATAAAGTAGAGATACCCAAGCTGCGAACGCGCCTCATTGGCACGCTCCGGCTCAGAATCAATCATCTCGCTCACGGAACGCATCGTTAGTTCATAAGACACCAATGGCAGCTGATTAAAGAAGTCATTGCTAAACTGATCGCCAGGAGCGGCCACATCATCGGGAGGCGCCGTGGCCAGTCGCCCCACCTCTCGAAGTAGGGCCTCTGAATCTTCCTTCTCCACCCGCAGACGCGCAGCCAGTGTTTCGGTCTCCTCCTTTTCCACCTGCAAACGTGCTGCCAGTTTTCCGGTCTCCTGTTTTTCGACGCGCAAACGTCCCGCCAAGGTCTCGGCCTGCTCGCGCTTGGCGCTCAGGCGATCAACGAACAAGGCGGTCACCAGCATCACCATCGCCATGAATACTGCGGCCACATTGCAGCTGACGCGATGTCGACGATAGAAGAGCAAAAACTCGGTCGCCGGCCCGCTTTCATGAGCAACGGGAGAGAACCCGCCAAGAAACGCGCGGACATCCGTGATCAAATCACTCACCGAGGCATAGCGATTGGCCGGCTTGAGCGCCATCGCCTTCATGACCACGGCACTCAAACTCTCGGGAACACCGCTCCCGCGCACGGTTGGCGATACAATATCACCGGACACCGCCGCCTTCAGCATGGCTTCGGTATCTCCTTCGAGGGGCGGACGACAGGTCAGCACGGCGTAAAGTAGGGCACCCAGGGCGTAGATGTCGGTGCGCTTGTCCCTGGTCCCGCCGCGAATTTGCTCGGGTGCCATATAGCCGGGAGTTCCCTTGACCCGACCGTAGACCGTCATTCCGCTCAACAGATCGGGATTAAGCAACACATCATCATCGATCTCGTCCGTGTCGCCGATCAGCTTTGCCAAGCCCCAGTCACAGACCAGCACTTCGCCGTAATGACCAACTTGGATGTTGGCTGGTTTCAAGTCCAGATGAATGACGTCGCGCGAATGCGCGTAGGTCATGGCATCGCAAACCTTGAGAAAGATATCGAGTCGATCCGCGAGCGAACACCCCCCATCCGCAAGAGCCTTCTGCAAGACAACATCGAGCCCATCACCGGCTTTCAGATCCATGGTGAAATACGGTTGTCCTCCTTCGTCAACGCCGACATCGTGCACGGAGATGATGTTCGGGTGTTCGAGCAGCGCGGTCAGCCTTGCCTCCCGAATCAATGGGTCAAAGAGCAAATCGCTTGCGTCTTGGTGTAAACGAGCCATCGCGACGTGACGATTACCGTGCCGGTCGAGAACCTTGAGGATGCGTTTCATGCCGCCAACCGCAATCAGTTCAGCTTCACCGTAGCGCTCATGAAGCGAACAAAGCTGGCCGTAAAGAGGCGATTCTGCCCCCGGATCAATCTCCTCAAACGCCTCCTCAAAGAGATTGTTTAAGGCCTGGATTCGCTCTCTCGATTCTTCCTTCATTGCTCAAACTCCAAGTAAGTGCGCAACTGCCGTGCTTCCTTGCGGAAGCGGGACTGGACCCGATTGCGCAGGACGTAGACCGAGTCCTTGGTTAACTCGAGCTCCGACGCGATCTCGTCAACAGACTTTCCATCGAGAGTCATTGTGAAAACCTCCATGGCCTTGCCGGAGAAACTGGCATTCAAGCGTTCAATGACCAGCGCAATAATGTGTTTTCGCCACTCACTTTCAATGATGTCCTCAATATCCGGCCGCGCAACGTTGGCGACAGCGGCCTTGGTTTCCCGGCGTTTACGCGAGGCCGACTGGCTGCAATGCGTATAGAAAGTATTGCGGATCACCGTTCCCAGCCAAGTGCGAAACCGGGCGTGATCACGATTCAGTTCCACAGTTGAAAGGTTCTTCCATAGCTTCACTAGGATGGTTTGGCTAAGATCCTCGAGATCCTCCTGTGGCGCGCGCAACTGCATCAGCACCATGCGAATGAAGCTCGCATAATAGTCGGTAAATTCGCCCCAGGCTTTGCCGTCATTCGGATCGCGCGCGCGGCCAATCAAAGTCTGCCGTGTCTTCCACTGCTCTTTTGACAAGTTGATGTCATGCTGCTGGTCCATGCCTTCAATCCGCACTGATTCGTGCACCTCAATCTACTACAAATCTAGGTCGCCATCGCTCAACATAGCGAGACAAAAGGATTTGCGGTTGAACCCCAGCACCCCAACTTATTTTTGCAACTACAAATCATATTGCGGGATCGTCATCCACTCGCCACCTTTGAGAGCCGACTGATGGGCAATGACGCCGGCCAAGGTCATGTTCAAGGCATCGCCAACGTCGACGATGGGCTTCTTATCGAGCAGAATCGACTCGATAAAGTTATTCGTCAATTGTCCATGCGAACCCCCATGACCGCCTCCACTTACGCCGGGTGGCAAAGGTGGGCGACTTCCGTTAATTTTCTTATCGTGGGGCTTCTCGCCATAGACCCGGCCTTTCTCTCCGTGGGCATCTTTCATATCCCAACTCCCTCCCATACGCGAGATTCCGCCCTCGCTGGTCTTGAGCATCGCGATCTCGGTTCCAAAGGGATTCTTGTGCTGATTGTCGCCACCATTGTATTCGGGATAAAGTCCGGGCGTTCCCACTGCCGAGACTTCGGTGAAGCGTCCACCCGTGATGGAGACATAGTAAGCGGTCGCGTGAGTGGGGTACCACATCGGAGGAACAGCCTTGCGCCAACCATTGAGATCAACCTTGCCATTCTTCGGATTAAATCCGGGAAGTCCCTTGGCTCCAAAATCATGCCAATATTCTCCTTCTGAATAGATCACCTTTCCCAAAGCGCCGGCCTGATACTGCATTCGCTTGGCGTAGAGATCGGCGTGGAAAGTCGAAGTCTCATTCATCATGTACTTCATGCCGCTCTTCTTGACCGCATTGAACAGTTCTTCAGCTTCCCCCTCGGCTTCAAATCCAAAAACCGCGGGAACGGCAGAAACGACATGCTTGCCATGATTGAGCGCCATGATCGCGAGACGGGCGTGACTCGGCGCATCGGTCGCGATATAAATCGCTTCAATGCCCTTGTCCTTGATCATCTCTTCACAGGACGGATAAGTCTTCTTCGCACCCACCGCTTTGGCCAAAGCAGCACAACGCCCGGGATCGAGATCTGTCGCAGCGACCACTTCGACATTGGGATGGTTTTGATAAGAGAATGCCGCCCCAAATTTGCAGAGCCCATATCCCGCGATACCGACACGGACCTTGCGATCCGAGACCGGCTGCCAGCCTTTCGCGGAGTTCGGGTCGTCCTTGGTTTTTTCAAAGCCCGGAATGATTTTCCCATCGGCATCCTTCGGGGCATCATCGGCCGGCGCCATCCCGGTCATTCCCAAAAAGGCTCCGGCGCCACCCATTCCATGCAGGAATCCTCGTCGGGACAAACCGGACTGCTCGTAATCTTGTTCTTCGTTGTTCATAACTCTTGCTCCGTTAATTCGATTTCCTCCCTTTATACTTCCAGTTCCGGCAAGTTCTTCCTCAATCTTTTGCGGGGAAATTCTGGGCGATCCTAACACGAGAGATTTCCCGAGGGAATCCCAAGAAAATTCAGCAGCTGATAAACTCAGGCGAACGCGTCACGGAGGATCTTGGCCGGATGCCAAGTGGCTCGATCAACACCATCAGCAATCTGGTGGCGGCAACTGGTTCCAGCGGCAGCGACAAGAATCGATGGATCAAGTTCTTTCAGATGAGGAAAAAGAATCAACGAGCCCACCTGCATTGAGACTTCATAATGCTCTTTCTCATACCCGAAAGACCCAGCCATAC
>JAAEZT010000087.1 GCA_018222765.1 bacterium | reverse complement strand
CTCCGGAGCCGAACCCCGGAACCCAAATCATTCCATCAGGTGCAACATGAAGACGTCGTGGCCCTCGGAAGGGAGGATTCCACTCAGTGACGTCACCGTCGGGGGCTTTCGGGTCAATACGCCCAATGCGGTTTCCGTTGAGTTTGGAGTACCAGATCATGCCATCGACTGGTGAATAATCTAGGCCGTAGGGAGTGATTCCTTTTGACTCTCCTTTTCCACCCGCCTTCACCTGACCGGCTTCGAGGAGCTGGTATTCCTTGCGCACGAGCGTCTTCGGATGAAGTCGAAAAACTGAATTCCGTCCGGCATCGGTATACCAAATAAAACCGTCGGGATCTTTTGGATCGATCCGTAAAGTATGAGGCCACGAACCTCGCTCCGCCGGGGCCTCGGCACTTGATAAAATCGTGTATTCTTTGGTCTTAAGATCAAACTTCGCCATTTCACCCGAAACGCAGAGAGTGAGCCACATCTCACCATCATTATCGGGCTCGATTGAGTGCGGACCATGCGATCCTCGGGGAAGCCGGTAGTAAATCCGCTCCCCGGTTTCCGGGTCAAGCGTCGCGGTGTATTGCTTTCCAATATGAACGACATAAGCGAGGCCGTCATCGCCCACTTCGAGATCATGAAATGAACCTTTGTAGGGCTCCCCCATTTCCCAGGCTGTTATTTTCGCCTTGGTCACCATGCCAGAGGGCGCCGGCGGCGGAACATAGGCGGGCCAGCTTTTCACAGCATCGTCCTTATAGGTGTCGATGATCCGTTGCACGATGGTTTCCTTGGTGTGAGGATAAAGACCACCGAAGCCGTCCATCCGTCTAATCATGGTCTCCCAATCAACCGGTTCTTCCGGAGTTCTGAATCCAGAAGTGCCAATCTGGTGGCAATAAGAGCACATCATCTTAAAGTTGAGCCGGTCCCTCGGGCTATCGAACTTCAGTTGACCAAAGGCATCGTTGGCGGGACGCTGCGCTTCCAATTCTTTTCCAGTGGCTGGCGACATCTTAATAACGATCGAATCTTTCCCCAGCGTCACATTCTCAACCCACCCATCCTGCTGACCAGGCAGGCGTGCTCGAACCCGAATGATCGCCTCATGGAGATCCTCAATTCGAAAGCTTCCGTCCGCCTGCGAAAAAACAGAGGTGCTTTGCCGTCGTTCATCGTCAAAAGCTGACACCATGACACCGCCCATTGGTTTGCCGCTTTGATCTTTCACAAGACCGGAAATGGAGCCCCTTTTTCCCGACGCCTTCCCCGGCTCATGACGAATCTGAGCCTTCACCTTCCTTTTGATATGTGGGTTAGCATTACCAGTTGGTCTTACCGCTTTTGGCTTTTCTCCTTTGGTTCGGACGTAATCGAGGATCTTGATGAAGGATTCCCCACGATTCTTCATCTCCGGGAAGAGACGCTCTTGTTCCTTCCACAATTGACCAACTTCCGCCCCTTTTGCACCTGCCGTTTTGAACCATTTATCGACAAATGCCTGATGACCTTTTCCTCCGGGGTAGTCTTTAGGCAGCTCACGCTTGGCAATCTTTTTTAATAGTTCGCGCGTCGACTCATTAGCTTTCGCTTTAAGCTCGGGAGAAATCTTTTTGGATCCGACGATAGCCTTGGAAGAGACTTCCCGCTTGTTGGGGACCGCACCTTCTTCAATGCAGTAGAGATACTGACTCCCCCGCAAGAACATTTGCTTGCCGACCAGAGCCGCCGAGGCACGAAACTCATCATCCAGCTTATTA
>JAAEZT010000017.1 GCA_018222765.1 bacterium | reverse complement strand
AGTCAAAATGATGCCAAAGGTCCTATCTCCCAATCAACCCAATTGGTCGCACTTACCCGGCTCACGCCCACTTCCGAAAAAGTCGGCTGGGGAAGACCAAGCTACGACCACCTTCCTGGACCCTCTCGCCTCCTCGAATCCGGATCAAAGATCTTCGCAACTGGAATCTATGCCCACGCGCCCTCACTTCACCAATACAAGCTCAACAAAAAATGGTCAAAACTCGAAGGCACCGTCGGCCTCGCTACAGGGAAAAGTGGCTCCATACGATTCGAAATCAAAGGCGACGGCAAATCACTTTGGAAATCTCCTATTATCAAAGAAGGCCAACTTAAAACCTTCTCCCTGGACATCAAAACTATTATGAACCTCGAACTCATTACTGAGACCACTCCCGATGGAGCCGCTTCCGATTGGGGCCTCTGGCTGGAACCAACCCTCAAACGATAGATTGAATCAATTTGCCATCCCCCCTCTCAACCCCTAGAAATCCCACACTACAAATGAAAACAAAACTGATCGCCTCCGCAATCGCCGCTCTCTTTGCTCAATTCGCCCTCGCCGGAGAATGGGTGCAAATGTTCGACGGAAAAACTCTTAACGGCTGGAAGGTTAATACCGAAAACCCCTCCACCTTCTCCGTCGAAGACGGCACCATCAAAGTCGTCGGCCCCCGAGCCCACCTCTTCTACGGAAAAGACGGCAACGCCCAGTTCAAGAATTTCGAATTCGAATGCGAAGTCAAAACGGCTAAGAGCGCCAATGCCGGCATCTTTATCCACACCGCCTATCAGGAAAAAGGATGGCCCTCCGTTGGATACGAATGTCAGGTCAACGCCACCCAGAAGGACTGGCGCAAAACCGGCAGTATCTACAGCTTCAAAGACGTCAAAACCCCGGGCCATGTCGACGACAAATGGTTCACTTACAACATCAAGGTCGAAGGAAAGAAGATCACGGTCACCATCGACGGAAAGGTAACCAACGAATACACCGAACCCGCCGACCACAAGGAAAAGACCAAGCGCCTCAGCACAGGCACCATCGCTATCCAGGGCCACGACCCCGGCAGCTTGGTCCACTTCCGCAAACTCCGTATCCGCAAGCTCGACTAATCTTTCATATCAGCTCCAAAGGGCCTCCCTGACCGGAGGCCTTTTTCATCTCCAAAAATAAAAAACAGCCTCCGCCCGATCCCCGGGTGGAGGCTGTTAGATTTTCAAAGGCACTTAACTCAACGCGCTCACCACGCTGGCAGCATTGATACCAAGCTCGTCCATCACCACGTTGCCTGGTGCAGACATGCCGAATCTATCGATTCCAACAACGGAACCTTCGAGTCCAACATACTTATACCAGAGGGCACTGACACCGGCTTCGATGGCAACACGCTTGGTGCAGGATGACGGGAGAACCTCCTCGCGATACCCGGCGGTCTGGCGATCGAAGCGCTCCATGCAGGGAACTGAGACCACGCGGGCTCCGGCTCCAAGTTCTTTGGCAGCATTGACAGCGTGCTCCACTTCCGAACCAGTCGCAAGAATGATGCACTCAAGTGCGCCTTCTTCCTTTTTGAGAATATAAGCTCCCTTACCAACACCATCACGGCGGGTTTCGACAGACGCGTAATTATTCAGAGAAAGAACCTTCTGACGGCTCAAACTAAGAACGGTCGGTCCATCAGTACGCTCCATGGAAGAAATCCAGGCGCCGGCGACTTCCTCCTGATCGGCAGGACGAATCACGTCGACGTTGGGAATGACACGGAGACCGCTCACCGTTTCCACCGGTTGGTGAGTCGGTCCGTCTTCACCCACTCCAACGGAATCGTGTGTGAAGACATAGGTCACAGGCAGCTTGGCAAGACCCGCGATACGAATTGCAGGACGAAGATAATCAGCGAAGACGAGGAAGGTCGCTCCACTAGCACGGAAAAGACCATCGTAGGCGATTCCATTACAGATCGCGCCCATCGCATGCTCCCGAATACCAAACCAAATATTGCGGCCTTCCGGAGTCACAGCAGAATAATCGCCACCATCCTTGAGGTAGTTCTTGGTCGATCCGTAGAGGTCGGCTGATCCGGTGATGAGGTTAGGCATGGCCTTGGCCACAGCGTTGATCACCACACCACCTGATCCACGGGTTGCGTCAGCGTAATCATCGGCAAAGGCGGGGATCTGAGCGGAGAGGTCGGTCGGAACAATATTAGAGACACCTGCCTGGAGTTCTTCGGCGAGAGCCGGATTGGCAGCGGACCAGGCAGCGAACGTCGCTTCCCATTGAGTGAACTCGGCAACGCGGCCTTCGTTCTGTGCGGCGAAGTATGCTTTGGTCTCTTCGGAGACAAAGAAGGTCTCATCCGGGAGCCCCAGCCCCTTGCGAGCGGACTCAGCAAAGTTAGCCCCACCCTCACCGTGGCCTTTGGCCGTTCCGGCAACTTCGGGAATACCACGACCAATCTCGGTCTTGGCAATGATAACCGTTGGCTTGCCATTGTCACTCGACTTGGCGGTATCGAGAGCAGCTTTCACGGCGGCGAGATCATGCCCATCGATGGTAACGGCATCCCAGTTGAGAGACTCGAAATATTTCGCTGCGTCCCAACCTTGGGAAACGTCAGCCATGGCGTCGAGAGTGACGTCATTGGAATCATAAATCAAAATGAGGTTATCGAGCTGGCTGTGACCCGCGAAAGCAATCGCTTCCTGGGCAACTCCCTCCTGAAGACATCCGTCCCCGGCGAGAGCCACGACGTGGTTATCAATAATAGTGTGATCGGCGGTGTTGAATTTCGCGGCGGCGCGCTTTCCGGAGAGAGCATATCCTACGGCATTACCCACTCCCTGCCCGAGTGGTCCGGTGGTCGCTTCGACACCTTCGGTCTCGTCGAACTCGGGGTGACCCGGAGTGATCGAATGCAGTTTGCGGAAATCAGCGACGTCCTGAATGGTAACATTATACCCCGAAAGGTGGAGCCAGCTGTAGATGAACATCGAGCCGTGACCGGCGGAAAGGATGAAACGGTCACGATTCAGCCACTTGGGAGCGGCGGGGTTAAAACGGAGGGATTCGCCAAAAAGAACGGCGCCCATATCTGCGCAACCCAAGGGAAGGCCGAGGTGACCGGAGGAACAGGCGTGGACGGCATCGATGGCCAATCCGCGGGCCTCAGCGGCTACTCTTGTTAGTGCTTCTGTATTCATGAGGGCGGGAACCTCACTAAATCTAGCGGTTCAATCAAGAAGTATTAGCTTTCATCAAGGGGATTCTTTTCGGCAAATCGACACTTATTTATGATAATTCCTCATGCAAACCACCCATTCTTGACCTTCGCCCGCCGCCGATTGATCATTTCGACGTGAAAAACACCTCGGACGAACCGGATTTAAAGGGAAAGCTCCTCCTCGCAGACCCGTCGCTCCGTGGAGGGATTTTTCACAAGTCAGTCGTACTTCTCGCTGATTATTCCCAGGAGGACGGTGCGATGGGCCTCATTCTCAATCAACCGGCCGGACACACCGTCGGAGATCTCCTCAAAGGAGACGAGTTTACCGACCTCCTCACGGTACAAGTCCACATCGGAGGCCCTGTCGCCAAATCCCACCTTTCCTTCGCGGCATTTTGGAATGAGAAGGAGGATTTTCATTTTAAAGCCCGCATCTCCGCGGAAGACGCCATCCGCTACGTCCACAAGCCGGGCGCGATTGTTCGCGCTTTCGTAGGATATTCCGGCTGGGATAAAGACCAACTTGAGGAAGAAATAGAACAACAGTCGTGGTTTGCCGTGCTCACGAAACCAGAGCTTCTCTCCGTCTCGCACGATCCCGGACTTTGGAAAACCATCCTGGAGGGAATTTCCCCCTTCCACCACATTCTCTCCAAAGCTCCCGACGAGATTCTCTCGAACTAATCCCATCAATTACGAACTCTGACTTGGCAGCGGCTTTCAGTGTCCGGCCCAACAAACAGTCCTGGACCTAGCAGAAAAACTCGACCTCCGACTTGCCGCCAAGAGTAAAACCCTCTCTACGATGCTCCGCCCCGATTGAGGCTTGCGATCATTTGAAGTCCACAGGCTCGCGCTTTCCGTCTTTATTGACGATGGTGAACTGCCCACCCGATCTTTTGGCTAGAGTTCCCATCGCTTCCTGAGCTCTTGGCTCCATGAGAGACACGGTATTAATCACGATCCCCTTGGTCCGAGCACGTGATCCGATCCTCTTGGCAATATCCAAAGACTCTTTTCCAGAAACACCGTCGGTCATAAAGAAAATAGCTTGCGGAAGTGGATCCATGTCGAAAGCCATTTCTAGAGGACCTTTCCAGCTCGTCCCGAAGGAGAGCTTGGATTCCTTTACGATCTTTTGCGATTTTTTAAGCTGGAGATCGGTAAGGTTGAGCCATTCGGGAACCTGTTTCTTCCCCTGCGGTTCCCAGCCACCGGCCCCTTTACCGGTCCATTCAAACTTCTTGGACCCATCAGTAATTGTCGCACTCCTCCTGTCCTTACTGTGCTGCACCTTGTTACCCGCCACCCATGCCGGTCCGGAAAAGAAGACAATCTGGTATTTCGTTCCTGGAACAAGACTATCGAGAGACTTCTTCATCTCCTTCCGCATCAGCGGCTCACGTCCTTGGCTTTTCATGGAGGACGAGTAATCAATAATATAAAGCACCCGTTCCGCCGAAGTTTTCTGTCCGAAAAAACTGCCGCCGCCACCGGAGCCAAATCCGTCACCACTTCCCCATCCGGCACCGAATCCTTCACCGTCTCCAAACTCAATACTCACCTCGGGAACATTGATTTCCGGCACGGGAACCGCGACCGGGGAGGTGGTATTGGCCGCAATGACTCGAGCCATGGCAGAAGAGGGGGCCGCAGGTTTCTTCTCCACCTGGGTTTGGACTTTTTTGATCTTTTGAGTCTCGTCATCCTCAGCTTCCACCGAATAGGAAACCAACTCGGGGATTTCCTCCTTTTGAACTGCCATCGCGATCAAAAATAGGATTACTCCCATCAGGATAGTTGTCAAAAGGCCCACCAGCAGGCTGGTGATCGTGGACCACCGACGTTGAGAAGCAAGGCGCTCGCGGGTTTCAGGGCTGAGTTCTGCGTGTAAGCTCATGATGATTGGGTGGGGTGAGGTGTGTTTGGGGGCTTGAGGTTAACTATCTTCAAAAACGCGATTCGACAGGCAAAAATTAGAAAAAATGGCCAGAAAAGCAATATTTTGAGCTATTCCAGACCCTCCAGCCAATCCTGAAAGGCTGATTCGTCAGTTCCCAGTTGGATCGCCACTTTCTCGCGATCAGCGAGACAAGCCAGGCGTTCGGGAATCTCAATCGCGCCTTTACCGAGTTCCTCTTCCATCACATCGAGGAATTTCGAAGGATGAGCCGTTTCCAAAACGACGGTGTGGGCCTCCGGATGATCTTTCCGCCACGCCTCGGCAGCCATCCAACCCACAGCGCCATGTGGTTCGAGGGTATATCCAGTTTCCCCCTTAACCCGTCTAATCGTATCCCGGGTTATTTCATCATCGTAGGCAAAGCCAGCAATCCGTAAGCGCATCCGCCCCCACTCGGAGCCAAAAATACTTTCCATGCGAGCAAAGTTACTCGGCGCTCCCACATCCATGGCATTGGAAATGGTAGCCACACTCGGACGCGGACGATACTCTCCTTCCTTGAGGTATACCGGGACGACATCATTCCGATTGGTAGCGGCCACAAATTGCTCCACCGGCAAGCCCATCTCCTCCGCGAACAATCCGGCGGTGAGATTCCCAAAGTTCCCGCTGGGAATCACGAAGGTCGGCTTCGCGCCTTCAGGCAAATTACGCGCGGCATCGAAGTAATAAAAACTCTGCGGAACGAGCCGGGAAATATTAATCGAGTTCGCCGAAGTAAGATTCATCCGCTCTGACATCTCACGCTTGAGAAAAGCCGACTTCACCAGACGTTGACAGTCATCAAAAGTACCTTCGATTTCCAAGGCGGTAATATTGTCGCCCAAAGTCGTGAGCTGCTTCTCTTGCAAACCGCTCACCTTCCCTTTGGGATACAATATGATGACACGTGTTCCCGGCACTTTGTGAAAGGCGCTGGCAACCGCCCCGCCGGTATCTCCACTGGTCGCAACCAACACCGTAAGTAAGCCATCGTCATCTTTCGTCAGCCACCCCATCAGACGGGCCATAAAACGCGCACCGAAATCTTTGAAAGCCAAGGTCGGGCCGTGATACAATTCGAGGACATACTCCCTCTCTTTCACCGGCACCAATGGGGCCGGGAAATTGATTGCCTCATGCACAATCATTTCCAATTGCTCCGCAGGAATGCTCTCGCGAAAAACCTGACGCGCAATTTCAAAACCCAGCTGACCGAGACTCAAATCCCGCCAGCGATTCCAAAAACCATCTCCAAGTGGTTCGATCTTCTCGGGCATGTAGAGCCCGTTGTCTGCAGGGAGCGAGCGAAGGACCGCCTCCTTGACGTCAACAAAATCTCTGGGGCTTTTGGTGCTATAAAATCGCTGGGACATGACTAGCCGATCACTTTAACGCCATCCAAATTTACCCCGGAGACATAGAGCTGATTTCCCAAATCAACATTGGTGAATACTGCCGAAATCGCCTCCCCAACCCTTTGAGCCGACTCCTCTCCTTCGCAGAGCGCGAAGACACTTGGACCTGCTCCCGAGATGCTGAATCCAAGAGCACCAGCACCCATGGCAGCTCTCTTGGCTTTGTAAAATTCCGGGATGAGCTTCTGTCGCCGGGGCTCCGCAATCACGTCGTGCACCGAACGACTGATCATGCCGTAGTCCTCCTGAATCAAGCCACAGATCAGACCTCCGAGGTTTCCGATTTGTTGGGTGACATTTGCCAGTGGAACTTCAGTTGGCAAAATCTCCCGGGCCACTTTGGTCAAAATTTCGATGTCAGGATGCACCACCGCTGCCCAGAGATTCCGAGGCACGGGAAGCTGGGAGATATCCAACTCCTCGTTGTCGCGAATGAAGACAACCCCTCCCAGCAGGCAGGGACCGACATTATCCGCATGCCACGCCCCATCGGCGCTGGCCTCTCCAGTCATCGCGAAGGGCAAAAGTTGCTTCTTGGTAAGCGGCTCGCCAATGAGCTTGTTCACCGCATAGGCCCCGGCCACTGCACTGGCGGCACTGGAACCCAGTCCACTGCCAAAAGGCATCTTCTTGTGAATCTCCAGTTCGATCCCCAGATCGAGCATACCCAGATGCTTCAGCAAATCCAACGCTGCCACTCCGGCGGTATTGTGCTCTGCCTCAAGTGGCAATTTCCCGTCATCGCCGGTGATTTTAGTAATCCTGAGACCAGGCTCCGGTGAATGACGGGCCACGATTTCATCTCCCGGTGCATCAATGGCAAAACCAAGAACATCGTAGCCGCAAGCCACATTGGCCACCGTTGCTGGTGCGAATACCCGCACTTCTTTCATCGCTTCCCGCTGCATTTGAGGGCGCGGGTTAGCAAATGTGAGGCAAGGGGGCAATCCTTACTCTCGACTCACTGAAAGACCTTTCTTCGATTTAGCAGCATAAATCAGAAAGCCAATCCCCACCGCGATCATGAAAAAGGAATAAAACTGCCCCTTCGTGACCCCCATGATCTTCTCGGCATCTGGCTGGCGAACATTCTCAACCAAAATCCGGAAAATGGCATAACTGATGAAGAAACAACCCGAAATGACCCCATGCGCAAGTCTCGGGAAAAAGACGCGCACCGCATAGAGAGCCGCGAAGATCAGCGCGCCTTCAAGAACTCCTTCATAAAGCTGAGAAGCATGACGGGCCGGAGTGTGATCAGCTAAAGCCTTTAATACTTCCGGGTCACGACGACCGATTTCCAGGATTTTTTCATAGGCCTCTCCGGTCACATGAAAATACTCGTAGTTATCCTGCTTGAGGGTTGCCGTAATTGCTCCGACTTCTTGGGAGCTTGTCGCAGCTTGCTGTATCGCCAACTGCAGGTTTTCCGCATTTTCCCTCTCAAAGAGAGACTTTGGAAACTTCACCGCCCACCAATTCGAAGCTGCGGTCGTCGTTCCGTAGAGCTCTCCGTTAATGAAATTTGCGATTCGACCAAAGAACACTCCCAGCGGAGCAACAATCGCGATTCCGTCGCCCAAACCCGGCCAGGAAAGTTTGTTTCTCCACGCGTAGAACAAAGTAAACACCATGATGCCCAGAATTCCTCCATGAGAAGCCATGCCCCCTTCCCAGACTTTGAAAATGATCATGGGATCCTCCTCGATCACGCCCCATCCCCGCTCGGGAATCATGTAGAAAAATACATAGCCCAGACGTCCTCCCAAAAAGACTCCGAAAAGCGCGGTATAGGTCACCACATCTCCAACCTTCTCCGGCCCAACCACCCAGAGCTTCTTCCGGGCAAGACGTGTAAGAATGTAGTAGGCCGCCACAAATCCGACCACATAGGAAAGCCCGTACCATCGCAGGGCAATTTTTTCGTTAATCCCAAAAATGACGGGGTCCAAATTATGGACGTATGTGGCAAGTAAGCTGAGCACGGGCCGACTTGACACCATCACCGGCAAATCGGCAAGCTCAGGAAGCAGAGACCAACCAGCCAACAAAGCCAAGATATCCCACGAAAAGAAGCAATCCCTCCCACCGGTCCAGCTTCATACGATGCCACATCATGGGCATGAGAATAATGGCGGCGCCCAACATCACCCCGATATGGATCACGGTAACTCCATCAGCTTTCAATGGCGCGACCAATCCGGCAATTCCCACCACGGCAAGGAGATTAAAAACACACGACCCCACCGCATTCCCCACGATGATATCGCCCTGCTTTTTCATCGCGGCAACCACCGAGGTCGCGAGTTCCGGCAGAGAAGTTCCGAAAGCAAATAAAGTGAGCCCAATCACGGCCTCGGAGACTCCAAAAGCCCGCGCCACATGCTCCCCTCCATAAACCATGCGATCCGCTCCCACGACTAAAAGAACTGCACCCAGAATGATGAGAAGGAGATCATAAAAAATCCGCCCGACTCCACTCTTTTGCACTTCTTCGATCATCTCGGGAGGAACTTCCTCGGAACAATCAGCACCGGACTCACTTCGTGCCTCGATTAAACTTAAGATGACATAGAAGATAATTCCCACCGCGAGAATGGCTGCTTCCCAACGCTCGATCTCTCCATTGCGAAGCATCAGAGAAAACACAATGGTTGCCACAAGAAGGATCGGCATTTCCCGCCGAATTACCTGCCGGTGAATGGCCAACGGAAAGATCGCCGCTCCAATGCCCAGCACCAAACAGATGTTACAAATATTCGAGCCAACGACATTGCCAATCGCCATGCCCCCCTGGCCACTCCAATTGGCCTTAATACTCACCACTAATTCAGGCGCACTCGTTCCAAAAGCCACCACCGTCAAACCAATCACGAGCGGACTGATCCCGAGCCTGATGGCCAATTCCGATGATCCCTTCACCAACCATTCCGCCCCATAGTAAAGCAAAACAAGTCCCAGAAAGATCCAACAAATATCCAGTAGCACAGCGCGATAATGGTGCAGATGTCCCGACCCCGCAAATACGAAGACCGATAGATTTTATCTTTCGACCGCTACCCCCCGATTTTGATCAACTCGACGTCAAAGACGAGCATGCCGGCGGGTGCTCCGGGGCGGCTGGGTTTCTCACCATAGGCCATTTTCCCGGGAATCCAAAAACGACGGGTTTCTCCTTCCACCATGAGCTGAACACCCTCGGTCCAACCTTCGATCACACCATTGAGCGGGAAAGAAATGGGCTCGCCACGTGCCACGGAGCTATCGAACATCTTACCGTCGGTGGTCCAGCCGGTGTAATGTACGAGCACTTTGTCAACCGCCTTCGGGTGGACCGAACCGGAGCCGGCCTTGAGCAATTTGGAAGCCAAGCCACTGCTGCTTACTTCGGCATCATCGGGAGCTGCCGCAACATCATCGGGAGCATCAATTCCCTTGGGCTCTTCCGGAGCCGGGGCGACATCGAGGAGTTCGAAATCAAAGGTGAGATCACCCGTTGGGGCTCCTTGCGGTGGATTTTCGCCAAAAGCCAGAGCGGCGGGAATCCAGAAGCGGGATTTCCCACCCACCTTCATCAGCTGAAGTCCTTCAACCCATCCTTTGATGGAAACTTGATCCAATTTGAATTGAGCAGGGCCTTGATGAAGCGCGGTGCTTTCCACCAACTCGCCCGCAAGGGTCCAGCCACTAAAATGAACCGTCACAACATCCTTGGGGCCGGGAGTATCTCCCTGACCTTCCTCCATGTGATGAACCGCCAGCCCGGAATCGGTGGTGATCGCATCTTCGTGAGCTTCCGCAACATTCTCAGGAATTTCGGGTGTCGGAGCGGCCTTTTCGATTTCGAATAATTCGACATCAAAGACCAAATCCCCCGCCGGAGCACCAGGTCGTTGGGGCACCTCACCGTAGGCCAGCTCGGAAGGAATCCAAAAACGTCGTTTTTCACCCACGACCATCAACTGCACCCCCTCGGTCCAGCCGGGAATCACCTGATTGAGAGGAAAAGTAATCTGCTCGCCACGCTTGACCGAGCTATCGAACATCTTGCCATCAGAAGCCTGCCAGCCGGTGTAGTGCACCTTTACGGTGTCACGCGGTCCCGGATGATCAGTGCAGCAACCTTCCTTGAGAACCTTGGAGGCCAGACCGGAAGCAGTCTTCTCGGCATCGGCGGGGGCTGCGGCTACGTCATCGGGAGTCTTCAGTTCGTCACTCATGAGAGGCCAGTAACCGCTGGGGACATTTCCGCAAACAAAAAACGGCCTGCTGCACGTGGCAACAGGCCGTTTGAAATCGTTCGAGGCGATCTACTGGCCGATTTTGAGGACCTCGATATCGAAGACGAGCACACCCTGGGGGCGCCCATCCTGACCATCGTAGGCCAAATTACCGGGAATCCAAAAGCGCCGCTTTTCGCCCTCAACCATCAACTTTGCTCCTTCAAGCCAGCCTTTAATCACCCCGCCTCGCAAAGAGAAGGTAAAGGGTTCGCCACGCTGAACCGAGCTATCAAACATTTTACCATCCTCGGCACGCCAACCGGTGTAGTGCACCGTAACGGAGTCGGTCGCAGTTGGCTTCTTCTCGCCTGTTCCCTTCTTAAGAACTTTCGATGCCAATCCAGACTCGGTCTTTTCCGCGTCAGCCGGAGCTGCTGCGACGTCGTCGGGAGCCGCAATGGGAGCACTGAACTCAAGAAGCTCAATATCAAAAACCAAGTCACCGGTGGGAGCTCCCGGCTGTCCTGCATCCCCGAAAGCCAGAGCAGCAGGAATCCAAAAACGACGAGTCTCGCCTTTTTTCATCAACTGAATCCCTTCGGTCCATCCTTTGATCGGGGCCTTGGAAAGAGGCATCGCCATGGGGCGACCATTGGGCATTTTGCTTGATCCCACAGATGAGCCATCGGTCTTCCAACCTGAGAAATCGAATTTCACAAAATCATCCTCACCAGGAGTGGCGGTTCCCTCACCAGCCTTGAGAACCTTGCTCGCCAAGCCGGAATCGGTTTTGAAAGCATCACCAGGTGCGGCGGCAACATCAGCAGGAGCATCCGGAGCTTTGGGAGCCGGCGGGGGCTTCGGTGTCGACTTGAAGTCAACCAGTTCCATATCAAAGATCAAATCGCCGGTTGGAGTGCCTTCAGGACCTTCGTTACCGAAAGCCAGCGCAGCAGGAATCCAGAAGCGACGCTTCTCGCCCTTGACCATCAATTGAAGAGCTTCCGTCCATCCTTTGATAGGAACCTGGTCGATCTTAATTTGGCTCGGCTGCCCATCGATCATGGTGCTGTGAAGAAGATCGCCGTCTTTTTTCCAACCACTAAAATTCACGGTGGCAACATCGGAAGCACTTGGCTTCTCCTTGCCCGTTCCGGCCTCCAGTATTTTGGACGCCAAACCGGATTCGGTTTTTTCGGCATCAGCTGGCGCAGTCAATTCCTTGGGAGCATCGGGAACGTTGGATTTGGTGAAAGAATGAAGCTCCACGTCAAAGACGAGCATTCCAAAAGGACGCCCCTGGGGACTTGGCTCATTTCCGTAGGCCAACTCTCCGGGAATCCAGAAGCGACGCTTTTCACCGGCAACCATAAGCTGAAGCCCTTCGGTCCAACCGGGGATCACCTGAAAAAGCGCGAATTCCGCAGGCTCGGGAACCTGGCCGGGACGGCGAGCTTTCAAGGAACTATCAAACATCTTTCCGTCCGAAGACTGCCATCCGGTGTAATCAACTTTCACCTTGTCCCACTTGCTGGGCTTCTCCTTGCCTTCTCCCGCTTTGAGAATCTTAAAGGCCAGACCGGACTCGGTCTTTTGCGCATCGGCGGGCACTGCCGCCACATCAGCCGGAGCCTTGAAGGCTGGGTTTTCTTTGGGAGCTGCAGGAGCCGCCGGCTCTGCTTCTTGTTCCTTGCCGGGCTTTGCGGGGTCTTGAGCGACCGCAGTCAACCCAAGGGCACCACTTAAAATGCCGGTAAGAGCCCAGCGCGTTCTAATAGTCATGTCGCGGGCAACCTCACTGAGCGACCGCCCCATGTCAACGCCACATCTCGCAAGAATGAGCCGAAAAACCAGCCCCGAAGCTCGTCAGCCAATACCGATCATCCACCGAGTCTGATTTAAGCCTCTCTTCCAGGGCAAATAAAACACATGGACTGGAGCAATTCCCGTAGTCATTAAGAACCTTTCTCGTCTCCTCCAAAGACCACCCCAACCTCTCTTCCAGTGCCTCGATGACATCGCGTCCTCCGGTATGAGCCAACACCTGAGAAGGATCTCCGCTCCGCTTTGCCCAGAGAGCACTCACCGCATCAGCCGCCAATCCCGGCACGCTCTTGTGAAGTTTGTTCTGTAATTTGCCCCCTCCATTGACGAAGCGAATCTTCTCCCGCTCCTCCGGAACGTGCACCGTTTGGAATCCTCCCACCTGCCACTTTCCACCGGATTGTTCATCCGACCAAACCGCAGCCGCCGCTCCGTCTCCAAACAAACACAAACTGATCAGAACACCCGGATCTTCGTTCACATAGAGCGCGGCCGAACAAATCTCCACCGCGATCGTCGCAACTTTCTTCCCTGGATTTGCCGCCAAAAATCCTTCTGCAGCCCGCATCATCGGAATGGCCGCGCCACAACCTAGGCCGACGATGTCTTGTAAATAAACATCGTCCCGCATCCCCAATTGCTCGGCGACATGACTGCTCACTCCCGGACAAAGGTATCCGGTGCAGGTGCACACAATGAGCGCATCAATTTCCGCGACATCCACTCCCGTATTTAAAAAGGCTTCCACTGACAACTTCGGCGCTTCTCTCTCAAAAAACTCATTCAACTCCTGTGCTCCCGCATCAAACATCACCGCAGGTTGACTTGTCGAAAAATGCCTTTTCGAAATGCCCGACTCTCCTCCGAGAACCCGGCCAAGAATACCCTGCCCCCGTTTACTCAATTTGTGGAACGCATCCGTCTCGCGCGTAAATGCCAAACATTCCGGCTGGGTATAAGACGATTGGGGGAAGGCACTAGCGAGAGCATCGAGAAACATCTGGTGCAAGTTTACCTAGATTTCTGATTTGCCAACCTAATTCACTTCAACGGGGAGCCCACCTCACGATTCCCCCTGAAAAGATTAATCACATCATCCAAAATTAGATAAATTGATGGCACCAAAATGAGCGTAATCGCAGTGGCAAACAAGATTCCAAATCCCAGTGATACGGCCATGGGAATGAGAAACTTAGCCTGAAGGTCTGTCTCTAATAGCATCGGCATGAGTCCAGCAAAGGTAGTCAACGAAGTGAGCAGAATTGGACGAAAACGTCGCGCGCCGGCAATTACCGCAGCTTCCTTAGTCGTCGTAGCTTCGTCCCGACTTCGATTAACGTAATCGACCAGAACCAGACTGTCATTCACCACCACCCCGGCCAAAGCCACGATCCCGCAGAGCGACATGATGCTTAAATTCATATCCATAACAATGTGTCCCGCGATTCCCCCCACAATGCCAAATGGAATGACGCTCATCACGATCAACGGCTGAATGTAGCTTTTCAATGGAATCGCCATCAGGACATACATCATCAGCAAAGCCCCAACGAACCCGACCATCATCTCACGGATACTATCACTCTGCGCGGCTTTCTCTCCCTCGAGGGAATACCGCACTCCGGGAAACTTCTCGGCCAATACATCCAGCACTTCTTCCTGATAGCGGTCGCGAATCTTGTCGGCGTTGTAGCCACTCGTCCGGTCCACATCGCCCGACATACTAATAGTTGGATTTCGGTCAATTCTACGAATCGTAGCCGGACTCCGTCCATAGTCGGGCTCCACTACCTCCAGCAAAGGCACCACGATACCGTTCGGCGCCCGCAACTTCATTGATTCGATATTGGCCACCGATTTTCGTTCAGCTTCCGGGTAGCGAACCATCACCTTCACTTCGTCACGCCCTCGCTGAAGTCGCTGTACTTCGTTGCCGTAAAAACCATCACGAACCTGACTCATCACTGAAGCGAGATCAAAGCCCAGCGCCTTCCCTCGATCAGTGAGATCTCTCACAATAAATTCCTCCCTGCCACGGCGATCCGAATTGGAAACCTCAATCACGCCGGGATATTCCTTGCGCAATTTCTCCGTCGCCCAGGCCGCAGCTTCCGAGAGCAATTGATCATCACGACTGGTCAAATTCACATCGATGGCATTACCTCCCGCATTCGTCTCCGACTTAAAGCCAAGCACCACAACTCCGGGAATATCACCTACCAGCTCCTGCCATTTGATTCGTAATTCTTCACTTGAAAGATCACGATCTTTGGCCGCTGCGAGTTCCAAAGTCACCTCGCCCAAATGCGTCCCGCTTGGAATTCCGCCCGGCGCCAATCCCGCCTGAAACGGCTGCATTCCCGAGGTCGCGAGGAGATTGACGATAATCGAATTCCCGTTATTATCCTTCAACTCCGCCCCAAGCCGCAAGGCCGCCTCCTCAATCCGGCGAACCGCCTCCTGGGTTTCTGCGAATGGAACGCCCAAGGGCATCTCGAGCTTCGCCGAAAGAATCTCACCCTCGACCTTGGGCATAAACTCAAAAGGAATTCTCCCTGTCTCCACGAGCTTCGCAGAGATCACAACCAAGGCAACAAAGGCAACCCAAACAACATATCGGAAACGAAGACAGAGCGCCAGAGTTGGGGTGTAGATCGACTTAATGAATCGCTCGAGCCCTCCTGAAATCCATTTCTGCAAACGCATCAAAGGATTGCGACTCACCTTGTTTGATGTGGGTTTCAACAGTGCCAGATGCGCCGGAAGAACAAACTTCGACTGCACCAGGGAGAACAAGAGAACCGGAATCACCACCAGCGGAATATTTGGCCAGATCTTCCCACTCACCCCACTCAAACCCAGCATCGGCGTAAATGCCATCGCGGTAGTCAGGACCCCAAAAATCACCACTACTCCCACCTCATGGGTTCCCTTCCAACTCGCCTCTTTCGGATGTTCCCCTCCTTGAATCCGGGTATAGACATTTTCACCCACCACGATGGCGTCATCGACCACGATTCCCAAAACCAAGATGAAGGCGAACGCCGAAATCATATTCAGGGAAATCCCAAAATCAGGCATCAACCACATCCCTCCGGCAAAGGACACCGGGATTCCCATAGCCACCAGAAAGGCCAGACTCGGACGCAGGAAAAGAGCAAGCACGAGAAGCACCAGAAGCAGGCCCATCCCGATATTCCGCTTCAAGAGATCAAGCCGACCTTGCAACATGAGACTCATATCATTCCAGAGAGTAATGTTTACCCCGGGCGGTTTTTCCAACCCATCAATATACTCCTTGGCCAGCGCCGCGATCGTCAGCGTATCCTGCTCCCCCACGCTAAAGACGTGAAGCACCACCGCCGAATTTCCATTAAAGGTAGAGGACAATTCACTATCTTCAAACCCATCGATAATCTCAGCGACTTCCTCGAGCTTCACAACAGAGCCATCAGGATTTGCCTTCACCACAACCCCAAAAAAATCCGCGCCACGGTATCGTTTTCCGATTCCCCGCACCACAATCTCTCCCGACGCCGCCTTTACCGATCCACTTGGTAAATCCAGAGACGTTTTACGAACCGCCGCCGCAACCTGCTGTATGGTCAATCCATATTCCCTCAGGCGATCTTCGGACACCTCGATCGAAATTTCGTAATCGCGCACCGACGCTAACTCCACCTTCTTGATCTCCGGATCGCCCTTGAGGAACCGGGAGAGCTTTTGGGACACCCCTTTTGGATTTCCGGGTTCATAATTTAACAAACCATCCCTAACGGTCTCGGCATACTCTCGCAAGCTCGCCTCATCGGTATCCGCACTAATCGCCAAACTCAGAATCTGGCGGTTAACGATCAACTCCTCCAGAACAGGACGTTCGGCATTCTCGGCAAAATTGTCGATGGCGTCGATCTTGGTCTTTACATCATCCATCAAGTTGCGGGTTTCATACCCCGTCTCGACCTCAATGGTCATCGCACCAACATTGCGGCTCGCGTTGGATGTCACCCGCTTAATCCCCTCGATGTCGGCAATGGCCTCCTCCATGGGAATGATCACCCCATTGGTCACCTCATCTGGCGTGGCATTCGGATACGGAACACTGACCACCACCGCATCGAACGAGGTTTCTGGAAAAATTTCCTTCCGAAGCTGAAACCAGGTTGCAAAGCCCGCCAACAGCACCAACAACATCAGAAAGTTGGCCGCGACGTGGTTCTGACTGAACCATTTAATTACTTTCTCCATGACTTAGGACTCTGGTTCGTCTCCCACGACTTTGAGGCTCATTCCCTCCACGGGAAGTTCCAGCTTCGTCATAATTACACGCTCTCCATCCTCGACTCCAGACTTCACATAAATCATCCCGGACGTGGACCGGACAATCTCGAGCGTGCGAAATTCAAGCTGGTTCTTTTCGTTGATCACCGCGATTTCATTGCGTCCCCGAACCGCCGAACGCGGAACCGCAACCACTTGCTTCAGTACGGCGCCACTCACCTCGGCTTTCACAAACATCCCGGCAGGCGGCAGAAGAAACCGCTTTCCGTTATTCACATTCGGATAAAACTTCGCGATGACATAAGCCGACAAAGTGGCCCGATCCAAATCACCATCTTCCCAGAGAGCAGTTGCAACCCATTCATATTTTTGCCCGCCCACTTCCGAAAACAACCTAATCTCCGCATCCTTGGGGAGACTGGCGTAGTCATCCAGTGAGAATGGAAGACGCACAATGTATTTCGAATTGTCATAAACCTGACCGATCGGACTACCCGGAACAGCAATCGCACCGAGATCCAGATTCGCACTCCGGACACGACAATCAAAAGGCGCTCTCAGCGAAGTGCGGAGGATATCCTCCAGAGCTTTATCGAGAGCCGCCTGGGCCGAGACAACCCGGGCCTTGGCGCTCTCCAAAAATGGTTTCCGAAGAACCAAGTCACTCGCGACCTCTCCCCCGCCAATCTTTTCCCAATCACGGGCTGCTTGTGCCCCACGCGCAATCTCTTGCTCCTGATTGAGGCGCGCATCAGCGAGTGCAGCCTGCGCCTGCGCTTTCGCGGCCCGGTAGTTGGTATCATCCACCGTTAAAATAATCTCATCGGCTTTAAACGAGCCACCCGCTTCGAATCGTTCATCAACGAAAACCACCCGACCAGTTACTTCAACCGCGAGATCAGTCTCGCGAAGAGTCGACACAACCCCCTCACTCCTCAAAGCAAGCTGCACATCCTTACGCTGCACCGTGACAACTTCCACAAATGGAGTCACGACCTCCGCATCCCGCTTCTCAGCGATGGGCTTGGTCTTTTCCAAATAAGCCATCACCAGACCTGTGACCACAACGCAGATCAAGATGAAGATAAAAGAAGAGAAGATGACTTTTTTCATGAGCTTTTAATTTCCAACACGGTAGTCGCCACCAAGAGCGAGATGAAGAGTGACCCGATTATCCAGACGAAGACGACGCAGAGTCACTAATTGCGAAGCCAGGTTAATACGATTCGATTGGGCTGTGATCAGCGTCAGAACATCTCCCGTGCCACCGGAATAGTCAGCCTTCGCCGCATCCGCCGCCGCAATGGACGATTGAGAGGCGTTTATGAGCGCCTCCTCCCGACGGACCAAATACCTCTCCGCTGCCAGCGCCTGCTCGACCTCCCCAAAAGCTCGCAACACCGTTCCCTGAAAGCTCGCCAGCGCCGAACGCTCGTCCGATTTCAAGCGACTATACTCCGAACGCAACGCTCCACCCGCCCAAATCGGTTGCGTCAAGTTCCCTGCCAGTGACCAGACTCCGAAATCCGAGTCCAGCAGGTTTTTGAATGATTCCGTCGATCTTCCGGTTTGCGCGGTAAGAGAAAAGCTCGGATAAAAGGCCAACTCGCCCTGCTTTAACATTTTTCCGGTCGAAGCAAATTTCCGCTCGGCCTCCAAGATATCAGGCCGGCGTAGCAAGAGCTCGGAAGGCAAACCAGCCGGTGGCATTGCCGGAACCTTGGGAAGTTTTTGCGTGTTGCCGAGAGCTCCTTTGGGATACCGCCCCATCAATAATTCCAATTGCCTAACAGCTTGGGCCCGCTCGCCTTCCCGCTGCGCGACCATTGCCTTACTGGACGCTAGCTCACTCTCGGCAAGGCGAAATTGCGCAGCCGACCCACCATGCTCCGAGAGCGCACTGGAAAACCGATCGCGCACAATTTCCAAAGTCGTCTCACGTAACTCTTGCGCCTCTTTTGCCAGGGCGATCTGCTCATTGGCCTCCGTCACCGCCAACCAAGCTCGCAAAACCTGCGCCGCCAGAGAGGCCCTCACCGCCCGGTAGTTTTGCCCCTCTGCCTGAGCCAAAGAAACCAGCGAAGCCCGCCCCGCACGGGCAAACCCCCAGATATCCGGCTCCCACGAAACCGAGAGAGCAGATCCAAAACTACTAAACTGCGAGGAAGGCACCCCGCCGCCGCCAAACGGAAATCCCACGAAGACCTGCTTCGAACGATTGGCATTCAGACCCGCAGAAATCTGCGGATTCATCGACGCCCCCGCTGTCTTGGCCGCGGCAATGGCCCGGTTCACTCTCTCCGCAGCAATTCTCACATTAGGGTTGGACTGAAACGCCTCCCCCACAAACAACGAGGCCTGACGCCCGCCGATCCGGCTCACCCAATTGGTATCAATCCCGGCGCGGGCCTCCCTCCTTGCAGCCCACCTTCCCGGAGTTTCCTGTCCGTGTTCTCCGATACGCGACTCCGGACTTTTCGCCGCACATCCCGCCAAAACCAAAACCAATCCTGTCGCCAATAATTTCATCTCTTCGTTCCTCCCTGTTTAAATCCGGCAGCACAAAAATCGATCACCCGGCTTAGTGTTTTTTCAAGCTGTTCTTCTCCCACTTTTCCGCTCGCCACTTTTTTGAGAAGCTCGCCATTGGTGAGCATGTTCGACATCACTCCGAAGGAAAAATGAATCCGCCAAAAGACATCCTCTTCAGTGAGACCAGGCTCGGCTTTAATAAAGGCTGGTACATAGCGCGCTGCCACTTCGCGAAATTGTCCCATCACCTGCTCCGGAAATTCATATGGCCTTTCGCCAATTACCCTTCCCATCAGCTGACAAAATAATTTTTCACTCAGAGGGCTTCCTTTGATTTGCGAAAGCATTGGCTCCAAAAAGGCCCGCAGCAAATCCTCGGCACAAAAATCACCCGCCTCCTCTAGCTTATCAATTCTCGCCAACCGTCCCATATTCACCGGCGAGACAAAATTCGCCACCACCGCATCGATCAACTCTTCTTTCGAACCGAAATGGTATTTTACCGAAGCGATATTTGTATCAGCCTTCCCGGTAATTTCCCGCACCGTGACCGCGTCAAACCCTCTCTCCGCAATCAGTGTGGCCGCCGCATCCACCAAGGATTTCTTTGTTCCCGTTAATTGCTCTTCTGCGATCGCCATCTCGTTTCAAACACTTGTTTAAATCTGTTTTTAAGATTTTCAAACGATTGTTTAACTTTTTTTACTCCCCTGAAATCCAAAGCCCCACAATGATTAACGCGTGATCGACCTTCACCACGAAGACTGCCTCGCCGGAATGCGCGCCATGCCCGACGAATCCGTCGATCTCGTCGTCACCTCCCCGCCCTATAACATCGGCATCAACTACGGCACCTACAAAGACACCTCGAAGCGTTCAGAGTTCATCCGTTGGTGCCATGAATGGGCTACCGAAGTCCATCGCCTGCTCAAGCCCGGCGGCTCCTTCTTTCTCAATCTCGGGGGCGCGCCCAAGAATCCGCTTCTCCCCCATCAGCTCCTCCTCGCTCTTACCGAAGAATCGCCCGCCTTCATTCTTCAAAACACCTTTCACTGGATCAAATCGATCACGATTAACACCAGGAAAGGCGAAGAAATTTCCGCCGGCCACTTCAAGCCCATTAATTCGAAGCGCTTCGTCAACGACTGCCACGAATACATTTTTCACCTTACCAAATCCGGCGACGTTCCCCTCCAACGCCGCGAGGCCGGGGTCACCTATGCCGACAAAAGCAACATCAAGCGCTGGGCCCACACCGACGGAAATGACAAACGCTGCCGTGGCAACACCTGGTTTATGCCCTACGACACCATCATGTCGCGCGACAAGGACCGCCCGCATCCCGCAACTTTCCCCGTCGACCTCGTGAAGCAATGTCTCACTATCCACGGCGTCACCGGGTCCACTCACCTCCTCGACCCATTCCTCGGCATCGGCACTTCCGCTCTCGCCGCCCAGCAAATGAAGCTTGCACATTTTACTGGATTTGAAATCGATGACGGCTACTTCGCTGCTGCGCGGGAACGACTCGAAGCCGATCTAGAAAACACCTCTTCACAACTTATTTAAGTCATGCCCGAAGCCGTCGCCGAATTCACCAAGGTTGAATCCATTTTCATCCGCCATCGCAACGTCCTCGCTGTACGCGCGAACTTCACGCCCATCTTCACCGACTACTATCTTCACCTGATGGACATCGGCCAACGCCATCCCGAAAATCTCGACACGCCGCTCAAGGACCTCCTTGCCACCCTAACCCTCCACCTCACCGCCCGGCCCTGGGCCGAGACCATCGCCTGGACCGCCAACATCCGGGCGCCTCGCGTCAATTTTTTTGCGACCGGATCGTCCACCAACGAATACATCACCGGTCGCCTCTTCACCGAAGACGTCCGCGAACCCGACCGTAATTTCCTATACTCCCAAACCACTCTTCCGGGCGCCGAGCCACGCCTTTCAACCATCGAAGTCGACACCACCGATCCCGTTGAGTGGCTGCAACACTTCTACGACCAATCGGAACAACGCCCCGGCAAGCTCTTCAAACTCCCCGACGACAACTACGTCCTCATCGCAGCCCAACCAGACTTCGATGAAGAATGGTTCGCCGCCCTCACTACCGAGCAAGTCTCCACTCTCACTGAAACCGAGGAGCACAAAACCCTCGAAACCCGCAAATTCAAATTCGCGTGCGGCTGCAGCCTCGAGCGCATCCTCCCCTCACTCTCCGCCTGGAAAGAAAAACCCGAGGAACTCTTCGGCGACGACCCCGCCATCTCCATCCAATGCCCGAGATGCGCCCGGAAATACACCGTCACGCGGGAAGATCTTTAGCCAAGAGAATCAATGATCCTCCTCAAGCTCCTGCCCGTCCTTGATGTCACCATCTGGGACGAAGCCGTCGACCAGACCGCGATCCAAGATATCAGGGACAATGGCATTACCTTAATTTCCGAGCCTACCTCGCTCGGACTCCTTAGCCTAACCGGCCGGGCTCTCTTACGCCGCCGACGCCGCTCGATTCCTGATTTCAAGACTTCAAAAAGCTCCTCGAGATCATCCTGCGGGAGCTTTTTTTGTGAGGGGAAGACAGGAAGACTTCACGCTTTGAAAGGAATCTTCACCGCTCCCCGTCTTAGCTCCTCAAGGTGGTATACAAATACCAAGCCTAACAATGAGCGCCATGAATAATACATTCTTAAAAGTCCACGGAACTTGGCTGCTCGCCTTGATCACCGCATTTTTCATCGGCACCCGCTGGAGCAAAGATTCCAGCGAAAATTCATCCGCCGACACCCCGGGGAGATCGGAATCATCCTCCCGGCTCTATCGTGACGGAGGCGGAAGCAGTTCCAATCCTTCTAATCCCAACTCCCGTCGAAATAGCCGTTCAGGCTCATCAAAAGAAGAGGAAGCTCTCATCGCTCAAATCTTTGGAGGAGCTCTCTTCTCAGAGGATGGCATCGAGGTTCTCGCCAAAGAAGCCCTCACCGATCCCAATCCCGTAAAGCGACGCCTCGCTTTCAGCAAGCTCCTTGAAGGAATGACCGCGGAAAACGCCTCCGCCATTCGAGCTCAACTCACCGAACTCGGGGATAAGTATCATCATTCACCCCGTGAATGGGCCGACTTTAACTACGCCTGGGGTGCCATCGCCGGAAGAGCAGCCTTTACCGATGCCATGACCACGGATACTACAGGCAGTAACGTCAAGAAAGAGGCCCTTCGGCAGGATCTCTATCGGATCATCAACGGATGGGCCGCCAACGACCCAAAAGGAGCCATCGCCATGTTGACCGAGCTCCCCGAAGACCTCCTCAAACAAAAAGCCTTCCTCGAAAGCGGCATCGTCACCGGTCTCGCCGACCGGAATCGCGATGAAGCCGCGGAATACGTTTCCTCCCTCGCCATCGAAGGACGCAAGGATGCCGACCGCCTTATGTCTATCGTCGCCGGCGAAGCTCTGCGGTCCGATGGTCTGGTCGGAGCTTCCATCTGGACTGAATCCCTTCCTGAGGGCCCACTGAAAGGAGCCGCCATGAACACCGTCGCCTCCCGTTACGTCCGCACGGACCCCGAAGCGGCCGCAGCTTGGATTGAAAAATTCGCCGATCGGGATTATGCCGCCAGAGCCGTTCGCGAAGTCGGAGGCGAATGGGCCGAGAAAAACCCAATGGCTGCCGTCACCTGGCTCGATAAACTTCCCGAAGGCGACGGCCAGAAATACGGTCTCAATTCCGCCTTCGATGACTGGGAAGACCGAGACCCCGTCGCCGCCGGAAATTACCTCCTCACCATGTCCGACTCCCCCAAACGCGATTTCGCCATCAAAGGATTTGCCGACGGCTACGCTCGACAAGACCCGGAAACAGCCATCGCCTGGGCCAGCGACATCAGCGACCCAACTCTTCGCAACCAGTCCCTCACCAGAGCCGGACAATCCTACTTTCGCCGCAACCCGAAAGCCGCCGCCGAGTGGCTCGCTGATAGCGGGCTCCCCTCCGAGGTGCAAAAGGCCATCCAGTCTCCGAAGCGCAAATACTAGTATCTGCCATTCATCACCCCCCATTCAAAAAGGGCTCATCGAAATATGAGCCCTTTTTATTTCAACCCACACGACCTCAAAGCTTCTGTCCATCCTGAATAAGCCGGACCTTTAGCTTTTTGTAGTCTACTTCCTGAACCGAAACCTTGTCATCGATCGCGATTGCAGCAGCCGTCGCGGAACTTTGTCCGAGGACCATGCCAACCGGCTCCATCCGAATCGAGCCGAAGGCAATATGTGATGACGAGAGACACCACGGAACCAAAATATTTTCACATTCCCCTTTGGCCGGAACAATCGATTTGTAAGAGATCGGATAGGGTTTGCCACCCAAGCTCCGCTGGATGTCACCCTCATTTTTCAAATTCCCTTTGTAAACCACTCGCTGAACGTTGTGGGAATCCATGGTGTAAGCACCCATCCCCACGGAGTCCTCCACGGCAGGATACTTTGGATTCTGTCGGCACTGGTGCTCGGTCATGACGAAATCGGAAACCATCCGCCGACCCTCTCGAACATAGAGATTGTAGGGCCAATGATTGTTATCAACAAACTCGTCTTTTGGAAGCCCCCAACGGGCATTCTGCTTTCTCATTCCTTCCGGAACACGGGGATGATTTTGCAAACTCCAAACCAAACCCAATTGCCACTCCCGATGCCTGCCGGCAAGGACCTCACGCTCCTTATGCGACAACGTTGTCCAGTTCCAGTAATCCGAATGATCAGGAGCAAGCGGACTATAATTCATTCCAATAAAATCCGTAGAGATCCCGCCGATATTGTTGGAGTCGGTTTTACGGTTCGGCATCGGGGAGAGTTTAAAAAAGTGGCTCTTCTGACCCGCCGCAATCGACCGAAAAAGAATCTCATAATCTTCCTCCTTGTAGCCCTTGGGCTTGGAAATTTTCACCCGGTTTTCAGGAGCATCCGTCAGGCACATTCGATAGCAAAATGCCTGCAATCGATGATCCGCCGCCCCGATTTCCGCCTCGTTAAACTGGTTCACCCCAGGTAGCAACCCGCTCGCAGCATCGCCCGGAACCCGATAGGGATCGATCCCGTTCCGTAAATTATTTCCGTGCACCGGCTTGGTGATCGCATTTGACACTTCTTGATACTGGGAATTTGCTTCACGCCCGACGACAAACTTCACTCCCGCAGCAGCCAACAAATCACCCTCATACGACGCATCGATAAACATCTTCCCCTTGATGCGCTGCCCGCCTTCAAGATGAATTCCCGTAATGCGTTCCCCATCCATCTCCGCTCCCTTCTCCAACTTCAAACGACCTTTCACAACGCGGACGCCTGCCCCGGCAATCCACTTGTCAAAAATCATCTCGGCAACCTTGGGCTCAAAAACCGAAGCCAATCCAGTGGCATCATCGAAGGTCGGCGCCCCCTGCCCTTTCTTTGGAAAAAGGTCTTTGCTCTGCTGAACCCAGGCTTCCGGCTTTTGATAGTGCAGATAGGCCTGATGATAAAACTCCCGGGAAAGACCGCCCAGAATCTTTGAATTTCCAATATCAGTCCACCCAAGTCCACTACTGGTCATCCCCCCGAGATGCCCATACTGGGATATCAATAAAGCAGACTTCCCCATCTTGGCCGCCTGAACTGCCGCGGTGACACCAACCGCCGCGTCACCGTAGATGACAATCTCAGCTTCGAAGATTTCAGGAGTATCCTGAGCCTCCAGACCGCCGCATCCCAAAAACGTCAACAAGACAAACCTTAAAATCCCCATACGATTTCTCATCGCGATGGTGATAGAAGAAGGAACAAGCCCACACAATCGCAGAATTTCCATCAATCCGAGTGATCGGTCCCAGCGGTCCGCCTACACCAACTGCAACTGCAAAATCTTTCCGCTGAATTTCTCTTTGGGTCCCTTTGGATCAACCGGGTGACCCTCGTCAAAACCAATGCTGTAATCATCTGTCCTACCCTGAAATTTTGGAGGCGCCGGACTCCTACTTTTTCTTCCTCTTCTTCTGCCACTTCGCCACCGCTTCCTCGCTCAGTTCACTTTGAAAACGAGCATCGTAATCCTTCATCACCTTGGTCAATTCGGCATAAACCTGGCGATCCCCCTCACTCTGGTCCTGCACTTCGTGAAGCTTCCTTTCAAAAGGAATCGCACAGTTGAAACACTGCACCTCCTTCGTCGGACCACCTTTTCGAAAAACCAAATGCGTGGCATTTCGCACCACTACCGAAGAAGCTTCCCTCGAACCATCATTCCGACTGTAGAACAAATAAGACCATGGTTTATCACGCTCCCCTTTACCTGTTAAGCTTGGCAACAAGCTAACCCCATCGAGATTCTTATCAGCAGAAAAATCAATCTTAGCCAATTCACAGAAGGTCGGCAACAGATCGGAAAAATCAACCAACTCATCGCTCACTTTCCCTGCCTGCACCGTCCCCGGCATCGTCACAAAGAATGGCGTTCGCACTCCGCTGTCATCATTCCCTTTCCCTTTGCCTCCTGCGATCTTCTTTCCCTTCCAGGACGTCACAACTGGCGAATCCGTGCCATTATCACCTGTAAACACGATCAAGGTGTTTTCGGATAGCCCCAGAGCATCAACTTTGGAAACGATCCTCCCCACCAGCTTATCAACGTGCTCGACCATATTTTTGAAATACTTGGCGTCCCCTTTGTAACTCGGGCTCCCCGGTGACTTGGGATCGTAATTCGGCGTGCCCGGAGTCGGGACGAAGGGACAGTGCGGGAGAATCATGGGGTAATATATAAAGAAAGGATCGTCTTTGCTTTCCCCGAGAAATTTCTCGATAAAATCAACGCAAACATCCGGACCAAACTCGCCATTTCGAAACTCCTTGTATTCTCCGTTGATGGTCAAATCCGGACTGGTGTGGCGACTGTCGTATTTCTTGCCGTCGATGGTATGGCTATTTCCCTTCTTTAATTGCCAGAGGCAGGATTGATCAAAACCAAAATGCGAGGGCCCTTCATTTCCATTCCCCAGTTGCCACTTCCCCGAGATACAGGTCTTGTATCCCGCATCGCGAAAGTAATTTCCGAAGGTTTTCTGATCATGATCGAGGTAGCCAAACTGGGTGTAATTCCGAACGTTGAATTTCCCCGTCATCAACTTCACCCGCGAAGGAGTGCAAATCGGATTGGCAAAGGCATTGGTGAAACGCATCCCGCTCTTTGCCATCTTGTCAATATTTGGTGTCTTGTAGTCCTCACACCCATTCGCCCCCACCGTTTCATAGCCCATGTCATCGGCCATGATCATGATAATGTTGGGCTTCGCGCCCAGGGCGCTACCGAGCGAGAGGGTAGCAAACAAACTAGCAAGACGGATACGCATCATTCCCCAACAATGATAAATTGCTCATCGAGAACAAGGTTTATTCCCCGGGGAACGCCGAGCTCCGGCACAGCACTACGGTTCAACCACCTGAAGATGATCAATGTTCCCTCCACTGGCACCATTCGTTTGAAGGACAATTTTGTTCTCCCCCTTCTTCAAGGTCACCGGACTGATCAGATCACCCCACTTTTTCCAATCCCCGGTGGGGGGAAATGGCAAAATACCGACATCTTTTCCATTCACAATCAACTTGAGCGGGCGCTTACTTGCTCCAAGAGCGTAACGAATAAGAATTTTTCCCTGCCCGCTCTTGGCGCTTTCGACGGTCCACCCGATTGACTGCTCTCCCTCCCCAAAATCAGCATAATTTCTCCCGGTAAATCCGCTATGTCCAGTTGCGAGCCCCACCCCACGGCGTTTTGCATCCTCGGCCTGATAAACCGTCCCAATCGGATCAATCACTTTAACCGGCTCTCCTTGAAGAGTCTTTTTCGGAGAGGCTTTCCCACTCACATGGAGAGGATCTGGTGGGGTATTCTCAAGCAAGCGATTGAGAGTGTAGGCCAGATAGGAATTGGCCAGCGACGTTCCATCCGCCGATTTCAAGCCCCTGATGTTCACTTCGTGAATATGCCAGGCCTTCAACTCCTTCAGACGAACCATGACCGTTTTACCGTTCTTGGAAACCTCCACCGATTCAACCTCAATCGGGGTAACCCCAGTTTGCGGGGAGCCATAGGATTTGTGGTATTTGTAATAGTAGCGCTTAAACGGCCAATTCGCAGGATCTTCAGCAAGCTCTCGGTCAACCGGCTTGGTAAAGCTAAAACGAAAACCATCCTTCATCAGCTTCATCGAAGCGACCTCGAAAGGATCCTCGCCATTCCATTCAACGCGGGAAATCCCCTCGCCACCAGCCCAAGTGTGCTTGGTGTGCCCCACATAGAGACTGCCATCGGGAGCCCAAGCCATGCGATTGCAGCCTCTGGCTAATGCGCCGCCATCGATAAACGGAACACAGGCCCCCTGCAATTCGCCGTCTACTTCTTCCAGCATCACTCTGACAATGCGATTCCGGTTCATCTCACCCACAAGTAGCTGCCCCGTGAAGGGACCAAACTTGGCTTCAGGGGTAATCGCAAGAACCTGTGTTGGAGAGTTCGCCATCGATCCATGCGGAAATACCACCGCAGCCCGACTTCGCATCTTGGCCAACTCCCTGGGATCGGCCTCCAAAGGCGCACCTTTGAATCCTTTCTTCCACGTCAGGCTGGCTACATGTCCATAGAAGCGCCCTTCTTTGACATGAAACAACTTACTCGAACCGACCCAATCTCCCTGATTATCGGTCACAAAGAGATTCCCCTCCAGATCGAGGCCCAAACCGTTAGGAGTACGATGCCCGTATGACCAAGGAATCGTTTTCCCATCCTTGGTCAGCTTCATCACACAGCCGCGATAAGGCGTCGAGGCATGCATGCGCCCGGGGCGACCCCGGGGATCAAACTTCCCTCTCACGATCGAACGAATCCCGTCTCCCGATGACCCGGTTCCCAGAGAGAAGTAGAGCGCCCCCTCTTTATCCTTCACCGGGGTAAAATGAAATTCATGATAATTCCCGGACATCCCGAAAGCGTCCGTGAGCACCTCAAAATCATCAGCCTTTCCATCCCCATCGGTATCGCTCACCCGAGTCACCTCGGGTCGTTGCGAAATAATCAAGGATGTATTTGACTCTCCAATGAGCCCGAGAGGATTATGCAAACCCTCTGCGAAGAGCTGCCATTTCTTACTCTTAGGACTATAAAGAAAGACCTCTCCACTCGGTAAACAAACCGCCATGCGTCCATCGGGAAGGAAATCCAAACCATCGATTTGCTTGGTCTCGAACTTCGACGGTGGATTAGGAATCTTGGTGACTCGATAAGCCGGAGGCGTGCCCGCCAAGACAAACTGACTAATCAGCGAAAAAGAAAGAAAGTAGAATAGAGGTCTCATTTGGTGATTCCTGTAGGTTGTGGTGTAAGAGGATTCCTCTCGTTAATTGTGATGTGGAATTCCTTGGCCTGCTTCGCTGTCAGCTTGAAACTTCCGTCTTTTTGAATCACTCCGGCGGAGGTTGAAACGAGTGCCGCCTCATCCGGAGTGAGTCGGAAAGTGATCGGAGCCTCCGGCTCCATGAAAAACCTTCGCGTGATCCCTTTCCTACCCTCTGCCATGGTGATCAATTCCCGGAATTCGTGTTTGCCAAGCTGATACCGGAACTCGGGATATCCGCGAATCAGACGATATCCTTTGAATTTCGGGGACTCCTTCATTCCCTCGACGAGAATCGGAAAATCAACGGCTTCCGTCGTATCATAAAAAGGAGTCCTACGCCCAGACTCGGCCAAATACTGGTAATCCTCGGGCTTCAACAGGCTGGACCGAGCCCGATAATACGGAATTCCATTGAATTGGGCCACCGGCTTTCCGTTGCTGGACCAATGCACTTGGTTCCCCCGAATGAAACCCCCTTTCGACCAAACATATCGCAGGCGACATTCGCCCGCATCCCAGCAATAAAACTGATTCCCCGGAAGCGCCACCGCGAAGGCTGCCGGTGAGGCTCCCGGCATGAAGGTGCGGTATACCACCGGCACAGTCACGTCGGCAAGAACATCGTCAAAGTCCGGCTTGAAGGTCCCATTGGACCTCCCCTTCCTCTTATCAAAAGGAAAGGCCTTCAGGATCGCCTCTGGTGTATAAACCGCAACCGGTAACTCCGCCCGTGCCTTCGCGACCTGCTCGCGGGAAACCTCCGCGCCCTTATTTCCCCATGCGTTGTTCACGTAGGTAACAATATGCGCGATCTTTTCATCATCGAAGAGGAGCTGCGGCGGCATCGCAGAATAGTAGCGCTTACCGTTCACCTTAATCGGGCCAGCTAACCCGCGGAGCACAATGGCGATTGTCCGATCGGGGTCATCCAACCAATCACTACCGGTCAATGGTGGAACCGAACTGGGCTGCCCTTTCCCGTCCTCCATATGACACGCCACACAGGAACCCGCACCATTGTAGAGCGCTTTCCCCTTTTCCAAAATCGCTGCATTGGGTACTGCCAGAGCAACAACCGACAATGACAGCAAACAGAAAGTCACGATAAATATCCTCATTCTAAATTAATCTATTCAAACTTCTCCCAAACGCAATCGACACTTATCATCACAGCACCAGGGAGGCAGATTTTTACTTCCGAAGGACTTTGTTCCTATCATTAACCTTCGAATCGAATGAACCTTCCAACAACATCGCCTCGAGACGAGAGCATTTCATCTCAGACAAACTCTGAGCCAATCTCCTCATCGCCTGCTTGCCTTGACCTACCTCCACCGATACTGTCCCACTCATACAAGCTGGTGGAGTTGAAGGAGGAGAGTGATCATTTCTCGGAGGATCCTAAAACTCGGCAAGCACAACGCTACCTGAGAACACCTTTGACGCCCTCGCTCCCAGATAAGCCATGAAGAGTTTGCCAGCCATCTTTTTCGTATCCCTCATTACCAACGTGGGATTTGCATCTCCTTCGCCAAATATTGTCGTTTTTCTCGCCGACGACATGGGCATGGGCGACACCAGCGCCTACCAATCTTGGTCAGGTAACCCCGACACGACCCAACTCCATACTCCTGCTCTTGAAAAACTCGCAGCAGACGGCGTTCGCTTCACCGACGCCCATTCCCCTTCCAGCCGCTGCACCCCCAGTCGCTATGCTCTGCTCACCGGACGCTATTGCTGGCGCACTCACCTCAAGAGCTGGGTTCTTTTCGGCGTTCAGGGAGATCCCCTGATCGAACGCGAACGCGTCACCCTCCCGGAATTCCTCCGCGAACACGGCTACACCACCGGCATGGTCGGAAAGTGGCACCTTGGACTCACCTACCATAACTCAGAAGGCCAACCCGCCGACGCTTGGTTGGACGCCGACCTCACCAAACCCATTTTCGACGGCCCCCTCGACCACGGGTTCGATTTCTTCCACGGTTTCTCCCGCAGCCACGGAACCTCAGGACCAAATTCGGTCCTCAAACAAGGTGCTGCCAACACACCCAACCAAGCCCGAGGCCCTGGCTGGATCCATGGTCGTAAAATTATCGGCGCCACCAAAAATGGTAAACAACTCGACGGCTCCTACGTTCTCAACAAAATCGGAAAAGTCCTCGACGCTCAAAGTCGCGAGTTCCTTGACTCCGCCAACGCAAAAGAAAAACCCTTCTTTCTATACTTCGCCTCCCACATCAATCACGGGCCCTACACCCCAGATAAAAAACTTGGCGACCAACAGATCATCGGAGCGAGTCGAAACAAAGATGGATCACCTTGCAACAGCGTCCGCCAGGATTTCATTTATGAAAACGACGTCCTCGTCAGTCGCCTGCGCAACTACCTCGCCACCACCGACGACCCACGGCGCCCCGGGAAAAAGCTCTCTGAAAATACTCTCTTCATTTTCTCCAGCGACAACGGTGCAGAGAAAAGGAACAAGCAATTCACCGGCCCTCTCCGCAGTAACAAAGGCTCGGTTTACGAGGGCGGACACCGCGTTCCCTTTCTCGCAAGTTGGCCTCTTGGAGGAGTAAACGGCGGGAGAGATACCAGCCGCCTTCTTGGTCTCAACGACATCTACGCCACCACCGCAGACATCCTAGGCAAACCGTTACCGCCACTCAAAGGCAACGGTCGAGGTGCCGAGGACAGCGTCAGCCAACTTCCCGCCTTGCAAGGAAAACCCTTCTCTCCCCGCATTCCTATCATCCCCAACGACCACAACGAAGCGTCCAAATCCAACAACAAAGAACGCGCCTGGGTCGCCATTCGCTCCAACGGAGCTCCCCAACCCGGCCAATGGAAACTCTTTCTCGACCACACATTCGCGTGGGAACAAAAGCTCCAACCCAAAGAGCTCTACAATCTTGCCAGCGACCCGATGGAAAAGGAAAACCTCCTCAAAGATCCCAAGCACCAAACGGCGCTCACCTTCCTACTCGACCAGGCAAAGAAAGCCATGGGCGATCAAGGATCTTCTCGACAGCTTCAAAAATAGGATTTCCCATCTCGATCATTTCGCTTCTTTTTCTTAGGCTGAGGCGAATGGGCCTCCCTCTCCACGGTCACGGCTTTCATCTCCGGTAAATCCGATCCAGATCTGCAGCCATTGGGTCTGTCAAAAACCTGCCTCACTCTCTCCCAGTAGTTTAAGAATTAGAAAAAAAGAAAACACGCTCCGGCTTTCCATCTCCTCCTTCGAAAGCTAAAACCACCCACATGAGATTACTTCTTCTCTTCACACTTCTTCTGAACCTTCCCGCCCACTCTGCCCAAAAGCCCAACTTCCTCGTCATCATGGTCGATGACCTCGGCTACTCCGACATCGGCTGCTACGGGTCGGAAATCGAAACCCCCAATCTCGATCGACTCGCCAAAAACGGCCTCCGCTTTTCCCAATTCTACAATACAGCCAAGTGCCACTCATCCCGCGTCTCGCTTCTCACCGGGCAGTATTGCGTCGCCGCCGGTGACGTCGCGCTCTCCCACGCCGTCACCTCCGCCGAAGTCCTCCGCGACGGCGGCTACTTCACCGCCATGTCCGGCAAGTGGCATCTCAAAAAAGAACCAACCGATTTTGGCTTCGACCGCTACTTTGGCCACCTCTCCGGTGCCTGCAATTTCTTCAAGGGAGACAATACCTTTCGACTCAACGGCGAGCCCTGGAAAGTCCCCGACTCCGGCTTCTACACCACCGTCGCCAAAGTCGATCATGCCCTCAAATTTCTCGAAGAATCCCGTAAGGCCGACGACCCCTTCTATCTTTACCTCGCCGTCAATGCCCCCCACGCCCCTCTCCACGCTCTCCCCGAAGACTACGCTAAATACAAAGGCCGTTACGATGCCGGCTGGGATAAAGTTCGAGACACCCGCATCTCGAAACAAAAGGAACTCGGCATTCTCCCTAAAAACCTCAAAGCCAGCCCACGTCCCCCTCACATTCGTGCTTGGGACAAGCTCGTCCCTTGGCAACAAGGATACGAAATCAACCGTATGGTTACCCTCGCCGCGATGATCGATCGCGTTGATCAGGAAATCGGCCGCCTTATTAGCGACCTCGAAAAGAACAAGCAACTCGACAACACCTTCATCCTCTTCGTCTCCGACAACGGTGCCTGCCCGTATGACCGCAGAAAACCCCTCCTCAATGTTGAACCCACCAACGGAGACATTGCCCTCGCCGACTCTACCGGCTGGGCTTGGGCCCGTAACGCCCCCTTCCGCTTCTATAAACAAAATCAATTCGAAGGTGGAATCAGCACCCCTGGTATTCTCCACTGGCCTGCTGGCATAAAACTCAAGCCCGGAGCCGTCATCGACACCCCGGTCCACCTTATCGATGTCCTTCCCACCCTCGCTGAAATTTCGAAGAGCACTATCCCCGCCAAGCATCCAACCAGAGAGCTTCGTCCCGTTTCCGGAGTGTCCTTCCTTCCCATCATCGAGAATACCAGCTTCACCCGACCCGAACCACTCTATCTGCAATTTGCAAATGACTTCGGCCTCCGCGATGGCGACTGGAAGTTGGTAAATTTCAAAGGCCAGGAGTGGGAACTCTACAACCTTGCCGAAGACCGTACTGAACTCAATAACCTCGCCGACGCCGAACCAAAACGCCTGCAAGCCATGATTGCAAAGTGGCAGGAGATCTCACGGAATGTTCTCCATTCTGAAAAGCTCGCTAACACCAAAATGACACCCGCCAGCCACCCAAAAGCAAACCGCCAGTGGACCAAGTTCTCGGACGCCAATGAACCACCCACCAACGCGCAAAAAAAAGAAAGTCGGACAGGAAAAATACCCATCCGCGCCCGCAAGAACACCAAACTCACTCGCAAAGACAACGCTCTCTATCTCACCTTCACTGGCGACGATCCCGGCATCGCGATGGACTTCCGCAGAACCACCAAACCTCCCGTCGGCCCCTACTTTCTCTCCTTCACTCTCACCACCGAAAGCAAAGACACCGGCCATCTCTACTTCACCACCAATCAAAATTCTGCTCTCCCTAAGGGCGCTCCCATTTCCTTCCCCGTCAACGGAGACAATACATCGCAAAAAATCAGGATCGCCATCGACACCAATAAATCCCTCTACCAACTCCGCCTCGATGTCTCCAGCGGCCCTGGCAAAGCAATCATCGAAGAGCTCAAACTCCTCGATCAGAATAAGAAAACCCTCCTTGACTGGACCTCAAAATAGAAAACTCAAGGCAACACTATCCGCACCCGGCAAAGCGCCCCTTCCGCAACTTTACCAGTCACCACAACGGTCGCAATTCCAAGCCATACTCCAGCAAACAATCTTCTCCGTCCTCATCCTTATCAGATCCGGGGCCGCTCCCCAATCCATCGAGATAAACTTCTCCCTATCGCCCTCGATCCCGTCTTCATCAGCATCAACCATCACTGCCGCCATTCTCAACAATTCCTTCATTACTCCTTGCTTCGCTCACAACTCTGAATTGCCTTCCATCTCCAATCTTGAACTCTCCCTCGTATGAAATGGACCATCCTCACTTTCCTAGTCTTCACCAGCCTCCACGCCGACGATTGGCCGCAGTGGCTTGGGTCCGAGCGTGATGGCCTCTGGCGTGAAGACGGAATCCGCAAAGACCTCGATACCAAACTGAGCGTCGCTTGGCGCGCGCCAGTCAATTGGGGATACGCGGGGCCGTCAGTGGCCAATGGAAAAGTCTACGTTCCCGATTTCCTGATCACTAAGGGCGAGTTCGATGGCGTCGGACAGGGTGGCACACCTCGCAGCGGAAAGGAGCGCATTCTCTGCCTCGACGCCGAAACCGGAAAGGAGCTTTGGACGCACGAATACGAAGTAACCTACACCGTCTCTTATCCCGGTGGTCCCCGCGTCACCCCCACGGTACAAGACGGAAGACTTTATTTCCAGGGGACGATGGGACACCTCCGCTGCCTCGATACCAAATCCGGCAAGATCATTTGGAAACATGACATTTGCGCAAAATACAAATGCCGCCCACCGCGTTGGGGATACTCCGCCCATCCCTTGATTCATGGCGATTTCGTCTACGCCACCGCCGGAGGAGATGGACAGGTCCTCATTGCCTTCGACAAAAAAACTGGAGCGGAAAAATGGAAAGCCCTCAGCTCCGACGAAGCAGGCTATTGTCCTCCCCGTGTCATCGAACACGCTGGCGTCGAACAACTCCTCTTCTGGTCTCCCAAGGAAGTTACCTCTCTCAATCCAACCACCGGAAAAGTCTATTGGTCGGTCCCGCTCGAACCCGTCTACGGAATCTCACGCATGGTTCCCCGCAAGCTGGGAAACAAACTCTTCGTCTCAGGCCCTGGGAAAAACGCCGCCGTCATGATTGAACTCGACGATAAAAAGCCCACCGCCAAAGTCCTCTGGCGAGGCACAAAAACCAACGCACTCTATTCTCTAAACTCACCTCCCCACCTCCTCGAGGGCGTCATCTACGGAGTCGACAGCGAAAGCAGCAAGCTTATGGCCGTCTCCATGGAAAATGGCGACCGTCTCTGGAGCACTACCAAGCCAACCCTCGCTCCGGGTTCTCCCAAAAAATCCCGTCACGGCTCCGCCTTTCTCGTCTACCATGAAGCCCACAAACACTTCTGGATTTTCGGAGAAATGGGCGACCTCATTCTCGCCAAGCTCAACCCCAAGGGCTACGAGGAACTCGGCCGCCAACACATCCTCGCCCCTACCAACGGAGCCTGGGGCCGTAAAGTCGTCTGGAGCCAACCCGCCTTTTCACAGAAATCCATCTTCGCAAGAAATGACACAGAAATCGTGCGAATTGACCTCTCTGAAAAGTAGCCAAAAGTTTCACTTTTGGTGCGAAATTCCCGCTCTCCGCAACCTACCAGCGGTCATCAAAAGTGAAGCTTTCGACTACATTTTAAACCACCGTCGTAATTCCCCGGCACCAGAGAAAAAGATCCGCGTCAATTCGCAGTCAATTCTTCATCCTTCTCAAACATAAACCACGGAGGATCACTCCCCTGTGGTTTGGGAATCGTTTGATCGAAATTACAGCTTATCCGTCACCGCTCCCTCACTTGCACTTGTAGTAAGCTTGGCAAACTTGGCCAGAACCCCACGGGTGTAGTGCGGTGCGGGTTGGGTCCAGTTGGCTTTTCTCGCGTCGAGGTCGGCGTCAACAGAAATCTCGTTCTTCTCGGCATCAATGGTGATGGTGTCCCCTTCCTCAAGGAGTCCGATCGGTCCGCCGTCGAACGCTTCCGGAGTGATGTGTCCCACTACGAAGCCGTGACTTCCACCGGAGAATCGTCCATCAGTGATGAGCGCCACACTGTCGCCAAGACCACGACCCATGACGGCGGCGGTTGGCCCAAGCATCTCGCGCATTCCAGGTCCACCCTTGGGGCCTTCGCGACGAATAACGATAACATCACCAGCCTCAATCTTGCCGTCGAGGATCGCGGTCATCGCGGCCTCTTCGGATTCAAAGACACGGGCCCGGCCCTGAAAACTGAGACCTTCCTTACCAGAGATCTTCGCTACCGAACCACCGGGAGCGACATTGCCATAGAGGATGCGAAGGTGACTATCCTTTTTGATTGGATCAGAAATGGGACGAATAACATCCTGCCCTTCAGGATATTCGATCTCGGAGTTCGCGAGGTTTTCCGCAACGGTCTTGCCGGTGACTGTCATGCAGTCTCCGTGGAGGAGACCCGCTTCGAGAAGCATCTTCATGAGCGGGATCGTTCCGCCGATCTTAACCAATTCTGCCATGACATATTTTCCGCTCGGTTTGAGGTCAGCCAGCACGGGGACGCGCTTACCGATCTCAGTGAAGTCATCGATGGACAATTCCACATCCGCGGAGTGCGCCATCGCAAGAAGGTGCAGCACCGCATTGGTCGAACCACCGAGAGCTATCACCACCGTGATGGCATTCTCAAAGGCCTTGCGAGTCATGATATCGCGAGGTCGAATCCCCTTCTCCAACAAGTGGAGCACCGCCGCGCCGGCATCAAAGCTATCGCGTTTTTTATCATCGCTGATCGCAGCCTGGGCCGAACTGTTGGGAAGACTCATGCCGAGGGCTTCGATGGCAGATGCCATGGTGTTGGCGGTATACATTCCGCCGCAAGATCCGGCGCCGGGAATGGCCGTCTCTTCGACAAGCTGCAATTCCTCATCGGAATATTCACCGCTGGCGTGTTTGCCGACGGCTTCGAACACCGACACGATATCGAGATCCTTGTCCTCGCCCTTTAAAGTGGCACATCCGGGAAGAATCGTTCCACCATAAACAAAAACCGAGGGACGATTCATGCGCGCCATCGCCATGACACAACCGGGCATGTTCTTGTCGCAACCTCCGATGGCAACGTAGCCGTCCATGCCTTCACAACCGACAACGGTCTCAATCGAGTCCGCGATAACTTCCCGGCTCACAAGAGAATACTTCATTCCCTCGGTTCCCATGGAAATCCCGTCGGAAATGGTAATGGTATTGAAAATGACCGACTTCCCGCCTGCGGCATCAACGCCATTGGCGGATTCCTTGGCCAAACCATCAATATGGAAGTTACAGGGTGTCACCTGACTCCAGGTCGAGGCTACGCCGATTTTAGGCTTATTAAAGTCGTCTTTCTCGAAGCCCACCGGGTAGAGCATTGCCCGACTGGGAGCCCGATCGGGACCGTCGAGCACCTTCGAAGAGAATTCACGCATATTCGGATTATCGCACATCGAGGAAGGACATTTCAGACATCTGCGAGATTTTCAAGCGCCAACTCTTGCCAGAAGCTCTCAGGTGCGCTACCGCCCTATTTGTTATGCCTAGCCGCGTTCTGGTTTCCGACCCAATCTCCGAAAAAGGTGTTGAGCTTCTCAATGCCCATCCCGACATCACTGCTGACTTCAAAGTCGGACTTTCACCGGGTGAACTCCTCGAGATCATCGGTGAATATGACGCCCTTGTGGTGCGTTCCCAAACCAAAGTCACCCCGGAAGTCTTCGCCGCCGCATCCAAGCTCAAGGCCATCGGCCGGGCCGGGGTTGGAGTCGACAACATCGACCGTAATGCCGCCAATCAACATGGCGTGATCGTGATGAATACGCCCACCGGCAATACTATTTCTACTGCCGAGCACGCCTTCACTCTGATGTGCTCAACGGCCCGCAACATCGCTCTCGGTCACGCTGGAGTTATTGCCGGCGACTTCAAAGCAGCCCGAAAGGCTTATCAGGGAATCGAACTCAACGGTAAAACTCTCGCCGTCATCGGCATGGGCCGCATTGGTTCCGAATTCGCCAAGCGCGCCCAGGCTTTCAACATGAAAATCGTGGCTTACGATCCTTTCCTCACCCAAGCTCGCGCAGACGAGATGAAGGTTCGCCTCGCCGCTACTCCCGACGAAGCCCTCACTGGAGCCGACGTGGTCACTCTGCACGTTCCGATGACCGACGACACCCGTCACATTCTCAATGCCGACCGCCTTGCCCTCATGAACCAAGGCGCACTCGTCATCAACTGCGCCCGGGGCGGACTCATCGATGAAGTTGCGCTCAAAGCCTCCATCGATAATGGACACATCGCCGGATGTGGATTGGACGTCTTCGAAGACGAGCCTCCTTCAGCCGATCATCCACTCTTCACCCTCGGCAAGCACATCGCCTTCACCCCACACCTCGGAGCTTCCACCAACGAAGCCCAGGAGAACGTCGGCATTCAAGTCGCCGAGCAAATACGCGACTTCTGCGCCACCGGCGAAATTCGCAACGCCATTAACATGCCATCAGCCGATGCGACGGCCTTGGCCGAAGTGGGCCCCTATCTCGACATTGCCAACGCTCTCGGAAGGCTTCTCGCCAAGCTTGGCATGGACAACCCCGACTCCCTTCGCGTGTCTTATCACGGCGAAATCGGCGAAAAAGACACTGCACTCATATCGCGCAGCGTGTTGACCTCATACCTCGAGGCCGCTCGTAGTGACGGTCAGGTCAACATCGTCAATGCCCCTTCCGTGGCCAAAGACATGGGCCTCAACACAACCGAGTCCACCATCAACGCACAGACCGAATACAGCGAACTCGTGGTAGCCGAACTCAGGAAAGGCGACGAAGGCTTTCGCGTTTCCGGCACCGTGATTGGCAAATCACCTCGCGTAGTGGAATTTGACAAGCTCTACGTCGACATCAGCGTGAAAGGAGATTTCCTCATCGTGAAAAACGATGACCGCCCCGGAATCGTGGGAGCCATCGGCACGATCCTTGGAAAAGCCGGTTCCAACATCGCCAACCTCTCCCTCGCTCGCAACAAGTCAGAGGGCAACGCGCTCTCCGTGATTCAACTCGACCAGCCACTCTCCGAAGACGTAATGGTTGAAATTCGCAGCACGGAGGGACTAATCTACGCCACCGGCGTGTCGCTATAGGGACTTGTAGGCGAAATTTTTAAATTTCGCCTACGGTCTCCGGACATACTCGATGGCTTGGCGGACGAGGTCGTCGAGCCCTTCCGTCATTTCCGGATGTGGACTAAAGCAAACCACGCGCCCTTGTCCAAACTTTCCCTGTGCGATCGCGGTCGTCCCAACCATGACCCCCTTGGGCGCGCCGTTCTTGGCGATCTCGGTCTTGAAAGTCGCGACCGCATGATAATCCTCGATGTCCACCTTGTTGCCCGGTGCGAGTAGGGGACCCTGTCCATAAAAAATCTTAAGCTCTTCCTGATCCGACTTCAGGAAACCCTCTTCCGACAACCCAATCACGACCGTTCCCGTCCCGCGTGCCCAGTGCTTCCGGTCGATCACTTTGGCATCGAGAATATCGAGCGACCAACTGTAATCCGCCGAGGCTAGATACGCGCCGGCACAGATCCCGATAAACCCACCCCCATCATGTAAAAACCTCCGAATCTTTTCCCGACCAGCTTCTCCCAAATTCCGCCCCTGCTTCCCCCCGCTTCCGCCGGGGTGGATCAAGACATCGACATCAGCCAGGGATCCGGCCTGGATATCAGCGGCCATCAATTTTTGCACGGTGACATCGTCGAACTTCTTTAATGTCTCCAAAAGGTCCACCAAACTCCGCCCCGATCCGATGTCTTGATAGACGCCGACGCGGATTCCCTGACCTTTCTTCCTTTCGACAATCTCCTCTTTGGTGAGTTCTTTCTCCGGGAGATATTTCTGAGAAAACTCCACGATCGCATTCGCCACTTTTCTGGCCGTTTCGTCAATGTTCTCTAATGAACGCAACTGCCTTCCAAACTCCAGTTGGATCGCATCCATTGCTCCGCCCGAGGAACTCCCATAGGTCCGCACAATATAGCCACCGGTATAACGGGTTTCACGATGCTCCGGACCCAAATCAGGAATGACGGCGATGCTTTCTTTGGCAAATAATCCGAAAACGCTCTTCTCTCCGCTTAAAGCCTCCTGCCCGAACTTCCCGACAAGGTGCGAGGTCGTCTGGCCATTTTGGGTTCCCCGGAAAATAGCCTTTGCCTCGGCAGCCTGTCCGTGCACATCAAATAACATCCCCCGCCCCCAGCGCTGCAAGACCTCCCGCCGCGCCGCAGCAATCGCCCGATGATAGGCATCGTATACCGGCTTGGCCTCGGGTGACTCATAAGCTAGGTCTGCGCTGCGATTGGCATCGATGAATTTACGATGGAAATTTGCGACAACGACATAAGGACGCTTTCCCGTCTTCTTCTCGATCGAATCCGCCAGTTTCACTGTCAACTGGTCCGTCCACATATCCTTAGTCCTAACAAACCGCTTCACGCCCTGCCCCTTCCTTTCGGGAACCCCTTTAATCTCTAAACTCCCGCCATGCGGTGCCGAGAGAACAATAGGAAGGTCTCCCGGGTAAATTTTAATGAGATCATTTGCCTCTGCCTGGAGCTCAAAAACGCAGAGCCCGGCCAAGAAAAACAAAAAGAACCTCACGACATGACTACATCGACATGGCCCGCCAATTTTCAACACAATCAGACAACTCACAAGAAACGCTTCACTATTCTGAGCAATTTCTCGACAAATCCCACCCTAATACTCTGTAGTAGCTCCTGATGAACCGACGTAAATCACTTACCGCTCTCACTGCCGGCTCCGCGGCTGTATTCCATGCCCTCGGACAACAAGTCAAAGCAGCCGAGGATGCCGCTGGCACCGATGCCGGCTTCAAACACTCCGTTTGCCACTGGTGCTTCGGGAAAATCCCGCTCGACCAGTTTTGTGGCGAAGTCAAAAAGATGGGCATTGAATCCGTGGAGATTCTTTTCCCCGACCAATGGGCAATCGCCGCCAAGCACGGCCTGAAATGTGCCATGGGCCGCCTTAAAACTCCCGGTGGAATCGGCAGCATCGGGAATTCCTTCAACCGCAAGGAAAATCACGACGCGCTCTACAAGGCCTACGAAGAAGGCATTCCTCTTGCCGCCAAAGCGGGCAACGTCCCCCAAGTGATTGCCTTTTCCGGAAATCGCAAAGGCATGGACGATGAAACCGGACTGAAAAATTGTGCCGAAGGTATCAAGCGCATCATGCCGCTTGCCGAGAAGCACAACATCATCATCTCGATGGAACTCCTGAACTCAAAGGTGAACCACAAGGATTACATGTGCGACCGCACCGAATGGGGTGCACGCCTCGTCGACGAGGTTGGCTCGACCCACTTCAAGCTCCTCTACGATATCTACCACATGCAAATCATGGAAGGAGATTGCATCGCAACATTCTCGAAGTACAAAGACCATATTTCCCACTACCATACCGCCGGCGTTCCGGGACGTAACGAAATCGACAACAATCAGGAGCTCAATTACAAAGGCATCTGCAAAGCCCTCAAGAAGATCGGCTACAAAGGATTCCTCGGGCAGGAATTTGTGCCCAAAAGAGATCCTCTTACCTCTCTCAAGGAGGCTGTCGAGATCTGCACGGTCTAATCGCGACACCCCATATTTTTCAAAAGGGTGCCGGGGTTTATTACCCGGCACCCTTTTCTTTTCACTCCCCTTGAATCATTTCCCTTAGGTGCCAAGATCGCACCATGAGTAAGGAATTTGACCTCGTGGTGATCGGTGGAGGAAGTGGTGGATACGCCGCCGCAAAAACAGCCATTGGCCAGGGATTAAATGTTGCCGTCGTCGAGGGAGCCAGCGAACTGGGCGGACTCTGCATCCTCCGTGGTTGCATGCCGACCAAAGCCCTCCTCGAAACGTCCAACCGCCTCCGCGCCATTCGCGAGGCCGATGAATTCGGCATTCAAGTCGATGAACCTACTCTGGATCTCGATGCCCTCCGCAACCGTAAAACCAAGCTCATCGATGGCTTCAAAGAATATCGTGTAATTGGCCTTGAAAAAGGTGACTTCGAACTCATCCGTGGAAATGCGACCTTCACATCACCTCACACTATCGAGGTGGAAGGACATGGCGAATTCACAGCCAAAACATTCGTCATTGCGACCGGCTCCGACGAACGAATCCCAGCCGTCCCCGGACTAGCGAACTCTCCTTTCTGGACGAGCGACGACATTGTCCAAATGCCCTCCGTCCCCCAAAGCGTGGTCGTCGTCGGCACCGGTGCCGTCGGCATGGAGTCCGCCCACCTCTTCCAGGGTCTCGGCTCGGAAGTCTCGATCATTTCACGACGCAAACCACTCGTCTCATCCGTCGAACCCGCCGTCTCCGAAGCAATGGAAAAACGCTGCACCGATCTCGGCATTAATCTCGTCTTCGGCGAAGGCCTACAGAAAGTTGCTCACGATGACTCCGGCTTCACACTCACTCTCAGCGAGGGCACCGTTCTCAAATGTGATCAACTCATCATGGCCACCGGCCGTGCTCCGCGCATCGCGCAACTCAATCTCGAGAAGGCGGGATTCAAGCCTGACCTTCTTCGCATTGAAATCGACCAACACAGCCAAACATCAGTCCCCCATATTTTCGCTGCGGGAGACTGCGCTAGCCCGCTCGCGGTCGTACATCTCGCCGTGATGCAAGGCGAGGCTGCCGGAGCCAATGCCGCATCCTTACTCTCCGTAAAACCACTCGAAGCAACCTGGAATTCCCGTCTCGATATGTTCGGCATCTTCACTGACCCCGAAATCGTACAAGTCGGACAAACTCTCGATCAAGCCCGCGAAGCCGGCATCGACGCGGTATCCGGCGAGTATCGCTTCGATGATCAGGGCAAAGGCGAAATTGTCGGTGAGCAACATGGCCTCGTCATGCTCATCGCAGACAGAGGGTCCGGCGAAATCCTCGGAGCCTCCGGCATGGGACCCCACATTATCGACTACGCCCACACCATCACCGTAGCGATTTCACAGCGCCTCACTATTGCTGATTTCCTCAAAATTCCATCATACCACCCTACTCTCGGAGAAATCTGGACCTACGTGGCCGAGGAACTGGAAGACGAGCTTTCCTAAACCGCCAATTCCGACTATCTCTAGGGCATCAAAATTTCCGAGACGATTTTTACTGCCATCGATTTCGAGTCGGCCGGCACCGCGCGCGGGCGCACCGATGCTCCGGTACAGATCGGCTTGGGACGATGGTCGTTCACAGAAGGTATTCACGACCCGTTCGTTTCCTTCCTCCAGTGCGATCAGGACATCACCTGGGCTGCTCGCAAAGTCCACGGAATCACCACCAAAGACCTAGCTGAGGCCCCCTCCCTTCTCTCGCTTTGGCCCACCTTAAAATCAACCCTCGGTCGGGGCCCCGTGGTGGCCCACGGTCACGGCACCGAGAAACGCTTTCTCCGCGCCTTTCCGGGCCATCCCTTCGGCCCCTGGATCGACACCCTCCAGCTCTCCCGTGCCGCCTGGCCCGACCTTCCCTCACATTCCCTGGGCGATCTTTGCCAATCCCTCGGTCTCGATTCCTTTGCAAAATACGCCCCCGATCGAAACTGGCACGATGCCCTCTATGATGCGCTTGCCTCGCTCGCCCTTCTCGATCATCTTGTGAACTACTTCCAGCTCGCCGAAGCTCCGGTCGAGTTCCTCTTAAAACCTGACACTTCCACTTGGCACCGCCTCCGTCATTCATGAAATCTGTTCCAGTCAGCCTTGGCGATAGATCATACGAAATCCTCGTCGAACCCGGCCTCATTCGCGAAGTCGGCATGCGCGTCAAAAACGCCGGCCTCACCGGTCGATGCGCCATCATTTCCGACCACAACGTGGCCGGTCCCTACCTCACCGGCGTACAACGCGCCCTAGAGATCTCCGGCTACGAAACAACCTCCCACGTCTTTCCTGCAGGTGAGTCATCCAAGTCGATGAGCGAAACCACTTCGCTTTGCCGGTCTCTCATCGAAGACGGCCATGATCGCTCTTCCTTCATCATTGCTCTCGGCGGAGGCGTCGTCGGCGATCTCGCCGGCTTCATCGCTTCGATTTTCTATCGCGGCATTCCCTTTGTACAAATCCCCACCACAATCGTCTCGCAAGTCGACTCGGCGGTCGGAGGAAAAACAGGCGTCAATACGCCCGAAGGAAAAAACCTCATCGGTTGTTTCCATCAACCACGGCTCGTCATCATCGATCCGGAAACACTCCTTACTCTTCCCTCCCGTGAATTCCGGGAGGGCTTTGCCGAGGTCGTCAAGCACGCCGCCATCCGCGACATCGACATGATGACCGAACTCGAAAACGTCGATCCCGATAACCAGGTCGTTTCCGCCACCCTCATCGCGCAAAACGTCGCGATTAAAGCAGCCATCGTGGAAGAAGACGAAGAGGAACACTCCGGCACCCGCGCCTTACTCAACTTCGGCCACACCATCGGCCACGCCATCGAAGCCGCCGTGCCCTACGGGACCTATCTCCACGGCGAAGCAATCTCACTTGGTATTCGAGCCGCTCTCAAACTTTCCGAAGACTACGCCGGACTTACCATTCAGGAAAGCGAACGCGTTCTCGATATCCTAGAAACTTTCCGACTCCCCCTTCTCCTCACCGAAGATATCGAAACCGATGTCATTCTCGAAAAACTCAATCGGGACAAGAAATTCTCTGGCGGGAAACGTACTTTCGTTCTCCTCGATCGAATCGGCAATGCCATCACCACCGATGAAGTTCCTCCGGAAGCTGTCAGAGACGCCATCGAATACCTCCGCTCATGATCCTGCACACCTTCACCGGTGGAGCCGTCCAAACCAACGGCTACATCCTCGAATTCGACGATAAGACCTGCTTCGTCGTCGATGCCCCAGCCGGCATTGCCGACTTCCTAAAAGGACACGAACTCAAGGCCACCTATCTTCTCCTAACCCATCAACATTTTGATCACGTTGAAGATGCCTCGGCTCTCGCTGAATCCGGAGCGGAAATCTACGGTCATTCCGAATTCGACCGAACTCTCATTCGCGACCAACAAGCCCGCGAAGCCTGGGGAATCCCGGTCAATGTCCCCGACTTCACCGTCAATCACCTTCTTGGGGGAAAAACCTCCCTTACGCTGGGTGATCTCACCTTCGAAGTTTCCCACGTCCCCGGTCATTCTCCCGACTCCATTTCCTTCTACCTCAAGGACGAGCTTTTCCTTTTTTCCGGCGATGCCCTCTTCGCTGGAAGCATTGGCAGAACTGACCTACCCGGCGGAAGCCACGAGCAACTACTCGACTCCATCCGCGAAAACCTCTACATCTTGCCGGACGATGTTGCTGTCTTTCCCGGCCACGGACCTGATACCCAAATCGGAAAAGAGAAACAAAGCAACCCCTTCTGCCCCGCTTAAACGGAGACCACGCTCACAAAACCATGCGCCTACTCATCATCACTCTGCTTTCACTTTCCCTTACCTCTTCCGTTTTTGCCTTTGGAAAAAAGCCACCCAAGAACCGACTCACCTTTCACATGCAAGGTCAGGCTTCGGATGGACCCAAAATGGTTTTTCCGCTTCCCATGGGAGGCAAGAGACTCTTCTTCAAGAAAAGTCCGGTAACATTCACCAAGGAAATCGTGGCCTTTCTCCCCTTCTTTGCCGAGGACGGCACAGCAGGTGCGACCTTTAAGTTTAAAGCCGAAACCGCCCGTCGCATTGCCGCCATTACAAATCAAAACCGCCAGAAGTGGCTCGTCGCCATGCTCAATGGACGACCTGTCGATGCCGTCTTCATCGAAAATCCGGTCACCGACGGTAAGCTCGTCATTTGGCAAGGCATGAAGCAGGCTGAAATCGTTTCCTTCGACTACATCATCCCGCACATCGGCGAAAGCGGGAAAGAGTGGAAAGAGCGCCTCGAAAATCACAAAAAAGCCCGGGCTGCAGAAATCAAAGCCCGTAAGGAAAAACAGCGAAAATAAATGAAGTTCCTCGCGACTCTCGCCCTCTCACTTTCACTCGCGGCAGCCGACCCACTCCCGCTTAATCTCAGTCTCCCGACTGACAACACCGCTATCTTCGACGGGAGGCCCGAAGACTTTTACATGTGGGTGCCCCGAACCTTCGAGGGAGTCTCTTCCAGACCTTGGACCGCCGGGCAATACGGTTTCGTTCGTACCTTGAGAAAAACCAAGGATGACGGCATCGTGGCGACCCAGTTCCACGAAGGACTCGACATCAAGCCGGTCAAGCGTGACTCCAGCAACGCCGCTCTCGATGAGGTTCGAACCATTGCAAACGGCATTGTTGTTCATACCAGTCACAACAGAGGCGCGAGCAACTACGGGATCTATGTTGTGATGGAACACGACTTCGGCTACGGAAAAATCTACAGCCTCTACGCGCACCTCGCCAAAATCACGGTCGAGAAAGGACAATCCCTCGCCAGCGGAGATGCCCTTGGCATTATGGGCTACACCGGAAGAGGCCTGAACCGGGAACGCTCCCATCTTCACCTGGAGGTCAACCTCATGGCTTCGGATCATTACGATGACTACATCGCCGCTGTCGGGTCGGTCAATACGCACGGCAACTACAACGGAAGAAATCTCATCGGCATCGATGCGTCTTCCCTCTTCCTTTCGCACAAAGCCAATCCAGCAATCTCCATTCCCACTTTCCTTGCCTCGGCATCGCCCTACTTCAAGGTCGCCGTTCCCCGCAAGGCCGATCTCAGCCTCTGCCAGCGTTACCCCTGGCTCAAGAAAGGTAATCACGACGCTCCAAGCCCATCCTGGGAAATTTCCTTCACCGGATCAGGCATTCCTCTCTCTATCATCCCCAGCCATCGAGATGTGAAGCAGCCGCTTGTGACCTACGTTCGTAGCACGCGCTCCAGTCACAGCTACTACACCCAAAAACGTCTCACCGGAACCGGACGCAATGCTACGCTGACAAATTCCGGCCGAAATTTCATCGGTCTCCTTACCGACAAATTTAAGAAATAACTCTCTGCCCCATGACACCTGAAGAAAAAATCGCCAAACTCGGTCTGATCATTCCCGACGCCGCCCCTCCCGTCGGCTCCTATCTTAATTCCACCCGCAGCGGCAACCTTCTCCACATCTCCGGAGGCCTTCCAATCATCGGCGATCAGAAGTTTCTCGGCAAAGTCCCCTCCGAATGTGATCTAGACACAGCTCAAGAAGCTGCACGAACCGCCCTTCTGACGCGCCTCGCTGTCATCAAGGCCGAGGCTGGCTCGCTTGACCAAGTGGCGCAAATCGTGTCTCTCAGCGGCTACGTCAATGCCGAGCCCGATTTTACAGCACATCCCCAGGTCATTAACGGGGCTTCCGATCTTTTAGTCGAAATTTTCGGGGATGCTGGTCGTCACTCCCGTGCTGCGATAGGCTGTTCATCTCTTCCACTTGGCGTTTCGGTTGAAATCAGCCTGGTTGTTGAGTTGAAATCCTAAACAACTTGCATGGACCTGCCTGAACGCGTCGACCTTCCGATTTCCCTCGCGGATTTTCCGGACATCATCGATGTGCGCTCTCCATCGGAATACGAAGAAGACCATATCCCCGGCGCGATCAATCTGCCGGTCCTCACCGATGCGGAACGGCATGAGGTTGGCTTGCTTCACAGCCAAAGCCCCTATGAAGCACGACGACTCGGTGCGACCCTAATCACCGCCAACGTACATCGTCACCTCTCGACCACTCTCGCCGATCACCCACGGGACTTCGCTCCACTCATCTATTGCTGGCGGGGCAATCTCCGGTCCAATTCCATGGCGGTCATCTTCCGCGCCATCGGGTGGCGCGCGCGCATTCTCAACCAAGGATACAAATCTTGGCGCAAATGGCTCATGGATGACCTAGAAAACACCTTTGGTCTCCCGGGGCCGGAGCTCATCGTTCTCGGAGGCCTCACCGGCTGCGGAAAAACTCTTCTTTTGCACGAGTTAAAAAAACAAGGGGCCCAAATTCTCGACCTCGAAGGGATTGCCAATCATCGCGGATCCATTCTCGGAACTTCGCCCGACTCGGCCCAACCCAATCAAAAAAGATTCGAATCCGAACTCTGGCACGAGTTCCATAAATACGACCACGGGCGTCCCGTCTTCACCGAGGCCGAATCCAACCGCATCGGACGACTACAATGTCCGCCCGCACTTTGGCGACGACTCGGCAAGGCTCGCGTCATTCTCCTCGACCTCCCCATCAAGGAGAGAGTGCAACTTCTCACCCGGGAATACGCCCACTTCGTGCAAGACCAGGCACTCCTGAAAAGCACCATCAGCGGTCTGGCCCGACTTCGCGGGAAGGAACGCATCGAAAAGTGGAACAGATTGATCGATCAGGAAAACTGGTCCGAATTCCTCCAGTCCATCCTCCTCGATCACTACGACCTCGTCTACCGCCGTCCCGGCTCAGAGGAGTCGGTTTACCAGACACCGGAAAAAACTTTGACTCCTTCCTCGTCCAATCAAGTAGACTTTGAGCAAATGGCTACTGAGCTCATTGCGCACTACCAAAGCGCGTAGCGTCGATACCATTCAGAGGGGACGCGGAAATTTTCCACGTGTCCAGAGGGACACCGAGGTAAAATAACCCCAACATACCCAGCTCAAGCGTCGAGAGAGCCAGGGCTCCCTTACGAAGTCACGCGCATCGGCATGAGCACGTAGAGGAAAGCATCTTCGGTGCGAAGAACCCCCGGGCTCATTTCATCGATGAGATCGAGATGCACAAATTCTTCCTCCAGGCTCTTCAAGGGGGCCATTAGGAATTCAGGGTTGAAGGCGATAGAGAATTCTTTGCCCTCATACTTCACCTCGATCGACTCATTCGCCTCACCGATGTCCGGGCTATTTGCCATGACATCGACTTGGTTCAGTCCGAAGGTCATTTTAACCGAGTTGGACTTTTCAGAGGAAAGGAGAGAGACCCGGCGGGTCGTTTCGAGAAGTTGCTCGCGGCTCAGCGTGAGGCGTTCTTTCGACTCGCCAGGAATGACCTGACGGTAATTCGGGTAATTTCCTTCGATAAGCTTGCTCACGATGATCGAGCTACCCACTTCGAAACACACTTGATTGTCGGAGAGGCGGAGCATGATGTCCCCCTCGGTGCCAATGTGACGCTGAAGTTCCTGAATCGCCTTGGTTGGCACGATGAAATCGGTCTCGTGGCTGGACGGAAACTCCAAGTCATTTTCCACCATCGCCAAGCGCCGACCATCGGTGGCAACGAGAGTCAATTTACCCTCCTTAAAGGAAGTGAAGATTCCGTTGAGCACGTAGCGGGTTTCGTCAGTCGAAATCGCATAAGAAGTTTTCTTAAGGCCATTGCGCAGAAGCGCCTGCGAGATCTTATATTCCTTGGCATCGTGGAAGTCGGCCAGCGGTGGAAATTCATTATCGGGAAGACCGATGATTTTAAAGAATGAGGGGCCGCTTTTGATCGAGGCAATATTCTTTCCATCAACCGAAACTTCAATCTCAGCTGAAGGCAGTTCACGAATGATATTCGCCAAGCGTTTCACCGGCAGCGTGGTAGACCCGGGCTTGGAAACCTCGGCTTTCACTACCCCACTGACTCCGACATCGAGATCTGTCGTCGTGAGACGTAGACCTTCGTCATCGGCCTCGATGAGAACGTTTGAGAGAATAGGAAGTGTAGTGCGGGTGCTCACCACATGCTGCACTTGCTGCAGCCCATCCAAAAAAGCCTCCTTAGAGATGCGAAACTTCATAAATAAAAACGCCCCTGCGGGCTGAATTGAGGCTGCCCACCTCATCTCGCCTTGGCAAGAGTATTTCCTTCACAATCGAGTAGTATTTAGCGCTGCAGAGCTGCAATCAGCTTCTCAACGCCCCCTTTTACGTCGGGATTGAGTTCCATCTCGTGATTCACCTTCTTACAGGCGTGGATGACGGTTCCGTGATCCCGGCGGCCAAAACACTCCCCAATTTCCACTAATGAGAGCTTGGTAAGCTTTCGGGAGAGGAACATCGCCACCTGTCGAGGGAAGGCAATGCTGCTGGGGCGGCGACGACTGCTCATATCCGAGAGGTTGAGATCATAGTAATCCACCACCATTTTCTGGATTTGATCAACCGTGATCTGCTGGGTATTTTCGTCCCGAATCAGATCTCCTAGGAGATCATCGGTCTTGGAGATGGTCATTTCCTCGGATGAGAGGAAACTGTAGCTAGCCACGCGGGTCAGTGCCCCCTCGAGGCGGCGCACGTTACTCTTGATGAGATTGGCGATGTGGCACACCACGCCGTTCTCGAGCTGCACGTTCCACTGCTCCATCTTGCGGCGAAGAATCGCCACGCGGGTTTCAAAGCCCGGAGGCTGGAGCTCCACAGTGAGACCGCTTTCAAAACGACTGACCAGGCGGGGCTCCAAAGTCTGGATTTCCGGTGCCGGACAGTCACAGGTAAGAACCACCTGGGTCTGGGTATTAAGAAGGGTGCTGAAAGTGTGGAAGAATTCGTCCTGTGTCCGCTCTTTCCCCGCCAGGAACTGAATATCATCAATGAGCATGACATCGGCACTGCGGTAGGATTTCCGGAAGGCATCGAGATTCCCTTTCCGAACAGCCTCAATGAACTCATTGGCAAATTGCTCCGCTGTCAAAAAGACAATCTTGGCCTTCGGGTCGTTAATCAACAATTGCTGGGCAATCGCCGACATCAGGTGGGTTTTTCCAAGTCCGGCCCGCCCATGAATGAAGAGTGGATTGAAGCTCCGTCCTTCACGATGGGCCACTGCGGAACAGGCTGCGTGAGCGAACTGGCTATTGTCACCAACTACAAAGCTCGCAAAATCGAATTCCGGATTGATGCCCATCTTTTTGAGACGCCGCTCAAAGGCGGGGTTCTTCTCATCAGGTGCGACCACCTTGACTTGGCTGCTGCCCTTGCCCGGACCTCTAGCGGCTATTTTTGAGGGCTTTTGTGGTTGAGTAATAACCTCTTGACCAAACACCGTCACTCGAGGAGTGCAGTGAATACCAGCCCCCTCAGCGAAAGCAGCACGGAGTTCGTCTAAGTAATTCGTCTCGATCCAGATCTGCTGCATGTCCGACTGCACGCCGATGACACCTTCTTCTCCACCTGTCTCAATAAGCTCGGCGTTTTTGAACCAACGCGTGAATGCATCGGCACTTAAATACTCGCTGAGTTTTGCCTTGACCTTTTCCCAGGTCTGCAAGTCGCCGCTCGCGGGGTTGTTGTTTGAATTGTCTGAGTCATAATCATTTTCTCCTCCTGCATGAGTCGTCATTATTTGTGATCTATTGATTGGGGTTATTGCCAAAATTTAATTAGATCGAATAGGGTCGGGGGCTGCCGCTTCGATGCGGAGATCATGCTGTGATCAGGCCTATTTTGGGAACCATTTTTGGGTAAAAAAAATATTCATAGTTGCTCTCATTTTTTTCCACGGGTGTTCCACGTTTTTTTGAAATTTTTTTATCCCCCCGCAATTTTTTAAGCCTTCTTAATCACCCTTCACACGGGCTCCAATCTGTCCTCCAAAGAAGGTTAAAATAGTACCAACAGGCCACATCCAATGTGATGCTATCGACATTTTAACATCACCACTTTCAGATAGATAATAAGACGGTAGATTTGCCAACCATTGAATATTCATGCCTGCTTTTTCGAACAGAATCCAAACGTCCATCCTCAAGAACATCGTCATCAAAAAGGAAATGATCGCTCCAATGAGTATTCCCCGGAAACACCCCTTACCAATCAAGGCACATAGAAACATTCCTAACAAGGGCCCCATGGTGTAACTAGTCATACCAAAAGCTAGAGGTAACACATTGATTTTCAGGGAGCTTTGCACATAGCTCATCAGGAAAGTAAACCCAGTCAGCAACACGCCCCAGATCACAACCCATTGCCTTGACTTCTTCACCAGAACCGTCTGATTGAGGGAGGGATTATTTTCAGGATGATAGAGGAGAGAAATTGTGGTCTGGCTCAGAGCCGCAAGAATGGAATCCAGACTCGAAATCGCCGCCGCAAAGACCCCGGCAAGGATCAAACCTTTGAGACCTTGAGGCAACTCGGTCACAATCCAAATTGGAAAGACCATATCGGGTTTCACAGGCGTGCCTCCTTGAGCAAGAGTGGTTAACTCACCACCACTCTTAAATGCCAACTTGGCCGCCACATCCCCCTCCGGAGGGTTCATGTAATAAAACGCAAAAAGAGCCGCTCCCACCAGGAGCATCAAATAGGTAAGAGCTTGTCCCAAAGAGCTCCAGATGATGGCTTTTTTTGCATCGCTTGCATTCCGGCAACAAAACATCCGCTGCGCATTCAATTGGTCGACCCCGAAGGCTGTAAGATTCTGAAATGGCACGGCGATGATCGCGACCCAGAAGGTGAACTGGAATTGCTGCGACAAACCAAATTCTCCATTCCACATTTTGGTCTTCCCCCCATCTCTGGCCACTTCCCAAAGAGCACTCCACCCTTCATCGATGGAATTGGTGATCCACAGCAAAGTGACCAATCCTCCCACGGCAAATAGGCCGAATTGCATCACATCGGTCCAGATCACCGTTCTCATTCCTCCCATTAGGGTCCAGGCGATGGCGAAAAGCCCAATAATCAAAATACATTCCTCGAATCCCAAGCCCGTCACCACTCTCAATGGAATCGCCGCTACCAAAACCCGCACACTCTGTCCTAGGATCGAGCCAATTGTGAAAAAGACGGTGGCCAACTTCTTGAGCTCAGGCTTAATGCGACGCCCCATATAGTCATAGGGACTGTAGATTTCATCTTCGTAAAAGACCTTCACAAAGACCATTCCCACAACAACCCGTCCCATGATGGAACCAATCCCCCAAAGCATGTAGGTAAAGTTCCCGCTGGCCGCCAAAACCCCGCCCGGGACTCCAATGAAGGTCACCCCGCTGATCTCGGTAGCAATGATCGACCCACAAACCGCCCACCAAGGCAGCGATTTCCCTCCTGCAAAAAAATCTGAGATCGTCGACTGTTTCCCGCTCATGTAGTGGCCAATCACCGTTGTGATTACAAGATAGCCAATCAAGACCGCCAGATCGACGTAGGAAAACCATTCATTCATCCCCGTAAGAATGCCCATTCACAGACGCCCTGTCGATACCGGGAGTCCGGTGTTCTCACTTCTTCCCGTGATTGGTCCGACTCCGCCCGCCGAAATACTTGTCGCGAATCCACTTTGGCTGCCAAATGTCCAAAGTCCGCTTGGCATTATCGTAAATTGCCTCCTTGGGTTTGGGATTTTCCACTGAGAGCGGATAGCGGTCACCGTGGGATTTTCGGTTCTTTTCCATCATCGCCATCATTTCCCTCAGTTTTCCCGAGTGCTCCGGCTTCTCCGCGAGATTGTTCGTTTCGTGGGGATCCTCTTTCAGGTCAAACAGAAGGCGATGATTGATCAAGGGGTAGACATGCAACTTCCATCGTTCATCACGGACCGTGCGCTGGTTATTCTGAAAGGGCAAAAAAACCTCCTCGTGGACTTTCTCAATCTCCCCGCGAATTAACGGTCCCAAATCCCGGGCATCACTCTTCTCCGGAATCGAGGTCTTCGAAAATCCGCATACCGTAGCATTGAGATCATGCACATAGGTCATCGCTTCAGTTGACTTCCCTTTCGGAATGCCCGGACCTTTGATGATCAGCGGGCACTTCATGCTCTGCTCGTAGACATTCTGCTTACCAAGCAAACCATGGCTCCCCATCGCCAAACCATGGTCAGCGGTATAAACTACGTAAGTATTGTCGGCATGGGGAGTTCCTTTAAGAGCCCTCATGATCCGTCCGACCTGCTCGTCTAGGTGCGTCACCAGACCATAATACTCGCAGAGTTGATCACTAATGACTTCTTTGGTTCTCGGCCATGGTCCCAACCCCTCATCACGACCTGATGTCGACGCAGGAGCATTCTGAAAGGGATGTTGGGGCAAATAATTCGGTGGGAGCGGTGGACGATTTTTATAGTAAATCTCGCGATATTTCTCGGGTGGGTTTCTCGGATCATGTGGAGCCATGAAGGCCACGTAGAGAAAGAAAGGTTTCTCCCCATTCGCGTTTTCAATGAACTCAATTGCAGCATCCGCAAAAACGGTGCTCGAGAATCCTCCCGCATCACGTTTCGGCATGAGCTTTCCCCCCTCAAGATCCTGCACCTGAAACGAGGTGTGATCCGCCATTCCCCCCATGTAGATCGCCTTTCCACCATGAAACGACTTATCCAAAGTTCCCTTTCCATTGTGCCACTTACCTACGATGTAGGATTGATACCCGCCCTCATTCTCCAGGTGAGCCGGAAGCACCACCGAATCACCCCAATTCGTCTGAGGCCTCTTTTCCGGCAAACTCATCCAATGACGCCCCGTCATCAACATCGCTCGACTCGCCACACAAACGGCTCCACTAAAAGAACCCGCGCAGTAGTTTTGGCGAAAGCTCATCCCTTCCGCCGCCAGGGCATCGAGATTTGGAGTCTTGATGTGGGGATTCCCATGCGCTCCAATCGTGTCCGCCCGTTGATCATCGGCGAAAAGGAAGATGATATTGGGACGCGACCGCAGCTTGTGATGCAGTTGCGCCACCATTCCCATGTAATGATCCATGCGATAATCCACCGCAGACTTCTTCATGTGCCCCGCAGACTTCACCGTCTCACCCAACGCCTCGTAATAAAGCCCGAGATACAAATGCGCGTAGCAAAGTTGATTTCTCAACCTCAGCCCTGCGGCATTCTTCGACGCTGCCTCAAGCACAGCTTTTTCCGAGCCGGTTCCTCCGAACAAATCATGCACCTCCCTCATCGGCACCCGGGAATCTCCCTCGATCGGGATATAATCCTTCCTCGCTTTTTCCACCGATCCACCCGTCCCGCGCACCACACACAGAAAATGCCACACCGCATTCTCAACATCATGTCCATTCACCGTCTGATGGCTGACAAACTGCGCCACCCCCTTGTCATACTCACCGGCATAATAAAGAGCCAAGCCACGCTGCCAATGGTGCGGGCCACGACGAGGAACCATGGCAATCTCGCGATCCCAATCAACAATCGCTTCTTTAACCTTCCCCGCGAAAAATTTCTCAGCTCCCTGTCGATAGAGATCGTCAGCTTGCTGTGCCGAAACGAGACATGTCAGAATAAAGAATGAGATCAGAACCTTCATCGCGGCCTACGATAAGGGCTCCCGATGAACACTCCGATCAAATTCAGCACAATTCCTGCCCTCCCCTACAACCCCAAGAGGATACGATAGAAGCGCCTTGGGTTCCCCGGATCAGGCAGAACAACTCCGCTAATCACAATGGTGGTTTCGGTTCCGCCGGAGGAAATCGAATCGTCGAGCTCGATCCAAGCCTCTGTTGACAAGTCAACCGTCGTTTCAAGAGCGTAGGTTTGGTTGGGAATGGAATCGAAAGTCAGCCTGATCTCGTCAGCCGCGTCATCATACTCGATATTCTTGATCGCCAAATCTCCCCCGGGGCCACCGAGGGCATCATACTTATCAGAGACCTGCGAGGCATTGAGAACACGGGATCCGTAATAGTTAAAGACCGCGATGTCGCCGGTGAAGGCCTCGAAGGGAAAAGCCGTGCTCGTTGGAATATTCGCTCCTTTTCCGAGCTCGGCAAGATCTCCCCCATCCCAGTCAGCGATAATTCCTGTGCTGGACGTAGGACCAGCAACAAGTTGGCCATTTACATAAAGAGTGGCCACGCCAGGAGACGCCCCTCCAACATCAGCCGTCGCCACGATATGAAAGAAATCAGTAGCAAGGCCGATGGCTGAGAGATCGGTTGAAATAATGATTCTTTGCGAGGCGTTATTCGCAGATTGAAAGCGGAAATCAAGTATACTGGCAGTGAGAACAATGCCTAATCCCTGACCATTTCCGCCGGTATTGAAGAGAGTATGCGTTCCGGTGAAGTCTCCGGGACGAACTACCATTTCCCAACTCACATCTTCTTTTGTCACGAGATCACCAAGCCCGTCCTGCCAGGAATCGAGGGGATTCGCAGCGAGGTTATAGCCCGGACTATTCACCCACTTACTAATTGAAGAGAAATTACTCGCACCACTTTGAACTGTGCCACCCGTGCTATTAATGAAGGCGATGCCCAAATTCCCGGTGGTATTTGTTGTCGGATCCCACTGGGTGAGCACTCCGTTCGGCCGTTCAGCCACTTCCCAACCGAGATCAGGGTTGTTTCCATCGATCACGGTGAGGGTGAATTGCGAGGTTGTCGTCCCGAATGCATTGGTCGCCGCGAAAGTGTAGGTCGTAGTCTCGGTTGGAGATAATTCAATCCGATCAAGCCCGGTGACGTTGTTACCGTTCATGCTAAGACCCGCCTCTCCAAAAACATCCCAGAAAATCGTGGTTGATTGCCCCTCAAGCAGAGTCTCGGAACCAAGATTAATGACCTCGTTAATGAGAGGAGCGGCATTGACCAATACCGTGACTTGAAGTTCCTCCGTATCTCCCCCTCGGGTGCCGGTAAGAGTATAAGTCGTGGTAGCAGTAGGATTGACCGTTATCATTGCCAGCCCTGAAACATCTCCAACTCCGTTGTCGATGGTCAGAGTATCGTTTGCAGGATCGCTTGCCCAACTGAGTTCTACCGGAGCCCCGCTTGCCACCGCTTCCTCGGAAGCCTCGAGTGCCGAAAGAATCTGATTACCAATGGCAAGGTCTGCAATGGCTGCAGCATCCAACGCCTCGTCGTAAATGCGTACCTCATCGATTCCGCCCCGCCAATTGTGGGTCAATTGAAAATCATCCCCGATACGCACATCTGAACCAACAGCAGTGTTGATTGCAACACTTTGACTGGCACTCGGCGGGAAATCGATACTTCCAAATTCAGCATCGAGAACCCCATCGACATAGAGCTTAGCATCCTGAATATCTGGAGTGCCGTCATTTGCCCAAGTTACAGCAACATGATGCCATTCGGTGTCCGTAACCACGGTATTCCCAACAAAGAAACCACCATTGGCTTCGACGCGAATCGCTCCGGGAGTGCCATTTTGAGTCTGAATTCGAAAGGTCCATTTTTGCGTCGTCGAATTACTCCCCCAGGAAACAATGCCCATGTCTTGGGACGTGCTGTTGAGGTCGGTCTTGATCCAAGCGGAAACCGAGCGATCACCGGTTCCGGAAATTCCTTTGTAACCAACTATGTTGATTTGATCATCGACTCCGTCCATCTCAAGGGCGGCCGTGGTTCCCGTAGGAACAGGCGGAAGATCAGTGGTGTTCCAAAGTGTCGTTCCCGCAATCGTCCCGGTCCGACCATTCGCCGTGCTATCTCCAGCCGTCGCTCCCGTTCCTTCCTCAAGAGTCCAGTGGGCGACCAAATCCGCGCGAAGCCCCAGATGAGACAAGGCCACCAGAACGAGAAGAATGTTTGCTAACTTCATATCAAACAGGACTATCAGAGCGTTAATCCTGTGAAAAGCGAAAGAGACAATCTTCTTTCACAATCGTTGCTACTCCTATGGCCTCGCCACCAATACCACCCGAGCGAAGCGAAATGGGGAGCTGGCGGCACTTGAGGTCGGGGCCCGCCAATGGTGAATACTCATTCCATTAACCCGCTCGTCAGATCCCAAAAACACGGCCGCACCACTCAGCCAGGTTTCCAAATCAGCTGAGAATTCAACCGAGATCTCCGCATCATCCGCACCAGTATTCGCGGAAACAGCAGTCACCAGATAGTCATCGACCGCCCCATTCACTTCAAGACTCTGAATCGAGGCTGAAATTCCTCCAAATGGATCGGTCAGGGCATAAGACAGGAAATCATTTGAAGTGGTGCCGGTGAAAATCAAGGCATCAGAGGCACCCGGACTTCCTCCTAAATCAAGACTCGACCGCCAACTTGTGGCATTGCCTGGATCAGGCCTAGAAGAGGGAGCGATCAAGGTCAACGAGTACCCCTCACCATCGGCATTTTGAGACCAGAGATCTCCATCATCATAGCGAAAACTCTGGATCGGATCTCCATTGGAACCACTCAGCAACAAATCTTCACCACCATTATCCAGCCGCCCCGTGTAGATGCCGGCCACCGGAAGGTCCGCGCCAAAAGCACTCTCGAAACCAGCAAGATCGGCCACAAGCAACAAACGCGCCCCTGGAGCTAGAACTGCCTCATCTGGAAACGCGAATGTGATCCCTCTTGAAAAAACAACACCTGCGAGACTAATTGGAACCGGACCAATATTCATAAGCTCAATATACTCGCTGGTCTCAAACTGGCCCGCCGGATTGTAAAAGATCTCGGATATCACAAGATTAGCAGCCGAGGCCGGGAGAGCTGTGACAAAGGTCGCTTGGTTGAGCGCACTCCAGTCATCGCCATCGAAACTCCGGGCCAAAACCGTTGTCGCCGAATTGATCGTTATCGCGTCTCCCGGAGAGCTCAGGCTGGTCACATCAATCTGCAAATCCATTCCCATATCGGAACTTCCCACACTTCCATTGTGAAGCTCGACCGCGATCACATTCGTGCCCTCCACAAAAGCCGATGGCGGAAAATTGAAAACGTCAATATTCCCCTCTGCCACATTGCTATCACTCAGAGCAGTCGTGAGATAGTCCACGGGATCACCCCGCATATTGTCGCGGGCGATTTCGGTGCCATTCAGGTAAACGATGGCACCTCCATCCGACATCACACGCGCCCTCGCTTCAGTGATGAGATTGATATTAGCCAACTCGACTTCTTTTCGAAAGTAAACGGTGAGATTTCTATCCACATTAATTTCCGGACCTCCAAAGGGATGAAAATTGATCGTGCCATAACCCAACGGAGCATCTCCGACCGGCCAGGCCTCATCGTTAAAAGCAGGCTCCTTCCAGGCACTTCCTTGGTCACTGCCATCATCAAGGTAACTCCATCCAGGAGCACCTGCACCGAGAAGAACAAGCTCGTTCTTTGTGCCATCAATCTTGACGGCACTCGGCCCGATCCCTCCTCCAGGCAAACGCGGATCACTCCCATCAACCGTATAGTAAATATCCCCCGCTTCGTTTGTAATCGTCAGCCCAAAGCCCTCCGAAACACTCCCTCCATGCTGGCTGAAAACCGGAGGATCGATATCAGGATACAGACCCGCCGCACGAAACTGACTGATACTGATCGGGGTGCGATTGGGAAACCAGGTAGTATACTCACGATTGAGCCCGTTTTCAAAATCAACCAAGGTTCGGGGGTTTGAGTCCACGTGATCCCCCCACCTCGCGCTCTCAGCCTTCAAGGCAATGCGAATTCCCTCCGCACGCGCGTCCCACTGGGCCATCCCGTTTTCAGGAGTCAATGCCCCCCCATTGAACATGTGCTTGAAAGCCCGGTCGGCGAACTGCAAGGCATACTCCGGATTACTTTTCAGCCATGCATTGACCGAGGTCGGTCGCTGTTCGGCACCTGAGCGAGGATGCGTGATGGAATTGATGTTAAGATTTCCGGTAGAGAGACCATTCAGACCAGCGCGTTCGGCATCATGGCAAAAGAACATATACTTTCCGGGAGGATTCAACTGACGCATCGCTCGAACATTGTTCTGGTCCCAATCGGTATTCCCCGCGTGAAAATTGAGCACCAGGTAATCGATAAAACTATCCAAATCGAGATACTCTTCAACCGTGGCAAGGTCCCCTGCCTCCGCCGCATCAAGCACCGCCCGCCAACTATCAAGCATCCGCGAACTCACCTCGGCCGGAGTTCCTTTGATCACCTCGATGTTGTTCCCTCCCACGATCCGAAAACCTTCCCAATCGTCTTCACCTCCGCCAAATCGTTCCGCGGTCCATTCCTCCTCGATCCGTTCGAATAAATGATGCACCCCAAAGTAGAGCCCGTTGAAGTAAACATGCACCTCGTTTTGAAGCGCCTCCGGATACCCCATTGCGGTGTGGGCATCACGAAACCACTGATCCCGGATATACATCGCATACTGCCGCACCGCCGAAGTCGGGTGAAACCATCCGTTGCCGTTCCCTCCCCGCAGGATGATCTGATTAAAGGTATCGGTGGCCGCCCCTTCGCCAAATAAGGGGAAGTTCAATTTCCCGGCACCATATCGATTACGAAAAGCGAGCCGGAAATTGTGCTTCCCCCGCCCCGGGTTTCTCGAAGCATTCCCGTTCATCAACATTCCAGCGTCTAACTGAATGGGTGCACCATCCTTGAAATCCATCAATTCCACCGAAACCCGCCGCTCTGAACTGGGACCGGAGTCTTGTGGATTTACTTGAATTCCCGTCTGTTGATCGAAAAGATTCGCAATATCGGTAACAATTGAAACTGTCGGGATATCCCGCAGGGATTCCTTCAATTCTTCGCGGCTGTATACCGGCCCAACGATCTCAGGATCCATTTCAAAATCACCTGGGATACTGTTCCCATTACGTTGCCGCCACGGCAGCGGATAACCCGGCGGCTGTGCAGGCTGATCCAACACATCATCCAAAAAGAGATAAGTTTGCGTATCAACATTCGATGGTCTGAGCCCGTTTTTGAAAGCAGCCGCACGTAAAACCGTACTCGTGTTAATATTCACCGCTGCCAAGGACGCCGAATCTGGATCGGAAACCGGCACTTGTATACCGTTCTCGAGTGTCGGTGTACTCCCATCCAACGTATAAATAATGAGAGCTCCCGGCGTTCCGCATTCGATCGTGGTAATGAATGGCGACTCAAAAAAACCACGATCAACATCGAAAGTCGTATCACTCACAAAATCAACAAACTCGATATCCGCGTTCGGAGTGCCCGGCGTAGGCGAAGCCAAATACCCTCCAATAATCCCTCCGGAAAGATCGCGTATTTCTCCCTTGAGACGCGGAACCAACAAAACATCCGAACTCTCCTTGATGTCGTTCAACACCTGGAATGCTAGTAAGTTTTCGCCACTCAATAGCTTCCCCGAAAAGTCGATTTCAAAACTCTCCATCTCATCGCCCTCGCGAACCTCCCCCCGATTCGTCGCAACCGAATCGTAGCTGAGATCCGCAGGCAAATTTGCCGAGGAAACCAATTCCCCATTAAGATACGCTGCGAATCCATCTTCATAAAATAGATCGAGCGTCATACTCACCACCTCGGCAGGATCATTGATTTGGAATGGAACCCGCACATACGCACTCCCGGCCTTCCCTTGCATCGCATCTCGCGTATCTCCACCCGCACCGATGAATCCCGGAAAGGAATACCCGTAACCAATTCCAGTTTGCGCAGAATTCCAGCCCCCGTCATCAAAGCCAACTTCCTGCCAGGAATCTCCAATATCAGCGAGCGGAACAATCCAGGTCCCCGATGACGGCCACGGAACAAATGTCTCAGGTTCCGAGATTGCATTCGTTCCTGTTCCGAAAGCAACGCCATAAAACTGCCGGGGATATACCGGGCTGAATTGACTAATCGGCGAACTCCCGTCAGCAGCGATCAGACCCAAATACTCGCCACCGCTCGATAAGGAAAAATTGGTATGCAGCTCCTCTGCCGGGTCCCGACGGTCTTTCCCCGAAGCAAAAACGACAAGATACCCGCCACCCTCAATGGAAACATCGGGCAGCATCCACTTCGTTAGATTCGAAAAATCATCCGTCAGAAACAGCCCGTCGGTGGAAATTGGAGAATTTCCCGGGTTATGAATCTCAATCCAATCCGATGGCTCACCATCGCTGTCGGGATACGATCCATCGCTATCCGCCAAAAACTCAGTCAGTCGCAACTGCGCCCCCGCAAAACAAGGAAACAACAAAAGGAGAAGCAACACCTCCCAAATGCGGCAAAAGCGCGATTTTTTCTTCACCACATTCATCGCAACCAACAGTAGAGACTTACCACCGCCACTCCGATCAAATTCAGAACAATTCCTTCCCGTACCATCTTGGGCACAGTGAGATAGCCCGACCCGAAGACTACTGCATTCGGAGCCGTTGCCACTGGCAACATAAAAGCACAACTGGCACTCAAAGCCGCCGGAAGCATCAGGAATTTGGGATCAAGATCATTGGACAAGGCCACCGACCCCAAAATCGGCATCATCAAAATTGTGCTCGCGGTATTACTCGTCAACTCGGTGAGGAAGGTCATCAAAAGGCAAATCGCAAAAATCATTCCCAAAATATGCAAGGTCCCCACTCCACTCAACAAGGACGCCGCCTGCCCGCTCAGGCCGGAACTCTTGATCCCTGAAGCCAGACAAATTCCTCCACTAAACAAGAGAAGCATTCCCCACGGAATCTTCTGCGCCGTCTCCCAATCCAACAAACGCCCTTTCTCTCCAACTCTGCCCGATCCATCCGGAATCAGGAACAACAAGATCACTCCGATGAAAGCTACCGAAGCATCATTGGCTCCCGGAAGATTCAGCCAGGTTTTCCAGCCCCCAAAAGGCTCAGACCGAGTCATCCACGCCAAGGCCGTCAGCCCAAAAACAATCAAGGTTCTCTTCTCCTCTGCACGCCAGGCACCACTTTCAGGAAGCTCAATTTTCTCCCCACCCTTGAGACTCCGACTCAACCAAAGCCACATCAACGGAATCATGATGATCACAATGGGAACACCGTAACTCATCCACTCCATGAAACTCATCGCCTTCCCCGTCAGTTCTTGATACTGCTCAATAAACACCAAATTTGGAGGGGTTCCGATTGGCGTCCCCAATCCACCGATATTCGCTGCATACGCCACGCCCATCATGAGCGGAGCAGCCAACTTCGCCGAGTCCTTCGACCCACTCAACACCGCCAATGCAATCGGGAGCAGCATCAAGGTCGTTGCAGTATTTGAAATCCACATACTCAACGTGGCCGAGGCCAACATAAACCCGAGAATCAACCCCTTCCCGCCACTGCCGCCACAAGCCCGCACCATTCCCAGTGCAATGCGACGATGTACTCCGCTCTTTTCCATTCCCTTCGAAAGCAAAAACCCACCCAGTAATAAAAGCACCAAGGGATGCCCGTAACTCTGCGCCACCGCTGTCTTTGCAGGCAAAACTCCAAATAAAGGAAGCAAGGCAATCGGAACCAGCGAAGCTACCGGAATCGGAACTGCCTCCGTCATCCACCACGTCGCCGTCAACCAGGCAATCCCCAGCGTCACCGCCGCCTGTCGTTCCATTCCGGAAAAATCCGCAATCCCAAAAATCACCAACGCCGACACCGGCGCCAACCAACGGGCAATCGTCTTTACTCGCGACATGACCGTCAGGAAATGAAACTTTCTCACCCCCGACAACGATCAAGTTGCATCGGAGACCAAAGGGCGATCAATTACAGGCGAAACAACATCGACTGATATCACCACCCCGGATATTGACACCTATACTCTAATCGACATTGCGCTGCTTTTTCGAATTTTCCTCCGGCTGTGGTGCCGCTGCCATCTTATGAAAGGTATTCGGCACGGGCGCTTCGAATATCATTCGCTCCCCCCGAAAAGGATGATCAAAACTTAAGGTATGCGAGTGCAGCGCGAGACGCTTATTATCGCGGATCTTCTTGCCGTATTTCCCGTCCCCCACAATAGGCCATCCTTTATCCGCCAAGTGAACCCGGATCTGATTCTTCCGACCTGTTAGTAGAGTGATCTCCAACAAGGCCCTCGCTCCCACTTCCTTGAGCACTTTGTATTCCGTATGGGACAGACGCCCTTTCCGTTTATCCTTCGTCGAGTAAACCCGACGGGCTTCATTTTCAGCCAGATAACTTGAAATCTTTCCCTCCTTCGGAGCCGGGTGACCTTCCACAAAAGCGAGGTAGGTCTTCTTTGCCTCCTCCCAATTTTTCTGAAGCGTCTCCTTTGCACTCTCCGTTCGAGCAAAAACCAAAGCACCCGAGGTATCGCGGTCCAAGCGATGCACAATAAAGATCCTCTCCCGCGATTTGTGATTCCCCTTCTTCACATAATCATCCAATGCCGCATGCGCGGTCCTGCCGCCATCGCGCCCGGTCCCCATGGTCAGCAAACCCGCCGCCTTATTCACCACAATGATATCGCGATCCTCATGAAGAATCTCCAGTCCCATCGGCTGATGCTTCCGCCGCCGCGCTTTCTTTTTCCCGTGATTTCCCACGCAGCCACCTTCAATGCAATTCACTCCAACCGCAAGCCAAGGCGCACGGAAATGCTCTTCAGGAAACGCCGAGTTCCAGCCCGGAAAAAATCATGCCCCCAACAAACGGAGCTTCAACCGAATCGCTCGCTCCAGCACCCCCTCGCCACCCACCAAATTCAAATGTCCCATCTTACGACGCTCCCCCGGGTCGCTCTTGCCGTATAGATGCAGCTTCGCACCCTCCGTCTCAAAAATTGCGGCTGTATCCAACTCACGCGGTTCCCCCCGCCACATATCCCCGAGAAGATTCACCATCACAGTCTCGCCATGTAATTCCGTTGATCCCAAGGGCAATCCACATACCGCCCGAAGCTGTTGTTCAAACTGAGAAGTAACGCTCCCGTTCATCGAAAAGTGCCCCGAGTTATGCGGTCGCGGTGCCATTTCATTCACAATGACGCGACCTGACTTTTCCACAAAAAACTCCACCGCCAAGAGCCCACGATACCCCATCGCTTCCGCCAGCTTGATCGCAATCGTCTTGGCATCATCGAGAATCACATCGGACACCCGCGCCGGCGCAATTGTGAGATCCAGCATGTGATGACGATGCTGATTCTCCACCGGAGGAAATGCCAAACTCTTCCCCTCGGCATCACGAGCCACCAAAACGGAAATCTCACATTGAAAATCCACAAAGCCTTCCAGCACCGACGGCTGTCCCTCGACACTTTGCCAGGCCTCGGAAAGTTGTTCCGCTCCCGTAAGCTTCACCTGCCCCTTGCCGTCATAGCCAAACGCCGCCGTTTTCAAGACGCCCACCGGCCCGACCTCTGCATAAGCCCTCTCCAGATCTTCCAGCGAATTCACGAGTGCAAATGGCGCGCAGGGAATCTCATGTTCCCGCAAAAAAGCCTTCTCCCGCGAACGATGCTGACTCACGCCAATACTTTCAGCCGAGGGATAAAGTTCAATTTCTTCCTCCACCGCTTTCAGGGTCTTCAGTGGAATATTTTCAAACTCCACCGTCGCCACATCAACCTGTCCGCAAAACTCGGCACGGGCAACATCATCATCAAACCCCTTCTTGATGAGAACATCGGCTACTCCCTCGGTCGGCTCCGCCGTCGGGGTGCCACTCCAGACAACCGTTCGAAACCCCATCCGGCGGGCATCGAGACAAAGCATGCGGGCGAGTTGTCCGCCACCGAGAATTCCAAGCGTCATCAATCTTGAGGAGGAAGAACTTTTCCAAGGACCGTGTCACGTTGATTGTCGCGAAACTCTTGCAACTTCTCTGCAAGTCCCGCGTCCGAGGTTGCCAAAATCGATACCGCCGAAAGCCCGGCATTCCCCGCTCCGGCCTCACCAATCGCGAAAGTCGCCACCGGGATCCCTTTCGGCATCTGCACGATCGACAAAAGCGAATCCATTCCACTCAGCGCCCGGGACTTCACCGGAACTCCCAATACGGGTAAAATCGTCATCGAGGCCACCATTCCCGGCAAGTGCGCTGCCCCTCCGGCCCCGGCAATAATCACTTTCAGTCCACGGTCCTGCGCAGTCTTGGAATATTGCACCAACAATTCTGGAGTCCGATGCGCACTCACGACCTTGGTTTCATAAGGAACTCCGAATTCCTCGAGAACCTCCACCGCTTTTTCCATCGTCGGCCAATCGGAATCACTTCCCATGACCACTCCCACCAGGGGCTGTTGTGTATCGCTCACGTCAGGAATATCACTCGATTACGCCTCTTTTGGCAAGACCCGCTTCACGACGTAAGCGGATCAGCTAACTCTTGGAGCCTTCCGTAACTCAACCCGTATATTCAGCTGTGGACACTCAAATCCTGCCCGCCGGACCAGGCATCCCTGATAATATTGGTTCGACTCACATTACTAGCTTGAGCCAAAAAATTCAATTCACAGAGCCGGTTGAGCCTTTCTTTACTCCACAAAGCGTTCAATTCATCCTCCTTGATCTCCATTTTCTCAGCCCAACCTTTATTATTCCCAAAAAGAGTCGCCGATGTCTTCATGGCGCATCCTTGGCGAGAAATTTCCGTAGCCATAAGCGACCCTTGCTCTTAAAAGAGGCCATGGACTCGCTCTTTCTCCCGGAAGAATCTCAGTCCGAACCGTCGTCGCCCGGAAACAGCGAACCCCTCGCCGCCCGGATGCGACCACGCGTCATTGAGGAAATCGCCGGACAGCAACATATCCTCGCCGAGGGAAAGCTTCTTCGCCGCGCCATCGAAGCCGACCGCTTCACCTCACTCATTTTCTACGGACCACCTGGTACGGGAAAAACCACTCTCGCCAACGTCATCGCCCGCTCCACGGGGTCCCGCTTCGAATCCCTCAACGGTGTCGAATCAAACGTCGCTGAAATCCGTGCCAAAATCGAAGCCGCTCGAACTTATTCACAGCTCCGCGACCAATCAACCGTCCTCTTCATCGACGAAATTCACCGCTTCAATAAAGCACAGCAGGACACCCTCCTCCCCCACCTCGAACGCGGCACCGTTCGCTTCATTGGAGCCACCACGCACAATCCCTACTTCTACGTCAATTCCCCCCTCGTCTCCCGCTCCCAGGTTTTCCAACTCGAACCAGTCGCCACCGAGGACCTCCTCCCGCTTCTCCACCGAGCCCTCACCGACAATGAACGGGGCTTTGGCTCGCTCAAGATCGACGCCCATCCCGACGCCCTTGAACATCTCGCCACCAAGGCCGACGGCGACGCCCGCAAAGCCCTCACCGCCCTTGAGCTAGCTATCCTCACCACACCGAAAACCGACGACACTATCGTCCTCGACCTCGCCATTGCCGAGGAATCAATCCAAGAAAAAGCCGTCCTCTACGACTCTGACGGCGACCAGCACTACGACACCATATCCGCTTTCATCAAATCCATTCGCGGCTCCGATCCGGATGCCGCCCTCTACTGGCTCGCCAAAATGCTCCACGCTGGGGAAGACCCACGCTTCATCGCCCGACGGCTCGTCATTTCAGCTTCCGAAGACATCGGCCTTGCTGACTCCACCGCCCTGCAAGTTGCCGTCTCCGCCCAACAGGCCCTCGACTTCATCGGCATGCCTGAAGGACGCATCACTTTGGCCCACGCGACCGTCCATCTCGCCACCGCACCCAAATCCAACAGCGCCTATGCTGCCCTCGGTGCCGCCGAGGCCGACATTAACAGCGGGGCAACCTTGGAAGTCCCTGCACACCTTCGCACAAGATTCCGTAAAAAACTCGCCGAAGAATCCGGAGCCGACAAAGCCGCAATGCAATACCTCTACTCACACGACTACGAAGGAAACTTTACCCCCCACTCCTACCTCCCCGAGGGCCGCCGCTACTATGAACCCACCGCCAACGGCATGGAAAAGCGCATCAAAGACCGCATCGAATTCTGGAAGAGCCAATTTGAGAGCGACTCAGAGTGACCCAAGGGAGCCGCGACCCCCAGCGTTACTCAGCAAAATTCACATTCGCGAGATCCGCATTCAAAGAACTCAAGTATCGGCAACATCGAAAGTCGCCGTGACCCACTTGCCTTTTGGGGTATGGCTCAGCAACTCAAAGCCACAATCCCTCGCCGTCTTTTCCACATCCGGCCACTGCTCAAAAAGAATCCCCGAAAGGATCAATCGTCCGTCTTCTTTAATCCAATTCCGCATCAGCGGTAGCGCCTCGATCAACACCGCCGCGAAAAGGTTCGCCGCGATCACTTTAAACTTCTTCCGGTTCTTCCAGGAAAATACGTCCTCCTCAAACATCGCGATGTCTGAAACACCATTCCGTTCAATATTGAGAGTCGCTACTTCGATAGCCTTCGCATCAAAGTCAAAAGCCTGCACTTCCCCCGCTCCCAAAAGTCGCGCCGCAATCGCCAACACACCACTCCCAGTCCCAAGATCTAAAAAACTCCAGCCCTCCTTCTCCTGCTCCCGCGAACAATCGACCAGCCGCCGCAAACAAGTCGCCGTCGTTGGGTGATCCCCCGTTCCGAAGGCCATTTCAGCCGGAATCACAATGACATCACGACCCGCATGCTTCGCCTTCAGTTTCTCAATCTCTTTCTTATCCTCGAGTTGCGAAATCACAAGCCGGTCCCTAATTAATATCGCCTCCGCCTTCGGCGCGCTCATCGCCACCCAGTTGGCCTTTTTAAGCTCCCTAACAGATCCCCCGAATTGTTTCTGAATCTTAAGACCCTCCTCTTCACCCTCACAATAAACCTCAACCCGGATCGACTTTCCCCCTTTTATCTCGGAGATCACCGAATTTGGATTTCCGTAAAACCGCTCTTCCCACGCATCGGTCCACTTCACCGCCGATAGTTTGGACCAAACCCACATGTCACCTAAATTAGGATTAACCATTTCTCAAGCAAGCTCCAACAGATTAATGAATCCTAATCTTAAACCCCTCAAAAATAGCTCCTCTCAATTTACTGAATCAAATGCCCCGTAAATCCAGCATCCACGAGTAGATGAAAAGCCTCCCTCACTCTATCCGGGATTTCCTGCTCTGTCATAAACCCCATCTCAGGATATCTCATAATACGCTCCAAATCTCCCACCATGATGTGAATTAACATCTCCTTCGGAACGACCTCGTTGCAGTATTCCTCCAGCGTTAACTTCGGCGAGGTTACTTTTACATCAAGCTTCGGCCATTGTTTCGAAATCGTGGCAAAGGTTCGCCTTTCCATATTGGGCTTCTGGACCGCAATTACCCGGCTGACTTCAATCCCTCGACTCTCTAACAACGCCCGGGTAAACTTGACATTCTCTCCGGTGTTTGTTGAGCGATTCTCAATCAAGATCACTTTCTCTGGCACGCCCAACTCTATCGCTCTCTCGGCAAACAGATCCGCTTCGGGCCTCTCAAAAATTTCCGCCGTGAAATTCCCCAAACCGCCCGACATCACGATCAGAGGAGCCATCCCGGCATGCCATAGCTCAGCCACCCGGTCAGCCACCCGGAGGTCCAAACTCCCAAGCGCCCAGATCAGCTCGCGGGGCTCCAACTCATGGTTCATGAGATGGTAGTCCCAAATTTTCCGGGCAGCCTCATCCAAGGTCATCGCTTTAGCTCAATTTCTACCGACACCAAAAGTTAACGCACTGAGATTTTCAGCCGAAGGAAGTGGCGGGTCTCTCCTGCGATCGGAGTAGCAAGGCGATAAACACCCGGAGACACCTCGACCCCATCTTCGTCCACCCAGCCCTCCAGATCTATTGATGACTGAATCTGAAAACCAACATCCGTGGCATCGACGTTTTGGTTAAATTGCAGGGTCAAATAATCCGCACCTTCAAAGTCCACCCTTCCGAGAACGAGAGCATTGTGATCGGGAACATTCGGCAATGTTCCGAGGGCATACTCAACCAAAGCTGTAAGACCATCAAGATCGGAGTCTTCGTCATCGCTCGTCACCCCGTTCGCAGCCTTCCAGTTCGCTAATCCGGACTCAGAAATCGTATCAGCAACACCCGGTCCTCCACCAACTGTTGTATGAGCACCCCAACTTTCCGGTAGCGAATGATCAGGGGCACTCTCAGCATTTCGCAACACTAGGGATACTCCATTATCATCAGCGGCAGCCGGCCAGGGCGAATTATCGCCATAGTCCAACTCGTGCAAGACACCCACCCCCTCAAGATCAAGCGAAAGTCGCTCTCCCCCGTTATTGAGTTTTCCGGAATACTCGCCAGCGATCGAAACGCCTTCGCCATAACGCGCGGCGAAAGCCTCAACGTCCTGAACAAGAACCGCGCGTGCTCCGGGATCAAGCAGACTCTCGGAACCAAAGGTAAATGACACTCCATCAGAAAAGTGAACCCCCTCCAGCTCAAGCGGCCGGGTTCCCACATTTAGAAGTTCGATAAATTCATAATCGTCCCGATTAGTAGACACCGCAATCTCCGCCGCACTTGTCGGTTCGGCCGGATGATAGTGGATCTCGGAGATGACCAAGTTGTCAGCCGAAGCCGGAACCGAATTGATACTGAAGAATGTCGAGGTTAACGCACTCCACTCATTCGATCCCTGATTATAGGCCCGGGCCTTAAATTGCGAGGGCGCATTGAGAACAACCGGCAAAGTCCGGTTGGTGCCGTTGGTTGCTTCGATCTCACCCCGAAGGTGCAGATCAAAACTGACATCCGAACTCGTGGCACTCTGATTGTGGACTTCAACCGCAATGACATTCTCTCCCGGAACGAAATTGGCGGTGGTTAATTCGTAGCGGAAGAAGGCATTTTCATCTGGTGTGCTACTGGTCGCATAGACGTCGTAGCCGGCATTTTCCGGTAGGTTCGTCGTGCGAACGACCTCAACGCCATTCACGTAGACCGCCGCTCCGTCGTCGTAGAGAAGGTCCAAATCGAAGCGAGAGAAAGAACTCGGATTTGGGATGACAACTTTATGTCGGAAATAGGACGTTGCATTACGCTGAGGACCAGGTTTTTCCAGATCGACATCTACCGAACCGATTACCTGCCCCTCATCACCCTCGTTATAGCCAAGCTCCGATGGCCCCTCGGCCCAAGCGGTATCATTAAATCCGCTGGCATACCAGGCCGTTCCTTGATCAGAACCGTCATCAAGGTATTTCCAAATAGCCCCTGTCAGAACGAAATCCTCCGGGGTTGGAACTCCGTCATCAAAAGGAGCAAGCACCGCATCAGGACTGATTGCTCCACCTGGAAGGCGCGGATCACTCCCGTCAAGAGTGTAATAAATGGCGGATGCATCCGTGGTCATGGTCATGCCGGCACCCGGAGCTACCGAACCCCCGTGCTGGGAAAGCACGGGCGCCACAATATCCGGATACATGTTGGCAGACTTCAGGAGACCAAGTCGACTCGACGAAAGATTCGGAAAGTGGTTATTGACCAAGTTATTCTGATACGCCAGCCACTGCGATGGGGTCCGGTTGGCTGTCCCATTGACAAATTTCCATCGCGCAGCTTCGGCGATGTAACTCAAACTACATTCATCAATACGATGCTGTAATCGAGCAATATTCCTCTCCGCAGTCAGAGCACCGTCATTGAAGAAGCGTTTGTGAATCTGATCTGCCAAAACGATCTTAAAATCAGGGTTCCCCTCGCTGCGAAACTCGGTCAACGCACTCACCGGTCCATTGTGAGTCACGTTGTGGTTTCCATTGGGAGTCCGCAAATAACCATCCGCATCCTTGACGTAAAACTTGAAGCCCTCCCCATTTTCAAGAGAGCCCGCTGCCCGAAATTCGCTCTCGGAATTTCCCATCGTCCACAACAACATGAAGTCGATGAGATTGGGAACATCAAGCATATCCTTGACCGAACCATAAGGAGTCGCACCACCCAGAAGATTTCGCATCGCCACCCAATCAGTCAGATCACCATCTTGAAGTTGTTGCAGACCGGGGTTACCGAATTCCGACCCCGAATTATTGGCATTGATAGTATCATATTCTTCCTCTTTCCCCGGAAGATAATCCGCGGAAAATGCCGCATCCCATCGTTCGCGCAGATGATACTGCCCCCGATATTTCCCGTTAAAATACAAGTGCACGAAGCGCCCGTGGGTTGAAAGATTTCCCATATCAAGCATCGCGTCATCAGTATAGCGGTTTGAAAGGTAGGCTCCCCGGTTGATCATATCGTGATTCCCCGCTCGCAAATCAAGTGCATCGAAATCTTCAGTCGGAGGAATCTCATAGCTTGTCTCTTCGAACAATGGATACTCCAGACGGCTGGGACCATACTCGGAGCGAAAATGCAGACGAATACTACGTTTTTGAAAATTGGTAAAATAAGATCCATAACGCACTACACCCGCATCGACCTGTTTCGCGCCCGTTTCAAAATTGAGAAGTTCGACCGAAACGGGGAGCTCGGTTCGATCAATATCCGAACCATCAAAGGTCAATGAAACCGTGGGAATAGAGCCAAGTGCATCAATCATCTGCGGTCCATAAACCGGATGCTGCGTGATCGAAGTCGCCATCTCCGGTTGCGTCACCACGTCGGCCCTGAAGATATAAGAGTGCGTATCGACATTCGTTGAGAGGAACCCTTCCCGATAGGCTATCGCCCTAATCACTGTGGTCTCATTGACCGTAATCGGCCCGGCGTAGACCGTGCCCTCGGTCTCGCTCGGCGGCGTACCATCAGTGGTATACCGAATGATGGCTTCAGGAGTCTCAGAGGTAATGGCCAGACTAAAGGGAGCATCGTGAAGCCCCCGGTCAACACTGAATTTGGTATCCTCGGTAATACCATCAACAAGCAAGCTATTTGCCTCATCTGCAGTGGGCACTGGAAAGAATCCCCTTGAAGAACCATTGAGATCCACCCGCATTGCCGTCAATCGGGGTGAAAACAACAAGTCCGAACTCCCGGTTGATTGATTCAAGAGATGGATCGCCAAAATGTTCTCGCCTTGAACCAAGCTACCCGTCGTAAGCGGATAGCTGCTCAAGGCAACCGCTTCGGTCTCATTGCGACCGCTTTGGGGATCAGATCGGGAATTCCAGAGAAGAGAATCGGGAGCACGTTCGCGGTGAATTTCCACTCCGTTGAGATAGGCCACAAATCCATCCTCCCAGCGCGCGCTGAGAACGAGATCCTGCAGCCCCGCAGGTGACGGCACGTCAAAAGGAATCCTGACAAACGCAGTGGCGTTCGCTCCCGACATTTCAGCCTTCAACTCCGCAGCCCCCGTTCCTAAAAATTGCTCATAGCTTCCCCCGAAAGAATCAAATCCAATTCCGGTCGTCGCAGCAATCCAGCCGGAGTCATCATGTCCGACATTCTGCCAGCCGGGAATCTCGCCAGTCGGCACATGGACACGCGCAGCCTCCCCCTCTTCCACGAGAACTTCAGCAGCCGGCACTCCAAACCCAACACCATAGGAAATATCCTCAAACTGCTTGGGATAATTTACAAATTCACTGCTAACCGTCACACCGTCCGGCTGCACAAGCGCGAGGTATCCCCCCTCCCCGGACTGCAATTGAAAATTCGTATGAAGCTCATTAGCAGGGTCGGAAAGATCGTCCCCTGAAGCGAAGACCAGAAGATACTCTCCCACATCCAAATTCACCGCAGGAATCCGCCACTTGGTTAAATTTTCCGGATCATCGGTCAAATACCATCCATCAAGATCTCCCGCCCTATTCGTCGAATTCCAAAGCTCGATCCAATCCGAGCGCTTGCCATTCCTATCTTCAATCCCGTCTCCATTGCTGGCCAAAAACTCGGTAATTTTCGCCGAGGAAAGAGTCTCCCCGGATACCGTGAAGACAGGCATCAGTATGGAAACCAAGCTGTATGTGAGAACGTTGAATAGAGACATAAAACCAGGTTTTTTATACTTTGTCATGCAACGATTGGACTTCCGGTTCAGCTCCGACTTGCCGAATTTTTTCCGGAAATAGCCTAAATGTCCACTTTCGTTGCCCACAATAAAAACTAACCCTTGATCCGCTTCTTTTCGATAAGGAAGTTAACATTAATGTCCCGTAGTTCTCTCCTGAATCCATGCAAAAGTCGTGCTTTTACACAGGTTCAGAAAATGAACGGCTTTTGGACAATTATTTTCGATCTAACTTGAAAATTCCTATCTATTGTCCGCTCAAACATCGCCATTGCCGGTTGAAAAATCCGGTCCACCCACGCCACTTCAAATACAGGCACCTCCCTCACCTAATTTCAAACTTCCACCCCCTCCAGTAATTTCATCACCTCTTTTCCATGCTTCGCCTCGCCTTTTTCTTCTTCGCCAGCCTTCCGATCTTCGCGGTCAAAGCCCCACCGCACATCATTCTCGTCATGGCCGACGACCACGGCTACGGCGATTGCGGCTACACCGGACATCCCTTCGTCAAGACGCCCCACCTCGACGAGATGTCCAAAAACTCCGTCGTCTTCGATCACTTCCACGCCTCGGCACCCGTCTGCTCCCCCACCCGCGCCAGCGTCATGACCGGCCGCAACCCCGTCCGAACCAACGTCCCCAACCACGGCCTCTACCTCCGCCCGCAGGAAATCACCATCGCCGAAGCCCTCAAATCAAAAGCCTACCTCACCGCCCATTTCGGCAAGTGGCACATCGGCTCGGTCCAAAAAGAAAGCCCGACTTCTCCCGGCGGACAAGGCTTCGACCACTGGCTTTCCGGACTCAACTTCTTCGACCGTGATCCCTACCTCAGCCACAACGGCACCTACAAACAATACAAAGGCCAGGGCTCCGTCATCGCGATGGACCACGCCATCGAGCACCTTAAAAAGTATTCCTCACAACAACCCACCTTCACCGTGGTCTGGTTCCCCTCACCTCACGACCCCCATCGCGAAACCTCCTCCCAGCCCGAACTTTACAAAGGAAAAAAGCACGCCGGATACTTTCAGGAAATCACCCTCCTCGACGAACAAGTCGGCAAACTCCGCAAAGCTCTCCGCGATCTAAAAATTCATCAAAACACCCTCCTCTGGTACACCTCTGACAACGGAGGCCTCGTCACCGAAAGCTCGGGCGGTCGCGCCAAAAAAGGCTCCATTTACCAGGGCGGCCTCCGTGTCCCCTCCCTCCTCGAATGGCCCGGTCGCTTCAAACCTAAAACCATCTCTGCCCCCTCGCTCTCCTCCGACATCTACCCCACCCTCCTTTCCATCACCGATACCAGAGTCGACAAGCAACCCAAACTCGACGGCATCGACCTCACGCCTTTCATCGACGGGAAACAAAGCACCCGTTCCAAGCCCATGGGTTTCTGGCACCACTTCGCCGGTGGCAACTCAACCTGGAGCGACCGCATCATCAAACAACTCATGGAAGCCCAACAAGCCGGCAAGGAAACCCCGCTTCCCGAGCGCCTCCTCAAAAACGTCAACGACTTCCCCACCTACTCCGAAGGTGCTCACCAAAAAGGCCACGCCGCCCTGCTCGACTGGCCCCACAAGATCCACGCCATTTACAAACACAACAAAATCACCTGGGAACTCTATGATCTCGACAAAGATCCCATGGAATCCAAAGACCTTTCCCCAACATTCGCCCCGGAAAATTTGGAGCGCCTCAAAGAAAAAATCACCACCTGGCAAAAGTCCGTCCTCCGCAGCCACGAAGGAAAAGACTACCGCTAGGAATCCCTCCCCCTCCGAGGCCCACCCGATTCAGCTCTCAGCTCCCCTGATCCACGTTCCTCTCTGCCCGAATAAAGTTAAAAAATCTGTGAGAATCTGAGAATTTTGTGGTTCCACTTTCTCCAATCTCATCGATCTCTCACTCCCCCTTCTTATGAGAGAACAACCATCCGACAAACTTGGGATCATTGAATGGCACCCGTCCGGCACCGTGCCCTTCCTCCTCAAGAACAATCACCTCGGCCTTCTTTCCTCCAGCCGCCTTGATCGCTTTCAAAACCATCGCGCCCCGGTCGGCCGGAACCACTTTATCTTTCCCACCGTAGTATGCCTTCATCGGAATCGTCGCGAGATTCTTCCCCCACTTCTTCATGTCCTTTGTGATACCCTTCGGACCATCCGGCCCAATCCCACCCACCATGGGCGCGATCGCGGCAAAGTGGTGCGGAGAATTCCCCGCCCAGACATAAGTTCCATAACCGCCCATGCTATTTCCGGTGAGATAAACTCTCTTCTCATCAATCGGCAGCGTCTTCTTCAGGTGTCCGATCAAAACATCGAGATCAGAAGGAACCCAGCCGCCTTTCTCACCCCGCTGTCTCGGACTATGCAGCGCCTGCGGAGCGACGCATAAACACTTCTCACCCGCTTTCCCAATCGTTTCCAGGAAGCGCATCGGCTGGCGTCTGATCTTCTCTATGTTATTGCCGGTTCCACCTCCTCCGTGGAGATAAATCAACAAGGGAAACTTTTTCCCATTCTTCAATTCCTCATCCTGATAAACCCAATACTCGGGGTTCAACGAGACCGTCTTCCCCGCCAACTCGTCCGGTAATTTTTCTTTCCGAGGTTCCGCCAGCGCAGTCAGCGGGCACAAAAACCAAAGGACACACATTCTAATCTTCTTCATTAAATTCCTTTCTTCAATTCTTCCAAAATCTCCGGATCCATCTCAATCAAATCCCCGGAATCCGGGAATGACCCGCCTATGACATCATCAAGACACTCTCCAAAACCCGCGATTCTTTCGTCCTGCAAGCGACGATGCTCCGCCGCATTGGCCCCATGCAAACGGTGCTTTCGCCACTGTGCCCTCACTAAAACAATCCTTCGATTTCACCACTGCTATTGAGACCGATGCTGTTTGCTGACGGGACTTTGGGCAAACCAGGCATGGTCATAATATTCCCGCAAATCACGACGATGAACTCCGCACCCGCTGATAAGCGCACCTCCCGAACCGGAATGGTGTGTCCATCAGGCGCGCCGATTGCATTGGGATCCGTCGAAAAACTATATTGGGTTTTTGCCATGCAAATTGGAAAGTGGCCATACTCCTCTTGAAGCGATTCTATCTTTTTCCGAGCCTTGGCATCAGCGATAACGTTTGCCGCACCATAGAGTCGGCGGGCGATCGTTTCAATTTTATCCCACAGGGGCATTTCATCGGGATAGGCCGGAGTGAATTGAGACTCTTCATTCTCGAGCAAGTTAACCAAATGGTTCGCAATTTCCTCGGTGCCAGCGCCACCCTCGGCCCAGTGGGAACAGACAATAGCGACGGCTCCATATTTTTCTGCTGTTTCACGCACTGCTGCGAGTTCAGCTTCGGTGTCTGCGCTAAACTGGTTAATCGCTACAACTACTGGGACGCCAAACGATTTCACATTCCGCAGGTGACGTTCAAGATTCACGCACCCCTCTCGAACCGCATCGACATTTTCTTCTGCAAGAGAATCCTTTGAGACTCCACCGTGCATTTTCAGGGCGCGGATCGTGGCCACAAGAACCGCTGCCGAAGGTTTTAATCCAGCCTTCCGGCACTTGATATCAAAGAATTTTTCGGCACCCAGATCGGCGCCAAATCCGGCCTCCGTGACAACGTAGTCGGCCAACTTGAGTCCTGCTTTTGTAGCGGCAACGGAATTACAACCGTGTGCAATATTGGCAAAGGGACCCCCGTGAACGAGCGCCGGATTATTTTCAAGCGTCTGCACCAAGTTTGGCATAAAGGCATCCTTCAAGAGAACCGTCATGGCGCCATCAGCATTCAGTTGCTTGGCTGTGATGGGATCACGTTTGCGATTGTAGCCGACGACAATTTTCCCAAGGCGCTCCTGCAGGTCTTTCAAATCCGAGGCCAGGCAAAAGATCGCCATCACCTCCGAGGCAACGGTAATGTCAAATCCATCCTCGCGAGGGAACCCATTCGAGATTCCCCCGGTGGCCACAACAATATCGCGAAGCGCGCGGTCATTCATATCGACAACCCTTCGCCAACTAATCCTCCTCACGTCGATATCCAGCTGGTTTCCGTGGTGAATATGATTGTCGATTAAGGCCGCCAGTAAATTATTGGCCGCGCCGATGGCATGAAAGTCGCCCGTGAAGTGCAGATTGATATCCTCCATAGGCACGACCTGAGCCATGCCACCTCCGGCTGCGCCTCCTTTCATCCCAAAACATGGGCCAAGACTGGGTTCCCTCAGGCAAATGAGCGCTCGCTTGCCAATCCTGTTCAGGCCATCGCCGATACCGACCGTTGTCGTTGTCTTCCCTTCCCCTGCTGCAGTGGGGCTAACCGCAGTGACCAGGATGAGCTTTCCATCAGGTTTCCCCTCCAGAGACTGGAGATATTTTGAGTCGATCTTTGCTTTCGTGTGCCCGTATTGGTGGAGTGCATCCCCCGGGATACCAATCTTACCGCCGACCTCCGAGATCGGTTCAAGTTTGGCTGCGCGGGCAATGTCGATATCACTGTCAAACATAGGTTCTTCTGACGCACAAAATGAATGATTTCAACTGCATAATCTCGGCCAACGCTAAACGTTTCTTATCTGTGGAAAAACATAGGCTGATTGCGCACCGTCAGAACGATCCGGAGTTGCTCTAATTTTCCATCATCAGGCCCCTATATTGGGTATCAAAAGCACGGCTTTCGACTACTCTTCTCGGCAATGGGTAAAAGCAGCCTCTCGCCTAATCGTAGGCGTGATCGCGGAAGATCAAGTGCTCATTACGGTCGTGGAGAATGCTGGTGAGATATTTCACCGGCAACAAAACCGCCCACTGGCCATCCTGATCCCGGGCCACGGAACATCCCGACGGAAGCTGCACTTTTGGTGGATCAAGTTCCCCTCTCGATGAATCGGGTTCTTTTTCCTCAAACCACTGCACCACCGTCCAAGACGGAGTTTCGAGCCGGGTCTCGATCTGATACTCGGCAGCCAGACGGGCCTGCATGACTTCAAATTGCAGAGGTCCCACTGCGCCAAGTAAGGGAACGGCCTGGGCACTTCCGTGAACTTGGTAGGCCTGGGCCACGCCCTCCTTCATCAACTGCTCCATTCCGGATCGATAGCGTTTGATCCCGGCGGTGTCCTTATTGAGAATGTAGGCGAAACACTCGGGCGTGAAACGGGGCATCTCTTTGTAGACCACTCTTGGGTCGCTAGTCAACGTGTCGCCAATGAGAAAGTTGTAATTTCCCACCAAGGCCAGAATATCACCTGCGTAGGCCGTATCGAGAGTTTCGCGATCTTGTCCAAATAACTTCTGCGCATTCGCGAGTCGCACTTTTTTTCCGGAGCGCTGGTCGATGACCTGCATATCCCGTTCGAAGATACCGGAGACGATCCGCACGAAAACAGCCCGGTCGCGATGACGGGGATTCATGTTAGCCTGAATTTTGAAAACGAACCCTGAAAAGTTATTCGTCGTTGGCTCGATCATCTCGCTCTCACTCTTGCGACCGGCTGGAAGCGGCGCCATTTCCAGAAAGCTCTCGAGCATATTCTGAACACCAAAGTTGTTCATCGCGCTCCCGAAGTAGATGGGCATTTGCTCGCCAGCCAACACGCGTTTTATGTCCAAAGGCTCGGTGAGACCGTCGAGTAATTCAACTTCCTGGATTACAGCTTCGTAAAGTTCATCGCTCAAAACCTCGCGCACGGCATCATCCTCGATTCCGGCAACCTCGAGAGGCGCTTTAAATGCACCGTGGGGAGTCCTCTCGAAAAGATTCACCTCCCCTTTCTTGCGATCATAAACACCGCGAAAACGCGGACCATCACCAAGCGGCCAGTTTACGGGAGCGGGAGCCAACTTGAGGACTTTTTCCAGCTCGTCCATCAACTCTAAAGGCGGACGCGAGGGCCGGTCCATCTTATTGATGAAGACAAAGATCGGGACTCCCCGTCGACGACATACCTCGAACAATTTTAAAGTCTGTGCCTCGATTCCCTTACCGGCATCTATGACCATCACCGCGGCATCAACAGCCGAGAGAACCCGATAGGTATCTTCCGAGAAATCATGGTGCCCAGGAGTATCGAGTAGATTGACGCAGTAATCCTGATATTCGAACTGCAACACTGTCGAGGATACCGAAATCCCCCGCTCTTTCTCCATCGCCATCCAGTCACTTGAGGTGGACTGCGCCTCTTTCTTGGAGGTGACGCTTCCGGCCAACCCGATCGCACCTCCGTATAGGAGAAGTTTCTCGGTGAGTGTAGTCTTCCCCGCATCAGGGTGAGAAATGATGGCAAAAGTCCGGCGACGAGAGATTTCGCGAGCGGCAGCGGCAGGAACCGGGTTGATGGAAGCTGAAGTAGTCAAGGACGGGGAGCTGGTAACTGGAAGAACTCTAATTAGCAACACTCCCTTCACCTACGCCCCGAAGTCCCTCGTTCAAAAAGGGGACTTCAGCTAGGAACGGGAAATCACCCTCAGACGGAAATACTCCTGACTCCCTGCCACAATCGGATCAGCACTACGGTATACCACGGTGAGGGTGCCATCGCCATTATTGGTGCTACTGACATGCTCCACATGACCCGAGCCAGATTCCCAAACTGCAAGGTCGTCGGTTATTTCGACCTGATATTCGACATCGTCCGCCGAGAGATCGAGCACGACAGTCATTGTGAGGTAGTCACCAGCAACCGTATCAACAATTAGGTTTTGTGCGGTAACTGTTGGACCAGCAGCGCCGGAAGGCACCGTGTCAGAGGTTCCCAAAAGATATTCAATGAGCGCCCTCAATCCGTCTCCATCAAGATCGTCGAGAGCATTCCCGCTAAAGGAGCTGGCATCGGACCCCGTCGGAGATCCACCAATCGAAACACTCGCGCGCCAGCTAAATGGATCGGCGTGATCAGGATCCCCACCGGGATCAATCAAAGTAAGACTGAAACCGTCACCGTCCGGGCTTTCCGGCCATGGTGACTTGTCATCGTAGGTAAAGCCTCGCACCACGGAATTATCCGAGGCCTGGAGGGTAATCTGTTCGCCCCCATTACTCAGGCTTCCGGAAAACTCGCCCGCAATCAGGTTGCTGGAGACACCCGGGTGGCGGATCTGGAAGGCGTCGATGTTACTAACGAGTATGAAGCGCTGTCCCGGCGCGAGGGTAATTCCCTGGAGTGAGTTATCAAAATCGAATTCGACGCCGTCCGTGAAACGCACGTTGGTCATATCGACCTCATTTGGGCCGATGTTCATTACTTCTATAAATTCGAAATCACTACGCTCGAGGAATCCAGCATCTTCCTCAGCAGGAGTTGGCGCAGCAGGACGGTAGTGAATCTCAGAGACGACAAGGTTCGAGCTATTCGCAACTACGGCATCAACAATGAAGGTCGCTTCGTTGAGAGCGGACCAAGTGCCCGAGGCATATGAACGAGCACGGACGGGGCTGGTGGTAGTTAAGAGCAGAGGACCGGTGTACAATGTTGCGCTGGTGTGAATCCCACCACCGATGAGGCGTGGGTCCGAGCCGTCGGTGGTATAATAAATATCGCCACTTGCGTTGGTGATCGTCAACGGAGTCACACTGGATATGTGTCCTCCATGCTGGCTAAATCCCGGGGCTCCAAGAGTGGGATAAAGTCCGTCCGCAACGAGTTGTCCGAGGACGGTTGAATTGCGACCACCCGCGATGCTCAATAGGCTGTTCTTGGCACCAATCCAATCGTTGCGGTCATGCGGCGGGTTCGCTCCCTTGGCATCGCCCCATCGAGCTGACTCGGCAACAATTACTTGGTCGACGATGCTTGCCCTGGAGTTAATCCGGGCAGTCGCGCTCGCAGTGGTCAACACGCCATCATTGAAGAGGGCCTTGTGAGTGCGGTCGGCCCAAGCCATGAAATATTCATTGCGACTAAAGGAATCGAGGTTTTGCAAAAGATCCTCGTGCAGGAATTGCGGATTACTGTAGGCAAATACAGCACGATTCGAGCTATTAAACGGCCCGGTCCGATCCCAACCAGAGAAGAGAGAGTGCTCGGCATCATGAGCATAAAACGCAAAGCCCTTATCATTGTTGGTCCGGTCACGAAGGGAGAAAAAGTTATTCGGTCGATCATTCCCCAGAAAGTTGGACAAAGGTGCGTCGAAGTTACCCACCCAGAATGTCACCAGCATGAAGTCGATCAAATTATCCATATCGATCAAGACAGGCAGGTTTGTGTCACGCACGCCATTGCTGTCGAGCCCCTGCATCTTATAGTATTCAGCACGCTTATTCACGAAGCCAGGATCGACCAGATTTCGCCCCATATTAAAGATATCCTGCCAGGCATTAAGATTACCGTCGGTCGCCTCGTTGGTATAGCCACCAGAGCTACCAGCGGATTTAACCGTATCGTAGTTGGCTTTATCTCCTCCAAAATAAGTCTCGGCGTAGGAGGCCTCGGCACGCTCTTGCGTCATGTATAGCCCCCAGTATATGCCATTGATGTAAACGTGGTAATAGCGACTTCTGGTGTATGGCTGTCCCATATCCCGCTGGGTGTCGCGGGAAAACACTTCGCGCAGGAAAGTATTCCTGTTTGGATCGTTCTGGAATGCCCATGAATAATTCTGAGAGGTCCGGAGGTCGAGGTTGTCAAATTCATCGACTCCTTCATCACCGAAAATCGGGAATCGCAATTTTGAATCACCATACTCGGCGCGGAAGAATAAACGCAAAGCGTGCTTCGGGTTGCTGCCACTCCGACTAAATCCACCCCGGACGCGCAGCCCTGCATCAACTTGGAACCCTTCAAGATTGCCATCAGGATCAATGTAACCAGTCGGGAAAATTAATTCAGCTGACGCGGGACGTTCCCAAGCGATCCCCCGATTTCCGGGATTCGAGAAAATACCGCTGCTTCCACTGAAATCATCCTGCTTCAGAGAAATCGAGATACTGGGGATTGCAGAAAGGGCATCCTTAACCTCTTGCACCCCGCCGATGGCAGAGTTCGCACTGTTCACGATATCGGAATCCATTCCGTAGTTGTATAGCTGCCCGTTGAAGGTCCCGCTGGCGGGCCAACCCGGTGGTGCGGTTTCGGATTGGGTGACGACATCATCGAGAAAAATGTAAGTGTTCGTGTCGACGTTCGTTGGCAGATAGCCCGTCCGATAGGCAATCGCGCGCAAGACTGTGGTGGAGCTAATACCAATCGGACCGGTATACAGGGTGCCGGTAGTGGTGGTGGGTGCCGATCCATCAGTGGTATATCGAATGTCAACAGAGGGCGTATTCGAGGAAATCGCCACCGAAATTGGCGCGGTATAAAATCCACGATTCAACGAAAAGCTGGTGTCGCGGACGTAGTCGATCGCCCCGATGAGGTTTGTTGATGCGGGCGTCGGAGTTGTGAAGTAACCAAGCGTGTTTCCATCCGGGAAATATCCCCAGCTGATATCCTCGAATTGATTCGGATAGGGATTAAACTCCGAGAGGAAAGTAGTCACCCCGCCATCGACTTTGCTGAGCGCAAGATACTCACCACCGGCCTGGAGGCTAAAGTTGGTGTGCAGTTCAGATCCCGCGACGGCCCGATCTTTTCCGGAGGCGAAGATCATTAAAAAACCACCCGGTGCCAAATTCATATTGGGTAAGCGCCATTTAGTCGGCAATGAAGGGTCATCGCTTAGATAGTAATCGTTCAAGATGGCGGTGGCTCCACTCGGATTGTGAAGTTCGATCCAGTCCGTGCTCTCACCGTCCTCGTCCAAAAGAATACTTTGGTTGGTTGCGCTAACTTCATTAATAACCGGTTCACCAGGAATGATGACGGTCACCGTAAGCTGCGAAGTAATCACCCCTTGCCCATTGGTCGCACTGAGGGTGTAGGTAGTGGTTGTGGTAGGATTAACCGTCAAGCTTGTCGTTCCGGTGACATTGCTCCCGTTGAGATCTAGCGCAGTGACATTGAGAGTAGACCAATCGAGCTGTATTGAAGTGCCCG
>JAAEZT010000086.1 GCA_018222765.1 bacterium | reverse complement strand
AGGCGTTGGTCATGGCAGGTCGTGTCTTCTTCGGAGGATCCATTCGGCTCCCAGCAAGCCGGCGAGGAGTAGGATAACAAGCCAATGATCCCACAGCGGACGCTCGGAGCGAACCGTGGTGGTCAACGACTCGCTGTTTACGAGCGAAGCAAGTTTGGGAAGTTCGCGGATGCCAAGAGTGGCCCCACCAGTCAGATCGGCAATGCGTTGCAGGTTTTCAAGACGCATGTCGGTTTCCGTCAATTCCTGGCGAATGTCACTCACCTGAAATTCAGTAATACTTGAAACCTTGCGATCATTTTCGTTGGCCTCCATTCGGTAGCGTCCCGGCCCTGGCGGAGTGAAGTACCCTTCGTAGAGTCCGGGCTGTGAGCGATCCGGCTGTAACTTAATTTGCTGACTAGTGGCAGCTCCATCGAGCCCACTCACAACGACATCAAAGCCTGATTGCACCACCGGTTCAAAGTCGTCGTCGAGGACGTGGGCATAGAGCCGACCCTGGCTGCCGAAAAAATAGGACGAACGGTCGGTTTCAAGGCGGATGCGCTTATGCTCTCCCATCAGGCGCGAGAGCGTCATGAACTGAATGCACTGCGACCAGACCCGCCAGTGATACTTGTCACCGGTCTTATAACGCAGCCGCCACAGACGGTCCGAACCAATCGACATACACTTGCCCGTCCCATACCGCTGCCAAGCGACCAAAGGGTAACTCTGATCCCGCTCGGTGCTGTCGGAGAGCACCGCAAGCACCGTCGCGCCTGGCTTGGCAGACAACAGTGGCGGCAACTGATCCATCGGTGCCATCCGGCTCCAGATGCGATCATTTAAATCATCTTCATTCTCCAGCGTCATCACCAGACTGCTTCGGCCCTCGGGAGTCAGGACGGGATAGACCGATTCAGAAACCTCTGCCCACTTTTCATCAGGGTCAAACCTAACCGGGAGCATGGTCTGCACAGGAGTCCCCTTATAAGAACCCGGCGAGTGCATCGGACCACAAAGCATCAACAGTGAGGCGCCCCGGTCCCGGATGAGTTCTTCCAGCAGTCCAAGCTCTTCATCGCTGAAGAAGGCGGCATCCACGTCACCGAGAATAACCAGATCATACATAAAGGCCTCTTCCCGCTTACTGGGAAACCGCTCGATATGCTCCGGAGAATTTCGTGCAACCTCTGGTCCCACATTGGACGCAATAAAGGTGGCATTGATCCGTGGATCACGTTTTAAGATCGCTCGCAGGTAACGAAATTCCCACCGGGCATTTCCTTCGATATAGAGCACGTTCACCTTTTCATTCACGACCCGGATACTTCGGGTGATCCGATTGTTTGTGATCGAGACTTCGTCGTCAAACGGCTCGATGACCACGTCGATCTGCGCGGCGCCCTTCTCATAAATATCAACACGAAAGTCGACCTCTTCGAATTGCAAACCACCTTCAAAGCGAACCACGCGGGAGGAGACGCGGCGATCATTGAGAAGAACCGACAAGCGAGCTGTCCGTTGCTCGTAGCCCTCTGATTGCAGATGGACCCGGACCGGCACCCGGTCGCCCGAAAAGGCCACCTCTTGCATCACAATATTATTAATCGAAACATCATCGGGATTGGGCAATCCGAGCGGGACGGTATAAACAGGAATCTCACGCGCCCCGAGGTCTCGTAAAACAGCCTCGGACCGCTGCGACGTCGCGCTGTCGATACCATCGGAGAGCAAAACAATACCCGCCGGAGGAATCCCCCCGGAGTTCGCGACAGCTTCCAG
>JAAEZT010000085.1 GCA_018222765.1 bacterium | reverse complement strand
CTCCCCGCAAAAAGGTCCGGCGCTCGATGTTCCAACTCTTACTCATCGCTCTTATTTCTACCTATAATGATTCTTTCCCAAAAAGGAAGGCTGTTTAGACCATGAGCTGATCAATCGCGCCCTCTTGCGAGAGGCGATTGCGCTGCATGGTGAGGTCGAGGTCTCCGTAGTGCTTGATCGGGTTGCCGTAAGCGTTGAGCAAGGTGGTATACCAGTTACTCAGAGTCTTATGGCCCTCGGTGCCATGGAAGGGCAGACGGATGTAGCGCCCGGCGATATCGAGTTTGGAATTCTTTCCGCTCATGATCACCATGGGGGCCTCGGTATCCGGATTGTGGTGACCGGCACCAGTTTCAGGCATGTAGATGATGGTGGTGTTGTCGAACATCGTATCTCCGCCTTCTGGAATGGCCTTGAGCTTGGTGACCAGGGTTTTCACCTGCTTCATGTGATGCGTCTTGATGACGTCCCGCATAAAGGCCGAACGACCACCCTGTCCGTGACCAACCGCGTGGATGTTGGTTTTTTCATCATTCTCGGGAAGCGAGGTGATATCCGTGCCCAGGTCATCGATGGTGTAAGTCACCACGTTCGTCAGACCGGAAGCGAGCGCGGACACGATGATATCGGTATAGGCGGCCTGCTTTTCCATCAGGGTCGCATCTGCCCCACCGTTGGCGTGAATGGGATCAATCTCGGGCAGATGCTTCTTAATGACATCACCCAAAGCCGCAACCTTGGTATTGCGGTCGCGGATCGATTGGAGCGAGTCAACCTGATCGCTGATCTTCAGCCGCTCGTCACCATCGAGCCCATTCAGCCTCCGCGATTCCTGGCCGTGGAGGTAGCTCAACAGCGCGTTGTCGGAAGCCACTTCGTCGGTGTTGGTGACCGACTTAAACAGCTCGTTGTAGGCCGTCATGGGATCGGCGTAGCAGTAGTTGCGCTGCTTGGGAGCAGGCGCGGAATAACCGGAGACAATTCCCGTCCGGTGGTCGCGTCCGTGGGGCACCGCCAGCGACATTTCAATGTGCCCAAAGGGCGAGGGAAACAACTTGGCCAATTCAAAGTCGATCGTGGCCCTCTTGATATTGCTGAGGATATTGCGTCCCGCCTTATACGCCCCCATGCAGCCAGAGTAGGAGTAATGCCCTCCCCCGCTCACTGACATCGAAATTCCATGGAGGATGGTCATGTTCTCCTTGTGGTCATCCAGGGCATTGAGCCAGCCCGGCAGCTCGTGCTTGTCGAGGCCCACTTCAAAGGCCTCCTTCTCTTTGTGCTTCTTGAGCTCTTCGTCCGAAAACGAAGGCAGCCCAAATTGATTGGTCAGATTGCCATTCGACTTACGCACAAAGACAAAGCGATGCGGAGCACTGGCCACGCCATCAGCTGGAGCCGCGAGTAATTGGTTAAACGACGGGGTCAGCGCTAAGCCGGTGGTGCCAAGCGCGGTGGTCTTGAAAAATTCGCGTCTATTGAGGGCCATCTTTTTCTTTGGGTTTGCGGTAAATGAAGGAATCGGAGGTAAGAAGGGAAACAACTACGGCGTCAAAACTACCATTGCTGTCCAGATAGGCTTTGTCGGCGTCGATCAGCGCCTTGGAATCGGCCAGCGTCTCGTTGCGTCCCAAGAAGAATCGGAAGGCATGACGAATGATCGACTGGCGGACTTTGTCGGATTTCGCGAGACGGTCGATGAGATCAAAGGCATCCTTGACGTCACCGTCCAACTTCTTGTCATCCGTTCCCTTCAACACGCCGCGCGCATCGACCGGCAGGGTCTTATACTCCGCCA
>JAAEZT010000016.1:85238-89152 GCA_018222765.1 bacterium | reverse complement strand
GGCAAGGACATCCCCAGTGCCTTCCGCCGCTACAACCGCTGTCGCTGGGACTTCCCCGAGAGCGATGCCGCCAAATATTCCCGGGGCCGTCTTGCTCTTCCCGAGCTGCTGGCTCAATTTGAACGCGAAGCAAATCTAGAACAATAAATACAACTATGCTCACCCACCTCTCCGGTTCCCCTCTTGCCAATTCCTTTCTCGAAACCGGCGCTCTCAAACTCCTCCTCGAAGGCGGTTTGTTTATGTGGCCTCTTCTCGTTCTTCTCATTCTGGCCGTCGCCGTGATCATCGAGCGTTATCGCTCGCTAAAGCTTCTCGAAACCGACTCCTCCCAACTCCGCGAACAAGTCACCGCACTCCTCTCCGAAGACCGCGTCGAGGAATCACTGGAACTCTGTGATTCCTCCCGCGGACCCGTGCCCGCCATTCTCTCAAATGGTCTCCGCAAATACCTTGTCCTCCGCCGCCTCAACTACGACCAAGCCCAATTGGAACAACAGGTCGTCAAGAGCATGGAGAACTACGGAACAAACATCGTAGCCACTCTGGAGCGCCACCTTCCCATCCTCGCCACCATCGCGTCCGTCGCTCCCATGCTCGGATTCCTCGGTACGGTGCAGGGAATGATCGTGGCCTTCGGAGACATCGAAGCGAACATCGGGCAACAGAACATCGTGCAAGCCGCCGCCTCCGGTATTCGCGTTGCTCTTTTGACCACGGCCTTCGGACTCGTGGTCGGTATTCCAGCCTACATGGCTTTCAACTACTTCACCGGCATCATCAATGACTTCGTTCTCCAAGTGGAATCCTCGGCCGCCGAACTCATCGAAGTCGTCACCATCCGCCTCACTCTCGACAAAGGAAGTTCATGAAGCTGCAACGTGGCAAAGTCTTGGTCGATCCGCCTGCCAGTGCCAGTTCGGACATCGCCTTCATTCTCATTATCTTTTTCCTCGTCTGCGCCGCGGTGCAGCCGGAGACCGGGATCTCCCAGGTCCTTCCGAAAACGGAGGAAAAGAAGGACAAGCAGGAGCAAAGCAAGAACCTCGAAGTATCCATCACACCCACCAGCATCGTTCTCAACGGAAGCCCGTTAAAACTGCCTGAGTTCGCCCAACGCCTCACCGCCGCACTCAAGCAAAAGACCCGTGATGCCGACAAAATCGTGACAGTAAAAAGCTCACCAGATACGCCCTATCCTCTTTGGATTGATGTCTCACAAACCATCAAGGAGGCCGGAGGTATTCTCACTCTTGAACTTGAATCCGACCGCGTCATCAACGTCGAATGAAGATCCAACGCAAAAGGCTCACAGCTTCCGTCCCCGCATTTGCAATGGGCGACATCGGCTTTTTGCTGCTCATCTTCTTTGTCATCCTCGCCCGCGCCCAGGACGACAGCCACCTACAATGGCAACCGGCCAAACTTGAGGAAGCTGACATGGTCGCTGCTCCGCTCGCAAGCGTGACCATCGACACAGGATTCAAAACTTACCTCGACGGAAAAGAACTCTCGAACGACGAATTGGCCGGCGCTCTCATGACCATCCTAGGCGACGCGCCCGCGGGTCAGCGCAACGTCTTTCTCAAAGTCCACAAGGAAGCAAAAGCTTCGCATTTCGAACCTGTTATCGCCGCCATCAGTGAGGCGGGTGGCGATCTCATTCACATTCTCGAGCCCGACGAACAAACAAAGTAATGAAAGGTAAATCCAACAACTCCGACGCATCCCGTGTCGCCATGGCCAGCACAAAGGCCGATCTCCGCGAGTTAAAAACCAACACCAACGCCACCGTGCAGGAGATCCAGGAATTCCTGCGTCAACTCAAAGGCAAGAGCCCGCAAGAAATGCTCGGCGTGGTGGCCTCCAGCCAACTCATCCGAGCAACCATTCTTTCCTGCATTCTTGTCGCCGGAGCCATCTTCGCCCTCACCGCGATTCCCTACTTTCTCGGCGGAGACGAATCCCCACCTTCTGAAGCACCAGCGGTGGCAGCAACTCCCGCAGCCCCGGCTCCCGGACCGACCCCGGCTGCGCCTACTCCGACACCGACCGAAACCAACACCGGTGGAACACCTTCTCCCATTGAGCCTCTTGGCGTGAACGAAACAAAGACGGCTCCCTCAAATTCAAATCCGCTCGAAGACAAGAAGGACGACTTCCTGAAGGACCTGGAATAACCCAGCTTTTGGCAGCATGCCTCAGAACGACAACCTCACTCCCTTACGCGACTGGCTTCTTCGTCTCGAAGCCCACCGTGGAAAGTTGACGTTCATCTATGGGGTCATCTGGAGCCTTCTCTGGCTCGATGCCCACGCCTTTTTTCAGCTGAGCCTCCTCACGCTCGCCTTCGGTTTCGCAACCGCCCTTCCGGTTTGTTATTACTGGATCCGACGTCACCGCCATTCCTCCAAGATCGTTCGTCGCGGAGTTTGGAGCGTCTCCTACCTGCCGCTTTGGCAGTTCTGCGCCCACCTTCCTCTCGTCAATTACTCCTACTCGCTCTCCGAGCTCATCATTCAGATCGGAACCGCCGGAGCGTTTTTCATCGGGCTCGCCTGGGCAGTTTGGTGGATCGACCGGGAGACCAAACGCGTTCCCGAACCGACGTCGAGAAAGTATGTCTGGGACCCCCGCCAGCTTGTCGCGTGGTACTTTGGCAAAAAGAACAACAAGCTCCGCCAGTCGCTTTTCACCCTCCTGACCTACACCGGCATGTTCATAGCGATGGCCTTCTTCCTGACGAGGCTCACCGGATGCAGCATTTACGAATCCCCTCTCGGCGGTGGCGAGGAAACCCAACTCAAGCAAATCGTTAAGATCCAAAAAGTCATCAACAAGAAATACGTCATCAATCCCTACTCGAGCGTACTTTTTAATCCGCCGCCCATTGATGACGTAAAACTTCAGGTCCTGGAAGTGACCGAGCACCTCTACAAGATCGGACAAGGCAAAGGCGACGGTGCGGGATTTTCGGCCGGAACGACCCGAGGGAAAGTCCGCTTTATCCGCCTCAAATACGACGGCGGCGACTGGCAACAAGACATGGACCGGGGTGCCGACCTCAACCTTCTCACGGAATACGGCGTGCGCACCGGCCATCCCGTCAGCGATCGCCCCGAACCCATGGAGATTGGCCGCCTCAAGAGCTTTCCGCCCCGCAAAAGCCCACCCATGGTCTACATGACCGGGCAACAGCAAATCAGTCTCAGCGACAAGGAACTCAAGGTCATGCGTTCCTACCTGCTCGAGCATCACGGCATGCTCTTTGGTGACAACGGCGGCAGCTCCGGCTGGGAAGGGCAGTTCGTCTCAATGATGAAAAAAGTCTTTCCAAGGGTGGAGCCCATCACCGTTTACCTCGACCATCCCATTCATCGCATTCCCTATCCGCTTCCTCGACTCCCCATCGTCGCTCCCCACGGGCGCCGGGATGCCCTTGGCTGGGTCGTGAATGGACGACTCGTGGCCTACTATCATCCCGGTGACATCGGCGACGCCTGGGCCGACGGTCACTCCGGCGTTCCCCGAGAAGTCTGGGAATCCAGCTACCAACTCGGCGTCAACATCATCTACTACGCCCACGCCGAATACAACAAGTGGCTCGAGCGCACGAAAAAGTAATCTGTATAATCAATCCCATGTCAGCCCGTCCTCTCATCTTCTGCCTCTTTGCAGCTCTGGTTTCGTTGGCCAATGCCAAGCTCTCAACTCTCCAGCAGGTCGATGTCAAGACCTTCGAAAAAATGCGCGAGGTCGAACGCTACCAAATCAAGATCGCCGAGAAGCATTTCCTCAAGGGCAGCTTCAAGGTCGCACTCGCGGAGTATGAGAAGTTCCTAACACTCTACGAAAAGAGCCCCGGCGCTCCCTACGCACAGTTGATGTGGAGCCACACCATGATGAATCTCAAA
>JAAEZT010000016.1:0-85228 GCA_018222765.1 bacterium | reverse complement strand
CTTCGCGAAGGCTTTCAGTCGGTCATCGACTACTGGCCGGAATCCCACGAAGCTACCATCGCCGCTTATTGCATGGGAAATGCTTATCGCAAGATGGGAGAGGTCGCCGACGCCCAAAAGTCCTTCCGCTTCCTCATCACGGAATACCCCGATCACGAGATCGCCATCCGTGCGCGCCTGGATCTCCTGCACTACGCCCGTCTTCATCAAGACATGGAGGAACGCCTCTCCATTCTCAAGGAGCTCACTTTCAAAGTAAAACGCACCGACGTTTCCAAATCGGCCTGCATCAAGGCCTGCCATGAGCTCGCCGAAATCCATTGCTTTGCCCAGGAACTCGATGAAGGAAAGAAAGCCCTCGCCACCACTTACGCCGGCCCCAAGCTCTTCGATCAGGTATATAGCCTCTCGGTCAAAACGGTGAACCACCTTCTCAAAGACCCAAAAACCAAATCCGCCGCTCTCAAACTCGGCGACCAGCTTATCTCCACCATGCGGGTCGAAACGACAGTCCGCCCTGAACTCGCCTCACAGTTTCTCTATCAAGTCGCCGCCCTTCACACGACTCTGGGCCGCCCGTCCGAAACCTTCAAAGTCTATGAGGAAATCGGCGAGAAGTTTGGCATGAACGACGGACTCCGTGGAAAGATGGCCGATTGGTATATCTCCCGCGAAAAACTCGATCAGGCTTATCGCATCTACGGCCAGTATGAAAACAAGGTCGCGGGGCTTTCCAACATCGCCTCCCTCCAACTCAAGGAAGGCAAAACCGAAGAAGCCATCGAGACCTACCGTCAGATCATCGAAATCGATGGTGAAAACTCCGGCACTTACCTGTGGACCATCGCAGGCTGTTACGAAAAGCTCTCCGACTGGAAAAAAGCCATCGCCTGCTACCGCCAGGTTGACCGCTTCCCGGCTAATTACTTCGCCATCGCCAAGTGCCACCGCCGCCTAGGCGAACAAAAGGAAGCCATCGTCCTCTACAATCAATGCAAGGTCGTCGAAAAGTCAGCCCCCGAGGCCACTCTGCAAATCGGCTACACCTATGAGGAGGCCAAGGATAAGGAAAAAGCCATCCGCACCTTCCAGCTCACCTGCAAACGCTACCCCAAATCCGGTCAGGCCAGCCGGGCCCACTCGCACCTGCAGAACAAATACAACATCAACGTGACTCTGGGGGGAACGGAGGAAGAATAGCGATCACTTTTGTTTGAAAGCGGACGCATCAGCTCAAAGGCCGGTCACCCCAGCTTCTGCAGCGTCTTCTCAATCAGCCTCTTCGTCCCCAGGACTCCAGCGACCGAATTCTTTCCGCCTTCAAATTCAATGCCGATATACCCCTTGAATCCGCCGTCGTTCACGATCTTGAGCATGCGGTGGAAATCGGTATGCGCGGCTTCCCCGTCTTCCTTGATCTTATGAACCTTGGCACAAATCGCCTTGGCCCAGGGCAGCATATCTTTGACGCCCTGATACTTGTCGTATCCTTTAAAATTTCCAAAGTCCGGCAGAGTCCCGCAATTGTCTCGCTTAACCGACTCCATCACTTCCTTCACCCAATCTCCCTTACTCGACCAATTGCCGTGATTCTCGACGATGGCATTCATCTTCATCGGCTTTAAAAGGTCGCACAGTTGATGCAGTCCATCGATCGCCTGCTTCTTGACCTCCTCACGATTTCCTTTCGAACGGCAATCGACCCGGATCGAGTGACATCCCAACTCCTTGGCAAACTCCCCCCAACGAGCCAGCAAGGCCGCCGCCTTCTTCCGTTCATTGGTATCGGCTGAATCAAGTGCGAGGTCCGAGCGACAAAGCATCAATTGACTTTTTACCCCAAGATCCCCGACACGCTTTTTCAGTTCCGTGAGAAACTCCGCGGAATCAATCTTATCCTCAAAGAAGCCGTTAAAATACTCGAGTGCCTTGATCCCGGTTTTGTCGATGGCGAACTTCGGATAGTCCAGCGGATCCAACGCCTTAGAACGAAACATACTCGCGAAGGAATACTGCTGCAGCGAGATCTGCAGCCACGGGGTTTGCTTTTCCTCGGCCCCAAAAAGAGAACCGGAGAAAGTGGCGGGAATGGCAGTGGCAAGAAAGGAGCGGCGGGAAGTCGAAGTGGTCATAGGATGGATCAAGGCTTGATACCGCGAAGGGTAGGAAGTGCGGATTCCTGAGCCAAGATTCTTTTTAAAAATGCCAGGGTATCGGTGCTGACGGCAATTTACCGTTGTAGTTCGATAGTAGTTCCACCGAGAATGCCCCATGCAAAGACTCACGACCTTCATCAGAATTGCGGCAGCTATGCTGCTCAGCCTCACGGCGGCACCAGGAAATGCAGAAGAACGCCCGAACATTCTGATTGTCCTCACCGACGACATGGGCTTCTCCGACCTCGGCTGCTTTGGAGGAGAAATCGAAACTCCCCACCTCGATACACTGGCCGCCGGCGGTTTACGTTTCACCGAATTCTACAACACCGCGCGATGCTGGCCGACACGTGCCACTCTCATGAGTGGTCGCTACACCAACAAACTTGGGCCGTCGCAGGTCACGATTGCCGAGCTTCTCAAGAAAGCAGGTTACAACACCGGCATGGTTGGCAAATGGCATCTCGGAATGGACCCTAAAAAAGACGGCCCCGTTCAACGCGGCTTTGACAGCTTCTACGGAACGATGACCGGGGCAGGCTCGTTCTGGGACCCTTACACACTCACCCGCAATACCGAGGCGGCCGAACCGGATGGCGACGACTATTACTACACTGACAAGATCGGTAGTGAGGCCGTCACTCAGATCGAAGATTTCGTAAAGTCGGACAAACCATTCTTTCAATACGTCGCCTTCACTGCGGCCCACTGGCCATTGCACGCGCCGGAAAAATCAATCCAGAAATATCTTAAGCGATATGAGGGTGGTTGGGATCAACTCCGCAAAGAGCGTTATGCTCGCATGCTGAAAATGGGAATCATCGACAAGGAACGCTGGCCCCTGCCGGAGCGCGAGCCGAGAGTCAATGATTGGAAAACCGTCGACCACAAAGCCTGGCACATCCGCAACCAGGCCATCTACGCGGCGATGGTCGACCACATGGATCAAGCGATGGGTCGGATCATCGCAGCCCTGAAACGAACGGGGCAATTCGAAAACACACTCATCATCTACGCCCACGACAACGGCGCCTGCCCCGAACATCTCAGCGGCAACGGCTGGAACACCGCCAACAATATTTTGGCGAAAGCGAAGCAAGAAGGCCAAATCGTGGCGGTCGGTGACCAGTATAATGTCCCAATGGGTGGTCCACTGACCTACGGAAGTGTTGGGCACAACTGGGCCCACGCGCAAAACACGCCAATGCGGCGCTATAAGTCGAACGTCCACAACGGCGGAGCCTGCACGCCCGCGATCATGCACTGGCCTAGCGGCTTAAAAACCAAGCCCGGCTCGATCACCGCAGAACGCGGGCACGTCGTCGACCTCATGGCCACCTGTCTCGAACTTGCCGGCACCACCTATCCGGAAAAGTTCGCAGACAAGACACTCGAACCACACGAGAGCAAGTCGCTCGTACCGGTGCTGACCGGTGGCTCGACCGACCGCAACCACGCCTACCTCTTCAACCACTCAGGCACCCACGCAATCATCCGCGGCGACTACAAAATCGTGCGTGAGGGAAAGCGTCCGTGGGCACTCTACAACCTGGTCAGAAACCGCACTGAGACGATTAATCTCGCCAAGAAATTGCCACAAGTCGTCGAAGATCTCTCCGAAATATGGGAGGCACGCTGGGGAGAAAAAAACTAATCTCTTTGATGACCCTGAGCATGCGATGAATCCCCACAATAAGCGGGCGATCTAAAACGGCGGGCGAAACTTTAGGATGGCGGACCATTAAGCAGCCATGAGCCACGGGATGGCTCATGGCTATTCGAATTGTGTGAGCGGTTATTGTTATTGCCTCTTTAAGTGAATCAAACTCTTCGCCTTTTTTGTTCCAATACTTTTCAGAGACAGCCTCACCGTCCTTAAAATTCGCTAATCCGGTTTCGCAACTGGAGGTCAATACATCTGTCGCCGCTTATTAAAACCATACCACCAGTCTTTAAAGAGAAGACCTTCTACGTAAGGTAGGTGAGCCAATCCATACTTTTCGCAACGCTTTACTCGACGACCTAACTCATGAGATTTAGACCCTCCAGGTATAGGATGTTGAATCTGTGGATTCTGTACAATAACGGTGTAGTTAAACTTTGATGGTTCACTTTCATCTGATACGTCACCAGCAAGCTCCATTAAATACTTCATCAACTCTTTAGTGTGTTGAATCCGTGTCTGAACCAAATCCCATGTATGTAGAGGAGGTGCAGGTGTATTACCATCTTTCCAAAGACTTGCCTCAAAACACCTACGGTAGAGATCAGGAGCCTGATTGCTGCTTGCAATATCAAGTGTAGCTTCAAGTTCCCAGCCAAAATCAATATCACCCTTCTTTCTAACCACTAGCTCATCATAGTATTTGAGACCCTCACCAGGAAGACCTTTTGGAACCTTACGATTTAAGAGATCACTAATGCCTTTATGGCTCCAATGTTTTAAGACACTACCATTAGGAAGCTCCTCAATATGTTGCTGCAGTGTAGCGTCTATAGACTTTTCTTGTTCTTTTTGCCAATCTCGGCTCTGTAAAAGTCTTTCCTCTCTTTTAGCATTCCGTTCACGTCGTTCCTCTTTACTACCTCCTAATTTAAAAACCTCCCTGTCTGAATCAGATTGACTACATGACGTCAAAAAGACTGATGCGCCAGCTGCGATATATTGTTTCATTTTTCTGCTAGGAATTTGCTTTTGGCGGGAGGTCTTTGAAGCCGCCTTTGGACCGGATCTGATGGGGCTGAAAGAGGGGTGATCGAAGCTGCCCCATATTAGGGCAAAAAAATCCCTCACCGTATTATACATGGCGTGAACGAGCAGATTATTTGGTTTCCAGGGGCTGGCCGTAGGTTTGGTAGAATTTGTTCTCAAAAATTCCTTGGGGGTCGAAGTGCCGTTTTTTGGTGAAAAAGGCGGAGGCTTGAGGGTAGGCTTGATGAAATTGCTCAAGGGTGGCGTGGGGGCGGTAGGGCAAGTAGTAGCGGCCACGACAGGCATGGGCAACGTCAATGAGCTCACGGGTAAGCATAAGCATGGCAGCTTCAGCTTCTTCGTCACGTTCCTGAGAAAAGAGAAGGACGAGGCCGAAAACCTCCTCGGGAGCGTAACTGAGAAAAGTGTCATGATCGGGATGGATGTTTCGGATGGTGACGTTGAGGAGTTCAGGCTGGTGTTTTAGAAAAACGGGGCGTGATTTCTCAATAAAATTGGCGAGCTGATCGGAGGGAATGAAATACTCGTGGAGGATATCAGTGGTATCGGGATCCCGGCTGGAGTAGAGGGAAGAAGGCCCGTTCATAAGCTGGTTTCGGGAAAGAAGTTTACCACCGGTTTCGCCAATCTCTTTTTCGACCCACCAGCGAAAGTTTTTGCCATAGCCACTGTTGACGCCTCCCCGGAAGACGAGGCGTTTGAGAACGCTGGGCTCCTTATCAAGAAGAGTTTCTTTGTTTGGTAGATCGGTCTCTTTGCGACGGAGAAGAGTGATGGAGGCTTCCTCGAAGAAGGATTTGGGGGCCACGCTAAGACGCCCGTAGGCCATCCCAACATCGGATTGGTTTTCAGTAAGTTTATGGTAAGTGTCGGCGTAGCCGGAGGGCTCGATTAAGTGGGCCTCAGCTTCGTAATATTCGTTGTCAGTGATGCGGAGATCGACTTCAAGAATAACCCCGAAAAGACCGTAACCTCCAAGGGCCAAGGAGAAGAGTTCGCCATTGTCTTGGCGAGAGCAACGGAGGGTGTCTCCGGAGGGAGTGACGATACGGAAAGATTCAACGCTACTAGCAATAGGAGGCTTGTCGTTTTGCCATCCGTGACAGTTGACCGAGATAGATCCACCAACCGAAAAGTCGTTGTTGCTCTGCATGATAGAGATCGCGTAACCGCGGGCATCGAGGTAGGGAATAATGTCATACCAGCGGGCTCCGGCTCCGACGGTTAGGATACGTTTATCTTCATCGAGTGACATGTGCCTGAAAGCCTCCATGTCGAGAGTGATACCGCCCGGGTAAAAGGTGTGCCCGCCCATCGAGTGCCGGGCACCGGCGATGGAAATACGTCGACCCTCGGAAGCAGCGCGCTGGATGAGGTCGGAGATTTGACGTTCAGCAGCGGCGGGATCTTCGGCCACCGCAATGACTTCGTCCGGGACGTTGGTGATCATGCGGCTGGCGTCTCCAACTCCCACCGAGGGCATGGGATTTGGCTCGGCTCCGTCGTTTAACCAGACGAACGCTAAAAAGAGAACAGGACGGCCCACAACAACGGCAACGACCAGTGCGACCAGAATGAGTGCTATTTTAGAGCGCTTACGCATTTAAAAACCTTGATCCAAAGGGAATATCTCACGAAGCGGCGTCACTTCCCGATGCAATAGACGGTCGACAACGAGCGAGCGAAAATCTGCCCCTTGATTGGAGCCAGAGTGGCGCGGAAGATTTCCGAAACCTCAGCACCAAGGGAATTCATAGACACAATCTCCAGCTTCTTCCCCGGCTTGATCACAAGGGTTCCACCTCCGTAAACATTTTGAAAAAGAACATGTCCACTCACAACCAAAGGAGCGGAAGCAAACTCCCCTTTCACGCCAAGCTTTTCTTCCCAGTGAATTTTTCCGGTTCTGGCATTGTAGCAACTTGCCTTTCCCGACATGGAAACCACGATAAGGTAGCCATCAACCACTGCGGGCGATGGGAGATCGCGGCCACCCTTCCTCTTGGTGTGCCAAGACATGTGTGATTTGGTAACATCGCCCTTTCCGCCTGGTTTGACAGCATAGGTATCGCCTGGCTTCCCGCTCACAACGTGAAGGAGACCGTTGGCAAAATCCGGAATGGGCGAGCCGCGTCCATTGAAGGCTTTGCAAAACCATAATTCCTTACCCGTCTTGGGATCGTAACCTCGTACTCCAAGCTCTCCATTCAGGACGAGCTCCTTGTTACCGGAATTCTCGATCATGATCGGCGTGCTCCAACCTCCACGGGGTTTTGCTTCGCGCTCGGTCGTCCAAACCGGTTTTCCCGTCTTGATATCGAGAGCAACAAGTGAAGAAGCCCCTTCCCGGTCACAATTCTGAATCACAAGATCACCGAGAATAATTGGAGAAGCCGCGACCCCCCAAGGACCGGGAAAATCTCCAAGCTCCCTCGACCAAATTTTTTTCCCCTCGAGATCGAAGCAATGCAGTCCGCCCGGACCAAAGAAGGCCACGACCCGCTCACCATCCGTGGCACAGGTGGGAGTGGCGTAGCTGTTCATCTTGTGCGGATTCTCCGGAGCGGCACAGCTGATCGTTTTCTCCCAAAGAATTTTTCCGTCCTTGCGATCCAAACAGAACACATAGCGCTCCCTGCCATTTTCCGAAGCACTGGTGAGAAAAAGTTTATCACCCCAATTCACCGGAGACGATTGACCTTGTCCCTTGAGAGATTTCTTCCACACCACCGAATCTGCATTCCACTGGATCGGAACATCCTCCGACGCCGAATGGCCACGCCCGGTGGGGCCACGGAACTGCGCCCAGTTGTCTTCTGCGTAAAGACTCGAAAGGCCCAATAATAAGGCGAACTTTACTAGAAAAAAACAAACGAGATAGGCGGACTTGGAGGTGCTCTTCATAAATTCAGATAAAGTTCTACGGATTCTTCGCATTTTGTATGTCACGAATAAAGGCAATACCGCCGACACACCACAGCGCGGTGGGGCGAGCGAATTCACCGATCCTAATTTACACCCCCGATTTTTACGCCTATGGAATCAATCATCACATGATCACACTCAAGTCTCACCGAATCGCTGGAAGAATCTTCGCCATATTTTTCCTGACCGGACCCATCGCAATCGCAGCCGGTGGCGGGTCAGGCAAGATCGCTCAACCGGACTTCACCAAGGGCGATCCCATCCCCGAAGGATACACCCACGACTGGAACCTCGGACCGACCGGCCTCCGAGGATGGATCTACAGCGAACGAATGGAGACCACTAAGGCCCGCCAGATCAAAATCACCAAAGTCGATGAAGGCTCACCGTCCGAGGGCATTGTAAAAGTTGACGACGTCATTCTCGGCATTGGGAAGACTCCCTTTCAAGGCGATCCGCGCACTCTCTTCGGAAAAGCGATTACCGAGGCGGAAAAGGTAGGTCGTCTCCCCCTCCTCTGCTGGCGGGAAGGGAAAACTGAAACCCTGAACATTCCTTTAAGAGTTCTCGGAAGCTATAGCGCCACCGCACCCTTCAACTGTGACAAGTCGCAAAAGATCCTCGAGCTGGGCTGGAAGGCCCTTGCCGAAAAAATGGAACGCGCTCCCACCCAAGGGCACATCATCACACGAGCCCTCAATGCCTCAGCTCTCCTTGCCAGCGGAGACCCAAAATACCTCCCCCTTCTGCGCAAACAGGCAGAGATCCTCTCGGAATACGATCAATCAACCGGAGTTCGAACGTGGAGTTATGCCTACGTGAACATCTTCCTGGCCGAATATCTTCTCGCTACAAAAGACGACGCCATCGTTAAGAACGGGCTGAACCGCATCACCAAGATGATCGTCGATGGTCAAAGCGCCGTCGGCTCCTGGGGTCATGGATTTGTCGACAATACAAGTAAGCGCCTCGGCGGCTACGGCATGATGAACGCTCCGGGAATTCCGCTCACCTACTCTCTCGTATTGGCCCGCCAAGCTGGAGTGCAGGTTCCGGGACTTTACGAAGCTATCGCAAAAAGCGAACGATTCCTACAATTCTACGTGGGCAAAGGAGCCATCCCCTACGGTGATCATTCGCCCTGGATCGAGACCCACGATGATAATGGTAAAAATGGCATGGCTGCAGTTCTCTTCGACTATTTGGGCAAGGCTCAGTCTGCCGAGTATTTCTCCCGCATGTCTGTCGCCTGCCACGGTGCGGAACGCGACACCGGACACACCGGACCATTTTTCAACATGCTCTGGGCTCTTCCTGGCGTCGCACGTTCCGGTCCTCAGGCCACCGGAGCATGGCTTGAGGAATTCTCCTGGCACTACGATCTTGCCCGCCGTTGGGACGGTACTTTTCTTCACCAGGGAGCTCCCGGCGCCCGTCCGGATTCCTATCGCAATTGGGACAGCACCGGACTCTATCTCATCGGGATGGCTCAAGGAGAACGCAAAACTTTCCTCACCGGACGGAAACCATCCACCGCTCCTCAAATCGATCGAGCCACTGCCAAGAGCCTGCTCGACGATGGCCGCGGCTGGTCCAACAACAACCGTTATAGTTATTACGATTCGCTGACTGTCGAACAACTCGTCACAAGTCTCTCCAACTGGTCTCCCACCGTACGCGAGCGCGCAGCGATGGCTTTGGGCAAGAAGAAAGGTAATCCCACTCCAGAGCTCATCAAGTTACTCCAATCCTCAAACCTGTACTCCCGATACGGTGCCTGTCAGGCTCTCAAAATGATTCGAGGGCGTGGAGCCGAAGCTGTCCCCGCTCTTCTCGAATCGTTCAAGTCCGAGGACCTTTGGCTTCGAGTTCTTTCGGCCGACGCTCTTGCCGGAATTGGCAAACCAGCCAAGCCCGCCATCCCCGTGCTTCTTGAGCGTCTTACCAAAAGTGATCCCAAAAACGACCCGCGCAATATGGAGCAACGCTACCTCTCCTTCGCTCTCTTCAACCAACGGGGTGGATTGCTTGGACAATCACTGGAAGGTGTCGATCGTGAGCTCCTCTTTAAAGCGGTCCGGGCCGGACTCCTAAACGAAGACGGACGGGCACGGAGCAGTTATTCATCGGTCTACCAGAACCTCTCCTACGAAGAACTCAAACCTCTCCTCCCCGCAATCCATGAAGCAATCATCACTCCCGCTCCCAGCGGGATCATGTTTGCCGACGGCATCCAGACAAGCGGCCTCGAACTCTTTGCCAAACACCACGTCAGCGAAGGAATCGAACTCCTCGCCGACTATGCCCGCACTCAAAAAAAGCACGCCAGCGAAAAACGTATCGGCACGATCATGAAGATGATCAAGTCCTATGGTGCCCACGCCCAACGCGCTATTCCCCGCCTTGAGAAATCCCTCCACTATATCGAACACGAGGAGAAGGACTTCCCCCGTCGTCTCACCGCCGACAAAGCCCGCATCGTCCGCGAAGCCATCGCCGAGATCAAAGCCTCGACGGAAAAACCCACGCTGATATACTTAAACAAGTAACTACAGCGGTTTCTGCTCGCTTAAGACAACAACGGAGTCACTCGATAGACGACTCCGGCAAGGTGCTTACCTGACCCGGCTGAGTAGGCACCTCGTGATAGTCGAGGGCCCATTCGCGCATGAAGCGGACTTGTTCAGGCACGATACGATAGAGAATAAACTCGGGATTGTCAGGAGAGCCCAAATACACTCTCAAAAGAGGATTGCTCTCCCAGACACCTGCCAAAGTTGGCTCATCAGTGACAACTTCCGCTACACCGGTGATTCGGACTTGATCATGATTGGAAGCGAGGTAAGCCAACTCCACCCTCGGATTATCGGCGATCTCCGAGGTTTTATGGTAAGACGCCAGGTTGGCGACGTAGACCGTGAAGTCGGGATCGACTTTCAAGGGGGACACCGGACGCACGCGGGGTTGAGCTTCCCGATCAACCGTCGCAAGCATGGGAAACTTTGCGTCCTTGATCACAGCATGGGCCAGGTCGTAAAGTTGGGCGGGATTAACGGGGTCTGGTTTGGGTTTCATGAAAAATCAACTAGTTCACCTTTAGCACGATTCCTCAAAATATGAAGCGACTCTTCCTGATCTTTCTTATTTTGGCCACGATGGTCATCGTTCCCTTTTTGATTTGGGGAAGCCAAGTCGAGGAGTCCATGTCTCTCGAAAATACCGTGTCATGGTTACGCTCAACCGGAAACTGGGCCTGGGCTGCGGGAATTGGCCTTCTCATCCTCGATCTTTTCCTCCCAATTCTGGGAACGGTCGTCATGTCTGCCCTTGGTCTAGTGTATGGCTGGTTTATTGGCGGACTCTTCTCTGCCCTTGGCTCGATTGCGGCTGGTCTCCTTGCTTACGGACTTGCTCATAAAATCGGTCGAAAAGCCGTTCTTTGGCTGACCGGTGAAAATGGTCTCGCAGAAGGAGAACGATTATTTCATGGCGAGACCGGCGGATGGCTGGTCGCCTTTTCCCGCTGGATGCCCGTCCTTCCGGAAGTTGTAGCCTGCCTCGCCGGCATCACCAAAATGCCCTTCAAACGTTTTTTTGCCGCCTTATGTGCCGGATGTTTTCCAATGGGCTTCATCTTCGCCTGGATTGGTGAGACCGGAAACGACCAACCTGTGATTGCTCTCATCCTAAGCGCCGGCCTTCCTCCGCTGATTTGGGGCGCTTTTCGCTTGCTCTACCGAAAGAAGAGTTAGCGCTCCAAAGGAAGAATATTTTTCTCGGCGAAGATTTTTCATTACCGCAAAATGAGCTCTTGGATGGCCATCCTTCGATGAGATTTAACATCGATCTCGATGGCTTTTCCTGCAAGGGTCGCGCCTTACTAAACCCGACCGCCCGTGAAACCCCTGCTATTCTCAATCCTCTTTTTTGCCTCAGTCTTCTCCGCTTGCTCCAAGGACACCCCACCCAACTTTCTCCTGATCACTGTCGATGACATGTCCTCTGACTCGGTCGGCATCTTTGGAAATCCCATTCCCAATATCACCCCCAATATTGATCGCTTGGCGGCGGAGGGACTCCGTTTACAACACGGCCACGTCACCGTCGCGATCTGCCAACCTTGCCGCGCCGTTTGGATGACGGGACGCTACCCACACAACTCCGGCGCACTTGGATTTGATCAAATCCGTCCCGACGTTCCCACTCTTCCCGAAGCCCTCAAGAAAGCGGGCTACCGAACCGGCCTGATGGCCAAACACGGACACGTTGTTCCGTCTCGCGCTTCTTCATTCGATGAAATCGTGGCCGCTCGCCAACTAAAGAATGGGCGCTCCCCTGAACTCTTCGGAAAACGCGCCGCGCAATTCTTCGCCGCCGCAAAAAAAGAAGGGAAGCCCTTTTTCCTCATGGCCAACTCTCAGGATCCGCACCGCCCATTCATTGGAAGCAAGCAGGAGGAAAACGCCAAGAAACATGACCACAAAAACAAAACCCACCAATACGGTGGTGGTTTCCCGGACAACAGGGTTATCTTTGATCCTGCCAAGATCACCGTCCCCGGTTTTCTCCCAGACCTTCCTGACATTCGCCAAGAGCTCGCCGAATATTACTCGTCAGTCCATCGCGCCGACGCCATCACTGGTGCGGTCCTCAAAGCACTCGACGATGCCGACCTTCGAGAAAACACCATCGTCATGTTCCTGTCCGACCACGGTATGCCTCTCCCATTCGCCAAGACCAATTGCTGGCATCATTCCACCCACACGCCCTGGATCATCCGGTGGCCCGGAAAAACCAAAGCGGGCTCCGTCGACACCAAACACGTCGTTGGCGGAGTCGATCTTACCCCGACTGTCCTCGAGGCCCTCGGCCTTCCTCAGCTCAAAGGAACGGACGGACGTTCCTTTCTCCCGATCTTGTCCGGAAGAACTCAAGAGGATCGCGACCATACATTTGCCCACATCAACACCATCGCCAGCAAACGCGCCTACACTATGCGCGCCGTTGTAGGCCGCGACTACCGCTACATTTGGAATGGCTGGCACAATGGCGAAACCAACTTCAGAAACGAGTCACTCAGCGGCCTCAGCTGGAAAGCCATGACCACCGCAGCCAAATCCGATCCCGCCCTCGCCAAGCGCGTTGCCTTCTACTCACGCCGGGTTCCCCACGAATTCTACCACACAAAATCCGATCCCGATTCGCTCAACAACCTGATCGATAAAGCCGAATACTCCCCACGCATCAACGAAATGCAAAAGCTCCTTCAGAAACACATGAAGGACACCGGCGACCCTCAACTGAAAAACCTCTAACTCTTAAGCCTTTTCTCGAGATAATCCGCGACTCGTTCAAAGGGATCAAAACCGAAGGCCTCACCGATCGGGCGACGGAGATTGGAATTGGCATTAATGTCGTAAAAGACACGTCGGCCGTCGGGAGTTTCAAGATACTCAATCCCGGCGACATCCATCTTGGCACTCTCTACGATTTTCTTTCCGGCCTCCAATGCCTCTGCCGGAAGCTCCTGAAAGGGATAAAACTCAACCGGCTCAGCCTCCTCTGCTGGAATCGCACAAGCTTCCCCTTCCCCACCATTGGCGGGATTACACGCTTCGGACGGACAAAGGTTGTAGCGGCCATGAGTCACAACCCGCATCGCGTAGAGAAGCTCGCGGTCCAGAAATTCCATTCGAACAATGCCCACCTCCGAATCATGCGGGAGATATTCCTGAAGCAAGAGAAGTTGATCAGGTTCCCAGAGCCCCGGTTGCCCGTCGAGGAGGCTACGGAGCTCCTTCAGGGAGTCGACCTTGTGCATCCGCGCGCCACTGCCACCTTGCTCCGGTTTCAACATCGCAGGAAAAACCAAATCGTCACGTCCCGGCAGGGCCTCAACGTCGTTGAACATGATCGAACGAGGGTGATCAATTCCGAGCTCATTAAGCCGGGCAATCTGAGCACTCTTAGAGAGTTCGAACGCGAAGACATCGTAACCATTGAGAACCTCCGCCCTTTGGATTTCTAAATTCCTAAGCAACGCCAGAGTGTAGGGGACAACTCGCGACCGACCACGCACGTAGGCACTCGGACTGGCTTGATTAAAGTAGAGCCTCGCGTTGGGAACCTCGTGCCCCCCAAAAGCCGCCGATTTAAGGTCATACTTGGCGTAAGAAATCCCACGCTGGTCGAGAACATCAAAGAGAGGCCGTTGCCAGGCCTCATTTTCATAAAGGACTACGAGATCAGTAGTAGGGACGTTCGCCATGAGTTGGCAGAGAATTAGTCAATCCCCCCAAAAGTCGATCTCGATTTCACAAGACTCCCCTTGGAATTGGAACCACACCGCTCTCTCTGCACCAGACTCGTCGATGCCGAGACCAAGAAAGTTCTCTTGAAATCCGGCGGAGCGCGGGGACCCCAGATGAAGCGAACCACCCGGGATCTCAGCAAGTTCAAAGGCAAAACAGTCCCTCTTGAGATTCTCGGTCAACACAACGAAGGATGGGGCCATCTGACCTTTGCTGACTTTTCAGTCGAAGGACAGCTCCCAAAAGACTAGGAGTCGACATGTTCAAAAAGGCCGTCGGCATTCTCGCCCTCCTCTCGAATATTGGATTTTCAGCCGAAAGCCGCCCAAACGTCGTCATCCTCTACGCCGATGATATGGGCGTGGCCGATGTTTCCTACGGGAACGCCAAAGCCAAAATCCAGACCCCGAACATCGACCGACTCGCCAGTCGGGGCATGAGCTTTTCCGACGGACATAGCTCCTCCGGAATTTGCACTCCAAGCCGCTTCGCGCTCCTCACTGGTCAGCACCACTGGCGCCGCTTTCATGGTATCGTGGGAGCTTTTGGGAAGACCGTCTTCGAACCCGACGACTTCACCATTGCCAAGATGTTTAAGAAGCAAGGGTATCGCACCAGTTGCTTCGGGAAGTGGCATCTTGGTTGGGATTTCGACGCCATTCGCAAGCCAGGAAAGCCAAAACAAACTTCGGCGGCATCCTACGACTGGACCAAGCGCTTTCCAGACGGACCACTCGACCAAGGCTTTGATCGCTACTTTGGTGACGGCACAATCAACTTTCCCCCCTACTGCTGGATCGACAACGACCGCTTCGCCACCATCCCGACCAAGCCCGTGATGAAGTCAAAACCGCTCGCCGGTGCCGGCAGCTTTCGCGCCGGACCGATGGCCGAGAGCTGGAATCCCTACGACATCCTCCCCACCATCACCAAGAAAACCGTCGAGTGGATCGAAGAGCAAAAAGCGGACGAGCCATTCTTCGTCTACCTCGCCTTTAATTCCCCGCATTATCCCATCGTTCCCAACAAGGAATTTCACGGAAAGTCCCAAGCTGGCTTCTACGGAGATTTCATGATCGAGACCGACGCCATGGTTGGCAAGGTCATTGCCGCATTGGAGAAAAAAGGGCTCCTTGAAAACACCATCGTCATTTTCACCGCCGACAACGGAGCGGAAAACCTCGGCTTCGACCGACTCGAAAAATTTAATCATTGGAGCTCGGGCGAGTTTCGTGGACTGAAACGCGATATCTACGAAGGTGGACATCGCGTTCCCTTTATCGTCAGCTGGCCCGGGAAAATCAAAGAGGGATCCCATTCTTCTGAGGTCGTCAGCCAAGTGGACCTCGCCGCGACCTTCGCCAAGATTACCGGATACAAACTCAACAACAGAGAGGCCATTGACAGCTACAACCTACTCCCGGTCCTCACCGGCAAGGAGTATCAAAAGCCACTCCGCACCGCCACCGTCCAAAACACAGCCAAAAACAAATATGCCCTCCGCCAAGGCGATTGGGTCTACCTCAACACCTCCTCAGGCGCGGCCCAGAAGGAGAAAAAGGAATACCTCGAACACTTCGGCTTGAAAACCTATCCCAAAGAAACACCCGGCTTGCTCTTCAACCTGAAAGAAGACCCGCGCCAATCAAAGAATCTTTATCAGCAACACCCCGACAAAGTCGCCGCTATGGACAAGCTCTTAAAAGCTTACCGTAACGGCCAACGCTGCGCTCCTGAGAGAAAATGAAAATCACCTCCTCAAGGGACGGCCTTGTTAAACAATTGCCAGTGTACAACCAATGTCTTATCCGACCCAATACCAGCCCTTTTACCGACCTCTGTTACCCCCTAACATCTCTTTATTTCGTCTCCGCTCGACAGATTCGAGGCATTCTCCACTCTCTAACAACTATGCCAAATAACCCCCTATTATCTTGTGTGAACAGGAGGATCCTTTCCCTCTTCTCCACGCTCTTACTTGCTATACTCTCACTTAGCCAAAGCTTGTTGGCTAACGAACTGATACCGCTCCGGGGCTGCCGCTTAATTCCGACAAAATGGGCGGACGGTGATAGCTTTCTGGTGGTTTCTCCAGATCGCGGTGAATTTACGCTGCGGCTTTACGGGGCCGATTGTATCGAATGGCATGTGGCCGACGCCTCAGACGAACGCCGGCTCAGAGCGCAACGCCGTTACTTTGGAATCTCGAAGGCAGGTGCCGACGCGCGCGCGTCAATCAACTTGGCAAAATCTTATGGAGAGTCGGCGGACAAGGAAACTAAAACAGCTCTCGCCAAGCCCTTCACGGTCTACACTTCCTTTGCCGATGCTCGTGGTGACAGCAAACACAAGAGAATCTACGGCTTCATCGTTACTGGCGATGGAGAGGACCTGGCGTCGCGACTGGTTTCCAAGGGCCTGGCCCGGGCATTCGGAGTCTATCGAAGAACTTGGGACGGCCGAACACATCGGGAGTATCAAGAACACCTCAAGGATCTCGAAATCATCGCGTTAAAAAAGAATGTCGGAGTTTGGAAATCAACAGATTGGGATGCCCTCCCAGAAGAACGCCGAGCTCAACGAGAAGAGGAACGCCAAGTTCAACTCGCGATCGATGGGAAAGCCCCCCTTGACGGGGTCAAACTCAATCCCAACACCGCAGCTCGCGATGACCTCATGCGGCTTCCTGGTATAGGCGAAGAACTCGCTAATAGAATTATCACAGCCCGCCCCTACAAAACTCCTCAAGACCTCCTGAAAGTCTCCGGCATTGGACCGACGACTCTGAAAAAGATTCAGCCGCACATCAAGCTCCCTTAAATAATGGCCCTCCGCAGGCCCTCAATTCCATGAACTTTGGGGATATTCTCGATTTCTCTTCAAATTCAGAGCACCTTCGATGTCTTGAAAGAATCGATATTTCGGGCCAGTAACCGAGGCACGATTAAATCGATAAATTAGATGAAAATTACATTAATTACCCTCGCACTTTCAGTATTCCTTCTTGGCTACACGACAGCAGAACCAAGCCAAAACAAGAAGAAACCGACACCTCAAAAAGTCAAAGAGACAGCTAAGTCCGCCCCGAAGAAATCTAAAGGGGCCAGCAACAAAAAGGCCCAACAAGCCCCAAGGAAATCAAATGAAACAATCGCACGCGAAAAAGCCGAGCGCACGAAGCGGGCTGCCGCCAGCGCTGCCCAGAAAAAAGCGGCTGAAGAGAAAATGGTCAAAGATGCGATGGCAAAAATCAAGGAACTGAATACTAAGAAAAAAGCTGCTGACGCAGCCCGATCAGCGGCAGCCCAAGCGCTTCGTTCTGCCGAAGGCAAGGTAGCTGAGATTGAAGCACAACTTAAAGCCATCACTGCGACGCTTAAATCCAAAGCCGACAATGATCGCAAAAAGGCCGAACAAGCAAAGGCCCGCAAAATACGTGAAGCTGAAGCTAACAATCGCGCGCTCGTCGCGGCCATGAAAAAGGAACTTCAAAACCTTAAGCAGGCTGTCGATCAGCTCAAAAAACAACGCGCGGAGAAGAAATAAAGTAAATCTTAAACATCGCTTTATTAGGGAATGCCCAATCCAAATGGATTGGGCAGCTTTCATATCTGGAGAAGAGGCATCCCGAAGATAGTGGCCAAGAAGCGGAAGCAACCCCCTTTTATCCCCCCAAGGTTTCAGCAAACCCTTGTTTCCGCGACCTTTCCGCGAGAAGCAAATTCCTCGCAGTGGCAGTCAGTCAGCCATTATGTGAGAGTCGTTCTCTTCCCTTTAGAAGAAAAATGTCGCTATTTCTGGAAATTACCTTTTTTGAATCCAAAACAAGGAGTTAGACGGAGACTGTAAGGGAAGTTAACCTAGCGTATAAATCGTCACCCTCTTAGATGAAAAAATAATCACATTCCTCATTGCTGCCTCACTTTCACTCTCGGGCGCCGAAGAAGAGCAAGTTGCTATCAAATCTCTCCAAATACGGGGCGGGGACGGTAACCAGCTTTATTATCTTCCTAATCAAGATGTGCCTTTTACCGGCAAGGCGGTTGCGCATTATCATAATGGAGGGAAGATGACGGAAATAAGCTACAAAAATGGCGGGATGAAAAACTGGACGCGCCTCTACAAACCCAGTCCGATACTCTAAATTGGGTGGTCTTAGTAGCTATAACACCCCGCAATTATACAGGTAGCATATTGGGAACATTCCCAAAAAAGAAACCCGCCTTTTGAGCGGGTTTCTTCGTAAGAGACTGGTGGGCAGAGTTGGATTCGAACCAACGTACACTTACGTGAGCAGATTTACAGTCTGCCGCCTTTAACCACTCGGCCATCTACCCATGTAGTTTTTCGTGGACCATCTTCCGACAGCGGCGGTGAGATACGGCTGCGCAGCGGTGCTTGCAAGCCAAAATAAAACAAATTCACGACCTTGTTGCATTTGCCTGCTGTATCCTGACATCGAGTGAATCAATGATCCAACTGCGTCAATCAATGTTATGGTCGTCGAGATGTTGAAAAAACTCCCGTTCCTTCTGGTGGCCTGCCTGGCTCTTTTCATCGCCTCCCCGGTTTCGGGCCTCTTCTTCAAAACCTGGAAACATCCACGCTATGAAGCACTCAAATCGGGCGATATCGTCTTTCAAGATACCGGAGGCCAGCAAGGCGAGGCGGTCAGAGTGGCGACAGGATCAGACTTCACGCATTGCGGCGTCGTTTTTCAGGCGGGCGAAACCCTCTATGTCTTGGAAGCCGTCCAGCCCGTTTCAGTCATTTCCCTCAAGGAATGGAAGAAGAGATCCACTGTTTTCCACGCCCGACGACTCAAAAATCCCGGGAAACTCGACCAAGCTGCCTTCACAAAAGCCCTCGCCTGGGGCGAGAAGCAGGTCGGAAAGCCCTACGACTTCCATTTTAAATGGGGCGACGATTCCCTGTATTGCTCTGAACTGGTCTGGAAAATCTACAAAAAAAGCACCGGAATCGCGCTCTGCCAGCCTAAGAGCTTCGAATCCTATTTCCTCGGGGACAAGACCGTTCGGGAGCTTATCCGCCAGAGATACGGTGATTTGGACAAACTCCCTAAAAAAGAACCCGTCGTGGCTCCTTCGGATCTCGCGGACTCCCCTTTGCTCATTGAGGTTCCGAGACGCTAAAATTGGTCGTAAAACCCGACTTTGTGAAATATTTCACAAAGTCGCTTTACGGAGGGAAGCTGCACTTGCATAGTGCCGATGCCGCAGGCCTGCGCTGGGCTTGGGCACACGCAATAAAAACCTCGCCAACCATGAGCGAAGACGCCCCGGTTGTTACCGAACAGAAGCTTCCCAAGGACCTTGCCGCTGAAAAAGGCATGGTCAACGTGCAGATCGATGGAGAATGGATTCAGGTGCCCAGAGGCACTCGGATGATCGAGGCCGCCAAGTTGGTCGGCAAAGAAGTCCCCCATTACTGCTACCATCCCAAACTTTCCTCTCCCGGCAATTGCCGCATGTGCCTCGTGCAGATGGGAATGCCGCCCCGTCCAGCTCCGGGCGCCGACCCCGTCTACAATGACGATGGGTTTCAGGAAATCGGCTGGATGCCGCGTCCCGTCATTGCCTGTGCCAATACCGTGGCCGAAAATATGGGAATCCGCACCACCGGCGAGCTCGTCGAGACCACTCGCGAGGGCGTCATGGAATTTCTCCTCATCAATCACCCGCTCGATTGCCCGATCTGCGACCAGGCCGGCGAATGCAAGCTCCAGGAGTTCTCGGTGGAACACGGTCGCGGCCAGTCCCGCTTCCAGGAAACCAAGATCAAGAAGCCCAAGAACGTCGATATTGGCAAAAACATCCGCCTCGACGACGAACGCTGTATTATGTGCAGCCGCTGCATCCGCTTCATGGAGGAAGTCGCCGAGGAACCCGTCCTCGGATTCTCCGAGCGTGGCACTCACACTTCCGTGACAGTCCACCCCGGACGTCGCCTCGATAACAACTACTCTCTCAACACCGCCGATATTTGTCCGGTGGGAGCGTTGACTTCCAATGACTTCCGATTCCAGATGCGTGTCTGGTTCCTTAAGGAAACCAAGAGCATCGATCTCAACTGCGGAACCGGCTGCAACACCACGATCTGGACCCGCGGCAATGAAGTTTTCCGCATCACGCCTCGCGAAAACAACGAGGTGAATTCAGCCTGGATACCCGATACCCACCGACTTGGTTTCCACCATCTTCACTCTGACGCCCGTCTCACCGAGCCTATGGTCAAGAAGGACGGCGAGCACAGGGAAACGACTTGGATCGAGGCGGTCAACAAAGCCGCCGAGGGTCTGCGCATGCGCCAAGCTTCCGAAGTGGCCGTGATTGCCTCCGGTCGCATGAGCAACGAGGAACTCTTCCTTGCTAAGAAAATCGCCGACGCTCTCGGAACGGATCTTCTCTCCATTGTCCCCCGCCAGGGCGAGTCCGACGGAAAACTCATCTCCGCCGACCGCAATGCGAACACTACGGGAGCAAGCTTGATTTTCGACACCGAAGATCCCGCGGCCAAGATCGACGCGATCCGCGAGGGTGTTCGCTCCGGAAAGATCAAAGCGCTCGTCACTCTCCAGGAAAATCTCCTGAAGGAGGCGGGCTTCAAGACCGAAGATCTTGAAAAACTCGATCACCTCGTCAGCAGCCACATTTTAGCGAATCCCACTGCCGCCAATTCCGACGTCGTGCTCCCAGGAGCAGGATTCGCTGAGAAACGCGGTACCTATGTGAATGTCACTGGACGCCTTCAGCGCTCCAACCAGGCCATTCTCACGCAAGGCAATTCCCGCGACGATTGGGAAACGCTCGCCGCTCTTCTCGGCACGATTGAAAAAGATTACCTGGCACCGGCCTCCATCGACGGAGTACTCAAGGCCCTCGCCTCGGAAGTTGAGGCCTTCAACGGCCAATCCTTCGGCTCCATCGGAGACCAAGGAGTCATCATTACCGAAACCGGAGTCACCATTCCGCTCATTGAGCAGGAAAAAGCCCGCGTCGCCAGCGGCCAGATCAACGGATAAGCCACAGTTTTACTTTCCCAATGGAAACCACATTACTTATAGCCGCCGCGATCAAGATCGGAGTGTTTCTTGGCGTGACCCTGACTCTTGTCAGTGTCTGCGTCATTTTCGAACGTCGCTTCTCCGCAATCATTCAGGACCGGGTGGGCCCGAATCGGACCATGATCCCCCTGAGTATTCTGGGATTCAAAAAGGATCTCGCTCTTCCCATCGGCGGACTCACCCAACCCATGGCCGATGGATTGAAGTTCATTCTCAAGGAAGACTTCACTCCTTCTTACGTGCGGAAAGCCTTCTTCTGGCTGGCGCCCTGCATGACAATGGTTCCGGCTCTCGTTACAATGGCCGTCGTTCCATTCGGCAGCCCAATTGAGTTCGGCAATCTTGTCATTCCCATGGCCGTGGCTGATCTCAACGTCGGACCACTCTTCATCTTCGCTATCGCTTCTCTCTCGGTCTACGGCATCACTCTCGCCGGTTGGTCTTCCAACTCGAAATATCCTTTCTTCGGTGGCGTTCGCTCGTGTGCACAAATGATCTCCTACGAGATCGCACTCGGACTTTCAGTCATCCCCGTTCTCATGATGTTCGGAACCTTAAACCTCGGCCATATCGTTGAATATCAAGCGAACAATGGTTGGCTGCTCCTTCCCTTCTGGGGCGAAGGCCTCACCGCCGAACGCTGGTGGATGCTGATCCCTCTGGTCGTTTCCTTTTTTATCTTCACCACCTCGATCTTCGCGGAAACCAACCGAACTCCTTTCGATCTTCCCGAATGTGAAACCGAGCTTGTCGGCGGTTACCACACTGAATACTCCTCGATGAAGTTCGCCCTTTTCTTCCTTGGAGAATACGCCGCCATGATCATTGGGTCGGCGCTCATTGTGACTCTTTTCTTCGGTGGTTGGTCGATCGGCTTCGGCATCGACGGCCTGCTCCCAACCGGAGCCTGGTGGGTCAGCCTGCTGCACATCGGTTGCTTCCTGACGAAAGTTACCGTCTTCATCCTCTTCTTCATTCTCGTTCGTTGGACAGTTCCTCGCTTTCGCTACGACCAGTTAATGAACCTTGGATGGATCGTCTTCTTCGAAGCCGCTCTCATCAACGTCTTCATCGCCGCCCTCATCCTCGCTGTTCCTCACATCGGCTACCTTGCTTTCGGAGTTTGCCTTGCGATCCTTCTCGTGATCACAGGGCTTCTCTTCGCAATTGCCAAGTCAGCCATCCACGCGCCCAAGGAGGGCACTATTTAATTTCTTCATTCTTTCCCGATTCTCATGGCCACCATCAAAGTCACACGTCCCAAACTCTCCGTTGGAGAGAAGGTTTACTTCGGCTCCATCTTCAAGGGAATGATTGTCACCCTGCGCCACGCCTTCAAATCCGTCATGGGGAAATCGCGTGGTGCCGACGAACTCAACTCCTCCGGCCTCGGCATCACGATGCAGTATCCCGAGCAAAAGTGGGATGACGAGCTTCCGGAATACTACCGTGGCACGCCCGCCCTCGTCACCGACGAACTTGATCGCGAGCGGTGCGTTTCCTGCCAGCTTTGCGAATTTATTTGCCCGCCCAAGGCCATCAAAATCACGCCGGGTGAAATCCCCAGCAATGATGAATGGGCCAAGGTCGAGAAACGCCCGCAAGAATTTGATATCGACATGATCCGCTGCATCTACTGCGGCATGTGCGAGGAAGTCTGCCCCGAGCAGGCCATTTATCTCCGGCCCGACTACATCGTCACCGGCACCAGTCGCAAGGAAATGGTGCACGACAAAGATCGCCTCTACGAAATCGGCGGCAAGCGCGTCGGACTCGTGAACAAATGGAATGAGCTGAAATAAGACCATGCACTCACTTCTCTTCTACCTTTTTAGTTTCCTTGCCGTTGCCGGCGGAATTCTTCTCGTTGCTTTTCGCAACCCCGTCTCAAGCGCCCTCTCGATGGTGCTTTCCTTTGTCGGATTGGCCGGATTGTTCATCGGACTGAATGCCTACTTTGTCGGCATCGTTCAAATCCTCGTCTACGCAGGGGCCATTATGGTTCTCTTTGTCTTCATCATCATGCTCCTCGATCTCAACAACGAGGAGAAGGTGAGATTCCGCTCCTCGACTGTCGTTCTCGGAATCATCATTCCACTCTGCCTGGCCTTACAAATCCTCGGTGTGATTCAGTCACAGGACACCAAGGAATTTCAACCCATCACGGAAGAAACTCTTGCCACCGCCGCCGAGTCATTTCCTGAAGACGGCGCCATTCACAAGAGCCTTGCTCACGAAAAGACGCCCAAGCTTCCCGACACCAACTTGATCGGCCAACAAATCTTCACGCACTACAACTTCCCGCTGCAAGTCATCGGAGCCCTACTCCTCGTTGCTACCATCGGTGTTGTCGTTCTCTCCAAACGCACCGCGAAAACCCGCCCAACTGATTCCTGATCTCTTACTCCCCGGACCCATGGCTTCGCTCAACGAATTTCTTTTTGTCTCCGGTTTGCTTTTCGCAATCGGATTGGCCGGCGTGATCATTCGCCGTAACATCATCGTCATCTTCATGTCGCTGGAATTGATGCTCGCTGCGGCCAGCCTCACTCTGGTTGCTTTCTCGCGCTACCACGTCACCGACAACGGACTGCCCGACTATAACGGTCAGGTCTTCGTCTTCTTCATCATCACCGTGGCTGCAGCCGAGGTCGCCGTTGGATTGGCGATCATCGTGGCTCTCTACCGTGCTCGACAGACTATTAATGTCGAAGATCTCAACTCAATGCGCGGCTAACTCCTTCCCCTTATTAATTTATGGAAACCCTCGCTTGGATCATCCTCGGTCTCCCGCTTCTGTCGGCAGCAACCATTCATTTGGGACTGAAGTCATCGAAGAACCTTTCAGCCTATCTCGCCACTGGCTCGGCGTTTATCACTCTTGTGCTGGCTCTGATTATTCTTGGGCCGGAAACCGAAAATCGCGCATTCGAATGGGCAACAATCGGCGACCTGAAAATTGAGATCGGGCTCCAACTCGATTCATTCGCCAAAGGCATGATGATCGTAGTGACCGGAGTTGGCTTCCTCGTCCACCTCTTCTCCCTCGCCTATATGAGGGACGACAGCGCGAAAGAACGCTACTTCTGCGGGCTTTCGCTCTTCATGTTCTCCATGACCGGCATCGTGCTGGCCTCGAATTTCCTCATGATGTTCATGTTCTGGGAATTAGTCGGACTCAGTTCCTACCTCCTCATCGGCCATTGGTATGAAAAGGACTCCGCCGCCGACGCGGCAAAGAAAGCCTTCCTCACCAACCGCATCGGTGACTTCGGATTCATGATCGGCATCCTGATGCTCTGGGGCATTACCGGAACCTTCACCTTTGACGGTCTCAGCGAGTTCTTCGATGGCGCCCACCCAAAAGTTCTCGTTCCTTCAATAACAATCCTCTCAGTTTCCATTCTTCTCATTTTCATGGGAGCGATGGGTAAATCTGCGCAGGCTCCGCTTCACGTCTGGCTTCCTGACGCCATGGAAGGCCCGACTCCCGTTTCAGCTCTCATTCACGCCGCTACCATGGTCGCAGCCGGTGTATTCATGATGGCCCGTCTCTACACCTCGATTGGAGTAGACACGATCGGCCATCTCTGGGGAATGAACACCATTGCTTGGATCGGAGGCATCACCTCCCTCCTCGCCGCCCTCATGGCGACCCAACAGGACGATATTAAAAAAATCCTCGCCTACTCCACTCTCTCCCAACTCGGATACATGGTCATGGCTGTTGGACTGCTTGATCCCGAAGCCGGAATGTTCCACCTCTTCACGCATGCTTGGTTCAAGGCGCTCCTGTTCCTCGGGTCCGGTGCCGTCATCTATGCCTGCCATCACGAACAGAACATCTGGAAGATGGGCGGACTTCAGAAAAAAATGCCTATCACATTCCTGACATTTGGCATAGGAACCCTCGCCCTTTGCGGATTCCCATTCACTGCTGGTTTCTTTTCAAAAGAGCAAATCCTGGAGTCAGCCGCTCACAGCAAACAATGGGGACTCTTCGCAGTCGCTGCACTTGTTGCCTGCCTCACGACCTTCTACATGCTCCGCCTCTTCTTCATTGCGTTCCTTGGAAAGAACAGAAGCGATAAGGCCAACCATGCCAAGGAAGTCGGACCGCTGATGTTTGTCCCTCTTGTCATCCTGGCCGTTCTTGCCTTGCTCTCCGGTTACCAATTCCTGGCAGATAATCTATCTCCTCTCTACAATCACGAAGGATTCCACGTAGGAGCTCCGTTTATCGCCTCTATTTCGGCACTTGTGATCGGCGGCCTCCTCTCCTGGAAACTCTACTTCAACGCCGGGAGCGACCCTCTCGCCAACAATGGCCTCTTTAAGATCTTCCGCAACAAGTTCTACATCGACGAACTCTACGCCAAGCTCGTCGGCTACGCACAGGACACTGTTGCCGCCATTATTCACTTCATCGACGAGCTAGTCATCAACGGCCTCATCGTCGGCGGCTTCTCTCGCGCAGCGGGTGGAATCGGCCGTATTTTCGGACGTCTCCAATCAGGTAACCTCCAGGGCTATGCCGCCCTCTTCGGTCTGGGCGTCATTCTTGTCATCTATCTCACGGTCTTCGTTTCATGAGCATAATCTTCGTCCTCATTCCGATCCTCGCCGCCATTGCCATCCTCTGCGGATGCAAGGCCCGTCTCACTGCGCTCATCGCTTCCGGGCTCACGCTGATTCTCGGACTTGGTAGCGTCTTCTGCTGGAAAGCGGACGTCTGGTCAGTGACTCTTCAGGTCCTTTCCAAGCCCAGCATTCATCTCGCAATGGGATTCTACGATGGCATGAGCCTGATAATGGTTCTGCTCAGCGTCTTGGTTCTCTTCACCGCGGTCTTCGCTGGCAAAGCCCCGGAGGGACGTGCAAAGCTCTATTACAGCTCCATCCTCCTCATCGGAGCCGGTGGACTCGGAGCCTTCCTTTCCACCGACCTCTTTTTCTTCTACGCCTTCCACGAGCTGGCTCTCATCCCAACCTTCCTCATGATCGGAATGCTCGGAACCGGTGAACGCAAGGAAGCAGCTTGGAAGATCACCATCTACCTAGCACTTGGTTCTATCATTCTCCTCGCCGGATTAATCTGGCTCGTTTCTGCCAGCGGATCGGATACTTGGCTCTTCAGAGATCTCTTGGCCTCAAATATTGATCCCAATGCCCAGAGCGGAATCGCCGCCCTCCTCATCGTCGGCTTTGGTGTTCTCATTTCACTCTTTCCATTCCATTCCTGGGCTGCACCAGCCTACGCCGCCGCACCTGCTCCGGTTGCCATGCTTCACGCCGGAGTCTTGAAGAAATTCGGTCTCTTTGGTCTTATCCGCCTCTACCCGATGGTTCCCTCGGGAATGCAGGACTGGCTCGGTTGGCTCATCGTGCTGCTTCTCTGCAATATCCTCTGGGTTGGATTCGTCACCATCAACCAGAAGCGTCTCGACATGATGCTCGGTAACTCCTCGGTAATGCACATGGGCTACATCTTCCTGGCTTTTGCCGCACTCATCCAAGCTGGCGGAGCTGAAGCAAACCCAATCGCTATTCCCGGCGCCGTCGTTCTGATGTTCGCCCACGGAATCAGCATCGCCCTACTTTTCCTTCTCACCGACGTCGTTCGACAGAAGGCCGGCACCGTTGAACTCGCCGAACTCGGTGGCCTTGCCAAATCAACACCACGCCTCGCCTTCCTCTTCGGACTTGCCGGCATGGCCTCGATTGGTCTTCCCGGTCTGGCAAACTTCTCGGGTGAAGTCCTCGTCTTCCTTTCCGGATTCGAAAACTACAAAGGCGAAGGCTTCGGCTGCGTGCAAGTTGCGACCATCCTCGCTCTCTGGGGTGTCGTCATCAGCGCCGTTTACATGCTCCGAGCTTACCGCCAAACCTTCCAGGGCCCTGCAAGTTCAGTCACCGAGTCAGCCAAAGACCTCAAGCTCTCCGACCAAATTCCAGCCATCATTCTGGCCACCGCACTTCTCGTCGTGGGACTCTACCCCAACAGCCTTCTATCTCTTCTCAAGAAACCGCCTTGCTGTTCCGGATGCGACCAGAACACCGAGCAAGCCGAGCAATAATTTCACTTCCGACTCCAGATACTCATGCCTGCATATTGGTTAGAAGCTTTCGTCCTCATCTCAGGGATAGTCCTCCTCCTGTTGGAGGCTTTCATTCCGTCCCGTCACAAGACGCTCATTGCCATTGGTTCCATTGGAGCTCTTGTCTTTGCCTTGGTCTTACTCTTTCTCGTCAAGGATCCCGATCCCGCCAACACGGAAATGGCCCGTTTCTACGCCTGGGACGCATCTGCTAAATTCTTCAAAGGATTTACCCTCCTAGCCGGAATTTTAACCATTTTTCTTGGCCTCGACTATCGCAAGACCCTCTCCAAATTTACTGCCAATCCCGATTCAGAAGATGGCACCGGAGAATACTATTGCCTGATTCTTTTCGCCACGGCAGGCATGATGTGGATGGCTTCAGCCAAAGACCTCGTCTCCCTGTTTGTCTCACTGGAACTTTCCACTATTACGTTTTACATCCTCGTCGCCTATATGCGCCGCAATGTGGGATCGCTGGAAGCCGGAGTGAAATTCCTCATCCTCGGCGCGCTCTCCACCGGATTCCTAGTTTACGGAATCTCCTGGCTCTACGGCGCCAGTGGCTCCACCGAGCTCAGCGCAATTGGAGCCAGCATCACTGAAGCCAATTCCACCTATCTCCTCTTCGGCCTCGCCCTAATTCTTATCTCGCTCGCCTTTAAAGTCGGCGCCGTTCCTCTTCATCTTTGGATTCCCGACGTCTATCAAGGTTCCCCAACTCCAACAACGTCCTTCCTTTCCATCGCTTCAAAGGCATCAGGATTTGCCATCTCTCTTCGCGTGCTTGAGCCCTTTCTCAACAACCCGGTCACACACGACAAAACAGTCGCCATTCTTTCCATTCTTGCCGGAGCAACCATCCTCGTCGGAAACCTCGCCGCGATTCCTCAAACAAACTTCAAGCGACTTCTCGCCTACTCGTCCATCGCGAATGCCGGATTCATCCTGCTTGCGGTAGCGGCCTGGGATAAAGGAAGCGATCTCACCAGCGCCCAAATCGTGGGATTCTACCTCGCGATCTACCTCATCATGACCTTCGCGGCGTTTTTCATCCTCAGCACGATTCACCGTAATACTGGGTCCGAAGAAATCTCCGCCTTCGAAGGACTGGGCACCCGCAATCCATTCCTCGCCCTCATGACGACCATCGTAATGGCTGCAATGGCCGGGGTTCCCTTGACTGCTGGATTCTACGGGAAATTTTTCTCCTTCGAAGCCGCCGTTCAAGCCAATCTTTGGGTTCCCATTTCAATCGGCTTCATTGGAGTCGCCGCAGGATTTTACTATTATTTCCAAATTATCCGGGCGATGTATTGGCGCAAGTCACTCGACGAGTCACCAATCAAGGTTTGCCCGCTTTCCTTCTACGCCCTGATCACGCTGACATCCCTGCTGATCATTTTCGGCTTCTTTCCACAACCCATCCTCTGGCTGCTGCAAGCAGCCTAGAGTTTCGGTGATTCACCTCCTTTAAAAGAAGGCCGGCCATCACCAGTCCTTTTTATGCCTTTCGAGGAATATCTGCCAAGACGTTCTCCCCTTCACTCTTGGCGATTACCAATGCACAGCAACTGTCACCAAAGACATTAACCGCTGTGCGGGTCATATCCAACAAGCGATCTACCGCCAGCAGGACAACCACTGCCTTTTCAGCTCCCGGGATTCCTGAATTAGTAAGAATGATAAAGATCGCCACCAAAGAAGCTGAAGGAATTCCAGCAACACCTACACTGGTCAGCAGGGCGGCCAGAACAACCATAAATTGCGCTGCAAACGTCATCTCAATTCCCATGACCTGCGCCACAAACATCACCGCGACACATTCATAAAGCGCGGTTCCATCCATATTCACGGTCGCTCCAAGTGGCAGGGTGAAGCTCGCGGTCTTCTTAGACACTCCGGCATTTTCCTGAATACAACGCATCGTCACCGGAAGAGTTGATGAAGAAGACGCTGTTGAAAAAGCCGTCAGCAAGGCTGTTCGCATAGCCTTAAAGTGTGCCCAGGGACTAACCTTGGCGAAAATAGAAATCGTCAATGGCATGATGACAAAGAGATGAATGCCCAAAGCTAAAAGCACCGTGATGAAATATTTTCCAAGAGCCCCATATAATTCCCCTCCGGTTTGGTATACTACCGGTACGATCAAAGCGTAAACCCCAATGGGAGCCAAAGCCATGATTCCTCGGGTCATCACGATCATGACCTCATTCAATCCGACAAAAGCATCTTTTAAGGTAGAAACGTTTTCTTTGGGCAATCGGGTCATCGCCACCGCGAAACAAATACTAAAAAAGATCAGACCCAGCATCTGCCCATTTTCAGAAGCAGCTCCAAAAATATTCACCGGAACCATTCTTAAAAAGAATCCCGTCAACTGCGCAAAGAACCCCTCCTGCTCCCCACTCTCTGCTTTTGCGCTCTCCACTTTCGACTTTGCCGACTCACTCGCCTCGTGATTATCAAACGCTTCCTTAACAACGGCACTTGGCTCGCCATTACTCAAGCCTGGCTGAATAGTATTTACGAGGACCAGCCCAAGAGTAATCGCCATCAAGCTGGTCATAGCATAAAAGCCCGCAGTTTTTCCAAGCAAGCGACCAAAACCCTTCATCCCATGCAGACTGGCAATCCCCGCGACCACTGACGAAACCACCAAGGGAACGATGATCATCTTCAGAAGATTCATGAAGAGCTTACCAACAAACTCACAGGTCAGCATTACATTACCGATGAACCCTGCCGTTGCTTCCTGGGTGACTGCCAGCTGACGAAAGACGATCGCCGTTGCAGTCGCGAGAACAAGAGAAAGGAGGATCTGCCAATGTGGTTTGTTTTTCACTCCGCAACGCTATGGAACGAAATCAGACTTGGCCAGCTATGACTTGCGCCCTGCCACTCCGACCAAGAAACGGACTTGCTGACGACTTCCCCCGAGCTGCCCCGCATAGTCCAAGGCATCCGTGAAGGGAACACGTTTAGCCAGAGTCAAGGCCACCGAATCTAACGCCCGCTCGCGTATAGTTTCCCTTTCGATCAAATAAGCACTCTGCTCAGCCAATTCCGCCTCCTGGGAATTCGCAAAACTTACCGCGAGTCGCTGATAAGTCTGATCTCGAAGTCCAGCGTTAGAGATGGATGCCGCCGTATCAAACGCAGATACCGAATCTCCCGTTTGCGCAAAAACCTCGGCTACCATACCGGCGGTCTGGGCTTGATCCCGGGCACTGGACACATGATTAAGTTCTCGACTGGCATCCTGCACCAATTCACGAGCACCACCATCATCGCCGTAGCGCGCCCGAGTCAAAGCAAGAGAAGCAAAGGCCAAGGCCCTTTCCGAGGGATCATCAATATAACTCACAGTATCCACTGCCCCGGCACTCTGACCGGAGACCGCTGCTTGTTGGGCGAGCTTGCGGTAGGTTGTTTCACGGGCTTCGAGATCATTGATCAAGTTGGCAACTTTTCTGGCGGCTTCTATACCGCCTTTTCTGACCTCGGCCAGAGCAACCGCCTGCAAAGCCCGATTCCTAACATTCTCCGCACCGATTGATTGAGCTCGATCTAGCGCACTCATCAAATCGCCATGACGAATTTGCAGACTCACCAATGCTTCGTAGGCTTTCTCCTTCTCCGCAGGCGATTGAATCCGCTCAACACTCGAGTTCACCAGATTAATACGACGACGGTCAGCCTCGTTGGAAATCATGCTAATCACCGCTTGGTCCTTAACAAAAGGATCTCTGATCATTGACACCAGGGAGTCAAAAGAAAAAGCAGCTCCCTTTTTTACACTAACAAGGCGGGCCAAGGCAACATCTCTAAGGCGGGTATCATTAATACGATTGATCAAGGAAATTGCTCCGCCCGAATCACCACGACTCGCTAAAATCGAAGCCACTTTGCTGAAAGCAGTATATCGATCAGAGGTCTCGCTGATCATTGACAAAGTTTCCATCACTTCCGGAAGCTCAAGGAGGTGGGCCTCAGCCTCTGCAATACTACTGTAAGCCAGACCTTGAGCCTTGGAGTCCTGCAGACTGCTGGCAATTTCACGAGCTTCTTCGAATCTCTTGAGGCTGGAAAACGCTCTCACCAATTCAGCCTTTGCCCGATCACGCTGGCTCTCGACCGGAATCCGCGCAACCAACTTTCTGGACGAATTAAGAAAATTCGCCGCGACCAAATACTTCACGACCTCTCTCATCGCCATGGATGCTTCGACTTGGTTGTCCGGGTCCTGAGCAAGTCGGGCCGCCCTCAAAAACCAATATCTCGCAGCCTCCTCATCGCCCGCCCGCTTGAAAGCCAGCGCAATGACCGAAAGATCCGACCAGGGGGTTTTCGAAAAAAGAGCTTTCTCAGCCGCTTCCAAAAGGAGCCGACGACGAATCCCCGTCATTTTCCCACCGGGCTCCTTCGTAAGCGAGGAGGCTTCCACATCATCGGACATCAGGGACTTGGGGGAATCCACCGGACTCTTGCCCAAAATTGCCTGATCCGAAACATCGACACGAGGGGTGGGGGCATCCTGACGGGCCTGATTCGCAACCAATTCAGCCAAATCAGCTCCCCCTTCCTCTGCGTCTCGTTCGCCAATCACACGGATTCGAGCACTTGCTTCACCGACGGAAATACCATCATCGAGACCATCATCGCTTGACGCAACAATCAATAGAACAAGCCCCACCACCAAGGCCGTAGCCATGGTCATAAGAACATCGACCTTGAGAGATAATTGGCTGGTATTCATTGTTCCGAGAGCGCGAAAACTTACGGACCCAAATGTTAATAACTTTCAGATACCTAAAATATTAACACTCTAGTAGTTGGCTTACCGGAGAGAACAGTCTAGGCTGCCGCCCTTGGATCACTCTTCAGTCATACGCCGTTTCCTTCCTACCGTTCTTCTGGCCTTGGCCGGAGCAGCAGCGTCCGGAGTTTTGGCTCCGCATGAGAAGAGCGCCGTCTTAGACCACCTGGCTGGATTCCCCGATTCCCATGCGCTCGCACACTATTTGCGACCAGCTGTTCTTTCTGCAATGTGCTTCATCCCCGCGATGATCGCCTTATATTACTCTCTGGTCAGAGCCTTGGACCGCTACCTGATCAGGCAGTTCCTCATATCCTTCGCCCTCTGCTTCGGCGGACTATACGGAGTCTGGGGAATCCTCGACCTAACCGAGAACATTTCGGAATTTCAAAAAAGCGCCGATCCATGGGGCCTGGCGGGACGTTACTATCTCGTCACCTTTGCACCGATATTCGTGCAAATGGCTCCCTTTGGCCTGCTTCTGGCCCTCCTTCATTCCCTTGGAAAACTTTCCAAAGCCCACGAAGTGGTCTCAATGATCCAAACCGGTCGCGGCATCGCCCGACTCATTCTGCCCCTCGCTGTGATTGGACTCTTCGCCAGTCTGGCCTGCCTTGGCTTCAACTACCAGTGGGCTCCTTGGGCACTGGAATACAAGGATACCTTAATCGATGAGGCTGACTCAGAGGCCTCCAACAAGGCGGAGAATGTTCCCTTCTTCCATAAGAAAAGCGGACGCTTCTGGCTGGTAGGAGTTTTTCCCTACAACTACAACATGGGAGAGCCTCTCCGAAACATCGTCATTCGAACATCAAACGAAGAGCACATGCCCAAATGGCGACTTGAAGCGCAAGAAGCGCACTGGAATCGCGATTCAGGTGAGTGGACATTCCATGGAGTCAAGATCACCCATCTCGATGAGACCATCTCATCAGACGGTCCCTTATTACCAAGGTATGAGAACCCGGACGACCCCGTTGTCTTTAAAGATTGGCCTGAAACCCCTTGGCGCCTCATCAAACCCGGACTCGAAGCCGAACATTTAGGAATCCCCGACCTCTACAGCTGGATCCTCAGCAACCAAAATACCGAGTGGATCAACAAAGAGCGCTTCCTGACCCAATGGCATTACCGCTGGGCTCAACCGGCAATTTGTCTCGCCATCGTCCTTCTCGCCGCCCCCTTGGGGATTTCATTCAGCCGAAGAGGAGGTGGAGGCGGAGTTGTCCTGGCCATCTTTCTCAGCGCCGGGATGATGTTCTCATCCACCGTCTTCCTGAGCTTGGGAGAATCCAATAAAATCTCTCCCATTTGGGCCGCCTGGGGAACAAACCTCTGCGCTTTCCTTATTGCCATCATTCTGATTCAACGGCGACTTGTCGGACGACCAATTTTCCAAACCCTCAAAAAACTCCTTCCTAACTAATCACTGTCCATGAAAGAACCCTGGAGCATTAAAACCCGATCAAAAACCTGTGCCGCCTCGGAAGAAGCATTTGAAGATGGCGAAAAAATTCGGGCCGCTATCTTCCCCGACCCCGAATCATCAGGTTATCTGCGGAAGGACTACAAAGTTGAAGCATGGGAAGAGAGTGAAGACAATGAAGCTCCCTTCTCGACTTGGCTTACCACCTACACGCCTCCCGTCATCGAGGAAAAACCCGAAGCGGTCGTCCAGGATGATCCCGAAACTCTTCTGGGGAAACTGATCGAGGAAGACGAAGCCCATACCGAGAACGCCCGATACATCCTCGCCGTCATGCTTGAGCGGAAAAAACTTCTCCGTGAAACAGACACCCAGGAGCTTCCCACCGGAAAACTACGTGTCTACGAACAACGAAAAAGCGGCGACATCTACATCATTAAGGATCCGCAGATTCCCCTCTCCGACGTCGACAAGGTGCAGGAAGAAGTCCGCGCACTGCTCGACCCTCAGCCTGAACCGAAACCCGGAGAGGAGACAGAAAGTGAAACTTCTTTGAGAGAAAACGGCGAACCCGATACTCCATCAGAACCAGAAGAAACTTCGGAAGCAGGTTCTGACGAGAACCCGGAGACAGAGGGAACTACCCAGTCAGAAGTAAAAACCTCTGATGATAATTCCACTGAAGACGAGTCGGACAGTGAAGAGGATGAATCCGCTCCATTAAAAGAGAAATAAATGCTCCCTTGGTTTAAAAACCAATTTCCGGTGTACCTGGCTCCGATGGCAGGCGTGACCGATGTCACCTTCCGCACCCTCTGCAAGGAACTCGGAGCCGATGTCATGGTGACCGAATTCGTCTCAGCCGAAGGCATTCTTCAAGCGGATCACCGAACCCGTCGATATACCACCTTTACCGACGAACAACGCCCTGTGGGCATCCAATTGTTTGGTGCCAATGGTGAGAGGATGGGAGAAGCCGCCAAGAAAATCATCGATTGGAAAAAGCCAGACTTCATCGATCTCAACTTCGGCTGCCCAGTCAACAAAGTTGTCTCCAGAAATGGCGGTTCCTCTCTCCTCAGGGACTGCTCTCTTCTCTCGGATACCGCGAGTAAAATCGTCAAGGCTGTCGGCGACCAGGTCCCCGTTACCGGAAAAATCCGTATCGGATGGGACCAACAATCTATCAATGCCACCAAAGTCTGCCACCTCCTCGAAGATTGTGGGATTCAAGCTGTCGCTATACATGGACGCACCCGCGCTCAATCCTATCGGGGCGAAGCCGACTGGGACGTCATCGATGAATGCGCCCGCCATGTCACGATCCCGATTATCGGAAACGGCGACATCGATTCAGCCGAGATTCTCAAAAAACGAAAGGAGACCACCGCCGTCTCCGGAGTCATGATCGGGCGGGCCGCCATGCAAAACCCCTGGATTTTCTCCGAGGCAAAACACTATCTCGAACACGGCGAACTGCCGCCCAAACCCTCCATCGATGAACGCTGGAGTTTTGTCCTCCGCCATTGTCGGCTCGCCGTACAATCGGACCGATACGGCGAAGAAAAGCATACCATGCAGGCGATGAGATCCCGCTTAATGACCTACTGCAAAGGATTCCCCGGAGCCAAGGCACTTCGCAAGCAACTCTGCCAGGTCATCTCTGTTGCCGATGTCGAAGCCATCGCCGCTAACTCACATCTGCTAAGCGACTGTGAATAAACGACGAATGTCTCGATATTTTTTAAAATAAAGAAGATTGAATAGTTAGGATTTCCGTGATATTTTGTGGGCTCTCGCATGAAAACTCAAAATATCAGCCTCCTTTTTGCGCTCTCCTCGTGCCTTGCCCATGCAAATGATTCGTCACGGCTTGACCGGGTGGAACGCGATATCTCCGAATTGAGCTTCATCGTCAGACAGCTCAGCGCCAAAATAGAAAAAGGATTTTCCACTCCCTCACGGACGAAACCTGAGATTCCTGCAAAGCCGGTAAACCCCACTCATCTCGTCCGAACCGGGGACACCTACTGGTGTATTGCCCGAAAATACGGCGTCTCCGTGAGTGCTCTCGGCAATGCCAATCCCGGAATTAGCGCCAAAAGACTTCCTATTGGGGAGCACATCAATCTTCCTGATTCAAGTTCGAACAATTTGGCGTCGCCAGCTCCAACTGTATTTTCCCGATCCAGTTATACCGTCAAAAAAGGTGATACCCTGGGACACATTGCCCTACGACATGGGATCTCTCTGAAACAACTTGTTTCCAACAATCCAAAATTTGATCCACGAAGAATGCAAATCGGGCAGATTCTCAGTATTCCATCCAGGATACCTCCTGTAAAACCACCGATTGAGAGCGCTCCACTTTCCCGGCCAATTGAGCCTATCGAGGAACTTCCCTCACCTTCCAACCCCGAGCCCCTTCCAACGCCCCCTGTCCTTGCTCCTGATCCGGAAATCCCACCAATTGCCGTCGAAGAAGGAACGGCTTCTCCCTCCTTTGCCGAAAACCCTGAGAAGACCAAAAAGCCTATCGAACCCGAACCAAATCTTCTCGATCCCGAAACAACCGAGCTCATCGTCATCGACGAAAACAGTAGACTAACTGATATTGCCAACCGCTTTCTCACCGACGTAGCAACCTTAAACCGGCTCAACAACATCGAGCTCGCTCCCGATCAAATGATCAAAAGTGGATCCCAGATCTACATCCCGCGTGACTAGCGAGCTTGCACCCTCACCCGATTCTCCGTAGCCTAACTTCAATGGAAAGTTACGAGATCTTCAAAGAAGCCTTTAAAAATTCGAGTCCAAAGGAAGTTGCGAGTGAACTGGGGGTCTCACTTTCCCTCGTTTACAAGTGGGCACAGGAGCAATCGGAAACTGGAAGTGGTTCGCGCAATCCCTTGGATCGCCTACTCGAAATCATTCGCCTCACGAAGGAAGAACGAATCATCGAGTGGCTCTGTGAACACAACGACGGCTATTTTGTTAGAAATCCGGAAAGCAACTGCCAAAAAGGGTTCGAAGTCCTGCCCGCTACAAACGAGATCGTGGCCCAGTTTTCCAGCCTGCTTTCTCGAATCTCCCAAGCTGCACGGGACAACTCAATTACCCAAGATGAAGCCCAGGAAATCCGCCTGCAGTGGGATCGCTTGAAGTGCTACGGCGAAGGCTTTGTTCGCTGCTGCGAGGAAGGCGATTTTGAAAAGATGGCGGAAACCATCGAAGAGGAAGCCCCTCGAAGAACGCTCTACTAATAATGTTAGCCTGCTTAAAGAAACATCCTTGGGCCACCGGCTGGGAAATCGTTTTCCGAATCCTCTTCATCAGCGCCCACATTCTTATTCTTTCAGCACTCGGGAAGCAACTCTTCGAAATCGAAGGATTCGGAGCATGGTCCATCAAAGAGGTCAACGAATGGGGCGGTATTTTCCTTAAGTATGCCACTATTACCACGATCATCGCAGCCGTCCTCTTCCCAATCAGACTCTCCTTCTACTTCTCCGGGCTCATCATGGGCGGGCTGGCTATGATCGGACTCAAGGAGGGACGGGATATTAGAGACCTTGCCGAAATGGAGGGAAAAATTCCTGATCTCGAAAAACTGGTGAAGATTCTACCAGCAGGCGATCAACTCATTCTCGGTCTCAAATTTAGCGTGGCTCTTGTTATCACCGCCACTTTGGTGCAGGCCGCGCGTATTCTTCTCTCGGCATTTTCAAAAAAAGCTTTGTAGGATTAACATGCGAAGCTCTGCAAATTGTCTCGAGAAAACGAGATTTACTTACAGGGCAAATTAACCCGGGAGAAACTTCCATCGGCAGGAATTAAGCAGGTCGTAATATAACCTCTACCAACATAAAAATTGGTGCGAGTTCGAATCGCAGTTGCTTATTCGTTGGGGTTCACATCAAGCTGAAACTTGTTCCAAGCCGATGCGAGGGGGTCTCACGCAACCCCGATTCGCCAAGTCATATCCTCACCGCTCCCGATAACGGCATGCACGAGTTCTTCCGTCTCAAAATTAAAGAGAGACAGCTTCTACGGTTTCTCTCCCCGCACCGGAGCTTTGTAGCCTTTGATTTCATTTCCCTTTCGAGTCAACGCAGCACCTTCCCTCACCCAGATCCCGCTTCCGCCGTTGGCTCCTTCAATGCGATTGTCGATTGCTGTCAACCTCCCCATCAACATCACTCCAGCGATTCCGCCTCCCTGAATCGTATTGCCGGTCATTGTAACCTTGGCTTTCGTTCCAACCATCACCATCGGCGGCATACCTCCATGGCGAGAGAACGAGTTACCTGCCACCACCACCTTGGCCTCCCCGGGAATGCCAAGCCCCACGAGCTTATTGTCCAAACAAATATTATTTACCAGAGTCGCAAACGATCGCCCACTGATTCCAATCCCAGCCTTCTCGTTTAGATTGATTTGATTCCTCAGAATTTCAGCCGAGGCCGACTCCACCCCAATCCCGGCCTCTTTATTTGATTCGCAAAAATTCCCTCTAATTATCGCAGACGCCCCATCACGACATCCGATCCCCGCGAGACCGTTTTTCTTACACCGATTCCCAAGAATGATCGGCGTAGCCTTGTCGTCGACGCCAATCCCAGCCATCTCGTTTTTATAGCAGTCATTATTCTCAACAATCGGACTAGTTTCACTGCCCGTGCGAATCCCTATTCCAGCCTTACGATTTTCATAGCAATTATTCCCCCGCACGATAGGACAAGCCCCCTCACTCACTCCAATCCCTGCACGGATATTTCGGTAACACGTGTTCCGGGTCACGATTGGCGAAGCATTTTTGTGACCGATTCCGGCGTAGAAATTCTCATAACAGGTATTAGAGTCAATGATGGCAGCCGAGCCATCCAGCGAGCCAATACCCCCACCCATATTCCGGTAACAAATATTCCCCCGAACCAAAGGTGCGCACTTGGCCCCTTCTGTTCCCCGAATCGCAATCCCGGTATCTCCAATGTGATGCACGATGTTGTTAACCACCGAACAATCTACTCCTTCAATCGCAATCCCTGGGACCCCAAATACCCCGATATGTTCATGCGCCTGGTCAGCCCCCTGATTAACCCAGCTCCTCCGCCACCTCTCCTCGTCATACTTCCCTACACCCGTCACCGAGAAACCATCAAGAGTAGCACCAGCTGCCATCATCACTCCCGGACTCTCTTCTGAAACCTTACTCCCATCGATAATTGTCTTCTCCGCCCGCTTGTCATCAAGTCCACCTTTAGACTTCTCCCCAAAGCTTCTCACCCGGATCCCAGCCTTCAACTTAATCCTCTCGGAATACGTTCCCGGCGCAACCAGAACGATATCGCCTGACTCAGAGGCATTAATCCCCTCCTGAATGGTCTTAAAATCGCCGGGGACTTGAATAATCTTTGCCGACATCACCGAAATCATGCAATACAAACAAACAAAACCTGTTTTCATCACTTCCATCCCGCCCCCCAAAAGCCTCATTGTCAATCTCGCTCTCGGAGCAAAAGCTACATGGTCAGCTCAATAAAATCTTCCTTCTTGTCTCCTTACCCAAAAATTTAAGAATACCACCACAAATGAAAACCCCAATCCTTGCGTTTACCGCCCTTCTCACTCTCATGTCTAATGCTGCCAAGTATTCCGTCAGTTCGAAACCCTTCGGCGAAGTCGATGGGAAACCCGTTGAGCTTTACACCTTCACCAATGAATCTGGAGCCAGCGTTTCAATCACTAATTATGGCGGCACGGTGACTTCACTCATCGTTCCCGATCAACACGGCAAATTAGGCGACGTCGTTCTCGGCTTCGACACAGTCGCGGAATACGTCGAGAAAAGCCCCTACTTTGGCTGCATCACCGGACGCTACGCAAACCGTATCGCAAAAGGAAAATTTAAAATTGATGGCAAGGAATACACCGTCGCCACCAACAACGAACCCAACCACCTCCACGGCGGCCTCAAGGGCTTCGATAAGAAAATTTGGAAAGCCCGCATTGGAAACCGAGGCGACACACCAAGCCTCACACTTACCTACACCAGTCCGGATGGTGAAGAAGGATACCCCGGCGCACTCTCTACTACCGTGACTTATACCTGGACCCAAAAAAACGCCCTTCGCATTCGCTACAAAGCGACTACCGACAAGCCCACCGTCCTTAATCTGACCAATCACAGTTACTTCAATCTCGCAGGTGCAGGTAGCAAGACCGTTCTCGATCACAATCTTCAAATTAACGCTGACCGCTACAACCCCATCGACGCAACCTCCATCCCAACCGGTATTGCACCCGTCAAAGGCACCCCCTTCGACTTCAACAAGTCCACCCGAATTGGTGACCGCATCGAGCAAAAAGATGAGCAACTCAAAAACGGAATCGGTTATGATCACAACTACGTCCTCAAGGACAAGCGCGATGGCGAACTCGCCGTTGCCGCGATCGTTACCGAACCCGACAGCGGTCGCGTTTTAACCGTTTCAACCACTGAGCCTGGTATTCAGTTCTACTCCGGCAACTTCCTAGACGGCCCTATAGGCAAAGACGGGAAAGAGTATCCTCACCGTTCCGCGCTCTGCCTGGAATCCCAGACCTTCCCCGATTCACCCAACCAAAAGGCCTTCCCCTCACCTGTCCTTCGCCCCGGCGAAACCTACACGCAGACCACAATCTACAAATTGAGCACCTCCAAGTAAGCCATCACTTCGCTCGATGAAATTTGCTCTCTGCAACGAAACCTTCCAAGACCGTCCATTCGTCGAACAATGCGCCGCTACTGCGAAGCTCGGCTATACCGGGCTCGAAGTTGCTCCTTTCACGATCGCACCTGAATTCGACGCCAGCCGACTCAGTCTCGCGGAAGGCGAACAACACCTGAAAATTGCTCGCGATCACGGACTCGAGATCATCGGACTCCACTGGCTCCTCGCCAAAACCGAAGAACTCAACGGCGGACGCGGCTTCCACCTCACTAGCCCCGATGACGCCCTCCGCGCAACCACCGTGGACTACTCGCGCCACCTCGCCGACCTTTGCCATTCCATGGGAGGAAAAGTCATGGTCTGGGGTTCTCCACATCAACGTAGTCTGGAACCCGGATGGGATCATAAAGATGCCACCCAACGTGCCGCCGAAGTCCTCCGCCATGCCGCCGAGCATTGCGCTTCTCTCGGTGTCACCATCGCAATGGAACCCCTCGGACACCCAGAGACCAACTTCCTCAATTCAGCGAGAGAAACGGTCGCACTCCTCAAGAAAGTCGACCATCCCAATTGCAAGCTTCACCTCGATGTCAAAGCAATGTCGCACGAACTTGACGCCAAGAATCCCGGCTCACCAACACCCGAAGGCTCCGCACCCTCTCGCGAGGAAATTGACAATCACATGGCCGACATCGTTCGCGACTTCCACGAACACATCGCACACTTCCATGCCAACGACCCCAACCTCCTAGGCCCCGGTATGGGCGAGGTCAATCATGAACCGGTCGCCGATGCTCTTCGCGAAGTCGAATATCAAGGCTGGATCTCTGTCGAGGTCTTCCGCTACGACCCGTCGCCTACCGAGATCGCCAAGACCTCTATGGATTACCTCCAAAAAGTTTACCGCTAAATCAACATGAAACAGTATCGTCTCAACCGCCTTTTCAATACCAATTCCAACCGATGTTTCGATGTCGCGGTTGATCACGGCTTCTTTAATCAACCAGGATTTCTCCAAGGCATCGAAAGCATGCCGCAAGTCATCGAGACCCTCGTCGACGCCGCACCAGACGCGATCCAGCTGACCGTTGGGCAGGCCAAGCACCTCCAGGAAGTTCGCGGACGCTTAAAGCCCAGCCTCGTCCTCCGAACTGATGTGGCCAACATTTACGGCAAGGAACTTCCCTCCTCTCGCTTCAGCCTCATCATCGAGGAAACTATGCTTCAGGCCGTACGTCTCGACGCAGCTTGCGTCTGCGTCAATCTCTTCCAAATTCCAGGTGCTCCTGAAGTGCACGAGCAATGCGTGGAGAACATTCTAAAGCTTAAACCGCAGGCCGACTACTACGGCATGCCCATGATGGTCGAGCCCCTCGTTTTCCAACCCAACGCCGAGGCCGGCGGTTACATGGTTAATGGCGACCTCACCGAGATTTCCCACCTTGTCCGCCAAGCCGTCGAACTCGGGGCAGACATCATCAAAGCCGATCCGACCGACGACGTGAGCCTCTATCACAAAGTCGTCGAAACCGCCGGCGGCATTCCCGTCCTCGTTCGTGGCGGAGGTCGCGTCAGCGATCGCGAAATCCTCGAACGCACCCAGGGACTCCTGCAACAAGGAGCCGCCGGAATCGTTTACGGTCGCAATGTCATCCAACACCCCAATCCACGCGGGATCACCCAAGCCCTCATGGCCATGGTCCACGACGAGGCTTGCATCGAGTCCGCTCTGGAGATGATTTAATACCCATGAAAACGATCAACATCGGCATTATCGGAGGAGGTCTCATGGGCCGAGAAATGGCGAGCGCCTTTGCCCGCTGGTGCGCCCTTACCGATGTTTCAGTTCAGCCCGAGCTCGTCGCGGTCGCCGATTTGAATCCGGACGTCTTATCCTGGTTCGACATCATCCCCAGCTGCACTCAGAAGGTCACCGACTACCACGCACTGCTCGCCAATCCGGAGATCGATGTCGTCTACGCCGCCGTTCCGCACAATCTCCACGAGAAAATTTACCTCGACGTCCTGAACGCCGGCAAAGACCTCTTCGCAGAAAAACCATTTGGCATCGATTTGCCCACTGCCCAACGCATTGTCGAAAAGATCAACGAAAGCGGATGCTTCGTGCGTTGCAGTTCGGAAATGCCATTCTTCCCCGGTGCGCAACGCGCCCTCGAAGTAGCGCGCTCCGGCGAAGTCGGCCGCGTTCTTGAAGTCGTCTCCGGATTCCATCACAGCAGCGATCTCGATCCCACCAAAGCAGCCAACTGGAAAAGACTCAACGCGACCTGCGGCCAAGGCGGTGTTCTCAACGACCTCGGCATGCACGCTTGCCACCTTCCCCTCCGCCTCGGTTGGAAACCGACCCGGCTCTTCGCCCAACTTCAAAAGGGCTATCCCTTGCGCCCCGATGGAAAAGGCGGCACCACTCCCTGCGACACCTGGGACAATGCCCACCTCAACACCTGGACCAATATCGACGCCGAAGAAGTCCCCCTGCGTCTTGAAATGAAACGCCTTGCTCCCGGCGCTACCAACACCTGGTTCATCGAGATCCTCGGCACCGACGGCGGCGTCCGCTTCAGCACCGCGGAACCAAAAACGCTCCACCTTTTCGAGCGAGGAAAAGAACAATACTGGAAACGAACCGACCTCGGCTTCGGCACTCCATTCAAAGCCGTCACCGGTGGAATCTTTGAACCGGGCTTCCCCGATGTGATCCAACAAATGTGGGCGGCCTTTCTCATGGAACGCGAAGGATTGTTAGAAGATCGCTTCGGCTGCGCAACCCCCGAAGAAGCCGTCGCCACTCACGAAATTTTCGCAGCCGCGCTTGAATCCCAGCAAAGCGGAACAGTCGTCCCACTCTAGTCATGGACACCCAACGCCACGGTATTCTCGCAGCAGGAAACTTCATCGTTGATCAGGTCAAGATCATCGACGCCTACCCCGAGCAAGACACCTTGGCGAACATCCTTAGCGAATCCAAATCCAACGGCGGTGGTCCTTACAACGTCCTCAAGGATCTCGCCTCGATGCAAGTGGGCTATCCGCTCGAAGCCTGCGGCCTAATCGGCAATGATGATTACGGACGCTGGATTCTCGGCGACTGCCAAAGCAACGGCATCGACACCACCCAACTCCACAGAACCTCCGAACGCTCAACTTCCTACACCGACGCCATGTCGGTCTTCGGCACTGGACGACGCACCTTCTTTCACCAACGCGGAGCGAATAGCCTATTCGACGTCGAGCATCTCGACTTCACCAAAACAAAAGCCCGCATTCTCCACCTTGGTTATCTCACGCTCCTCGACGCGCTTGATTCCTTCAACGGAAAGCAAACCCGCGCTGCTCTCGCCCTCCAAAAAGCCAAAGAAAACGAACTCGAAACAAGCGTCGATATGGTCAGCGGCGAACATCCACAATTTCGAGAAATTGCCCTCAGCGCCTTCCCTTTCACCGATCACTTCATCATCAACGAACTCGAAGCCTCCCATATTCTCAGAACAAGCCTCTCCGCTGACAATTCCCAGGCGCTCTTAAGAGCTGCACAGGAACTTCTCGAACTCGGCGTGCAAAAAACAGTCACCATCCACACCGAGCACGGAGCGGTTTGCGCGCTCAAAACCGGCAACACCTTCACTCAAGCTTCACTCAAACTCCCCGAAAATTTCAGTAAAGGAGCAACCGGTGCCGGCGACGCTTTCGCCGCCGGACTCCTCCACGGACTCCACGATAACCTCTCCACCCCGGACCGCCTCCAACTTGCCGTCTGCACCGCTGCCGCCTCTCTAAAAGATCCCAGTCCCTCGCTTGGACTCATCCCCACCAACCAATGCCTCGAACTCGCCCAAGAGTTCGGATTTGTAGACTTTTAATACCAAGTAGCCGCGAAAAAAGGAGAATTGTTCTCCAGAATCTCCATCCGCAATAGACTAGACAGTTCCGCACTCCCGGATAATCGAAAACTCAGAGAGCTGCCGCTCACCTCCACACTAAAAACAAAGCTAACGGCGACTCTACCCTTGTTCAGCAGGAACAAAACAGCGTAACTCTCTCTCATGAGATTCGCAGTTCTCGCCCTCGTATTCCTTATGCAAGGCAACTCAGCCTTCGCCAAGAAACCGAACATCGTCGTCTTCCTCGTTGATGACATGGGATGGGGCGATCTCGCTTGCTACGGCAACAAAATCATTAAGTCTCCCCACCTCGATAAGTTCGCGACCGAGGGAGTTCGCTTCACGCAATGCTACTCGGCCTGCGGAGTTTGCTCTCCGTCACGCGCTGCCATTCTTACCGGACGCACTCCCTACCGCAACGGCGTCTGGCGTTGGATCCCGGGAGGACACAGCACTCACCTTCGGGAAAGTGAAATCACTCTCCCCGAACTTCTCAAAGAAAATGGCTACGCCACCTGCCACGTCGGCAAGTGGCATCTCAACGGACATTTCAATAGCGACAAGCAACCGCAACCCAACGACCACGGATACGACCACTGGATGGCGACTCAAAACAACGCTACGCCCAACCATAAGAATCCCAAAAACTTCGTTCTCAATGGCAAGGAAATGGGGCTACTCGAAGGGTTCTCCGCTCCTCTTGTTGCGACAGAAGGAATTCGTTGGCTCAAGGAAGACCGCGACAAGGAAAAACCCTTTCTTCTCTCAGTTTGGACCCACGAGCCACACCTCCCCATCGAATCAGCTGAAAAATACATGAAGCCCTACGCGCATATCGCTGACGAAGGGATCCGCCAACATCACGGCAACATCACCCAACTCGACGACGCCTTCGGCATCGTGATGAAGGGCCTTGATGATCTCGGATTGCGTGACAACACCATCGTCTTCTTCACCTCCGACAACGGCCCCGAAGGCCGAAAACAAACCGGCCGCACCCAGGGCTCAACCGGAGGACTTCGCGGTCGAAAGCGCGACAGCCACGAGGGCGGCATCCGCGTCGCGGGCCTCGTTCGTTGGCCAGGCCAAATCCCTCCAGGCACGGTGAGCAAAACTCCCGTCATCGGATCGGACATCTTCACCACCGTGCTCGGCATCGTGGGCATCGACACCCCGAAGGATCGCACCATCGATGGAGCCGACATCCGCCCGGCTTTCATAGGCGAGGCCGTGCAACGCAAAGTCCCGCTCTTCTGGCGCACTCACATCGCTCCCGAGAAAAGCCGCGCCGCGATGCGTATTGATGATTGGAAAATCATCGCCGACGAAACGCTCACCGAATTCCAGCTCTACGAAATCGAGAAGGACTGGCAGGAGACCACCAACCTCGCCAAGGAAAAGCCGGAGAAACTGGCCGAAATGAAAAAGAAGTTCATGGAAGTCTGGAAAGGCATCGAGGCCGAAGGCCCTCGTGAATGGTGGGAAGGTGAACCCACCAAAACAAGCAGCAGAAAACCCAAAAAATCAGCCGAGCTCAGCGAAGGCAAAGACAAAACCGGCGACTGGCCCATCGTCCTCGGTGGAACCGTCACCAAATCAGATTTCGCTTACCGCCTCACTTCAAAAGGCGAGACCGTGGCCCTCCGAAAACTCGACAAGCCACTCTCCGGAACCGACCGCGCAGCCTTCAAAATCGACTACCAAACCGCCGTCGACTCCGTCACCAAAAACGCCTTTTTTTGCTTCGGCGACAAACCCGACAACAACAGCCTCATTAAAGTCGGCACTGCTATTGGCAAAGGCACCCACGAGATCTTCCAAGGTGGCTGGATCAATGTCGGCCGCGGCACTGCGAAGAGAGCCAAGTTCGACACCAAACAAAAATTCACCGCCCACATCATTATCGATCTCGCCAAACGTGTCGTTATCCTTGAAGTCGACAAGACACGCCTAGAACAGAAGCTCCCCGCAGACATTGAGAAAGTAAGCTATATCGGTCTCTATTCCAAAGCGACCAGCAGTGACTTTTCTGCAATCGAAGTCACTAAGTAGAGCCCATCCAGAAATCACCCGGGGCCCATATTCGAAGAATCGGCAGGCCCGAAGGGTCGATCTAATTCGGCCAATGCAAAAAAAGAGCGGCGGCCGCTCCTCCCTCTACCGTTCGCTACAATGGGTTGCCCCTTTGGAGCGGAGCACCCAGCTTACGGTAGAGATAAAAAACGGCGCCTCCCTCTCAGGAGACGCCGTTTGGAAAAACTTCGCTGAGCGAAAGCTTAGCTGATGAGATCGGGCCAATCTTCGGTGTGGAAAAACTCGCCCTCGGGCTTATCGGTGCGCTCGTAGGTGTGCGCTCCGAAGAAGTCACGCTGGGCTTGCAGCAAGTTTGCCGGGGTGCGCTCGGCACGGTAGGCGTCGTAGTAGCTGAGAGAACCTCCGAAGCTTGGAACCGGGATACCATTAGTCGCGGCGAGAGCCACGACTTCGCGCCAGTCGCTTTGTCCTTCGTTGAGGATCTCAGTGAAGAAGGGGCTGAGCATGAGATTGGTTGGAGGAGTCTCGCTCTGGTAAGCCTCCGTGATGCGGTTGAGGAAGCGGGCACGGATGATGCAACCGCCACGCCAGATCTTGGCAATCTCGCCAAGCTGAAGATTCCAGCCTTTTTCAACACCGACCTTGGTGATGAGATCAAGTCCCTGGGCGTAGGACACAATCTTGGAAGCGTAGAGCGCGTTGCGAACTTTCTTCACAAGATCTTCCTTACTCATCTCAAGATTGAAGTCCCAGTTACTTGGTCCCTGAAGGATTCCAGAAGCTACCTTACGCTGGTCGCGCATGGAGGAGAGAATACGCGCTTCGACCGAACCGGCGATGGTTGAGAAAGGCACGGCTTGCTCAACAGAGCCCATGACGGTCCAACGTCCGGTACCTTTTTGGCCGGCTTTATCGACGACGAGGTCAACGATATCTTTACCAGTTTCAGGATCTTTCTGCTTAAAAATGTTGGCGGTGATTTCGATGAGGAAAGACTCGAGGTCACCGTCGTTCCAATCGGCGAAAATATCGGCGAGTTCTTCGTTGGAGAAACCAGCTGCTTTGAAAATATTGTAGGCCTCACAGATAAGCTGCATGTCACCATACTCGATGCCGTTATGCACCATTTTCACGAAGTGACCGGCGCCACCTTCTCCGATGTGCACCACGCAAGGCTCGCCATCGACCTTGGCAGAAATGCTTTCGAAGATCGGCTTCATGACTTCCCAAGTGGAAGCAGGTCCGCCGGGCATGATGGAAGGTCCTTTGAGAGCGCCTTCTTCACCACCGGAAACACCGGCTCCGATGAAACGCATTCCGGCTTCCGCGCAGTACTTGTCGCGGCGTTCGGTGTCGGTGTAGAGTGAGTTCCCCCCGTCAATGATGATGTCACCTTGATCGAGGAGGGGAATGAGTGAAGCGATGACCGCATCGACAGGACCACCGGCCTGCACCATGATCTGGATCTTGCGCGGAGAAGCGAGAGACTGAACAAAGTCTTCGAGGCTTTCGCATCCGACGAGGTTCTTGTCGGGATTTTCTTCGATGAACTTGGTCATCGTGGCGGTGGTCCGGTTATAAACCGAAACCTGAAAGCCGCGGCTTTCCACATTAAGCACAAGATTCTGGCCCATCACGGCCAAACCAATTAATCCGAAGTCACTTTTCTTTTCCATGGCAATGTCCTGCTCTTGGCAGGGGCGATTGCCTTAACGACACCTTCAGAAAAAGGCAATGGCAATCTATAAGACAAATTTTCGAGACCCTAACGTCCCCCATGAGTCCCACTGATTGAAAACTCAACGTTTAGCCTCCTCAACATCGCGGGAAATTTGCTCCTTGAGAGCCTCAATTGACTCAAATCTCCTCTCCTCACGAATCTTCCGCAAAAATGCCACTTCAAGAGTCCAACCATATGCATCCGGCACTTGGTCGGAAAAGAGATTCACCTCCAATGACCGCGCCATGCTTTTGTCGACTGTTGGTCGCGTTCCGATATTTGCCACTCCTCTGATCCATTGACCCTCCCAGCGTCCTTCAACGACATAGACTCCATTCGGCGGAAGTTGCTCGTCTGAGACAGCGACATTGGCCGTCGGAAATCCAAGCTGGCGTCCGAGCTGGCGTCCTTGGACAACTTCGCCCATCACGGAATAAGGGCGTCCTAACATTTCCTCGGCAGCGACAAGGTTTTCGTCCCGCAAGGCCTGACGAATTCGCGTACTACTAATGCGTTCCCCTTTTTGCATCACTGCTGACACCGCATGAACTGCGACCCCGACTTCATCGCCCCAATCCGCCAGGTATTTCATATTTCCTTTGCGGCCTTTGCCGAAATTCCAATCCTCACCAGCAGCCAGACGCCTGACTCCGCTCCCAAACAATTCATCGGCAAAGACACGGGCTTCGCCCGAGGCAAGCTCCATCGTAAATTCAATAACAACCAGAAAATCAACGCCAAGCGTATCAAGGATTTGCATTTTGTGCTCCATCGTCGCGAGGATCCTGCGGGGCGCGCGATCCGGCGCGAGAACCTGCACGGGATGCGGTTCAAAAGTGAGCACTCCGGTGCGTCGACATCCCCGCGCGGCATCGATTACGAAGCGGTGCCCAAGATGAACCCCATCGAATACGCCAAGAGCCAAACCAAAATCTGATTCGGCGGCTCCGAGTTCTGCGAGACTATGATAGACCTGCACGAGGAGAATGAAGGCTCAATCCCGCCGAACTACAAGCCTAGCGATTTCGACGTTTCTTTCGGAGATAAGGCGGGACGTCAAGATCCTCGCCTTCAATGACGTTAGGCTGCTCTCCCTGAAAACGGCCTTTCGGCCCACCTTCGAGAAGAAGCTCTGCCTGCCCGGCACCCTTCTTAGGGTTCTCGGCTTGGGATTCTTCGACAACGGGCTCGGGTTCTTCCTCGGGAGTTTCTTCGACTTCCACGATGGCCTCAGGCTCCTCTTCGTCCATAATGCGGAGTTCCGGTGATTCGAAATCATGTCCTTCGTCATCGAGTTCAGGAATTTCATCGTCCTCTTCAGCTTCGACAATATCCTCTTCCTCGACGATCTCGTCTTCTTCCACAATCTCCTCGTCCTCCAAACCTTCCGGCTCGGCATCGGAAACTTCTTCCTCAACCGACTCTTCCGCTAACTCCTCCTCGAGTCCTTCGATCTCAATCACCTCGACCTCTTCCGATGCCGCGAATACTTGGGCCGACTGCAATCGTTCCTCGGGCAGCGCGCTGATGATCGTAACACTCAGGGCTTTCCCCATCGCCTTGTCCGTCGCGGCTCCGAATAACAAATGGGCATTGTCTGGGATGTGCTTGGTCAGACCTTCCATGAGAAGCTCGATTTCAAAAAGAGTCATATCCTCTCCCCCACAAATATGCACGAGAACCGTAGTGGCATCTTCGAGCAAGGATCCACTATCCAGAAGTGGGCTTCCCAACGCGGCCTTGAGCGCGATTTGCGCACGATTATCTCCACGCCCCAATCCGGAACCGAAGAGACAGCGTGAGCGGGTCGTCTTCAAGGCTGTCATCAGTTCATCGAGACCCACATTGATCAAACCGGGACGCAGAACCAATCGCGCAACTGCAGTAATACTGTCGGAAATCATTCGGTCGGCAGCAGAGAATGCCTCGTGAACACCCTGCTTTGGCAGCACCAGCTCACCCATGCGAGTATTATCAAAAGTGACCAAGGCATTGGTCAGAACCGCCAGTTGGTTCAATGACTCTTCAGCTTGAATACGTCGACGATTCCCCTCGAAGGCAAAAGGCATGGTCGCAAAGACCACCACAAAAGCCCCCGCTTCTCTGGCCAAGCGCACCGCAATCGGTGCCGCTCCAGATCCCGTTCCGCCACCGAGGCCCACGCAGATGAAGACTATCTTGCGATCCCGCAATACGTCGCGAATCTCATCCTCTGACTCTAAAATCGCCTTTTCACCGATCTCTGGATCGCCACCGGCCCCGAGGCCTTTGGTCAGATTGGGGCCCAACTGGATTTTTTCGCCTGCCACCGAACTCTTCAGGGTCCGCACATCAGTATTCAATGCAAGCAGCTCAGCTCCTTCGATTCCGTCCAGAGCAATGCGATCGAGCATATTGGCTCCGGCACCTCCCAAACCGATAATTTTTACTGCACTTTCAGGGATGGTTTGTTGGCGATCTCGAGGAAATTCAATCATAACAGGAAAAAACTTAAGACATCTTTACCAATTGCCTCCACCTGTCACCAGCGAAATCCTTAGAAAGAGGGCCTTAAAATCCTCCTTTTCGTGCTAATTTCGTCCAATTTCAAAAATGACCCCGATTTGGGCCCCAAAATCATTTCCAGAAATTTAACTATTCCCTCTCAAACTACGGAAAAACCTAGCTCTTTGTGACGTTTTATAAGGAGCAATATCAGAAATTCCCGCTGGCAGGATCATCACATGTCTGCGAGGCTACACCTGATAGCGGCAGGTTAACTTCCTTCCCACAGAATTCCAATGCCCGAGACCTCTCCATCCGCCCCGCAGGCCCCTATTCCTAAGGAGCTACAAAAACAGCTCGCTGAATTTCAAAAACGTCTCTGGAGAGTCAAAGTCACCGAAGCTGTTCTCGCGGGAATCTTCGGTCTCATCATCTCTTTCCTTGTCGTCTTCCTGCTGGAGCGGATCTTCCCAATCCCTCCCCTAGCTCGATTTAGCATCCTCATCGCCGGCACCTCGTTGAGTGCGGTTTTCGCACCGCTCATGGTGCGCCGTTGGGTCTTCGGACATCGCCGAGAGGATCAGCTCGCCAAGCTCATCTCCAAAAAGTTCCCCAAACTCGGTGACCGCCTCCTAGGCATCGTCGAGCTTCAGGACCAAAGCGAATCACGCGAGACCCTCTCGCCCGAACTCCGCGCGGCCGCCATGGAGCACGTTGCCCGCCAAGCCGCGAAGCGCGACATGACCGAGGCTCTCCCGAATTCCCGCCATCGCAAACTCGCCATTGGCGTCATCGTTGCGGTCTTCCTCGCAATCATTGGATTCGTTGTTGCTCCCAAGGCCGGCACAAACGCCCTCGTTCGCTGGGCTCTTCCCTTCTCGGAAACCGAGCACTATACCTTTACCCAGTTCGACACCTCCGAAATTCCAAATCCCCTCGTAGTGGCAAAAGGAGAAACCTTTGCTTTTGTTGCTCCTCTAAAAAAGAACAGCGATCAAAAACCAGCGAAAGCCCGCGCCAGCTTCAACGGACAGGAATGGCTCGAGAGCGATCTCGCCGAAGATGGCTCTTACAAATTTGACTTCCCGGGCCAGCAGGACACGGGGTTCATTTCCCTGGAAGCCGGAGACGCTTCTATTCGAATCAAAGTGCAACCCGAACTTCGGCCCGAGTTAACCAATCTAAAAGCAATGGTCGATCTTCCGGAATATCTTCAACTGGAGCCCCAACAAATCGACATCCGCACCGGAATTCTCACTGCACTCGAGGGGAGCAAGATCACTCTTCTCGGTGACTTTTCCCGTGAACTCTCCACCGCCCAGGCCACTCTCATTCCTGAAGAGAAGATCATCGATTCTACCGCTGAACCTGATGACATCGTCCCTGAAGAAAACCTCAAGGAATTGATCGAAGACGATGAAATCATCGCCCCTTCCGTTCCGAAACCCAAAGCCTTAAAACTCTCCATCAAGGACTCAACTCTCTCGATCGAACCCTTCAGTCTAACTGATCACCCAGCCTCCATTCCCCTCAACTGGACCGACTCATACGGCCTCGCAGGTTCCGCAACCTTTAATTTGAAAATCCAACCGTCGGAAGACTCGGCCCCGGTTTCCTACATGCAAGGCATCGAACGACAGATCGTCATCTTGGCCGAGGAAGTGCTCGAATTCGAAGTTCTTTGCGAAGACGACTTCGGCCTCAAGGAAATCGGTCTCGCTTGGAAAGGTGAATTCACCGCGCCCTCCAGCGAAAAGCCCGCCGAGGGATCAATGACTCTTAAAGCTGGAGGCCCCTCAACAACCCGACTCAGCGAGCTCGCCATCTTCTCTCCGGCCACCTACAAAATCACCCCACAGAAGCTGATGCTTTCGGCCTACGCCGAAGATTATAAACCGGGACGAGGGCGTATCTATTCCGAACCCATCGTTGTCTATATCCTGACTCGTGACGAACATGCCCAGCTTCTCAAAAACAAGTTCGACCGAATCATCGGAGAGTTGGAAGACGCCACCCGACGCGAGATGAACAACCTCGACGCAAACGAACGTCTCGACCAACAGAAAACTCCCGAAGAGCTGCAAGAAGAGGACGCCCAACGCAAGCTCACCAAGAGCCAAGACGCCGAGCAACAAAATGCCGAGAAAATGGAAGACATCGCCAAAAAGATGGAAAAGCTTTTCAAGGACGCCAGTCGTAATGGTGACCTCGACACCGACACCATGAAGAAAATGGCCGAGGCTCTCGACAGCATGAAGGAACTCGCCAAAGAAGACCTTCCCGAAATTGAAAAGAAGCTTGGTGAAGCCCAAAATCAAAAATCCACTCCGGAGAAAACCGAGAAGGATCTCAAGAAAGCCATCGAAAAGCAAAAAGAGGCTCTTAAAAAGATGCAGGAAACCGTTAAAAAGGCCAATGAAGCCAACCAAAATTTCGAAGCCTCGACATTCATCAATCGACTCAAGCGCGCAGCTTCCGAGCAGGACGGCATTGCTTCAGCATTTGGCTCGGCCATGCGGGGTGAAAACAAAAAGGCCGAATCTAGAATCACTGGAGCCACCCCCGATAAGCTCGACCCTATCCATGGGCGATTGATTGGAGAACTTGATCTGCAACAAAAGCGGACCACTGGAGATATTCGCTGGATTCAAGAGGATTTGGGACATTTCCACGCCCGGACCCAAAAAGACATCCACAAGGAACTAATCGATGACATGAAGGATTACAACATCGACACCATACTCGAAACCCTTCGTCAGGAAATCGGCAAGAATCAAAGCTTCACTTCAGCAGTGAGATCAAAACAACTGGCTGAAAAACTTCGCGAATGGGCCAAAAAACTGGAGGGCGATAAAGATGGCGGTGGCGGAGGCGGCGAAGGTGATGGAGGCGGCAGCCAGGAAGAAAAAGATTTCGAATTTATGCTCAAAGTCATGCGGATGGTTCAAACCGAACAAGACATCCGATCCCGCACCAGATCACTGGAGCAAATGCTCCGCTCACTCAACCTCCGGAAACAACCAAACTAAAAAAGCGATGAAACAAACCATACTCCCAACTCTAATCGGTCTCGGGCTCTTTTCCTCGGCCTACGCCGACCCGGAAAAGGCAGCAAAGCCTACAGAAAGCGCTAGGGTAGAGGCCTTAAAAAACCACGCAGAAAAATCCGATGACCTCGCCGATAAGCAAGACAGCCTGTCAGCCGATGTTCAGGAATTAATAGACGAGCAAACCAACGCCAAAGTCATCGAACTGCTTACTGCAGTTGAAATGCTCATGGCCGAAACCACCGAGCGCCTGGAGGATCAGGAAACCGGGGGAGAAACCATTGCCATCGAAACTGAAATTGTCGAAAAGATCTACGAGGCCGCCAAACAAAAGGCCAAAGGCAGCCCATGACAGGGCGAAGGACAAAGCATGGGTGCCATGCTTCAGATGATGCAGGAAATGATGGGCAAGGGCGAAAAGCCAGGCCAGAAACCCGGCAAGGGTGACAAAGGCGGAGAAGGCCAAAAAGGAGACTCCGACTCCGCAAACGAAGCCAATAATGGTGTTGGCAAAGGAGCAAAATCCGAACGCCGCATTCCAAAAGCGGCCGGAAGCCCCGGATCTTCCCTCCCCCCCGAATTCCAAAAGGCTCTCGACGCCTATAACAAAACGAAGAAGTAGTTTCTTCGCTTTTTAAAAGCGCCCTGACTCCACTCTGTCGCTCGGAGCAGGGCTAACCTAAGCGACAATCACACCAATCCCATGCGCCTGCTGATACTTACTCTTTCCCTGTCCTTGGGACTTTCTTCGATGGGACAGACTTTGCCCCGCCGCGAAGCCGACCCAATTCCCGCTCAAGTCGAAACCGTTTACAAGCGGGGCCTGAAGTGGCTTTCCCAAAATCAAAATGCCGAGGGCGCCTGGGAAGGGGGACACTATGGCAGCGAACCCGGAGTCGTTGGACTCTGCATCATGGCCTTCCTCGCCCACGGAGAGGACCCCAATCACGGACCGTATTCCCAAAACATTCAAAAGGCCGTCAACTTCATCATCGAGAATCAAAAGGAAAGTAACGGCTACATTGGAACGAGCATGTATAGCCATGGTTTCGCCACCCTCGCGCTGGCCGAATGCTATGGGATGTTTCAAGATGAAAAAATCGCTCCTGCTCTCAAAAAAGCTGTCGACCTCATTCTCTCCGCGCAGAAGCGCAATTCGCGAGGAGCCTGGCGCTACACACCGGATAGCTCCGATGCCGACAGTACTGTTTCCGGTTGTCAGATTGTCGCACTTTATGCGGCCCGGAATGCCGGCATCCCAGTCCCTGATACCGCCTTCGCCAAAGCAGCCAAATACATGGCAAAATGCCGGGGCAGCGACGGTGGCTTCGGCTACACCTCCGGAATTGGTGACAAGCCCACTCTTACCGCAATCGGACTCCTTTGCGAAGCCTTGGGTAAAAAGCACGGAACCAAAACCTTCAAGGCCAGCACAAAGTATCTCTCAAAGAAGCTCAACTTCCGGGATCGCTACTACCCCTATTATTTTGAATACTACATGTCCCAGGCCCTTTTTCATGCCGACGAAAATGTCTGGAACGAGTGGAACTCGAAAAACATTCGTTATCTCTCAACAATTCAATCTCCCAACGGTTCTTTTCCAGGAAACAAAGGGCAGGCCTTTTCCACCGCCGGCGCTCTACTCTCCCTGGCTCTTAATTATCGCTTTCTCCCCATCTACGAAAAATGATCGCCCGCACCATTCTCTGCCTCACAGCACTCATCAGTGGAACGTCTGCGGGACTGGAACTTCTCCAGGGCCGGAACCCATTCGGAGCCAGAACTGAAAAAAAAGCAGGTACCCTGAAAATCCCCAAATCCGATCCGACCGGAACGGACATTATGCGCTTTGATAACGGCGACCTGATCCACGGAAAATTTGGTGGGCTCAACGACAGAGTAGTTTGGAAACGCCCGGACATCGATCGACCACTGCGGGTAAAAAGAGACGGAATCCGACAGATCGTCTTTAATGGTGGCCGCCCCGGGATTCATAGTAGCAAGACCTCCCATGTCTCGCTCATTAACGGTGATCAAATTCCTGGGGAAATAAAATCCCTCACTGACAAGCACCTCATTCTCGACAGCCCTGTTCTCGGAGAACTCAAAATCCCCCGGGAGCAATTGAAATCGCTCAGCCCAAATCCTTTCAATGGCAAACTCACTTACGCGGGACCATTTACCAGCGATAATTGGGTTCTCTTGACCTATCCAGAAGTCGAAAAGAAGAAGGACGAAGAGCAGAAGGAAGAAATTGATCAAAACGAAGAGGAGGCCGAAGCAAAACTCCCCAATTGGGTCTACTCCGGAGCCGCTTTTTTTAACGCAAGAGACCAGGCTCCACTTGTTCGCAAAACCGACCTTCCCGATACCGGACGCTTGCAATTCGAAGTCAGCTGGAAAGGCCGCCTGAATCTCAACATCGCTGTCCACGCGGATTTCACCCGTCCCATTATCCCGGAAATCCGCCAGGAGGAGGATGAGGAAGGAGAAGAAGCCGCGCCCGCTGAAGACGATGATAAGTCTCCAGAGAAAAAGAAAGATGAAGAGAAGAAGACCGAGGAGGACGACTCCGGACCTCCAGCCCCGAAACACGAAATTCTCTGGGATCTCAAGGAGGGAAATGCCCTGCAATCCATTCCATGGCTTCAGCGCGACAACACCGGTCATTCCTATACCTTTGGATCCTCCTACGTCCTCAACCTGAGCAGCTACTCGAGCCTTTACCGTTGCGAATTCGACGATAATGGCAAAGCCCAGATCGTGAGACTCGACGGACCCAGAGTTTCACAAAGCTTATCAGAAACGGGAACTGCCACCGTCGACCTTCGCTTTGATCGCAAGAAGAAATTCTTCATCCTCTATATCAACGGAAACTACGCTGCCCAGTGGACCGATCCCCAAGCCTTTGAGGGACAAGGTAAATCGATGGGTTTCTCTTCCAGCGGAAATTGTAAAGTCCGACTTTCAAATATCTACGTCACCTCATGGAACGGCCTGCGGGACACAGCCCTCAGCATGGAGCACGAAGAGCGGGACGTCGCCCTCCTGATCAATGGCACAGACCGCTTCTCAGGAAGCCTCACCAAAATTGACCAAGGCACTGCTCATCTGAAAACGGCCTACGCAGAAATGACCATTCCTGTTTCAGAAATCTCATCCCTTGAATTGAAAAAATCCACGATGGGAGATGCCGACAATGAGAAGTATCTCTGGGAGGATGATTCTCCGTCGATTCTCCTTTTTAAACCTCTCGGCAGACTGAGCCTGACACCCAAAGGTTCCACCGATAAGACCCTTGAAGGCCACTCCCCTTTCTTGGGAAACCTCAAAGTCAATCTGGATTCCGCTACTCTTCTCCGCTTCAATGACGAATCATTCGACGTCACTGACTGGTTCAACGATTTATAAGATACCTGACTCCATGCTTCGATTTCTTCTAGCGAGCTTTCTCTGCCTAAGTGCCCCAGCTACTGACCTGGTGACCCTTAACAACGGGAACACCTTTGAGGGTAAAGTCCATGGTTTGGCAGACAACACTATAACCCTCAACTCTCCCCACAGCACAGCGCCACTCCAGATCATCGGCGACGAGCTACGACATATTCGCTTCGACAATGGCGACCTTACCGGCAACCCGACTCATTCCCAGTTAATCAATCTGAAGAACGGTGACTCCCTCCCAGGACGCATCACCGGCTTGAACGATTCGACCCTCTCATTCGACACTTGGTTTGCCGGACCTCTGGAAGCTTCCCGGGCTGATGTCGACTCCGTCTTTTTCAGCGTCACTCCCCAGAAAGCCATCTTCCAGGGACCAAAGGGAATCGATGGCTGGGAACACGAAAACGATTGGGATTATTACAACAATTCCCTGCGTGCCAGCAAGGCGGGCTCCATCGGACGGGAGATGAATCTTCCCGAGGACTTTATTTTGTCGACCACCTTTACCTGGAACAGTTCTCCAAAACTACAGGTCTTCGTCTGTAGCGACAAAACCTCTATTGACCCGGAACTTGGATCCAACAACTACCTTCTCACCGTTAATTCCAGCGGTTTGGAGGTGCGGCGCCAACTCAGCAAAGAAGTTCAAGGAAGTCGATATCACTCCCTCATTTCATCGAAACTCAACCTCGACAGCTTCAAATCAGGAAATAAAGAGCTTACCGTCGAACTCAGAATCAATCGCCGGGAAGGAATCATCCACCTGTATCTCGATGGCGAGTATATCAAACAGGGAATCGACCCCAAGACTCCCCCCATGGGCACCTGCCTCATCTATAAAAGCTCCAGTTCCAACAGTGGGGACCTTTACATCAAAAAAATCATCGTCAAAGAGTGGGACACCGTAACCCAAAAACTTCGTCGCGAGTCAAGAGCAGACAAACAAAGCGACACTCTCGCCACAGGGGATGGTGACCGTTTTAGCGGAAGCGTCACCGGGTTTGAGATCATTGACAATCAGGGGCACTTCTCGGTGAGTTCACCATTACTCAGTGAAACTCTCGCAGTTCCAACAGAGCATTGCGCTGTTCTCTATTTCTCGGAAAAAGATAAAGCCCTCTCAAAAAGACCTCCCTTTAAATTGGCAATGCATTCAGGAGGAGCACTAAGCCTCTCCGCGGTGACTCTCGGCGACGACACCCTCTCAGCAACCCACCCCTCATTAGGAGAATTAAATCTGGATCGACGCATTCTCAGCGAAATCACACGCCACGAGAACTCCAAAGTGGCACCGGAGAAGACAGAAGCGCCCGAAGAAAAAAAAACCAGTGAACCGGAGTAAGATTCCCAACTCTATTTGACCTCGTGAAATATTTTTACCTATCAGCCATCCTGGCCACCGGAATTCTCTTTGGAGACGAAACATCGAGCACCCTGACCTTCGACGATCGCACCAACATCACCGGCTCGATCTCATCCTTCGACTCAAAACAGAAAACAATCGAACTTTCCTCACCCGCACTTATTGGGAAGATCAATTTAAACACCAAACGCTTGATTGAAGTCTCTCTCGATGGCGAATCCACTTCCCCAGAATCCGACCATTATGCCATCGCGACCATCAATCACCACTTCAACAGCAAACGTCAGGACACCATCCGGGGACGACTGGTAAATCTTAACGATGAGAGTATCACCCTGGACACCTGGTATGCTGGCGAATTGACTCTCAAACGCTCCATGGTGACCGCATTGGACGTCTACCCACAGTCGCCTTCATTCTATGACGGGCCAAACGGACTGGACGGATGGGTTTCCTCCAATGGCGATATTGAAGAGGACTGGAGCTATGCCGACCGCTCCCTGATCTCCAAAACGCGGGATGGGATCGCCCGCGAAGTTCAGCTCCCTGACCGTTCGATGATCTCTTGTCAAGTGGAGTGGAAAAGTTCGGCATACTTTCACATCATGTTTCTATCGAGTAAATCGGACACTAATTACCTGCGTAACGGGTATTCCCTGAATGTTCGGCGTTCGTATGTCCAACTCTACCGCACTGGACCTGACAATACACGGAGTGATCTCATCAATAAAACAACCACCAATCTCAGGAACCGGGAAAAAGCCACGATTAGAATTTACCTCGACCGGCGCAAGGAGGGAACTTCTGCCGTCTTCCTCGAGAACGAATTACTCGGCACCTGGACCGATCTGGATGACACCAAGGGCTTTGGAGATTGGCTTCACTTCGTCCCGCAAAACTCACAACCCATCAAAGTTTCCCAAATTTCCATCACCCAATGGGACGGAACCCTCCCTGTTGCGGAGGACGAAAAAAGCAAAAGCGCTACTGAAGATCTTTTTCAAGGCATGGAAGGTCAAACAATCCTCCTCGCCAACGGGGATTCGATTAGAGGAAACATTGATAAAATTGAAAAAGGCAAACTGTATCTCAAGACCTCTCTCGGAGAGATTGACCTTCCGGTCAGGCGAATGAGTTCCGTCAGTCTTGGCGATCTTGAAACCAAAGCCGAACCCCGAATGCGTGCCGGAGATGTCCGGGCCTGGTTCCGTGAAGGCGGCTTTATCACCATGGACCTCCTCACTTTTGATGGCAAATCACTCCATGGGTCGTCCCAAGTCTTCGACAAAGCGACTTTCGATGCCAGTGCCTTTTCCAAGATCGAATTCAACGTCTGGGATCCCGATCTCGATCGCTTCGGCTCAAATTTTGAGTGGTAGCCGCTCAAGGGCGAATAACCGGTGCCAGCCAATCAAATGCCGCAACATTCCGGAGCATCCAAAAAAGTCCGATCGTTGCCACCAGGAACCAGACCATCCAAGGGCGCCATCGAAAAAAGCCAAAGACGGACATTCCGGGAAAGCGAGCTCTGAGCGCGGCCAAGCCGACGAATGGGACTCCAAGAAAAAAAGCCGAAACTGCCCAGGCATTCTGACGCATCGCCTCGCCCAATCTGAAGTGCACGAGAGCTTCTGCCGCTCTCGTCCCTCCACATCCTGGGCAATAGATCCCCATTGATGTATATAAATAACAAGCCGGAAAAATGGCCTTGGCTTGTGGCAAAAAACCGCGAAACAAAACCATCCCTACCAGGATCAACGGAACCACCAACACCCAACGAGGCCAATAACCTTGGGGCGCGTTCCCTTTCATCGTGTCATTGCAAGGTCTGCCACATTCACGATTATTCCGAAGATGATCAGCAGAATTCCGATATAGCCCATGATTAAACCGGCAATGGCCATTCCACGACCGCCCATTCGAGGCGGCATCCCCGGGCTCTCTGAACCAGTTTGCTTCAGTGCCATATGACCACAAATCACAGCGGGAATTCCCAGTAACATCCCGCCGCAAAAGCAGAAAAAGAGACTCAAAATCCCACACACCATACTGGCAATCGCCAGCCCACTGGTTGGAGGAGCCAATTGCACCTCGCCCCCGACTATCGGGGCCACAGGATTCGCAGCCGGAGGAGCATACGGCGAGGCCGGGTCGTCTGTAAGGTATTTCTCAGCGGGCTCACTTGATCCGGCTTGTGGAGCTGGGCCGCCAAATTGAGAAACTTTGCTGAGCGGAGTCCACTCGGCCATCGCCTCCGTCCAAATCAAATCACTTCCGGAAACTTCACCGGTCGCGATTCGAGCACGAAGAGCCGCCTCATCGATGGGACCATACTGCTGACCCTCCTTGCCGTAATACCACTCAGCCATCTTTACATTCCCATGATCTCATACCCACCATCAACATAGAGTACTTGGCCGGTAATCGAGGCCGCACCATCGCTAGCCAAAAAGACTCCCGTCGCTCCAAGTTCGTCCGTGGTGCAAGAGCGACCAATCGGCGCGTGCTCTTCGTAGTGCTTGATCATGGAGCCAAATCCGGCGATCCCACGTGCCGCCAGCGTTTGCACTGGTCCGGCGCTGATACAATTCACACGAATCTTCTTCGACCCCAGATCGGCCGCAAGGTAACGCGTCGACGCTTCCAAACTCGCTTTGGCCACGCCCATGACGTTATAGTGGGGCACCACCTTGGCAGCACCGTAATAACTCATTGCCACGATACTTCCCCCGTTGGACATCATTGGCACTGCACGCTGAGCAAGAGCCACCAATGAATAAGCGCTAATATCGTGAGAGATTTTGAAGGCATCTCGGCTAGTCCCAAGGAAATCGCCCTCAAGCGCCTCCTTGGGAGCGAAAGCCACGGAGTGCAATACGAGGTCCACGGTCTCGGTATGTTCCTTCACCTTTTCAAAAAAGGCATCAATCTCCTCGTCGCTCGTAACATCACAAGGATAAAGCGGCACATCGTCACCGAAGGTCGATGCCAATTGCTCCACATTGTCTTTCAGGCGCTCACCCTGGTAATTAAAAATCAACTTTGCTCCCGCGTCCGACCAAGCCTTTGCAATGGCCCAGGCAATGCTTCGCTTGTTAGCGACTCCAAATACAACGGCTGTCTTTCCCTTCAATGGCTGATCACTCATTACAGAGAGCTTCCCTGATCGCTCCGGTGTTGGCAACCCCCAATCGCACGCTCTCCCCTCTCGGTCATCCAACGTGAGATTCTCGAACTTTGCGATTTGACTTGGCTAGGCGTCTGACTAAATTCCGTCCACCTTAGCGGGGCTCGTAGTTCAATGGATAGAACAATGGTTTCCGGTACCATAGATCGGGGTTCGACTCCCTGCGAGCCTGCCACTTTCAGCTAAGAGATCGGCGTTTGAAGATCAGTCCTTCAATTCACGCACCCAAACGTTGCGGAATCGAACCGGGTTTCCGTGGTCCTGCATTGAGATGGGCAGTTTATCAGCATGCGCCTTGTATTCGGAAGCCGCATGGGGCCCCTGCCATCCGGTCCCCCCGCTCAAGACAGTGTGATCCTGAATGAGGATTCCATTGTGAAGCACGGTGAATGTCGCACGGCGGGTCACCTTGCCATCTTTATCAAAAAGCGGACGGTGGAAGATAATATCGTAGCTCTGCCATTCACCTGGACCCCGGGAAGCATTCACGAGTGGCTTGGAACGCCCATAAAGCGCCCCGGCTTGTCCGTCGGCGTAAGTTTGGTTTTTAAAGCTATCAAGAACTTGAACTTCGTAGGTTCCCATCAAAAAGACACCGCTGTTTCCACGTCCTTGTCCGTTTCCTTTTACCTGAGCCGGAGAGGCCCACTCGATGTGAAGCTGACATGAACCAAACTTGGCCTTGCTCTGAATATAGCCCGCACCGCGAACTGACTCCATGGCACCGTCAACAATCTTCCACTTGCTCGCCCCTCCTTTGGTATCGCTCCAATTTTCCTTGAAGGATTTCTCCGATCCATCGAAAAGAACGACCGCATCAGATGGTGGAGCTCCAACAGCAGCACCCGGAGTGACCACTTTTGGCAGAGGTTGCTTCGTGGTATCCGTCTCATGGACTTTTACTCCATCGATATACATGTAGAGCCCATCCTTCTTCTTTTCGACCTTGATCTCCGGCTTAGACAGATCCTCGTGCGCCGAAGCAAGGGGCATGGCGACCAGAGCGGCCAAAGCGATTGCGGGGCGGACTTTCTTCAAATTTGATAACGCTTCATTCATCATTGCTTGACGCTATCCTTTCCTGCTCCCCATGGTCAACTTTTCATCGCAGACAAGACCAAATTGGTCGAGATCCGTTTCGAACGGAAAAAACATAGAAAAGGCCCTGTTGAATTCAACAAGACCTTCCCTCAAATACGAAAAACCAACAACCTAAACGGTCATCACTTCCTTCTCCTTGGCATCCACCAAGTCGTCGATTTCTTTAACATACTTATTGGTGAGATCCTGGACCTCTCCTTCAAAGTCATGGAGGCCATCTTCGGTCAGTTCATTGTTGGCTTTCTGCTTCTTGCCAAGGTCCATGCCTTCCTTGCGAACACCACGAATTCGAACGCGGCCTTCTTCGGCCATCGACTTAACTGATTTCACCAATTCGACACGACGTTCTTCGGACAATTCCGGAATCGGAAGACGAAGACGGTTTCCGTCATTGACGGGATTAAGCCCCAGCTTGCTCTCGCGAATGGCCTTGTCGATATCTCCGGTGGTGGAAGGATCGAAGGGCTGCACGACCAACATCCGGGGCTCGGGGCTGGTAATGACGGCGAGACCTTTGAGCTTCATATTGCTGCCGTAACTGGCGACATGCACATCGAGATTTTCCACTAAAGCCGGGGAGGCTTTCCCGGTTCGAATGGAGGTGAATTCGCTGTTGGTATGTTCGACGGCTTTCTTCATGGCCGCTTCGATATCGTTGATGTTTTCCATAATATAGGTGGTTTGAATTTTTTAGTGAACGATCGTTCCGATCTCTCCGTGATTAAGTGCGATTTGGATATTCCCTTCTTTTCCGAGATCAAAGATGATGATGGGAATATCGTTATCCATGCATAGGCTGAAAGCCGTTGTGTCCATGACTCCCAGTTCCTCGCTGATACACTGACGGAAGCTCACCGTTTCAAAGCGTTTCGCTTCGGGATTCTTCTTGGGATCGGAATCGTAAACACCATCGACCATCGTTGCCTTGAAGATGACATCGGCATTCATTTCGTTCGCGCGAAGAGCCGCTGTGGTATCGGTTGAGAAAAAAGGACTGCCGGTTCCTGCTGCGAAAATGACGATCGCACCGCGTGACATCTGTCGGGAGGCTTTCCGACGAATGAAGGGCTCGGCGACATTTTGCATGTGAATGGCGGAATGAACGATGCATTCCTCGCCTTCTTGCTCAAGCGCTGCCTGAAGAGCGAGGGCATTCATTACAGTTGCCAACATCCCGACGTAATCAGCCGTCGCCCGGTCCATGCCCCGCGCACTAGCGCTTGCTCCACGCCAAAAATTCCCGCCTCCCACGACGATTGCCAGCTCCACATTGGAGGCCTCACGAGCTTCGTGAATTTCGCGGGCAATTCGCCCCACGATCTCAGGAGAAATATTATCGTGACTCCCGGCAGCGCGAAGAGCCTCGCCGCTCAATTTCAGGACGACTCGTTTGAAATTTCGGATCGATTTAAGCTCACTCATATGCTGAGGCCGATCTTGTCAGGCTGATCACAACGGGGAAAGGGAAAACCCTACTCACCGACGCGAAATTTCTCGGACAGGTCCAGCAAAGGAGCCGTCCCCTTGTTGGTTCCGACGATCTCAATCTTCACCCTCATCGGACCGTCCTCGGGAGTATGAAATCCCTTAAGCGTCTCCTTGACCGATCTAATGGCCAACTTGAGCACGGTTCTCACGGGAATTTCAACTTCCGTAGGGATCTTCATTTTCGCGAGATCGATCTTCACGGTGAAATTTCTTCCATCCGATTTTGAAGTCATCCCGATGCTACAGAGAACCAAAAGGTTGTCCTCCTCTGGCTGATACGAACCAGATCCGACCAAACGGTGCGGCGCGGAAATCGCGGCCAGAAGCCCTTCGGGTTGAGCCCCGGTCACCACCATCGTTTGTGATATTACTTTAGCCTGAATAATTTCGCCCTCAAACTCCTCGGCCACGTCAGTCCCGTGCAAGGAAATCGGCCTAAAGACCTTGTAGATTTCCAAAGTGATCGCCTGACTGGCGACGATCATGGCAAACCAGAGAGAGACAACGGTTTTCATGCCAAAAGGCTGTCCAAGGTCTCGCCCGATTGCGAGCTATTTCAGTCCTTCATTCAGGACATCGCGACGGCCTCGCGCCACTTCTTCGCTCGACATTCTCCGGCTTCCCTCGGGTTGAACCTCGCTCAGAACGAGACTTCCCACCCCGCAGGCGATTTCGACGCCACCATCAAGAAGCCCGAGAAATTCTCCGGCAGCTCCGCTTTTTCCGGAAATCCGCACGGGAGGAAAAATCTTCAAGCGCTTCCCTCCCAACTCCGAAAATGTCCCCGGCCAAGGATGAAAGGCTCTGACCATCCGCTCGATTTCCGTGGCTGGTTTCGACCAATCGATCCGCCCGTCTTCACGAAGCAGCTTAGGGACATAAATCACTTCCGACTCTTCCTGCGGAATACCGGGAACATCTCCCTCCGTAAAGAGTTCCAAAGCGTCTTCGAGTGCCGCGGGTCCGGCCAATGCTAGGCGGCCGTGCAATTGGCCTCCCGTTTCTTCCGGAGCGATCTCGAAAGGATGCTGCAAGATGATATTTCCGGAATCCAGCTTCTTCACGACGTGGGTCACACTCCAACCCGTTTCCTGGTCGCCATTCAGCAATGCTCCCTGAATACACGCTGCTCCACGGTATTTTGGAAGGAGCGAAGCATGAAGATTAATAATCGCCCGCGACGGGATCTCGATGAGCGCCTGAGACAGGATTTGACCGTAGGCCATCACCACAATCACCTCGGGAGCCCAATCTCGAATCTGCTGCAAAGCATCCTCCTCGCGAACCGACTCCGGCTGTATCACGGGAATCCCCTCTTCTTGCGCAAGTTCTTTTACTCCGGGCGCAGTGAGGACCTGCTTTCGGCCCACCGGGCGATCCGGTTGAGTCACCAGTCCGGCCACTTCGTGACCGCTATTCAAGAGAGCCGAGAAAGTCGCTTCGGAAATCTCTCCGGTTGCCATGAAGACAATACGCATCAAACCGTCAACTTGGCAATTTTCTGATAGACCTCGAGGGTCTGGAGGCGGGCAAGAATGTCATAGAGAACCTTGGCCGGAGACTGAGTCGCATCGACCTCGCTACAAATCTCATTTGGATAGTAGTCGAGAATGGGTTTTGTTTCGTCCTCGTAGAGTTTGATTCGTCGCTGAATCACATCTTCCGAGGCGTCATCCATCCGATTATCTTTCAGAGCACGTTTCCGCATCCGGCGAGCCAACTCATCACGATCCGGGCAACTCAAATGAAAGACGTGATGGATCTTCACATGATTCTCTAGGATCTGGGCCTGCTCGACATTGCGGGGAATTCCATCGAGCACCAAAATATCAATATCCGGCTTATACTGGTGCGAATTAATCCGGCTATCCATGTGAGCGGCCCACAACTGAATCGTAAGTTCGTCGGGAACCAATTCGCCCTTCCGGGAGAATTCCACAAACTTCTGCCCCAACTCAGTCCGGGTGTCCAACTGCCGAAAAACATCCCCACAGGCGAAATGGTAAAATCGAGGAATTTGTCCAAGGACAATCCCCTGCGTTCCTTTACCTGCGCCCGGAGCTCCCAGAATCAAAATGGCCGGTTTAATGTCAGTTTTTTCGACGTCACTCATGCGGGCGCATCCTTTGCCATCTCAGGGCCGGGCTCAACTCCCAATTAAGTCAAAACACTATTATCAAACCTCACCCAGACCCAATAAACCGCCACCGGCACTATAATTACCAAATCAACCCACAACCGCCGCCCGTGTTTGTCGAATTTCGCGTGCATTCGATTCAAGACATGAAGCCCACCGGCTCCTACCAAAATTGCGTAAAAGAAGGGCTTGTTGAAATCATCAGCCCAGAGAGAGAAGAACATCGCCGCCCCTCCCACCATTAAGGTTCCCATTCCCAGTAGGGCCGAGGCATCCTCCTTGTCCTCCCCCTCCAACTCCCAAAAATCAATCGCCGTCATATTAATGGCGCAGAGACCTGCGAACAGCAGAACCTCCCAAGAGAAAATCATTTGCCCGAAGGAGACCACCGGTGAATAGGCATGAATTCCCGCCGCGGTGCCATAAGCAAAGGTCAGCCCGGCAACGGAATTTTTCAAAATCCCCGTGTGCTCCTCTCTCGATTGCGTCATGGCCATGGCGAAATAAGCTACCGCCAAGCCGATGACAAAAAGCCCATACATCACCACCGTTCTGGAGAGGACAAACATACCCACGTAAAGACACCAAAGAGTCACTGCGGCCATCAACGGGGAAAGCCACTTACGGTTTTGAAAATGAAAAAAGTGCCGTTTCTCAAGGTTCGCGTCAGGACCTTCCCGCCGCACGTCCACAAGACGATCCAAGACATAAATCATCCAAACCATCAGCCCCAGCGTAGCCCAAAGCTGCCACGGCACACTGACCACGCCCCAAGCCTTGGCAAACATCCAACCCCACGCAATGGCAACGAGCGGAGCATCGATGCTCAACAAGTTCGGCCAAAGCCACCACGGCGCACGATCTTTCTCCATTGAATTACGGGGATAAAACTCAGCTAAGAAGGTCGAATTGCAAGCCCAAGCCTTCCTAATTCTCCGTTTCTTGTAGATTCGAAATCAAGGGCGGCACCGGACATCCGAGGGCATCGGCGATTGCTCGCAACAATTCCGCCTCTCGATTGGTCAAATCCCCATCGCTGGCAGCCGCTCGCGCGCACGCCATGAGAACCGCTTTTTTCACCCTCGGAGAAGCCTGATCGATTTTCTTCAGTATGTCATCCAGTTGGTCCAGTCGGGACCGGTCATGCATGGTAAAGCTTCCCTGCCAATTCTTAATCGCTGCTGAGTAGGCCGCCTTGGCCTCGGTTTCGTTTTCAGCCCCAATTCCGGCCATGGTAGACACCAGGACATTGGCCTCATCGTATAACTGACTCAATTTCCGGTAGCGAATCTTGCCAAATCCCCGCTGCTCGAAATAGCTCACCAAATGACGCTCAATCACACGCTGAATCATGAACTCAAAAAGATCGATCTGGGAATCACTGGCAATCAACCAACGGGAAATCTCAATGAATCGCTGAGATTCCTGCGTTCCAAGGCTTCTCAAAGTCGGTAAAGCGAGATCGATTAGGACGATTTTGCGAGCGGAATGCAGACCCGTCACCTCTCTTTGCCACTGCAGAGCCAATTCCGTAGCATCTTTGCCCGCCGATTGCTTAAGATAAGATACTTCCGCTTTCTGCACCTGATGATCTTCAGCAAGCAAAAGTCCAAAAATGAGTGCCTGAGCCTCGTCACGATCATGGGCCGCCCGCTTCCAGGACTCGGAAAGCCCCTGATGAATCTTATGCCCGGTCTCCACCTGCCGATGATCTTCCTGACCAATCGCCCCAGCCAATCCGATCACCGCACCTCCGGGGATCGCTTCAAACGGCGATTTCCTCTCTCGCCTCTCTTCCACCCTCTCGGATGCCACTGGCTTCAGCTCCGATTCCGAAAATTCTCCATCCCAGTTTTTCTCAATCGCCTTGATTCGCACATCCAGTGGCGGGTGGGTTGCCAGTCCGAAACTGAACATTCCCCCGTTTGAGAAAAACATGTGGCTCGCTTCGCTGGCCTTCGCTGATTTCATCTTCGTCAAGCCCGCAAGCCCCCCGATTTTTTTCAATGCGCCCGAAATCCCACCCGGATTGCGTGTGAACTGCACCGCCGAGGCATCCGCCAAAAACTCCCGTTGTCGCGAAATTCCCGCTTGGATCAAGCGCCCAAAAAGAACTCCCAAGGAACCAATTACCAAAAGACCCAGCCCAATCAAAAAGAGCGCAAGTAGCGCTCCTCCGCCCTCCTTGCTGTTCCGGCGGCGTCCCAAACTTTGATAGCGCAGCATTTCCACCATCCCCCGGCCAATAATCGAAATCACCAGGAGCCCGAAAACGATCCCCATTAGGCGCATATTCAAACGCATATCACCATTGAGGATATGGCTGAATTCATGGGCAATCACACCCTCCAGTTCCTCACGGGTCAAACGCTGCACGCATCCCCGCGTCACTCCGATCACCGCATTCGACGGCTCGGTCCCAGCGGCAAAGGCATTGATACTCTCCTCCTCATCCATCAGGAAGACCTGCGGAACCGGCATCCCCGAAGCGATAGCCATTTCCTCAACGATATTCAGCAAACGCTTTTCCTGAAAATCCGTCGAGCCCGGCATCACCAATCGCCCACCCAAATCATGCGCGACCACTTCCCCGCCACGCCCGAGCTGCATTGTCTTGAAAAGACTGGCAATCACAATAATTCCGGCGGTCGAGAAGGAGACCATTCCCAAAAAGGGCACGAGATCCTCTCCCATCTCCTGTCCCAGAAATAAATAGAATAGAAAATCAACCGCCGCGACCACAGCGATCACGGCCAAGGCAAACCAGAGGACGAGCCATTTCGTCCTTTTCTGTGCCTGCTCCTGAGCTTCAAAAAAGTCCATTAGCTGAAGTCAACTTTAACCACCTCGCGCTCGGACTCATCAGTCACCTCGAAGAGCACCCCGGCGTTGAAGTTAAACATTCCCGCAATGATGTTGCTCGGAAAGACTTCACGCTTGGTATTGTAGACCATCACCGAGTCATTGTATCCCTGACGGGCGTATGCCACCTTGTTCTCGGTGCTGGTGAGTTCTTCGCTGAGCTGCTTCATGTTCTCGTTAGCCTTGAGATCAGGGTAGGATTCCGACAGGGCGAACAAACGTCCCATAACAGATCCCAGTCCACCTTCAGCAGCCATCAGCTTCTCCATACCAGCGGCATTATCCGGACTTAGCCCTTCACGAGCCGACTCAGCAGCATTACGGGCCTTGATCACGGCTTCCAGCGTGTCCTTCTCGTGTGAAAGATAGGCTTTTGCGGTTTCGACCAGATTCGGAATCAAATCATGACGACGTTTCAACTGCACATCGATCTGCGCGAAGGCATTGCGAAAGCGATTCCGGAGCTTCACCAGGCCGTTGTATTGTCCAATTCCGTAAAAGGCCATAAGCACGACAACCCCCAGAATAACGAGGCCGGTTATTCCCAAAGCGCCCATAAGCGAGGCAATTATTGATGTATTCATAACAATGAAAAGAATGACGGCGGAATCATCCAGCTTCCACTACAAAAAGAGGGTCGCTTTATCACCACCAAGATAAATTACTTCAGTTTCGAGAAATCGGTCGCGGTGAGAAACTGGCTCTCAACCTTTTTTACTAACTTGCCGCTGACCTTTGAAGCCTTAAAAGCAGCCTGCCATTTGGGGTCCTTTCGAAAAGCCGCCCAACTGGCCTTGGCTGCATCACGATCCTTGTGACTGATGATGTAAACCAGCTTTTTGTCGTCCCCTTCCGTCAACCAGTAGCCAATATTCTTCATCCCATGACTTTCAAAGATCGCTAGGGTGTGATCGCGAAAGCGGGTCAAAAGATCGTCCATTTTTCCTTCATTGGCAGTATACGTCCGGAGTTCATAGACATCAGCGGACAACGGCAGGGCGGCAAAGGCGAGAATCGCGAGTGTTTTCAACATAGTCTGGAGTCTACGAGGCATTCCCGGCAGATCAATCAAAGACCTGCGTCCTACGGCTTGCAGTTGTGGCCGGTCTGACTATGGTCCCTCTCATGTTTTCCAATCTCGCTGAAAGCCTCGACAAATCATTCCGTAACCTGCGTGGCGTCGGAAAGATCTCGGAGAAGAATATCGCCGACTCACTGCGCGAAGTTCGTCTCGCCCTACTCGAAGCGGATGTCGAACTCGGCGTCGTCAAGGAATTCATCGCCAACGTCAGCATCAAGGCCCAAGGAACCGACGTTCTTAAGTCGGTCAAACCCGGAGAACAGATCGTCAAAATCTTCCAGGACGAGCTCACCAACCTCCTCGGTGGCGACCAGGCCCCCATTAATCTCAACGCCCCCGGATACGTCCTTCTTTGCGGTCTCAACGGTGCCGGTAAAACCACCACCGCCGCCAAGCTCGCGCTCCGCCTCAAGAAAGAAGGCCGTCGTCCCCTTCTCGTTGCGCTCGACCTCTATCGACCGGCGGCCATCGACCAACTGGCCAAACTCGCCGAGCAGGTCGACGTTCCCTGCTACACTCCCGATCCTACCGAAAAAGATCTCGTCAAAGTCGCCAAGAAGGCGCTGAAGTGGAGTAAGACCCAAAATGGCACGGTCGTCATCTTCGACACCGCCGGCCGCCAGGAACTCGACACGCAGCTTCTCGACGAACTCAAGAAGCTCCACAAATTCCTGAAACCCGGGGAAACCCTCCTCGTCGCCGACTCTGCCACCGGTCAGCAGGCCGTCTCGGTGGCCCAGACTTTCGATCAGGAAATCGGCATCACCGGCCTAATCCTGACCAAACTCGACGGTGACGCCCGCGGCGGTGCCGCCCTCTCAATGCGCGCCGTGACCGGACGCCCAATCAAATACATCGGTGAAGGGGAAAAAATCGACGACCTCGCCGAATTCCATCCCAACCGCATGGCCGACCGCATCCTAGGCATGGGGGACGTGGTCACCATGGTTGAGCAGGTCGCCGACAAGATCGACGAAAAGGAAGCGATGAAGTCCGCCAAGCGGCTTCAGTCAGGGAAGTTCGACTTTAATGATTTCCTCGATCAGATGAAAATGATCCAAAATCTGGGACCACTCGAAGGCCTCCTCGGCATGCTTCCCGGCTTCAACAAAATCAAAAAGCAACTCCCCACCGGAGCCCTCAGCGACGGACGAATCAAGCAAATGGAAGCCATCGTGCTTTCCATGACCAAAAAAGAACGCGCCAAACCCATCATTATTAAGGCTCCCCGCCGCAAGCGCATCGCCAATGGCTCCGGCACTACTCTCCTGCAAGTCAACCAGCTCCTCAAGCAGTTCGGCCAGATGCAGAAAATGATGAAGTCCAAAGGCAAAATGAAGGATATGATGAAGCAACTCGGCGGTATGGGCGGCGGCGGAGGCATGGACGGCCTAATGGGTGGCGGAGCTGGAAAAGGGATGCCCGACATGAAAGGCATGGACGGCCTCGAAGACCTCCTTGGCGGCGGAAAAGGCAAAGGTCCTAAGATGCCTTTTTAAGGTAAATAGAAGCGCCATCTTTCATCATCTCGCCGGAATAGCCAAAAGCTCGACCTTCCGTCTACTCTGGAAATATTCCTGTTCATTCTCTCTCGCACATCTCACACTCCTGCAAAACCTTTCACTATGGACCAGATCACCGCACAAATTAAGGACTTCATCCAATATATCGCCCTACAATTCATCAAAGACCCCAAACTCGCCGAACTTCGGATTGGGAATTCAGGCGAAAACAAAGTGAACTTCCGACTCGTTCTGAGCCAGCCGGATGTCGCTACACTCATCGGACGCCAGGGTTTCACTGCCTCTACCATCCGCAGCATGATCAAAGCCGCCGCCGAGCGTGAAGGAGTGCAGGTTAACCTCCGTATCCATTCGCACGACGAGGAGCGCCAGTACACTGCGGCTATGGAAGCCAAAGAGATCGAGTAAGATTCCTTTGAGAAACCAGAGATTCAACCACCTGAGCCGCTCAATTTAGCTCATCTCTTCCGGTTGCCGCTCCCAAATACCAAGGATGCTTTCTTGGTAACCGTCCGAAGATGGAACACGTGGGAAAAGAGACTATTTCAAGAAATGCTTGCCTCTCCCCGTCATTGTGGGCATTCAAACCTCGTTATGTCATCTCAACTCGACAGCCTCAAAGAATTCACCACAGTTGTCGCCGACACTGGTGATTTCGCCTCGATGCAGGAATATCAGCCTCAGGACGCTACCACCAACCCTTCTCTGATCCTTCAAGCTGCCAGCAAGCCTGAATACAAATCAATCGTCGAAAAAGCGGTTGCCGAGCACAAGGACTCCGGTCTTTCCGGTGATGCCCTGATCGAAGCGATTATGGATCGTGTGCTCATTCTCTTTGGCCTGGAAATTCTTAAGATCGTTCCTGGACGTGTTTCCACCGAAGTCGACGCCCGTCTTTCTTTCGACACTGCCGGCACCATCGCCAAAGCCAAGGAACTCATCGCCGCCTACGAAAAAGAAGGCATTTCCAAGGACCGTATTCTCATCAAAATCGCTTCCACCTGGGAGGGTATTAAAGCCGCCGAGGAATTGGAAAAGGAAGGCATCCACTGCAACCTGACTCTCCTTTTCGCCTTTGCCCAAGCTGTGGCCTGTGCCGAAGCCGGAGTACAACTCATCTCACCCTTTGTTGGGCGTATTTATGATTGGTTCAAAAAGGAGACCGGAGAAGAGTATGCCGGCGACAATGATCCCGGCGTCCTTTCCGTATCCAAAATTTACAACTACTACAAAAAATTCGGCTACAAAACCGAAGTCATGGGAGCCTCCTTCCGTAACATTGGGCAGATTACTTCTCTGGCCGGATGCGACCTCCTCACCATCTCACCGGGACTCCTTGAGGAACTGCAAAACAGCGACGGCCCTCTGGAGCAAAAACTCAATGGCAACAATCCCGATTGCGACCTCGAAAAAGTCTCACTCGATGAAAAAGCCTTCCGCTTTGCATTCAACGAAGACGCCATGGCAACTGAAAAGACAGCCCAGGGAATCCGGGCCTTCTCGGCCGACATCGACAAGCTGGAGCAACTGATCGCTTCCATGGTTTAGAGTTGATTCTTCATTCAACCGACTCATCAAAAGGGACAGGCTGCGGCTTGTCCCTTTTACTTTCCACAGGAGGGATGAATCGACTAACTTACGCCTTCAATGAACGGCTTTCCTCAACTCCTTGTTATTCTGGCAGCACTCACTCTTGGTGGATTGGGTGGGCACTTCTTGTGGAAATCTCCAGCGGCTGAATCCACGACTCCCTGGATCGATATCGCCACCGACTCAGGAAAGCGCATTCCATTGAAAACGGTCATGACTCAGACCACCGGGACCAGGGTAATCCCCTTGGATTCCGGCAATCCCGCGCATCAGGCAATCTCGAAAGCAGTCACCAAAATATCGACCCAAGTCCGCGAAGAACTGAGCCTGGAAGGTTCACCAGCCCATGAAAAAAGACGCATCAACGAAGTTTCGGCACTTTTCGAAAACGCCTTAAAGTCCGGGCTCGATGCTCTCCCTGATTTTTCCTGCCAGATTCCGCCGACTTCGACAGGAAAACAACAACGGTCCGGATATCCCGATCTCCGGGTGGAACATCTCCCGACTCAAACAGTCGCCTATCTCGACCCCAAACTCTTCCAGCGCGATTCCCAACAATCCAGCCTGCGGACTTTTTACTACGAAGCGACAAGTAACAACACCAAGGTTACCGAAGACGCCCTCCATCTCCTCCTGGGATTTCCACACGACGGGACCAATGGTCAATGGAAATTCGGCAAAGCCCAACTCGTGGACCTGTCGGGACTTGATCTCAAGCTAAAGGTTGAATTTTCCGCTTCGAACAAAGATCTCTACTCCCAATAAAAAGAAGCTTAATTCACCTTCAACAGTTGCCCGATTTCAAAGCGGAGTTGAAGAACCATTTCTTTCGCTCTCAAGATAGCCAACCGGATTTTATTGGCTTCATCACTCGCTTTTGTCGCCCGCGAATTCGCAGAATATTTCTTCCCCCTCCTTTTGGAATTATTTTCCTCTGTCTGCCATTGCCGGGATAAGGACTCCAATCGTTCCGCCTCAAGTTCCTTCGCCTTGATTCTGCGGGTCAATGACGCAATTTGGGATTTTTTATCAGCAATTGCAGCAGCATTCTCAGTGAGTTGGGAAATAGCCTCTTCATTTTCCTTATCGGCATCGATGACCCTGTTTGCCCTGGCCCGGGCAATTCGCAACTTCGCCACAGCTTGACGATAAGCGTTGGCTTCCTCATCACTAAATTGAAATCGATGTTGATGTTCTTCAGGGAGAAGCGCGTATGGAACACCCTTTGGACCGGATGGCAGGAGAACACGCAACTCCAATGGAGTAATCCGGCTAATTCTAACATTCTTGTATTCCGCCCCTTTCACAGAGGACAGGTCAATCAAAGTCCCCTTGGCCTTTGCCCGGACCATGCTACGATATCGGTTACGATACTTAAAGAAATCCAGCGACGCGGCCTTGAGAGCAATCGAAACTTCCTTCGTCTTTTCCTTTACCAACTTCAGCTCACTTTCGACAGCCTCAAACTTGGTGGAAGATGCTTGATAGCGCTCTTCGACTCCTTTCCATTTTTTAAACTTGGCCAGATTCTCTTCCTCTTCCTTCAGCCGGGATTCTACATCGACCAAGGACTCTTTGATGCTATCAATTGACTCTTCCAACTTCTGGATATCGTCCGCATTTTCACAAGACCACAAAAAGAAGGACATTAGGCCAAGAGCCCCTACCATTCCAATATTTTCAAAGGTCAAGTTTTTCATTTTCGTAGTGACGACGTTAGTCTTGATCCTCCCCCATCGAATACTTCTTTCGATAATCCTCCAACCTCTTCACAAATCCCCTTTTCTCGGCCGATAATTTTTTCAGCTCCGTTTTTTCAAATTCAAGCGCCCGCGTCAGCGCATCAAGCTTGAGGTTCACCTCAACCAGTTTTTCAGAGTAATCTTCGGTTTCCAGTTCATCAACGCCGCGCACGATTTCGTTGAGCTTCTCTCTTTTTTGGTCAAGTTCCTCACTCAGCTTGGACTCCTTGACCTCCAGCTCTGTCTCTTTTTCCCCACATGAGCTGAGCCCCATGACTGCGATGCCAAGAGAGAAGAATGGGATGATTATTTTCTCCATCTGTAACCTATTCTAGTTTTTTATTCCGCGAAGGGTCAACAGTAAGCGCCTCAGAATGATTGACAGCCTCTTTTGCAGAGGCAAATTGAGATCATGACTTGGGACGAATCATTCCTCGAATTATACCGCCGCTGTGTTGCAATCTATCACGAGGGCAATCACGACTTCCACTCCTACTATCGCGACGCCGACTTGGCCTTTTTGGCCTCAATCGGATATAAACCACGGGAACTTTTCGACTTCGTGGAGGATTTTGTGGACGAAGGCGCCCCCTCTGAGAGTGCCGCCCTCCTGATCGCAGCAGTTCGACGGGATTATTTTGAGGTGGTGCAAAATGGCAAACCAAGTGATCTGGAAGTGGGCAGAGACGAGCTTCCCTCATTTGGCGAGGAAATTGGCGGAATCGCCTACCTCCCCCGCATCCTCACCAAAGCCCGGGCCAAGTTGGCCGGCGAGCTGCACCCCGACGTTATGTTCAGCTGCGGTGGTGATCGAAAATTCCTCCGGGAACAGGGTGAAATTCACGCGGCAGACTTTCTCCGTCGAGTCTGGGCATCCGACGGCGATGACCAGAAAATTGTGGATTGGCTCAAAGGATCGACACGCTAGAATCCCTCTGTCAGATTCCCCCCATGCGCAACTACAACGGCGAAGAAATCCTCGTTATCCCCAGAGCCCTCTTTGACGAACTTGGTTCCTTTCAAGGAATCCAAACCGACGTTGTCCGGTATCTCGAAGCCATTCTCGATCCAGCCAACAATTTCTTCATGGACCGGGCCAACGCCGAAGAAGACCCCAGCCACAAGCAAATCATCCCATACGCAATTTTTCATCACGAAGGGCGCTACCTCCACTACACCCGCGGGAAAAGTGGCGGTGAAAGCCGTCTGCACGCGCAGGGCTCGGTGGGAATCGGAGGCCATATCAACCCGATCGACGAGCGGGCTGATCCGCTGGGTCGAGAAACCTACCTTGCAGGAGTGGAACGGGAAATTGAGGAAGAACTCAAAATTAATGGCAGCCATACCAATCGCATTGTCGCACTTCTCAATGATGACAGCAACGAGGTGGGAGCAGTCCATCTGGGCGTTGTCCACATTTTTGATCTCGATACCGACAAGGTGAGTTCCGGAGAAGACGCACTCGCCAATCTAGCCTTCCAAACAAAGGAAGATCTCAAAGGAGAACTTCACGGGAGTTTGGAAACCTGGTCGAAGTTCTGCGTCGACACCCTGATCTAGCGACGATTTGAGACTGAGCTTGAATAATTGATCCCATCATCGAGTTTCACCCATCAATCATTCCGTCGTGATCCGAATCATTCCACTCCTTGCCACCGCTGCGCTCGCCTCTGTTTCCTGCGAACACAGATCTGACATTGAAATTGCCAATGAGGAAAACATTCTCATCGTCGGCAATAGCAACGAACCCAAAGGCCTCGACCCCCATCTCGTCTCGGGGGTCCTCGAATCGAACATTATTCGGGCGCTCTTCGAAGGTCTCGTTGTCGATCATCCTTCGCAAGACAGCCACTCCGTCGATGGCGTCGCCTTCAAAGATCAAATTGAGCACTCCGAAGACTTCACCGAGTGGACATTTCACCTCAATCCCGAGGCCAAATGGTCAGATGGTGTCACCGTCACCGCCCACGACTTCGTCTTTTCATACAAGCGGCTTCTTTCGCCCGATCCCAACTGGCCCGCCAAGTATGCAGAGATGCTCTACTTCCTTAAAAACGGAGAAGCCTACCATCGAAGCAAGCTCGGCCACATTCTCTGCGGCAATGACCCCGACTTCCCGCTTGTTTGGGAAACGCTCAGGGAAGCCAATTTTGAAGGAGACAGCAAAATCAAACCAAAAAAGTTTAAAGGCAAAAGATTCAGTGAACTCAACGAACAGGACCGCAAAAAGTTCTCACCATATCTCACCGGAGAGGAGACCCCCGATTTTGACGAGCTTAATTCAACAGAATCGGATTTTGAATCCCTCTCGACTGCAAACAAGAAAGTGCTCTTCAACTCCATTGGCATCGACAAGCTCAACAGGAGACAACTCCTTCTTCTCAAGGACAATCTCTCTCTGATAAAGTGGTCCGACAATATTACCACTGAGGTAAAGCAACTAGTAATCACCCGAATCCTGTCACATCACGATGCCGGGAAGCCCAAGCTCTGGGACAAAGCCGAGGTGGGTGTCTCTGCAATTAATGACTCCACTCTCAAGCTCAAGCTACGTGGCCCTACCCCATACCTCTTGGAAGTCGCCAAGCACTATACCTGGTATCCGGTCCCCAAGCATATCATCCTCAAGCACGGTGAAATTAACACCGCCTACTCCTCCCCGTGGACCAAGCCTGGAAACATCGTCTCCAATGGTCCATTCAAACTCAAATCCTGGCGAACCAACCACCTACTCGAGGTCGAGCGCAACCCTCACTACTGGGATGCCGAAAAGGTAAAACTGGATGGCATCCGCTACCTCCCCATCAGGAATTACTATACCGAGACTCGAATGTTTGGAGACGAGCAATTGCACCTCACTTACACCGTACCATCCGAGCTCATCCCCATGGCCAAGGAAAAATACGCTGCCGAACTCCGGCAGGAATCGTATATCGGCACCCGCTTTCTCCGCGTCAACACCCTCAACTCCCCATTCGACAACCCCAAGGTTCGCCGCGCATTCGCCCTCGCCATCGACCAAAAATCGATCTGCGAGGAAATTTTGCAGGGAGGACAGGCACCCGCTTCCGGAATCGTCCCACCTTTTGGCGATTACAAGCCGCCTGGCCTCATCAAATTTGACCCGGAAAAAGCCAAAGCCTTGCTTCAGGAATCAGGGTATGAATCCACCTCTTCCTTTCCCGACATCGATCTTCTTACCACCAACTCAGACTCCGGCCTACGCGAAGCCGAAGCCCTACAGGCAATGTGGCAGAAACACCTCGGTATCAAGGTCCGCATCCAACAACGGGAATGGTCCACCTATCTCCAAAATCAATATGACTTCAACTATGACATCGCGGTCGCAGGCTGGATTGGAGACTATCTCGACCCCACCACTTTCCTCGAACTTTGGGTCACCGACGGGGGCAATAATAATACAGCTTGGAGCTCCAAAACCTTCGAAGACCTTCTTCGAAAGGCCGAAAAAACCTCAGACATCACGACCCGAATGGCCATTCTCTCGGAGGCCGAGGAGACCATCATGAATGACATCCCTGTTCTTCCGATTTACTGGTACACGACCAACTATCTGATCCGACCTGAAGTCAAAAACTGGAATCCCCTCCTCCTCAATAACCACCCGTTCAAGTTTATCGAAATCGATAAAAACTAACCCCCTCCCGGTCATGCTTCGAATCATACTCTCCCGACTACTCCAAACACTGGTGGTGGTCTTTCTCTTGGTCACCTTCACTTTTTTCGCCATCCGGATGATGCCGGGAAATCCATTTGCCGACGTAAAAGCCCTAACCGAAGAAAACAAAGCGGCCATGGAACGCCTCTACGGTCTCGACAAGCCACTCCACATTCAATACGCCAACTACTGGAAAAACGTCTTGCTCGAAGGTGATTTCGGAGACTCATTCTCAATGAAAGGCCGGAAGGTCTCCACCCTCATCGCCGAGTCTTTCCCGATCTCCCTAAAACTCGGACTCCTCTCTCTCCTTCTAGCGATGAGCCTCGGGATCCCCCTCGGGATCATCGCCGCACTCTTCCACAATAAATGGCAGGATTATACTGCCATGATTATCGCCATGGCCGGGATCTGTATCGTCACCTTCGTCCTCGGCCCGATTTTCCAGCTCTCATTTGCCAAACCACTCAGCTGGTTAAACGTTGCCGGCTGGAGCCGCCCCTCTGACGTGATCCTACCAGCCATCACCCTGTGCTTTGGGGTCGCCGCTTACCTTGCCCGCCTCACCAGAGGAGGTATGCTGGACATCCTGTCACAAGACTACATCCGCTCAGCCAAAGCAAAAGGAGTCTCCCAACTCAACATCATCACCAAACACGCCCTCCGGCCCGCCCTCGTCCCCGCCGTCACCTTCCTGGGACCAGCCTTCGCAGCGATCATCACCGGCTCCTTTGTTGTCGAAAGCATCTTCCTTATTCCCGGCATGGGTCAGTACTTCGTTCTGGGAATTCAAAACCAAGACTACACTCTGGTTCTCGGGCTTGTTCTTTTCTACGGCATTCTCATGGGCATCGCCAACTTGATGTCCGATCTCGCCCTGATCTTCATGGACCCCAAACTACGTAATTCCTGATCACTATGAGCACTTCCATAAAAGCTCGCCCTACTGGTCTCAAAGACGTCGAAAAAGGTTCAAGTCTTTGGGCTGATGCCTACGTCCGCCTCAAGAAAAACAAACTCGCAATGCTCGGCGGGGTAATTGTCATCTCCATCTTAGTAACCTGCTTTGTGATCGCCCCCATCCTCTCCTGGATGGGATTCGATGGGAATGAGCAAGACCTAGCCAACAAATTCGCCGGCCCCAGCACCAAAAACCTCCTAGGCACCGATCAACTCGGCCGCGACCTCCTCATGCGGGTTCTTCAGGGCGGACAGATTTCCCTTCTGGTTGCCATCATGGCCACCATGCTCACCGTTACCATCGGAGTGATCTATGGGGGCATTGCCGGTTATGTTGGTGGAAGAATTGGCAATGCCATGATGCGGATTGTCGATGGACTCCTCGCGATGCCTTTCCTCATCATCGTCATTCTTTTCAGAGAAGTAATCAGCGGTCAGGTGGATGAAATTGCCCGCTTCCTAATCGATGATTGGGGATGGAACGACAATGATGTCCTCCGCTTTGCCAACCTCATTCCGCTCACCTTCGCGATCGCCGGTTTCGGTTGGCTCTCCATGGGACGCATTGTGAGATCCTCCGCTGCCTCTTTGGCACAACAGGAATTCGTCGAAGCGGCCCGCTCACTCGGTCTGAGCCATCGACGCATCCTCTTCCGCCATATTCTCCCCAACATGCTCGGACCGATCATCATCTACGCCACCCTCACCATCCCAAGTTTCATTCTCTACGAAGCCACCCTCTCTTACATCGGTCTGGGAATCGAACCGCCCAACTCATCCTGGGGAAAACTTATTCAAGAAGGCGCCAACTATCTCGAGACAAACATCACCGTTCTTGCCGTTCCGGCAGTTCTCTTTTCATTGACCCTCTTCGCCTTTAATTTCTTGGGCGACGGGCTCCGCGACGCGCTCGACCCAAAGGCTTCCAAGGACTAATCTCCAAGGAGAAGAACCACCCGGAATCTCCTCGGCACGGGAAACGGCCACTGAACTGACTCGAGAAGGATCACCACAAAAGGAGCACCCAGTTCTCCGATCCATAGGCCAAGATTGAGCGACGATTCCACACGATAACTGGCTCCCGGGGATTTGATCGCGAAACTTCCCATCTGCCACCGCCGGATCCACCGAAGTTTCACTTCCTGAGCCGATCTTGTGAAACCACAAAAAACGCCGCCCTTCTATCAGGCGGCGCTCTAGGAAAATTATAAGAATCGCAACTTAACCGATATGAGTGCTTCCCGCGAGGGTAGCGCCTTCCTCCATACTGAGAGTCTTGGTTGTAATGTCACCCTTGAGATGTGACTTTCCTTTCAACTCGCAGCGGTCGGACTTGATTGTTCCTTCAACTTTTCCGTAAAGCTTCACTTCACCAGCCTTCACATCACCTTTGATGGTGGCATTCTCGGCAATAGTAACCTTCCCCTTCTCCGAGGTGATTTCTCCCTCGATCTTTCCATCGATGATCATGTCGTTTGTAAACCTGATCGATCCATTGATCTCGATCCCTTGAGTGAGGACGTTCGTTGCGTTTGCCATAACAAACGTGACTCCAGCAGCTTTCCACTTGGCTGGCAATGCCATTTTTAGGAAAGCTTTTGACAAAATCGCATCCAGCAACGACCAATCCGACGTGAGTTTTGCTAACCAGTTCGTTTCCCTCATGGAAGCCCCTACTCCTCTCGTGAGACGCTTTCGGAAACTGCTGGAAGCTCGAAGCGATGGAGAACTGGAGAAAATGGCCCAACAGAGCCAAATTCTCACCCGCCGCAACTTCGGCAAAACCATGCGCCTCTTCGCCCCACTCTACCTCTCCAACGAGTGTGTGAATAACTGCCAATACTGCGGATTTTCCCGGGATAATCCAATTTTAAGAACCACTCTGAGTATTCCACAAGTCGTCGCGGAGGCCAAACACCTCCACGATCTCGGCTTCCGCAATATCCTCCTCGTAGCCGGGGAGCACCCAAAATTCGTCTCAGACGGCTATCTTCAAAAATGCATCGACGCCCTGAAGGACCTCATCCCCACCATCGGGATTGAAGTAGGCCCCATGGAAGACGACCAATATGGCGAACTCGTCGAACACGGAGCAGAAGGACTCATTGTTTATCAGGAAACCTACCACCAGGAAACCTACGAAGTCCTCCACACCGCCGGGCCCAAGAAAAAATTCCACTGGCGACTCGATTGCCCCGAACGCGCCTACGCCGGAGGATTTCGACGCATCGGCATCGGCGCGCTCTTCGGCCTGGCCGATTGGAAATACGAAGCCATCGCCCTCGCGACCCATCTCGACTACCTCATGAAACATTGCTGGAAAGCCAGCTTCACTATCGCCTTTCCCCGCATGCGTCCCCACGCCGGCAATTATCAGTATACCCCCAATCCCGCACTCTCTCTCGATGATCGCAACCTCGTCCAATTGATCACCGCCTTCCGCATGTGTTTTCCACAAGTCGGCATCGTCCTCTCCACCCGCGAGCCCGCCCCACTCCGCGATTCGCTCTTCCCACTTGGAGTGACCCACATTTCAGCCGGCTCCCAAACCGACCCCGGCGGCTACACTGGTGCCGGAACTGACGACCTTCATCTCACCGTCAAAGGCCGTCGCGTCGAACTCGACGAACCCGCCTCCTGTGACCGAGCCACCGGGCAATTTGAAATCGACGACAAGCGCTCAGTGTCCGACATTTCACACCTTCTTCAACAACAAGGCTTCGACCCTGTCTGGAAAGACTGGGATTCAGCCATCCTGACACCATGATCACTCTCACTATCAACGGAGAACAGCAAGAGGTCGAAAAAGGACTCTCCCTCAGATCACTTTTGATCAATTTAGGTCTGGGCGAAAAACCCGTTGTTGTTGAACTCAATCGTCAGGCTCTCTCTCCCTCCGAATTCGAAGAAAAAACCCTCAACAAGGGCGACGAACTCGAAATTATCACCATCGCGGCTGGCGGATAAGAAAATCACTTCCTTCTCTCCCGGCCCGAGACATTCCCAACCCCCGCAACCAGCACTGCGACTTCGCCCCAAGGACGCTCTGCACCACGGGCCGTGTCAAAATCACCTGTTTTCCCACGCTAAAGGCTCTAAAAACATCAGTTGCCGGACCACCAAAAGATCCTCCGCATATTTCTCGCCATCTAAATTCAAGTCTCTAGCGTTCCCCTATTCGAATCCGAATCTCTCCATGAAGATCGCTCTCATATTTCTCAGCACCCTCCTCTATTCTCTGGCTCATCCCATCGAGTTTCACAACGATCCATTTCGCCAATTGGAGGAAGTTTGGCCCACTCCGACCGAAAACAGAATCGCCTCTGGAGCACCCGGCCCCAAATACTGGCAGCAACGGGCCGACTACGACATCAAGATCAAGCTCGACGAGAAGAAGAACAAGCTCACCGGCTCCGCCCAAATTGTCTATCACAACAAGTCTCCGCACACTCTGGAATACCTCTGGATGCAGCTGGATCGGAATAAATTCACACCGGGCTCTCTCGGCCACCAATCGTCCATCGCTCCCAAGCTGGGTAAACTTTCCTACGACAGCCTCGAGAGCCTTCTTCTCAAGGAGAAATTCGACGGACAATTCCATATCACCGACCTTGTCGACAAAACTGGAGCCGAACTCAACAAGCGCATCGTGGATACCATGATGCGCGTCGATCTCCCCAAAGCCCTGAAGCCAAATCAAAGCTTCACCCTCAAAATCGCCTGGCACTACACTCTCACCGATTCCCGTACCAGTTGGGGACGAAGCAATTTTGAGAAATTTGAAAATGGCGGGAAAATCTACGAGGTAGCTCAATGGTTCCCGCGGATGTGTGCCTATACCGACGTCCGGGGATGGCAAAATAAAGCCTTTCAGGGGCGCGGTGAATTTGCGCTTGAGTTCGGTGATTATCGCGTCGCCATCACCGCTCCGGCCGACCACATCGTAGCCTCGACCGGTGAACTGAAAAATCAAAAGGACTGCCTCGAGCCCGTGTGGATCGAGAGACTTAACAAAGCCAAAACATCCAAGAAGCCGATACTCATTGTCACCCCGGAAGAAGCCAAGAAGAACGAAGAAAAAGGCACCCGAAAAACCAAGACTTGGATTTTCGAAGCCAAAAACGTGCGCGACTTTGCCTGGGCCAGCTCTCGAAAATTCATCTGGGATGCCATTCATCACGAACTGCCCAAAAGCAAAAAGAAGGTCTGGGCCATGTCCTACTACCCCAACGAAGGGAATCCGCTTTGGGAGCAATACTCAACCCATTCCATCGTTCACACTCTCAACGTCTATTCGAAATACACCTTCGACTACCCATACCCTGTTGCCATCTCCGTCAACGGACCGGTCTATGGCATGGAATATCCCATGATCTGTTTCAACGGTCCGCGCCCGGAAAAAGACGGAACTTACCCGGAAAACACCAAGCATCGCTTAATCTCGGTGATCATTCACGAAGTCGGACACAATTGGTTCCCCATGATTGTAAACTCAGACGAACGCCAATGGACCTGGATGGACGAAGGACTCAATTCCTTCCTGCAAATTGTCGCCGAACAAGAATGGCAAACCCACTATCCATCCTCCCGGCCAGGCGGAATTGTGGGATACATGAGTAGCCCGAACCAAAGACCGATCATGACCAACTCTGAGTCGATTCTTCAATTCGGAGCCAATGCCTACACCAAACCAGCTATCGGCTTAAACATTCTTCGTGAAACCATCATGGGCCGTAAACTCTTCGACGATGCCTTTCAAAAATACAGCCGCCGCTGGATGTTCAAGAGCCCCGAACCGTCGGACTTCTTCCGAACCATGGAAGACGCCTCGGGGATGGACCTCGACTGGTTCTGGCGAACGTGGTTTTACACCACCGATCACGTCGATATGGCGGTGACGGGAATCACCCAGCATGTGGTCGACACCGGAGATCCTGACAAAAAAGCCAGCGAGCAAAAGAAAGAACATCGAGAGACCCGCAAGGCCAATATTACAACCGAAAACAACCGGGACATCCCCAAGTATGTCGACGAGAACGACCTCTTCGATTTCTACGACAAGTATAAGAAATTCAAGGTGAGCGAAAAGGACCGCAAAAAATTCCACGACCAAATCGAAAATCTCAAACCTGATGAGCGTTCGCTTTTGAAAACAAACAAGCGCTTCACGATCGTCAATTTTGAAAACAAAGGAGGGGTCATTATGCCCCTTCTCGTCGAACTCCACTTCGAGGGCGGAGGAAAGGAACTCCGGACCATCCCTGCAGAAATCTGGAAAAAGAACCACAAAGAGGTCTCAAAACTTTTTGTGACCAAAGAACCAGTCATAAAAGTTGTTCTCGATCCCCGGAAACAAACCGCCGACACCGTTCTCGACAACAATGTCTGGCCACCGCAAATTGACCGAGATTCATATACCCTCTACCGCAAGCAAAAGAGCGACGGGGGCAATCCGATGCGCACCGCCCAGAAGGAAAAAGAAGCTGAGGAAAAGAAACGAGCCGAAGAAAAAAATCGCCGGGAAGCCGAAAAAAAGAAGGCCGCCGAAAATAAAAAATCCGAAAAAAAGACGGATGCAAGCAAGTCCAAGTAAAAGTTACGCCCTCTTTCCGGACGATACCCGAGAGATTCTCTTGTCT
>JAAEZT010000015.1 GCA_018222765.1 bacterium | reverse complement strand
TTCCGAGGAAACGCGATTTTGAATCGCGCGCGTCTACCAATTCCGCCACGCCGGCTGCTTTTCTCAAAGCGGGCGGAGTCTTTCTGTTCGAAACCATTCTGTCAAGCCACTGAATGACGAAGCGACTCGACAAATTCACTTTCCTGACAAATCTTGCCGCCATGCACATCACCGTCACCGGCCGATCGGGCCGCATGGGCCAATCTGTAATTGCCGCCATCGAGGCCGAGGCCGGCGCCTCAGTCCATTCCACCCATGATTCCGGGGAGGATCTCTCTGCTGCTCTCGCCGGATCCGAAGCAGTTATCGACTTCACCCTTCCCCTCCTCACCGACGAATTGGTCGAGAAGGCCGTCGCCACAAAGACCCCTCTCATCATCGGTACCACTGGGCACTCCGACGAACAACGCGCTGCCATTCAGGAGGCTTCCAGAACCATCCCCATCGTCCACGCCTCCAATTTTTCCACCGGCGTAAATCTTCTCTTCCACCTCACCCGCAAGGCCGCTGCCATTCTCGGCAACGAAACCTTTGATATTGAAGTCACGGAAATGCATCACCGCCACAAAGTTGATGCTCCGTCCGGCACGGCCCGCACTCTTCTGGAAATCCTTAACGAAGAAACGCGGACCTCCTACGAAGACGACATCGCGCACGGACGCGTCGGCCTCACCGGTGCCCGTCCCTCGAAAGAAATCGGGATGCATACTCTCCGCGGCGGAGACGTAGTCGGAGATCACACCGTGATGTTCGCCGCCGATGGGGAACGATTCGAACTCACCCACAAAGCTTCCTCCCGCATGACCTTCGCCTCCGGCGCGGTGAGAGCGGCCCTTTGGCTTCGCAATCAAAAGCCTGGTCTCTACGACATGCAGGACGTTCTTGGCCTGAAATAAAACGATCATGGCAATTCGCACCGGCATTTCACTGGGAAGTAATCTCGGCAACCGCCTCGCCAATCTGCGAGAAGCAAGGGATATGCTTTTAAGACTCAACCCCACCGAAGCCAGCTTCAAGCAATCCTCGATTTACCAAACTGATCCCGTCGGCTGTCCGCCTAATTCTCCGGATTTTTACAATGCTGTCATCGAGATTGACTACATCGGAACTCCTCACGACCTCCTCTCTTCAGTTCAGGGAATCGAATGGCATCTCGGTCGCATCCCTACCGCCGAGCGAAACGCCCCGCGTAAGATCGATCTCGATATCCTCTACTTTGGCGACACTGTCATGGACGAAGACGTCCTCACCCTTCCCCACCCCCGGCTAACAGACCGACGGTTTGTCCTTAATCCCCTCGCCGACATTTCTCCCCAGCTCATTCTTCCCGGAGATGTCTCCACAGTAAGCGAACACCTCCGGAAACTTGATACGGACGAACCCGAGCCTTCCCTGATCCAATCAATGTGGTAAGCCCACTTGCAACCATGACCGGCACTGGAAAAGCGGAGCGCCTCTGGGCAAAAAAGGGAATCTCCCCGATTTCCTCGCTGACAGCATACGATTACCCCACCGCCCGCCTTCTTGATGAAGCAGGCGTCGATATTCTCCTCGTCGGTGATTCCCTCGGCATGGTTGTGCTCGGATACCCCGACACGACCCACGTCACTCTCGACCAAATCATCCACCACACCGCTGCCGTCGCCCGTGGCGCCAAAAACGCCCTCATCGTTTCCGATTTTCCTATCAACACCTATCGCACCGTCGAGGAAGCCCGTGCTAATGCTGCTAAACTCGTGGAAGCCGGAGCCCATGCCGTCAAACTGGAAGGCGGCCTGCGCCAAGCCGATAAGGTGAAAGCCATCGTCGACGACGGGATTCCCGTCATGGGCCATCTCGGCATGCTCCCCCAGCGGGTCAAGGAAGAGGGCGGTTATAAGAAGAAGGGAAAATCCGATCTCGAAATCGAAGCCCTCCTCGAAGGCGCTCTGGCGCTTCAGGAAGCGGGCTGCTTTGGCATCGTCCTCGAAAGCGTCATTCCGAACGCATCCCGCCAGCTCACCGACCAACTCGACATCCCCACGATCGGGATTGGCTGTGGCGAGGGAAACTGCGATGGAGAAATTGCCGTCATCACCGACGTCACTGGAGCCTACCCGTGGTTCGTGCCTCCTTTTGCAGCCCCACGGGCAGATCTTGCCGGACAAACCACCAAGGCGGTGAAAGCCTACCTCGCCGCCATGAAAAATCGATGATCTCGTCCGAGAAAAAAGCCGCGCTGCAGGAACGCATGGCCAAGCTCGAGATCCATGAGGACGACTTGCTCGAGAAATTCATCCGTGGCACCGGCAGCGGCGGACAGAAAATCAACAAGACCAGTTCCTGCGTTTATCTCCAACATCTCCCGACCAGACTTGAGGTCAAATGCCAGCGCGACCGCTCGCGAGAAATGAACCGCTACCTCGCCCGAGTCGATATCTGCCAGCAGCTCGAAAACATCCAACTCGGCCGTCGCTCTGAGCGCCAGCAGGCCCGCGAAAAAATCCGCCGACGGAAACGCCGTCAGGGGACCCGGGCCCGCGCTCGTAACGTCGAAAAGAAGCGCCAGCACGGACGTAAGAAAGAAAATCGCCGTCGACCGACAAGAAACGACTAATCCGCTAGCCAGCGAGTCGCGTTTGCGCTTCATTCCTGTCATGCAAACTTATCTCGACCTTCTCACCGACGTTCTTGAGAACGGCGAAGAGCGTGGAGACCGCACCGGCACCGGCACCCTCAGTGTTTTTGGTCGCCAGGCGCGCTACGACCTCCGCAAAGGCTTCCCCTGCCTGACCACCAAGAAGTTGCATCTCCGCTCGATCATTCACGAGCTCCTCTGGTTTCTCAAAGGCGAGACCAACATCGGCTACCTCAAAGAGAATAAAGTCCGCATTTGGGACGAATGGGCCGACGATAACGGCGACCTCGGCCCGGTCTACGGCCAACAATGGCGCTCTTGGGCCAAGGACAACGGCGAAACCGTCGACCAAATCGCGCAGCTCATCGACGGCCTGAAAAACAACCCCACTTCCCGCCGCCACCTCGTCTCAGCCTGGAACGTCGGTAAGGTTGATGAAATGGCCCTGCCGCCCTGCCACCTCCTTTTTCAATTTTACGTTCACGATCCCGATTCCGAACGACCCGGCCTGAGCTGCCAGCTTTACCAACGCAGCGCCGACCTCTTCCTCGGGGTTCCATTTAACATAGCCTCTTACGCCCTTCTCACTCTCATGATCGCGCAAGTCTGTGGTTATGAGGCGCGAGATTTCGTCCACACCTTCGGCGACCTCCACCTGTATTCGAACCACCTCGATCAGGCCCGCGAGCAACTTGTCCGATCCCCAAATTCTCTCCCCACCATGAAGATCAATCCAGAAATCACCGGGATTGACGACTTTACGTTCGATGACTTCGAACTGGTGGATTACGAGGCCCATCCTCACATCAAAGCTGCCGTCGCTGTATGAAATTATCTGCCATTGTTGCCATGACTCCCGATCGCGTGATCGGAGCCAACGGAGACCTCCCCTGGCATCTCCCTGACGACTTGAAATTCTTCAAAAAACAAACCTTGGGGCATCCCATCGTCATGGGTCGCAAGACTTTTGAATCCATCGGGCGCCCTCTTCATAAGCGTCAGAACATTATCCTGACTCACAATCCCGCTTACCACGCCGACGGCGCAGAAACGATCCACCACCCGAAGGAGCTCCGGGAGTTCCAATTAATCGACCAACAAGTCTTTATCATCGGAGGAGCCGAAATCTATAAGTTCTTCATACCCATCCTCGACGACATTTACGTCACCCACATCAACAAGGAATATCCCGGCGATACTTACTTTCCCGAATACGAAGACCACTTCCCAAAATCAGAGCTGATCTGGGAGCAGGAAAACTTCACCATTCGACGTCACCATAAATAATCAACGAAAACCACCATGGCTAATTCATTCGAACTCACCGGAACGCTTAAAGTTCTCGAAGACCTGCAAACCTTCGCCAGCGGATTCACCAAGCGTGAATTCGTCATCGAAATCCCCGACGGCAAATATCCTCAGATGGTCAAGTTTGAGGTAGTCCGTGACAAAATCAGCCAGCTTGACCAGGTCAGCATTGGCGACGAACTCAAGGTCACCTTCGACGTCCGCGGAAACGAATACAAGGGGCGCTACTACGTCAACCTGAACGCCTGGAAAATCGAAGGCGGCGGTGGTAGTAGTGGTGGTGGAAATAGCGGCAGCCAGGAGGATCCTCCCCCGGGAGCCTTTGACAACTCCTTCGACAACGAAGCAGAACCCACCGACGACGACATTCCGTTTTAGGAGTCCTCACTATTTCAAAAACCGCGCTAGGTCAGGCCTGCGCGGTTTTTTTATTTCCGTAGACTCCCGAACTATCTTTTGGCCCAGTTCCTCCAAAAAAAGTCCTTCTCAGCTCCTAACTGCCTCCCTAATGTCTCCCATCTGCGATTGGCAGAGACCACAAGCAACTCAAATTCAGGTATGTTCCTCACCGTAATCTCTTTCATCTTCTTCACCGCTTTTGCCGGTTTCCTCACATGGCGAATTACCCGCAAGGACGAGAAATCTACTTCCGATGGATTTTTCCTTGGAGGTCGAAGCCTCACTTATCCAATCATTGCAGGATCTCTCCTGCTTACGAACCTCTCGACCGAACAAATGGTCGGCCTTAATGGAGCCGCTTTCAAACACGGTCTCAGCGTAATGGCCTGGGAAGTAAACGCCGTTGTGGCCTTGGTCCTGATGGCTATTTATTTCCTACCTAAGTTCCTACAAACCGGAATCACCACTGTCCCCCAATTTTTGGAATTGCGCTACGATAAGCGGACCCAATCCATTGCTAATACAATCTTCCTATTTGCTTATGCTCTTATCCTAATTCCACTTATTCTCTACACAGGTGCCAAAGGCCTCATCAACATGATGGACCTGGCGACCCTGACTCAAATCGAGAACAGCACGACCCTCCTTCAACTAACCTGTATACTCATCGGAATTCTTGGTTTACTTTACTCGCGATTCGGAGGACTCCGCTCACTTGCTGTCCTCGATACGATTAATGGAATCGGGCTACTCATCGGAGGAATCATGATCGCTTGGTTTGCCCTCAATGCAATGGGTGGAGGTGAAGGAATCGGAGCTGGGTGGACAGCTCTTAATGAAAACCATCCCGAGCACATGGATTCAACCGGAGCCGAGGGAGTTGATGTCTCCGTTCCATTTTCGACTCTCTTCACGGGAGTCGCACTTTTAAATCTCTTCTACTGGTGCACCAATCAACAAATCATTCAGCGAACTTTTGGAGCAAGCAGCCTTGCTGAGGGACAAAAAGGTGTCCTTCTCACCGGTGGGCTCAAACTGCTCGGACCGCTATATCTCGTCCTTCCTGGGCTGGTTGCTTATCACCTCTATTCTGCCGAGGGAATCAAGCCCGATGACGCCTACGGCACCTTGGTTTCACGTCTCTTACCGCCATACCTTACCGGATTCTTTTCAGCGGTCATGGTTGGAGCAATTCTTAGCTCATTCAATGCCGCTCTCAATTCCACTTCGGCTCTCTTCAGTATCGGGCTTTACAAGCACAAAATTAATCCCGAAGGAACCGAAGAACAAACTGTGAAAGCCGCTAAGCGCTTCGTGGTCGTTATCGCCATCGCAGCTATGATTGGCGCGCCAATTCTTGCTTCTCAAGAGACCATCTTTACCTACTTGCAAGATATGAATGCAATCTATTTCATTCCCATCTTCTCTGTCGTCCTCGTTGGACTACTTAATCGAAACGTTCCAGCCAAAGCCGCTTCAACCGCCATGATCGCTGGCATTATTCTCATTTCTCTGGGAGCATTTGTTGCTCCAATCAAACAAGGAATTAAGGATCTTGGCATCCACAACTTCCACTACATGGGAATCGTTTTCGCTCTACTCGTTACCTACTTACTTGTCATGGCCAAAATCTCTCCACGCTCCGAGCCATGGAAAATTGAAACGCGGAACACCATCGATATGACGCCATGGAAAGGTGTCAGGTGGGCGAGTGCCGCCTCAGTGATTTTAGTATTTGCCTTCTATGCCGCGTTCGCCAAATAACGCTGACTACTTTACTCAATCCCATCCGGCCCCGCCACGTTCTTTCGCGCGCGGGGCTTTTTGCAACCTTCCTCTTTACCATTCCCTAGTCACCTTGAATATGAAAGCGTTGCTCCAGTCATGCTGAATCCAAATCAAGCTCTCCACGATCTCGCTGCCGATGCCCGGAAAAGTCTTCAGGACAAGCTGAAGGTCGAGGCCAGCCTCGTTGCTGCGGCTCCCGGACGGGTCAACCTCATCGGCGAGCATATTGATTACTGCGACGGCTTCGTCCTACCTCTGGCCATCGAGCGCTACGTCGTCTTTGCGGCCCGCCCAAACGACAGCCACATCGCCCGCATCGCAACCGAGGGACGAGAAACCGTCGAGATTGACCTCTCCACAGAGCAGACGATCTCCGACGTAAAATGGTCCAACTACCTCCGCGGCGTCATCAAAGGATTTCAGGACCTCAACTACCGCATTCCGGGATTCGACGCCTTCATCGTCTCGTCAGTTCCTCCCGGCGCCGGACTCTCGTCCTCCGCCGCCTTGGAATGTTCTTTTGCCACTCTCCTCGAAGGTCTCGTCGATACTGTCCTCGCAACCCGTGACAAAGCCCTCCTTGCCCAAAAAGCCGAGCACGACTTTGCCAAAGTCCCCTGCGGCATCATGGACCAATTTGCCTCGGCCTACGGAAAGGAAAACCACCTCATCCTTATCGATTGCCGCTCGGGAAATTCTGAGCTCGTTCCCTTCTCTGATCCCAGCCTCTCAATTGTCGTCGCCAACACCAATGTCTCCCATGACCTCTCCGATGGGGGCTACGCCGCCCGCCGCAAAGCCACCGAAGATGCTCTCTCCATAATCGGAAAGAGGAGCTGGCGTGATGTCGCCATGGACGATGTCCTTATTCACGAAAAGGAAATGGACAACGTCATGTTCCGCCGTGCCCGACACGTCGTGAGTGAAATCGCGCGCACCATCGAAGCTGTGGAAAGCTTTAAGAGCAATGACTTTTGTAAAATCGGGCCTCTCATGGCCGGCTCCCACCATTCCCTTACTCATGACTTCGAAGTCTCCTGTGACGAACTCGACCTCATGGTAGAAATTGCCAACGAAATCGGCTTCGAAGGTGGCGTCCTCGGGGCCCGCATGACCGGCGGAGGCTTCGGGGGCTCCACCGTTACCCTATGCCGCACTCAGGACGCCTCGAAAATCGCCGAGACTCTGCACCAGCGCTACCTCGAAAAAACCGGCATCACGCCGCTCATCTTCGCCACCCGTCCGGCTCTGGGGGCTCACCTTCTCTCGTAAAAGGTCCCAACGGGGCCAACTATCGAAGCCCATGGCAACAGAAATTCACGACCTCCGCCCTAGGCCATCCAAGATCGCCCCGCTTGGGGCTCGAAATCAGACATCCTAAAACCGAAATATTCACCGCCTACTCCGCGTAGTCGGCAGGGATGAAATTTCTTCCCTTATTCCTCATTCTCCTCACGCCTCTCTCAGCCGGTCCCGCAAAGTGGAAAAAGGACATAGCGAAGTTTGAAGCCACTGACAAAAAGAGCCCGCCACCCAAAGGCGCCTATCTCTTTATCGGATCATCGAGCGCCCGCATGTGGGATCTTAAAAAATTCTTCCCTGAGCATACTACCATCAACCGCGGTTTTGGGGGCTCTGAACTGGAAGACGCCCTCTTCTACGCCGACCGCATCCTCATCCCCTGCCAGCCCAAGGTCGTTTTTCTCTACGCCGGCGACAATGACATCAACAACGGCAAGACCGCCGAGATCGTCACTGCCGACTTTCAAAAATTTGTCACCAAAGTTCACAAGGAACTCCCAAAAACCGACATCGTCTTTGTCCCCATTAAGCCCAGTCTCAAGCGATGGAACCTCTGGCCAAAAATGAACAAGGCCAATCAGGCCATCAAGAAAATCACCGAGGCTAACCCCAAACTTCACTACCTCCCCATCCCCCCCGCCATGCTCGGCAAAGACGGCAAGCCAATGAATGATCTCTTTGTTAAAGACGGCCTTCACTTAAGCGTGAAAGGTTATCGCCTTTGGTCAAAGCATGTTCATCAGTGGATCCACGATCAGGGATCCTAGGCGGAGCCAACACCACGGTGTTACCCTCTCACCCTACCCAAGCCGTGCAACAATGGACACAAGCCCTGCAGGCTGAGAGTTAAACTGGACGAGAGTTCCACGGTAGCCTCCGTTTCACTATGCTAACCCTGGGCCAATGGACAGAACGCCGCTGGCTTTAAAACTCATGCCCCACAAAAAAGCCGCTCCGGTTTCCCGAAGCGGCTTTGAAGATTTTTGCTAGTCCGCGAGGATTAGTCCTCGGAAGGACTCCACTCCTCGGACTCGTCTTCGGTCGTAGCAAGGTTGAATGCTTGCTCCAGACCAACGAGGTCGCTGGATGGACGGAGAGTTTCGAAGGACTGGCTCTCTTTCTGGAGCTGGTCTTCGGTGTAGGCAACAGCCTTGATGGAGAGACCGATTCGGCGCTCGATCTTGTCGACCTTGATCACGCGGGCTTCCACTTCGTCGGCCACCTTGAGGATGTCCTTGACGCGCTCCACGTGCTCCTCGCTGAGCTGGGAGATGTGGATGAGTCCGTCGATGTCGCCGTCGAGACTGACGAAGGCTCCGAAGGAAGCAATCTTGGCAACCGTTCCGGTAACCTTGTCGCCGACCTTGAACTTGGAGTCGATATCGGACCATGGATCGTTATCAAGCTGCTTGATGCCGAGGGAAACACGCTGATTTTCCTTATCGATGGAAAGCACAACAGCTTCGACTTCCTCGCCTTTCTTGAGCATTTCGGAAGGATGGTTGATCTTGCGGGTCCAAGAAAGGTCGGACACGTGAATCATTCCGTCGATACCTTCCTCGAGGCCTACGAATGCACCGTAGGCAGTGAGATTGCGGACCTCGCCCTTGATCTCCTTGCCGATTGGGTAACGGGCTTCGATCTCGGACCATGGATTCTCTTCGAGCTGGCGAACGCCGAGGGAGATTTTCTGCTCCTCGGTACTGATTCCCAGCACAACTGCGGTGATCTCCTGATCGAGTTCAAGCACATCGCTGGGGCGCGTAATACGCTTGACCCAGGAAAGCTCCGAAACGTGAACGAGACCTTCGACACCCTTTTCGATTTCGATGAAAGCACCGTATGGAAGAAGCTTGGTGACTTTTCCAGAAACCTCGGCTCCCATTGGAAAGCGGGCTTCGATGTCCTGCCATGGGTTGTCGGTCATCTGCTTGAGGCCAAGTGAGACGCGCTCTTTCTCGCGATCAACTTCGAGAATCTGAACCTCGAGAGTCTGGCCGATGCGAAGCATCTCGGAAGGATGGGATATACGGCCCCAACTCATATCGGTGATGTGAAGGAGTCCGTCCATGCCCTGGAGGTCAACGAATGCACCAAAGTCGGTGATATTTTTGACCTGTCCCTCAACCTTGTCACCAACGGTGACAGTCTGGAGGAACTTCTGGCGAAGCTCGGCACGCTCGGCCTCGATCACTTCCCGGCGGGAGATAACGAGATTCTTGCGGTCGTCGTTAACTTTAACGATCTTGAATTCGTAGATGTTGCCCACGTATTCTTGCAAGTCGCGGGGAGGAATGATGTCCACCTGTGAACCGGGGAGGAATGCCTCGACTCCGACGTTCACGATCAGGCCACCTTTGACAGCGCCTTTGACTTTTCCTTTTACGAGTCCGCCGTCCTCGTAAACCTTCATGATCTTTTCCCAGTTCTGCTTGTGAGCAGCCTTCTCTTTGGAGAGGACAATAAGTCCTTCATCATCTTCTAGACGCTCAAGGAGAACTTCTACTTCGTCACCAACTTCGATCTCTTCATCTTCGAATTCGGAGACCGGGATGGCCCCTTCTGATTTATATCCAATGTCGACGACGACGACTTGGGGGCGGATGTCAAGAATCGTGCCGTTGACAATCGATCCTTCTTTAAATTCACGGAAGTGCTCGTCGATGAGAGCGATAAGCTCTGCATTCGAGGACTCCGCTACTGCGGTTTCACTCATAACTGTATGGTTAGGGTTTGGTTAGTTTGGTTTATCGTCCAGCCGACTGCTGCCCCACTGGAAAAAACGAACAATGCGGGGCGCTGACCTGCTCGTTTCGCCGCTCATAAAGCACCATCCCTTTTTCAAATCCACTGCGGAGAAAAAAAGGCGAATGGCACACTCGAAGGGAGTCGAACCCCTAACCTCCTGATTCGTAGTCAGGCGCTCTATCCAATTGAGCTACGAGTGCTTTATTCGCGGAGCGGCAAAATAGGGATCAACGCCCCGCTGTCAAGGATTTGAGCCCTTTTTCGGTCTTTTTTAGGCAAACTAAAGCGATTCGACCTCAGGCGGAATTGCTTTAAAAATCAAATTGGTTCTATCGCGCTCAATTTTATTCCCGTCGCTGTCTCAGCCGCAATCCAGTCTGACCGAGACCCAGAGGCGAAAAACCTCCAAGACCATTCAGTCCCGGACCGAATCCATCACCATCCCAAACTCCAAAATGAGTGAAAACGGTGCAGCATAAACGTCAGCAACAGTCGCCAATACGCGCCAATGATCCCCGGTCCCGAGGCTCTCGCCAAAGCCGGTCTCATCACCCACGGAACGGACGTATCTTCCCCGCCGGCAAGATCCGTAAAAACCGTGAGGCACGTTGTTTCGAATGGATCGGATCAACGACATCAACATAAAGAGCAATTCCTCCGCTCCGAAAATAACTCCAACTCATGGAGTCACGCCACATTCTCACGGCTTCAGAAGAATCTTCAGCAAACCCTCTTTTCCATCGCGGGAACGCTGAAAATAATCCGCACCCTCTTCCAGCGGAGCAATCGCTGAGATGAGCGGCTTGACTTGAATCTCTCCGCTGGCGATGGCATTCAAGGCGTCGGTGCACTCCCCCGCTGCGGCACACGATCCGAGGAGAGAAATCTCGCGGGTCACGATCCATTGCAGAGCAAGAGGAACTTCGGCGACGACATTCCCCACGAGGCCAACACGTCCTCCTTTACGAACGGCTTTGACCGCTTTCTCCAGGGTAGGAGCAGCGCCGACGACTTCCATTGCGATATCAAATTCTGCTCCGCAATCTTCCGTTCCCAGAAAGGAGGCGGTCGCGCCCAGCTCCATCGCCAGATCGAGACGTTTTTGATCCATATCAACGGCAACGATCTCAGAACAACCGACTCGCTTGAGAGCCTGCACAACGAGCAAACCAATCAATCCTGTTCCCACGACAAGCGCGCGTTCTCCGGGTTGGGCTTTCACGATATTTACCGCATGCAAGGCCACAGCAAGAGGCTCGGTGAAGGCCGCCTCTTCGAAACTCAGCCCCTCGGGAATACTTTCGAGGATATGCGCCGGAACGATGACCCATTCAGCAAAGGCTCCGTCGCGCTTGAATTCGTCACAGGACACTCCCATGACCTGACGTTCCTCGCAAAGGTTCGTTTCCCCTTTTTCACAGTGTCCGCACTGGCCACAGTAGACCATGGAATCAAACGACACACGATCATCGACATTCCAGCCTTCGACACCTTGGCCCAGTTCCTCGATCACGCCACTCGCCTCGTGCCCCATGATCATGGGAGGAATACGGCGACCGCTGCTATTATCCATCCCATGGACATCGCTGCCGCAAATTCCGCAGCACGCCACCTTGATGAGGACCTCGCCAGCTAGCGGCGAGGGCTTGGGCTTTTCGGAGATGGCAAACTCGGAGGGCGCAGTCAGTTCGAGAACTTTCATGGGTTAGATGTGACGGCTATTTGCACGGCAGGCAAATCCTAACCGCCGAATTAACGTCATTTTCCCGAGCCCACACTTGCGCGGCGCAGGCGATCATTGATCGCCACCCCGATTCCGGTCTCACTCACCGCTTCTGCCACGATGAGATCAACCCCGGCAGCATCGAGCGCACGGAGGCAGTAAAACAATCTCACTGCGCCTTCTGCCAACTTTCCTTTCCCCGGGCTCATCATTTCAATGGCGTCCCAATCATGTTTGTCGACAAGTGAAGCATTTCCTTCGCCACGATAGCTGAGCAAACCGTAGCTCTTCCCCTCCTCCGGCACGAAAGTCACTTTCTTATCCATGAAGATCATCGGGGTTGTCGGCGCGTAGTGGCTCTCGATTTGTCCCGGCGACTCGATGTGGTCCGCCTTGGTCTTCTTGGGCTTCACCACTTTGGCAAACTTACGCAAATCTTCCTTCGGAATCGGCCCCGGACGCAACATTCGCAAAACCAGCCCTTTCTCCTCCATCGACGGAGCGACAATCGTGCTTTCCACCCCGTCACGACAGGCCCCGCCATCGATCACAAGAGGAATTTTCCCGCCAAGCTCCTCAAGAACGGCTTGTGCCGAGGTTGGGCTGATCCGCCCGAAGCGATTCGCGCTCGGCGCCGCGACCGGCATTTGTCGGGAAACTCCTCGCATCACCTCATGTGCACTGATCCGCACCGCCACGGTATCGAGCCCGCTGGTCACAATATCCGGCACCTCCGGCCGTTTCGGCAAGACCAAGGTCAAGGGTCCCGGCCAATAAGCCTCAATGAGCTCATCAACCAATTCATCCAACTCCTCGGGCACCATCGCCACTTTTTCCAAATCGCGTTTGTGGCCGATATGCACGATCAGCGGATCAAAGCTGGGACGTTCCTTGATCTCGAACACCTTAGCCACAGCCTCGGCATTGAAAGCATCTGCCGCCAGCCCGTAGACGGTCTCCGTAGGCAATGCCACGACCCCTCCCTGCTCCAAAAGAGCGATTGCTTCATCGACGGTTTCACGCCAATCTTCAAAATCTGCGACGACTAATTTCGTGTCCACGGCGGATCTTTAGCAAATACAGCTTCATGAATCGAATTAAGAAGCTAGACTTTTCACCATCAGCATGACGGAGAACATTATCCTCGTAGGTTTCATGGGAACAGGCAAGTCCACCATCGGGCGCAGCCTGTCCAAAACCTTGAGCTATCCCGTCATCGATACCGACCAGTTGATCGAGGAACAACAGGGACGCAGCATTCCGGAAATTTTCGAAGAAGAAGGCGAGGATGCCTTTCGCGACATGGAAACCGCTCTTCTCCGATCTCTTCTCACGCAATCCGGACACATCATTTCCACCGGAGGCGGCATCATTATCCGCGAGGAAAACCGCCAACTCCTCCGAAAAATGGGTTACGTCATCTGGCTCGTCGCCAGCCCCGAAGAAATCCACAACCGAACCGCCCGCAACAACAACCGTCCTCTTCTCAATAACGAAGACCCCGCCGGGACAATCCGAAAATTGCTCGAGACCCGAATCCCGCTCTACAAAGAATGCGCCCACCTCGCCATTGAAACCAACCAACTGAACTTCGACGAGATTACCACCGGGATCATCGAATCTGCCCGCTACTATTTCTCCCAACCGGAATGACACCGGAAACGGTCAAAAGGAACGTCCAGTTCGTCGCCCGGCAGCTCGGCTTTGATGATTGCCGCGTCTCGGCCGCGCAACGCGCGCCTCACGCCGACAACTATCTCGATTGGGTCGAGCAGGGTCACGCCGGTGACATGGGCTGGCTCGAACGAAACGTCGAACGTCGTTGCGATCCCCGCGAAGTCCTTCCCGGCTGTCGCTCGGTCATCTCCCTCGCTCTGAATTACCTCCCCGCAAAGGATCACCCAGACACCGGCTATCGTATCGCCCGCTACTCGTGGAACGACGACTACCACGACCTTATCGAAGAAAAGCTCAAAGATCTCAATCTCGCTCTCGAAGACATGGGCGGCCAGCAGCGCTACTACGTCGATACGGGCCCCATCCTGGAGCGCGACTTCGCCAGTGCCTCAGGTCTCGGCTGGAATGGAAAATCCACGGTACAAATCCATCGTAAACTCGGCACTTGGTTTTTCCTTTGCGAACTCCTTACCACCCTCGAGCTCGAACCCGACAAAGCATCGAGCGACCACTGCGGCAAATGCACCGCCTGTATCCAAGCCTGCCCGACCGAGGCTATCACCGGCCCACGACAACTGGCCGCAAAGCGCTGCATTTCCTATCTCACCATTGAGCACAAAGGGAGCATCCCGCTTGAATTCCGTCGCGCCATCGGCGACCGCATCTACGGCTGCGACGACTGCCTCGACGCCTGCCCTTGGAACCGCTTCGCCCAGGTCTCCCGCGAGGCCAGCCTCCACGCCCGACCCGGCCTCTTTGAGCATCGCCTCCGCGACTTCCTCGCTCTCGACCTTGAGCAATTCCGAGCCCTCTTCGCGAAGTCTCCCATCAAACGAATCAAACGCGACCGCTTCCTGAGAAACGTCTGCGTCGCCCTCGGCAACACCGGCGATCAAGACGATCTTCCAGCCCTCTACGCCACCGCCCACAACGAGGCCTCCCTCGTGACCGAACACGCCCAATGGGCCATTGGGGAAATCAACGAGCGGATTCAAGAAACTCCCTAAAATCAAAGAAGCCACGCCCGCATTTCTGCAAACTTGGCTTTCTTGATTGCTTTAAGTTGCCGCTTTCTACATCGTGATCTTATTTTTGTTCTTAGCGTCATCGGCACTCTCCTGCTCCTCCAGCTGGAGCTCATTGATTTCAGCCTGAACACTGGCAATTAGTTGGTATCATGACTGGTAAACCATGAGCCGTAGATCCTACGTGTCAGGCTCCATTAACAAACTTAACCGCCAGGGCGATCAAGCGAGGGAAAGGCTAACAAATTGGCCCCATTAAGCCCGGCACACTCTATCAAGGGGTATCACCCTCTTTGAATGCCTCGAAGATCCTCGGACCGGCAATCACAAAAAACCCGGGCCTTGAAGAGGCTCCGGGCTTTTGAAATGTTAATCGGAACTGCCTAGCTCACGATGGCCTTCATCGCCCCCATGGCTTCACGAAGGTAGATGCCAATCTCCTCGACGGGATGTTCACGGAGCTCGGCGTTCACTTGAACGAGAGTTTGGTTGTCGACGCCATTGTCGGCAGAGGAGAGTTCCTTACCAATAACGCTGGTGTCCACACCCGCCATGAAGTCCTGCAAAAGAGGTACCGCTGCGTGTGAGAAGAGGTAACAACCATATTCGGCCGTATCGGAAATGACGCGATTCATTTCGTAGAGCTTCTTACGTGCGATAGTATTGGCGATAAGCGGAGTTTCATGAAGGGACTCGTAGTAAGCAGACTCAGGTTCGATGCCGGCTTCCACCATGGCTTCGAAGGCAAGCTCAACTCCGGCACGCACGAAGGCGACCATGAGGATTCCCTTGTCGAAGTATTCCTGCTCAGTGATGTCTCCTTCGCCTTCGGTTTGTTCGAATTCAGTCTCGCCGGTGTCCTTGCGCCATCCAAGAAGATTAACGTCATCGTTGGCCCAATCAGCCATCATAGTGCTGGAGAACTCACCGGAGATGATGTCGTCCATGTGCTTGTAGAAAAGATCACGCATAATGAACTTGAGCTGCTCGGAGAGTTCGAATGCTTTGATTTTCGCCGGGTTGGAAAGACGGTCCATCATGTTGGTGATGCCACCGTGCTTGAGAGCCTCGGTGATCACTTCCCATCCGTGCTGGATGAATTTGACAGCCCACTTTGTGTCTATCCCGTCAGCCTTCATCTTGTCGAAGCAAAGAATGGAACCAGCTTGAAGAAGTCCACAGAGAATAGTCTGCTCTCCCATAAGGTCGGACTTCACTTCAGCAACGAAAGAAGACTCGAGCACACCGGCACGATCTCCGCCCTGAGCAACACAAAGAGCCTTGGCAATCTCGATACCTTCGCCGGAAGGATCGTTCTCACCATGGCAGGCGATGAGAGTCGGAACACCAAAGCCACGCTTGTATTCTTCACGCACCTCGGAACCGGGGCTCTTCGGAGCCACCATGATCACGGTGAGGTCGCTGCGGATCTCGGTCCCCTCTTCCACGATGTTGAATCCGTGGGCGTAGGAGAAGCAAGCACCTTCCTTCATGAGAGGCACGACGGTGTTCACCACGTCGGTGTGCTGCTTGTCTGGTGCGAGATTCATCACAATGTCGGCTGTGGGAAGCATTTCCTCATAGGTGCCGACGGCGAAACCATTCTCGGTGGCATTGAGGTAGGACTGGCGCTTCTCTGAAATCGCAGCAGCGCGAAGAGTGTATGAAACGTCGAGACCGGAGTCGCGCATGTTGAGGCCCTGGTTAAGTCCTTGGGCTCCGCATCCGACGATGACGATCTTGAGGCCTCTGGCCGCAGTCACGCCGTTGGAAAATTCCGAAGAGTCCATGAAGCGGCAGGTGCCGAGTTCATCGAGTTGGCGACGGAGAGGAAGAGTGTTGAAGTAGTTCGTGCTCATGCTGTGAGTAGTTGGATTGACGGCTCTCAATGTCAGGAATCCCAGAATTGTAAACGACGAATCTCATTTCACTTATTGAATTGATCGGAAGACAGTATTGCAATATATGAAACACCAGTGAATCCCGACGAACTCCGCCCTTTTCTCCACCTCTGCGAAACCCTTCATTTTGGGAAAACAAGCCAGGCCTGCAATATGAGCGCCTCCGCCCTCACCCGCGCAATTCAACGTCTCGAGGAAAATGTCGGCGTAGCCCTCTTCCTGAGGGACAACCGGGGAGTAGCCCTGACCGAGGCGGGGATCACCTTCAGCCGCTACGCGCGGCAGGCCCTGCTTGATTGGGAATCGATGAAGTCCGAGCTCTCGGGCAATGAACTCACTTCCGGAGAAATTTCGATCTATGCCTCGGTCACGGCAGTTTACAATCTCCTCCCCAACCTCCTCGAAGCCTTCCGAACCCGCTATCCTTCCGTACAAATCTCACTCAAGACCGGCGCAGCCGAGGACGCCGTTCCACAGGTACTCACCGGAGAATTCGATCTCGCAGTCGCCGCCCTCCCGGATCGCCAACCGGGAAAGCTGGAGTTTCTCCCGTTGAGAAAGACCGCGCTGGTTTTCATCGGACCGAAAAATAAATCCGCCGTTCCCATGCGTGATGGCTCCCTCGATCTTGCGACGGCAACTTTGGTTCTTCCCAGCAGTGGCCTCTCCCGTCGAAGACTCGATGCCTACCTCAATAAATATTCCATTCGGCCCCAGATCACCACCGAAGTCTCGGGAAACGAAGCCAGCATTGCCATGGTTCGTCTGGGATGCGGTATCGGAGTGGTTCCCGAACTAGTCCTCGAGAAAAGTCCTTTTCGAGATAAAGTGCAGATCATCGATCAGGCACCCAAACTCGCCGCTTACGAAGTTGGACTTTGCTCCACCCAAAAAAGTCTCAAACGACGAAGCGTCGCCGCTCTTTGGGAACTCGCATCATTACGAGGCGGCCTTTTCAAAAATCCAAATTAAGAAGCAGACTACCAATCTACGTTGTGCCCGCGGGTGTCCACGTGGATGAAAGAACTGTATCGCCCCACGCCACCTTTAAAGACCCCCTTGCTGCGCAGGTAACGGGCAGCGGCTGCAACTCTCGAAGTAGAAGTAGCGAACTTGAGATCAAGTGCGCAATTTTTCATGTGCCAGGAATGGCTTTTTGCGCCGGGGCAACGACGGTTGTATGCCGGACTACGGTAAGCAGACGTCACTTCTCTAACCGGAGTGCCAACCTGAGCCGCAATCTTGTCGGCCAATTTTAAGCTACTTCCCATATTTCGCCACATCGAGCGAGGAGGAAGAGCATTCCACACGCTCCCCTTTTTCTTGGCATGCGACTCAATGACTTGCATCGGTGTGACATACTTCAGGCGAAGCCCGGAAAGAAAGTCCGCATAACTTTGAATACTACGCTCCCCTTGATCGGCAACCCAGCTAGGGGAAAGCTCACTCATATCAAGAGGAATGGAACGGCGGAAAAGAAATGCTTGGCTGGTTCCCACGGAGGCACCGAGGCCTGCCGCAGCGGCGGCCGTTGCCGCAAGAAAATTGCGACGAGTAGGGAGGACGATACGTGAGGTCGGTGTTGGCTCTGGCATCTCGCGGCGGAGTATGCAGATTGCCCCTTAGCTGGCTACAAAAACATTTTCTAACGTCTGACGCCTGTCTCCTCTTTCATGTTTCACTAAAATTTTACAAGGGATTGTGAATAAATACGGTTGAAATGTGCAACTTCTTTGGAATCACCAATCATTCATCGATGTAAATAAACCTGCAATTTTTGCCCTAATTAGGTCTGGATTGGTGATTTTCAGTCCAATTCCCTCCTCCCGAAAAAAATCTATTGAGACCTCATGACAATCCCGTCTCGACAAGTGGAAATCGGGTCCTATCCTCGCGCGCCCGCGACCCATCCCCTTTACATTCCATGGCCAAAGGTTTTCAAAGTCTCCCCGGTTTTCGTGATTTTCGTCCCGAAGACTGCGCAGTGCGCAATTATCTCTTCCGGACTTTTCGTGAAGTGGCGAGACGCTATGGCTTCCTCGAATACGAAACTCCCCTTCTCGAACCTACCGAACTCTACCTCAAGAAGTCGGGCGGCGAATTGAGCAGCCAGCTCTTCCGATTCGAAGACCAGGGCGGACGCGATATCACCCTTCGTCCCGAAGTCACCGCCTCGCTCGGTCGCCTCGCTGCCACCGTGCAGCGGAATTACCAAAAGCCGATGCGTTGGTTCGAAATCGGTCAGTGCTTCCGCTACGAAAAGCCCCAGAAAGGCCGCACCCGCGAGTTTTACCAATTCAATGTCGACCTCATCGGCGAATCAAATTCCGGAGCAGACGCCGAACTCATCGCCCTCGCGATCGAATTAATGCGTGAACTTGGTTTCCAGCCCGGCGACTACGTCATCCGTCTTTCCGATCGTAGCTACTGGCAGGCCTTCGGTGAAAAGAAAGGTCTTAGCAAAGCACAAACCGCCGAACTTCTCCAGATCGTCGACAAGCTTGAGCGCAACAAGCCCGAGGTCACGGAGGAAAACCTCTCGTCTCTCGGCCTCACCGCCGACGAAGTCAACAACGCCATCGAGCAGCCCGAAGCTCTCGGCGAAAACCTAGACAACATCCTTGCCAATCTCGAAGCCCGGGGCATGCGGGACGAAGTCGAAGTCGATCTTTCTATCGTGCGCGGCCTCGCCTACTACACCGGCGTGGTCTTCGAAGTCTTTGATGCCAGAAAATCCCTCCGCGCCGTCGCAGGGGGCGGACGTTACGACACCCTCATCTCCAGCCTCTCCGATGGTTCGGTTGACCTCCCCGCCGCCGGATTTGCGATTGGCGACGTTGTCATTCGTCATCTCATCGAAGAAACACCACACGCTGCCGCAAAGATGCAAGAAGCACTCGAAGCGGACAAAGCTTGCGACGTTTTCATCGTCCTTGCCGACGAATCGAAAGAACTCGACGTTCTTGGCCTGGCTTCGCAACTTCGCAGCGCCGGAATCGCAGTGACCTATCCACTAGCTCCAACTAAAGTCGGCAAGCAATTCAAACAAGCCGAACAATCGGGCGCCCAACTGGCCCTCGTCGTGGGAAATGAATTCCCCGAGCTCGTAATGAAAACCCTCTCCTCAAGAACTGAAGAAACGATTACGGCCAACGCCGACGTCGCGGACTCCATCCTAAAACGACTCAACACCACATCATGAGAACACACCACTGTAACGAAATTCGCTCCGAGCATATCGGACAAACCGTCACCTTGACCGGTTGGGTGAATTCCACGCGTGACCACGGAGGCGTGATCTTTATCGACCTCCGCGACCGCGAAGGCCTGACCCAAGTAGTTTTCCGTCCCGATGACTCCATCGAGGCCGCCAAGCTTTCCCACTCACTTCGTGAAGAAGACGTGATTCAAGTCACGGGGACGGTCACTGCCAGACTTAAAACCGAAGAGGTGGACGCCACCAACGACGATCTTGCCACCGGGCAAGTTGAACTCGTCGCCAAGGAGCTCAATATTGTCAACAAGGCAGAGGTGCTCCCCTTCCAGCTCGACAAGGAACTCTCCAACGAAGACCTCCGTCTCAAGCATCGCTATCTCGACCTTCGCCGCCCGCGCCTGAGCGAAAACCTCAAACAGCGTCATATCATCACCAAAGCCGCCCGTGATTTCCTTTCGGACGAAGGTTTCCTGGAAGTTGAAACCCCCATCCTCTCCAAAGCCACTCCGGAAGGAGCCCGAGACTTTCTCGTGCCTTCGCGCATCAACCCCGGAAAATTCTACGCCCTTCCGCAAGCACCCCAACAATACAAGCAGATGCTCATGGTTGCCGGCGTCGAAAAGTATTTCCAGATAGCCCGTTGCTTCCGCGACGAAGATCTGCGAGCAGACCGACAGCCGGAATTCAGCCAGATCGATATCGAGGCCTCCTTTGTCTCACAAGACGACATTATCGGAATGATCGAAGGAATGCTCTCCTCGATGTTCTCACAAGCCCGTGGAGTGGAAGTCCCTACTCCATTTGAGCGTCTCACCTGGAAAGACGCTATGGATCGCTATGGCTCCGATAAGCCCGAACGTCGCATCGGCATGGAGATGGTTGACCTTACCGAGGACCTCAAAGACTGCGAATTTCGCGTCTTCTCCGGAACTGTTGCCAACGGCGGCGTTGTTAAAGCAATCAACGCGAAAGGCTTTGCGGACATTTCCACCGGCCAAATCGACAAGCTCACTAAGCTGGCTCAGGAAGCTGGAGCCAAGGGACTCGCCTACATTCAGGCCCGCGACACCGACCGCACGACCTGGCGTTCGCCATTCGTGAAGCGGATGACCGACAGCGAAGTGGAAGCTCTTCGCAGCAAACTCAACATCGAACCCGGAGACCTCATCCTCTTCGCAGCCGACAGCTGGGAGCCTGCCTGCGACGTCCTCGGACGCATCCGCCTTGAGGTTGCCAGCCTTAGGGAGTTGCTCAAAGGGAACGAGGAGCTCGATTTCCTTTGGGTCACGGAATTCCCTCTCCTCGCCTATGACGAAGAGGAAGGCCGCCACGTCGCGGTGCACCATCCCTTCACCCGCCCACTCAAAGAAGACGAGGAAAAACTTCGCAATGGCGAACTCGATGGGCTTCGTGCCCAAGCCTACGACGTCGTGCTCAATGGCTATGAACTGGGTGGCGGTTCGATTCGAATCCACGAAGCCGACTTGCAGAGTTCGATGTTCACGGCGCTCGGAATTAGCGAAGAAGAGGCTGCCGAGGAATTCGAGCACATCCTCGACGCCTTCAAATACGGCGCTCCTCCCCACGGCGGCATTGCCCTGGGGCTCGATCGCGTCGTAATGCTGGCCTGCAAGGAAAACTCGATCCGCGAAGTCATCGCCTTCCCAAAAAATAACAAGGGAGCCGAGCTCATGACCTCAAGCCCCGGAAGCGCGACTTCGATTGCCCTCCGCGACCTACGCATCAAATCCACCTACGTGGAGAAGCCCAAGGAAGAGTAAATTTCTCCGAGATTGACCAAAGCAAGCGCCTTTCGCAGAGTTACCACGATGATTCGGAATGCGCTTCTTTTTTGCCTGTGTCCTATTACGTTTACGCCCGCCCAAGCGGAGATTGAAAACGAAATTAAGTTGGGGATCGAAGCCGTCACCGGAATTCGTTCCGGCTATCTTTATCGCGGATATGATCTCGCCGGCGCATCGCTGGAATTTCAACTTCAAGCGGAGTTCGCCCTCTCCAATGAATCATCGCTCAACTTCGGCGTCTGGCATCTCGCTGAAAGCGACGGAGATTTTTCAGCAAACTCGGCCTATTTGGAACTGGATCACCAAGTCGCCGAGCAACTCTGGATCGGCGGATCGATCACCTATCGCGAGTTGGATCGTAGCTCTCTCAACAGCGGCAGCGATTTGGGAACCTACTTTCGCTATCGCCCTCACGATGATTGGACCATTAGCGGAGAGCTACACTACGACTTTGCTGCTGACGGTTGGTATGCGGACACTGAATTGGAGTGGAGCCAACCACTCTCCGACTCTGTCTTCATTGCAATCAGTAACGGAGTCAGCTTCGCATCCGACTTTTACGGCGACAGCAGCTTTCACGATTTTTTCAGCAGAATTACTCTGACCTATGCCCTCTCCGACGAAATAGCCTTCACGCCATTCGCAGGCTCCAGCTTCTCCTTGAGCGATTCAAACCGCGACGATGAAGTCTACGCCGGCTTCTGGTTCGAGGTTATTTTTTAGACCCCTTCTTCCGGGGGTCGCGAAGTTCGCTTGAATCCAGAAAGCCATCGGCATTTTTATCGAGCTTTTGAAATAGCTTCTCTCTCCCCTCCTCAGGCATCCCAAGAGCAAATGAACTCTTTTGGAATTCTTCCCTTGAAACTTTATCGTCTCCATTAGTGTCGAGATTCTTCATTCCTCCTTCGGGCCTGCCACCTTTTTTACCACGGCGGTCATGCACCAATTTGGAATGGTCCTTGCGGCTTAAAAACCCATCCTTGTTGCGGTCCATTTGATCAAAAATACGACGAACACGCTCCGGCGGCATCTCTTTGAATTTGGGAGAATTTGAAAATTCCTCAATGCCCACCTGGCGGTCTTTGTTGGCATCCATTTTCTCAAATAGTGGAAATGCAAATCCGCCATGAGGCCCCTTTGAGTCATGGGGGCGTCTCAGTTCATTCTTCGAAATCACCCCATCACCATCCTTATCCAAACGGTCAAAAATCTTCTTCCTGACCACCTCATCGAGAGATTGAATCCTATTGCTGGCTGAAAATTCAGTAAATGAGATTTCGCCGTTCTTATCGGTATCCAGTCGCTTCACCATATCCTGGGATGACGGTCTTTCTCCACCCCGCTCAGGTTTATCTCCCCCTTTTTTAGGCTCTGCCTCACAACCCATAAATCCCGAAGAATTCAGGGTCATCAGTGACAGAATGATGAAAATAGTGCGTGCCATAGGACTGAACTAGACGAGTTAACCACAAAGTGGAGGCCAAGTTGCACAAAAAATCGCGCTTTTGCGTAGACTGGACACAGGGAGATTTTAAGCTGTCGGCAGATGGAGATTCTTTCCCTTCTCAAAGCCCCAAAACCAACTCTCTCTTTTGAGTTTTTTCCTCCAAAAGACGACGCTGGAGCAGATGATTTACTGAAGACAGTCGATGATCTGGGAAAACTAGATCCAGCCTTCGTGAGTGTGACCTACGGAGCCGGCGGGACAACCCGGGGCCGCACCCGCTCCCTGGTTCAGCGCATCATGAAGGAAGCCTCTGTCCCAACGGTCCCCCACCTGACGTGCATTGGACACTCCGAAGATGAAATGTCCGAGATTCTCGACCACTATTCGAAGGATCAAGTCAATACCATTCTGGCTCTGCGGGGCGATCCACCACGGAATGAACCCCACTACGATCGCAGCAAAGACGACTTCAAGTTTGCCGCCGATCTGGTGAAATTCATCAAGAACCATCACCACCCCATTGAAATTGGCGTCGCCGGATTTCCCGAGGGCCACCCCGCCACTCAAAACCGGCTCAAGGAAATGGAATACTTCAAAGCAAAAGTCGATGAGGGTGCTGACTACATTTGCACCCAGCTCTTTTTCGACAACCACGACTTCTTGGACTACCGGGATCGATGTGCTCTCGAAGGAATCGATCTTCCGATCGTGGCAGGCATCATGCCGATCACGACAATTTCCGGCATGAAGAGAATGGCTGAACTCGCCGAGGGAAGCCGATTTCCCGCAACACTATTGAAAGCGCTTAACACCGCAGGAAATGACGCCAAAGCCATCCGACAGGCTGGAGTCCAATATGCGATAAATCAATGCCAGGAACTCATCGACGAAGGAGTCTCAGGCCTACACCTATACACTCTCAACAAGAGTAATGCGACCCTCACCATTGCCAACTCGCTGGAGTTTTAAGGACCTCTCAGGTGAGAAGATTATTCCTCCTCAGTATAGTCCTCTTCCCGTCTCGCTTCCTCGAGAACTTCCTTTGCGACATCCGCAGAGACCCGTGAAAAGGTGTTTTTGATCTTAAAAGGAACCCAGCGCCACCCTTGAGCATCGGCCGGGAACATCTTGATCAGGTTATCGTATTTCGCGAAAGCGATTGCCGCCACTCCAAGGCTTAAATCTCCACGAACCCGGTAGACATTCATCTCATCTCTCATCCGCATATCATCGATCTGCTGCGGAGTCATGACCCCACGCTGGGCCTCCGAAAGCCCGGCTAACTCTGAATTATCGAGATTAAGATAGTTTTCCTCCTCCTGCAAAAGACCCGCCGCAGTCTTCAGGCTCATCCGCTCATCTTCCAGATCCTTGGCCGCCGAAGTGTCGGTGCTATCAGATTTAAAACTCCCCGAACCAATCCCTTCGGTCAACACGATTTCTAGGGCCTCGGCAGCTTCCCTCTGACTGGGCAAATGGGTTTTAAATTCGCCCTTCAACGCAGCCAATGAACCCGACTTCAGATCAATCCCATTCACCTCCATCTCTCCTCCCCCAGTCTTGAAGGAAAACATACCCTCTTCGAAATCAACCCGCCGGTATGTCCGGTCCACATCAAGAACTGAAATCGCCCGAAAGAGATCCCACTTCTCGCGAAAAGTCACCACATCATTCCCCCGCAACTCCACATCGGCTTCCATCACAATACGATAATCAGTTGATCCGGAAATTTTCAGATCCCCGGAAATCGAACCCGACATAAACTCCCTCACGTCAATCCCTGGAAGCCTCACCAAGGATAGTATGGGTAATGATTGAAATGGTCCTTTTAAATCAAATTTCGGACGTGCCGCCGGCCCCATGATTGAACCAGCAAGCTCAATCTCCCCGCCGTTCTTAGACAAGAGCAACTTCTCCACTCTGATTCCATCCGAATCACACACCAACTTGGCCTCCTTGACATCGAGATTCTTCAACCAATTCTGACTGAACCGTCCTCCCTCGAGCGAGATTCTCCAAACTCCTTGATCCCGTGAGGCGCGAAAATTTGTTTTTTCTAGTCTTCCGTGTGTCACCTTGGAATACCCCCAGTCACAACTCAACTCATCAATCTCAATGGACTCCAGATTCCCCTCCGACATGCTCGCGATAATCGAAGCAAAGGAATTCTCCATTTCCTCCTGATCCCCTCCAGCTTTGAGTCCAAAATAGGCTGACTTTATCCTCACCTGCTCGGGTGTCCACTTGGAGGTAATTCCAGTGAGAAAGCTCGAGGCTGCTGCTAGGCGATTGATTTCAGCCTGATAGAAAAAGCTCTCCTCCCCACCTTCAATGACAAGGTCTTGAAAAGTCGAAACACCCCTGGCTTTCTCAAACTTCTTGGCTTCGATAGAACTGGCCCCCAATACCTCACCCAGCGCAGCCGTTGCTTCGCTTCGGTAATCATCCCCTCCGAAATAGTGACTAAGGGCAAAAAACGACACTCCTAAGCATAGCAGCAGCACCACCAGTAATCTCGAAAACAACATTCCCAACTGCTTGACCACGGACCCACCACCCATGGTTCCGGCATAGCGTAATTGGAAAAAGATCCCTTGTTTTGCAATCCAATCAGCCACGCGTTTTTGATATTCATCAAGGCGTTGCTGATCGACAAAATTGTCCACAGGGGAATACTAATCAATGGATAGACGATTGACCATCGAAAATAATCCAAGCATTCGATTAGTATTTCACTCGCCGTACTCTACCACCTCGGGTATCTCTCCTACGTGGAATCTGCCGACTACAAAGTCAGCCTGGAAATATTCGAAGGCCCCTTAGACCTGCTTCTTTACCTCATCAGGAAAGACGAGGTGGACATTTACGATATATCCTTGGAACGGGTCACAACCCAATATCTCGATTACCTCGAGACCTTCAAACTTCTCAACATCGATTTGGCCTCTGAATTCATCTCTATGGCGGCCAACTTGATGTATATTAAAAGCCGGACCCTTCTCCCCAAGCGGGAGCAGCCTCCAGGGGACGAGGCGGACGAGGACGACCCTCGTTGGGAATTGATCCGCCAACTCATTGAATACAAAAAATTCAAGGATGCCGCCGGTTTCCTGGCCCGCCGGGAGGTCGAGCAAGAATCGGTCTTTGCTCTCACTCCCGAAAAAAATGCAAAACCCGAGGATCTTGAGCCGACTCCCTTGGCCGAAGTTTCCATTTTTGACCTCATCAGAGCCTTCCAGAATGTCCTGAAGCGGTTCGAGGAGGCCCGGGACTTTGGCGACATCGTCGATGACCGCTATACCGTCAATGATAAGATCGAATTCCTCCTCGTCAGTCTCCAACCAGGCCAAGGGATGACCCTGCAATCCCTCTTCAAGGAGGCCACCTCGAAGGTCGAGGTCATCGTCACCTTCCTCGCCCTCCTCGAACTGATGAAAATGAACCAATTCAAGGCCAAACAGGACAACTTGATGGGTCAAATCGAGATCGTCCGTTCCGCCGCTCCATAAGCCTCAATTCCCGTGTCTCTCCCTCCCCGTCTGGCATTCTTTGGAGGAACCTTCGACCCCATTCACCTGGGACATCTGGAAATTGCCCGCAAGGCGCAACTCGCCCTCGAATTGGATCAAGTAATTTTCCTACCCTGTCGGCAGTCCCCTCATAAGACAGACTCACCCGGTGCCTCCGACCAAGAGCGCCTGGAAATGATCAAGATAGCAATCCAGGATATCCCTTGGGCCCATGTCAGTGACATCGAACTGGAAAAGCCACCTCCGTCCTACACTTGGGAAACCTTACGCGAATTCAAGAACACGTTTCGGGGCGACTGCCGTCTTTTCCTTATTCTGGGGCTCGATCAATGGAATTCCCTGCCTCGCTGGAAACACCCCGAACGGCTCGCGGAAGATGTTGAATTTATTGTGATTGGGAGAGACGGACACCCTGACTCCCGTCCCGATTACCAGGCTCATTTCATCGAAGGAGATCACCCTGCTTCCTCGTCCCAAATCAGAGAGGACATCTCCAGCGCCATTCCTGCCCGATGGCTTCCGAAAAAAATTCGAACGTATCTTGCTCAAAAAGGTCTCTATTCTAATATTGCCTAGGCAATTTGACTTCCCTAGGCTTCTCAAAGAATTCCTTTTCCCTATGAAAAAAATCACTCTCGCCCTTCTGGTTTCAACCCTCTGCCTATCGGCGCAAAAACCAAAATCTGCTGAAGCAGAGAAACAAGAGATCCCACAATGGATCGCTGACATCAGAGCCCTCTCAGAAGAGGACCAAAAAAAATACGGGGAAAGCGCCCAACGCAGCAAACAACTCTTTGATCAGAAAAGAGTCTTCGAATGCCTTGCGGAAATCAGAAAAGCCGAGGAAATCTACGATCAAAACCCCGCCATCCTGAATCTCCGGGGTGCCTGCTACGTTGAATTCCGTAATTTCGACAAAGCTCTGGACGCTTTCAAAACTGCCTTGGAAATTCAAAAGGGCGATTTTAACGTCCGCTTCAACATCGCCGAAATCAAATTCGTCTCCCAGAAATATCAGGAGTCATTGGCTGATCTCGAATCACTCCTCAAAGAGGCCTCCGGAGACTCTAATTACGCCAGCATGATTCCGCTGATCAAGTTCAAGAGCCTCCTTTGTAAATTGAAACTCAAAGACGCCGATGGAGCAAAGGAATACATCGCGGATACCGATTTCCTCTCCGACTCGCCAATTTACTACTACGGAAATGCCGCGCTCGAATACAATAACGACAACGGTGCCGAGGCCGAAAAATGGCTGGCTCGGGCACGGCGTGTCTTCGGCAACCCAAAGATCCTCGCTCCCTGGCAGGACACCTTAATTGAATTTGGTTACGTCAAGAGCTTCTACGGCGGAGACCTAGAACTCGAAAGCGGCCCACCGACGGGAGAATAATCACTTAAACGTCGGTTGGTGCAACTTGCTCCAGATGAATGCCATATAATTTGGCAATCTCGGGAGCATCCGACTCCCGGTAAATCTCACGATAGTAGATTTCCTTGATCCCGTAGGCACACAGGGTCTGCATGCAAGCAGTGCATGGCATCGTCGTCGTCGCAACCAATTTTGCTTCGCCGCGCTTAAAGAGGCTGCAAAGATTTACCTCGGCATGGAGCATATATTTCTGCCGGCCATCTCGGTCATCCCAGAATCCTCCTGGCGCATCAAATCCCGGCGCCAATCCGTTGTATGCTGTAGCAATAACGCGGTTATCCCAATCGAGCGCGGCCGCCCCCACTTTTCGAAACGGGTCCTCAGAGCGCAAACTCGCCACCTCTGCCAGTGCCATGGCATACTCTGGAATAGACAACCTTGCCTCACTCATACGTTTTACCATAAAGAAAACCCGCCTAGATGTCCAGCAAGCCGAAACTCGAGTCCCTGAGAAAAATCACCCGCCGCAGCTCAATCGGACTTCTTGCCGCCAGCATACCCAGCGGCATTTGGGCTGGAGCGATCGAGCCCGACCAACTCTCGACCACCCATCGCGAAATCACCCTGCCCCGCTGGCCCAAGGCTCTCAACGGATTTAAGATCGCCCAGGTGACTGACCTTCACTACCGACCAGGCTCTGATGACAAACTCCTCGCCAAAGTCATCGCCGCGCTCAAAGAGGAATCTCCGGACCTCATTGCCCTCACCGGAGACTTTATCATTCAAGATCAATCCTCGCTTCCCGAGTTATTCCGTGAACTCAAAGCCCTCTCCGCACCGCACGGAATCATCGCCAGCCCGGGAAACCATGATCGCTGGCACTGCTCCCAATCACTTCTCCGCAAGACCATCGAAAAATCCGGAGTGAGCTATCTCGCGAATGCCGGAACGACCCTTTCAATCAAAGGTGAGGATGTTTTCATCGCCGGTATCGACTCCATTTGGGGAGGCACCCCGGACCCCTCAAAAACCTGGAGCGGGCATCAAAGACACCAGCCCGTCATCGCGCTCGTCCACGAACCGGATGCCTTCGACCATTTACGCCCCTCCCATCGCATCGACCTTCAACTCTCTGGCCATACCCACGGAGGACAATGCCGCGTCCCTCTGATCGGATACGCCCCGGCCAAGGTAAAGTACGGCAAAAACTATATCTACGGACACTACGAGAAAGAGCAATCCCAGCTCTGGGTCGGGCGAGGCATCGGCACTGTAGGCCTGCGCGTTCGCTTTGCCTGCTCGCCGGAACTCGCCATCCTTACTTTGCGCTCTGCTTGAGAAGCAAAGCCTGTAATTTTTCAGGCGTGTTGACCGGCAGCTGACAGGTTTCCCCTTCACAATAATAGGCTGTCGCTTTGTCCCCTCTCGGCTTCAAGGTCTTGGTAAAGTCACTGACCGGTCCATTCGAGCTTAGCAAAATCATATTGGGATCGGGATGCTTCGCCGCCAAATTCAACATCTCCTGCTGTCCCTCCTGACCCACAATTACGAGGCGGGCAGGCTTCTTGAGATACATCCTCATTCCTCGAATCATTTCCCCCATTCCACCCGGAGCCTCCCGAATCAGAGGGACATAAGCCCGAAGGGTCTTTTCCGCTACCTCCGAAAAATCCTTTCTCCCGGTAATTTCGGCTAGAATCAAAAATTCCCTCACCGCCACCGAACTCTCTGTGGGGATGGCCGAATCGTGCTGACCTTTCAACCTGAGCACCAAATCATCACGCTTCTCCCCCTGAAAAAATCCCCCATTCTCCTCATCGTAAAAATGCTTTTTTGATTCCTCTGCCAACTTCACCGCAAATGCCAGCACCCCAGCATCAAGGGTCGCTTCATACAATTGACGTGTTCCCCGCAGAAAAAAGAGATAACTCTCCGCTTGTAAGGTCTCATCCTTTTCGCCGTCCCTCCAGCGGTGGGAAAGACGTTCCTTCTCGGCATCCCACAGCTTTGCCTTCACAAAGCGATGCGCTTTTTCGGCGGCCTGCAGATACTTCTGCTCACCGAGCACTCTTCCGGCTCTGGCCATTGATCCAATCATTAATCCATTCCACGACGCCAATACCTTGTCGTCTGTCGGCGGCGGCACGCGCTTCGCCCTCACTTTTGCCAGCTTCTCCAGAATCCCTTTTACTGCGACAGTCTCCTCGCCACTCAAGGATGCCCGCACTTTCTTGTAATGGAGGACATTCTGATTCGGCAAAGCTTCGGGATCACTATGATCAACAAAATTTCCCTGCTCGGTCACACCAAGAACATCTCGCGCCAACTTCACTTCGTCCCCGGATAGAACCTTCTTCAATTCCTCCAGCGTCCAACAAAAATATTTACCTTCCTTCCCCTCGCTCTGGGCGTCCTCCGCACAATAGAAGCCTCCTTCCGGATGTGTCAGATCTCGCAAAACATAGTCGGCAATACCACGTGCCACTTCTTGAAAATCCTTCTCGCCACTTACCAACCAAGCATCCAGATACAAGTCCAGAAGCTGGGCTTGATCATAGAGCATTTTCTCAAAATGAGGCACCAGCCATTCCCGGTCGACGGCATACCGATGAAATCCTCCACCCACTTGGTCGTGAATCCCGCCGTTCATCATCTTCTGGCAGGTCATGATGGCAGCTTGGCGGGTTTCTTTGTCCACCGATTGCAGCATCAACCTGAAAGTATTCACCTGGGGAAATTTCATCTCTTTTCCCAATCCACCCCAAGCCGGATCAATTTGATCCAAAGCCTGCGCGACAGATTCATCGACCAAGACTTGATTCAAATCTTCCTTAGCTGCGGAAAGCTTAAGGGCCCCGGTAAAATATTCCTCCATTTGACCATGCCCCAACTTGGCCTGGTTTAAAATCTCCTCGGGCTTGGTTTTCCATACCTTCTGAACTTCCGAAAGCACTGTCTTGAATCCCATCCTACCCTGTTGATCCTTGGGCGGGAAATACGTCCCTCCGAAAAACGGCTTGAGATCCGGCGTAAGAAACATATTCAGAGGCCAGCCGCCATTTTGACGGGTCAGAGCCTGCAAAGCGGTCATGTAGACCTGGTCCACGTCCGGCCGCTCTTCCCGATCCAATTTGATCGACACGTAATTTTCATTGAGAAATTTCGCGATCTCCTCGTTTTCGAACGATTCCCGCTCCATGACATGACACCAATGGCAGGTAGAATAGCCCACACTCAGAAGGATTAGCTTATTTTCCTTCTTTGCCTTCGCGAAGGCTTCCTCGCCCCAAGGATACCAATCCACCGGATTATGGGCATGGAGCAACAAATAAGGTGATTTTTCCTTAACCAGGCGATTCGCCCTCTTTTCCTCTCCAAAACATGGAGCAATTGAAGAAAAAACAACCAACGTCATTAAGACCACCTTGCGAATCATGGCGAAAACCTACACCGGAGCACAAAAAACGGAATTTTAATTCTTCCCGGGTTGCCGAAAGGCAAATTTACACTGAAATTTCCGCCAACAGACTTGCCCCGGGGCCCCCTTGCCCCTTAACTCTCCGCTCTCGGAGCAAGATCACCTATTCCGCTTCACAGATACTCCTGCCATGATTGAAAATATCCGCAAATACACCGGCCTCATGATTGTTGTGCTGGTCCTCCTCTTTATCGGACTCGTCTTCCTCGGCGACACTGCCCGCAATAGTTTCGCCGGCAGACCCGTCATGGAAGTCAATGGCGTCGCCGTTTCCCAAAAGGAATTCGACCGGATGTCCGGTAACGCCTTGCAAATTCCATCCGCATTGGCGCAAGCAAGTCCCCTTTCCCAATCCAGCAAGGTAATCGCGAGCCATTATCTCGGCGACAGCGTCCTCGCCAACCCCATGACTTCGGCCGCCTCAATTCTCACCGAGATGACCGAATACCTCCAGGGCAGTGACCCCGGGCGATTCCTAGCCAATCGGATCGCAGTTCGCGAAGCTGGACTCGACTATGGAGCCACCCCGGGGCCCGACGAGGTCGAATCCTTCATCGAAAAAGTCCTCTTCGCTGACCAGGACGGAAATTTTGACCAGGTCGCCTTCTCCGAATTCATGGAGAAAAAGATCGGACGCCTCGGCATCGGCAGTCGCGGATTCAACGAATATATTCGCGACCTCCTGACCGCGCAAAACATTGCCAAGATCCTCGGTGCCGGTATCGCCGTCGACTCCTCGACCGCAGCCACCCACTACAGTCTCGACAAGCAAAACATCACCGCCCAGCAAGTCACGCTCGACATGCTCGACTTCGAGAAAGACCTCAAGCCTACCGAGGAGGAAATCAAAGCATTCTACGAGGAAAACAAAGAAAACTACTTCTCCGACGAACTCCGCAAGACGACTTATATCTTTGCCGAGCCAGATTGGCAGGCCGCATACGACAAGCAGGAAGAAGAAAAAGCTAAAGCGGCCGAAGAGGAGAGAAAGGCGGCCGAGGAGGCCAAGAAAAAAGCCGAAGAAGCGAAAGCCAAAGCCGACGCTGAAAAGAAAAAAGGCGAAGAAACTACCGCGCCTGAGGTGAATGGCGAAGCCCCCTCAACTCCGGAAAAGACTACCGAGTCCGGAGAAACTACAGAAACCGCTGAATCTTCTGAGAAACCAGCTGAAGTTCCCGCCGAAACCACCGAAGAAGGTGCAGAAGGCGATCCAGGAGCCCAGGGCGAACCAGCCCCGGAAATTCCGACGAAGGAAGAAACCCCTGCTCCAAAAAGCGAAGAGACAACGGCCCCTCCCGCCAAAGAAGCTGCGGAACCCGAAAAAGCCAAAGATGAAGCCAAGGAAACTAATGAAAAACCTGCTGAATCCGCTGAAGAGACCAAAGCTACTCCCGAAGAAATCAAAGAAGCCCCTGCCAAGCCGAAAGTAGAGACCAAGCCGGCACCGGCCCCAGAAAAAAGTCCCAGGGACAAACTCTCGTTCCAGAACAAGGAAAAGGCCGTCGACTCTCTGAGTAATGACATCTCGGACTTCTTCGATGACCTTATCAACGACGGCGGCAACGACTTTGAAAAGCATGCCGCTGATGCCGGATATGAGGTGAAAACCAGCGAACTCTTCTCCCAAAGCAAACCCGCCGAAGGACTGGATCAACGCATCACCAGCAAAAATACTGATTCCGGAATCAGCACCCTCGCCGATGCCGTCTTCCGCGCCCCTGTCGATGGTGAACCGGATGAAAGACTGACCTACCCTTATCGCACCAGCGATGGTTGGTTCGTTGGCCGTCTTGACGAAGCGGTGGCTCCAGTTCAGCTCAGCTATGAAGAAGCCAAAGTCCGCGCAACGGTGGACCTCAAGAAGAAAATCGCCCGAGATAAAATGATCGCCCGCGCCAAAGAACTTCACGAAAAGCTCAGCGCCAGCGTCAAAGAAGGCAAAACCTTCGAAGAAGCCGCCAAAGCCATCGATGAGAAAATTGTTGTTAGCAAGCAACCCAATCTCGCCAAGCCCGACCTCAGCGGAATCCCCATCCAGTATCGGGCCCAGTTTGGCGGGCAGGCTCCCCCAGCGTTCGAGGCAGCCCAGTATGTCAATCCGGGAGAGATCGCCGAGGTTAAATTCACTCCGAGTGAAGACAACCCGGAGAAAGCACTCATCGTTTTCGTCGAAAAACGCGAAGTCACCGTCAGTGATGCCTACAATTCGGAACTCAATCGCTCGATCGATAACCAGTCCGGTCTTGCCCGCTATCTCGCCTTCCAAAACTGGCTCTACGAGCAATACGAAAAGAACCAAGTGATCCTTGTTGGAGACAAACAGCAATAGCAACTCTCCAAACCATGGCCGACACCACTGCACGCGACGAAGCCATCGAGCAGGGTCACACGCACCTCGCCATGGGTGAGCTGGATCACGCGGAAGCCTGTTATCGGAAGTCCACCGAACTCGACGACAACTTCTTCGACGGCTGGCAGGCTCTCGCCATGACTCTCCTCAAACTTGAAAAAGTCAAGGAAGCCATCGGCTGCGGCATTAAAGCCACCATGCTTGAACCCAACGACCTCCTCGCCTGGACCGGCCTCTCCCAAATGTATGTTCGCAACGGCCAGATCGCCGAAGCCGAACACGCCAAAGGAAACGCCCGCATCCTCTCGATGGGAGGCAAAGTTACCAATCTCTAATTCATTCTTTTCAATGTTCTTTGTTACCACCGCGATCGACTACCCAAATGGTAAGCCCCACATTGGCCACGCTTACGAAAAAATTCTCGCGGATGTTCTTACCCGCTATCGCCGCTTTCGAGGCGAGGAAGCTTATTTCCTGACCGGGGTTGATCAGCACGGGCAGAAAATGGTTAAGACAGCAGAGGCCGAAGGCGTCAATGTTGCGACATTAACAAAGCGCAACACGAAGGGCTTTATCAAGCTCTGGGACAAGCTCGACGTCCGCTACGACGGCTGGGCCGAAACAACCGACGATCGCCACAAGGCCTGCGTCCAGGCCATCCTCACCGAACTCGAGGCCAAAGGATCTCTCTACAAGAAATCCTACGCCGGATTCTACTCCGTCCGACAGGAACAATACCTCACCGACCGCGATCGGAATGAAGAAGGCGAATTTGGTCCCGAATGGGGGGAGGTCGAAGAGCGAGAAGAAGAGAACTGGTATTTTAAACTCTCTGATCACGCCGTTTGGCTCAAGTCCACCATCGAAAACGATGCCCTCAAAATCATCCCTACCTTCCGTAAAAGCGAGGTCCTCAATGCTATCGAACGCGCCGGCGAAACCGACCTTTGCATTTCCCGTCCCAAGGAGCGTATGTCTTGGGGAATTCCCCTTCCCTTTGATCCCGACTTCGTGACCTACGTTTGGTTTGATGCCCTGATTAACTACATCTCCCTCGCAGGATACAAGAAGCCCGGCGGAAGTGACCTCCCTGATTTCGAAGAACTCTGGCCCGCCGACCTTCAAATCATCGGCAAAGATATTCTTGTTCCGGCACATGCGATTTACTGGCCCTGTATGCTCCACGCGATGGGCTTTGAGGCTAAAGAGATGCCTACCCTTCTCGTTCACGGATTTTGGAATATTCGCGGGGACAAAATGTCCAAGTCCCTCGGCAACATTGTCGATCCCGACGAACTCTCGGACAAGTTCGGCACGGCTGCCCTACGCTACTACCTCTGCCGTGACATCAACTCGGGGAAAGACAGCGACTTCGACATCGAGCGGCTTGTCATGCTCTTCAATACCGAACTTGCCAACGATCTTGGCAATCTGCTCAACCGGTCGATCAACATGACCAAGGGATTCTGCAACTCCACCATCAGCGCGACCGACACTAATGACGAAGGAGACATTGCCCTCCGGAAATCGCTCGCCTCCTGCACCGCAGCCTACAAAACGGCAATGGACAATTGCGAAGTCAGCATAGCCCTCCAAGCAATCAACGACCACGTCACTCACTGCAACGGCTACCTCGAGCGGAACAAGCCGTGGGAAATGAAAAAAGACGAATCAAAAATGAAACGCGTCGGCGAGGTCCTCTCCCACACCGCTGAATCCTGCGCACATCTCGCCCTAATGCTGCGCCCCATCCTTCCGGAAGCAGCAGACAAAATTTTCGGTCAACTGAAAAAGGAGGCGCTCAAAGACCTCACCATCGACCAACTCTCCTGGGGCCTCCTCACCGCCGGCCACCAAACCGGCAAGCCCAAGCCGGTCTTCCCCCGCATTCAGGCGGAAGAGAAAGAAGTTTAATTCATCCCGACAAAAAGCCCCGGTTGCGAATCGCATTCCGGGGCTTTGAAATTCTGAGCTTAGCCCTATTTCTTGGGGGTCTTTTTGGCCGTCTTCTTGGCTGCTTTTTTGGCAACCTTGGTCACAGTAGTGACTTTCTTAACAGCTGCCTTTTTCGCTGCCGGGGGCTTAGGTGGCGGAGGCGTCATGTCCTCTTCATCTCCACCTCCGTGGCTGAGGATAAACTGGAGATCCTCCATTCCAAGATTCGAGGCAAAACCTTCGTCTCCGAGAATATTGGTCACGAGCGCCGTCTTCTGATGTTGCAGGATCCGAATCTTCTCCTCCACGGAATCGCGGGTCAGGAGACGATAGGCGATCACCTTGTTCTTCTGTCCAATTCGATGCGTCCGGTCGATGGCCTGATTCTCTACGGCAGGGTTCCACCATGGATCGTAAAGGATCACGTAGGACGCCGAGGTCAGGTTGAGACCAGCACCACCCGCTTTGAGCGAGAGAAGGAAGACCGATGGATCCTTGGTCGTTTGAAATTTTTCAATCTCCCCTTTCCGGTCCTTAGTTTGACCAGTGAGATAATTGAACGGACGACTCTCAACCTCAAGACGCGTCTTAATGATGTCGAGCATGGAAACGAACTGCGAGAAGACGAGCACCTTGTGGTTTTCTTCGCGAAGCTGGTCGAGCAGATAGAACAATGCGTTCATCTTGGCACTTTCCTCCTTGAGCCACTTTGGATCGATAAGACCAGGGTGACAACAAATCTGACGCAAACGCATCAACCCTTGAAGAATCGCGAAGCTGTTCTTCTTAACCGCTTCGTCTGAATCGAGACCGAGAAGAGCCTTCTGAATACGCTTAAGTTCGGCTTTATAGAGCTCTTCCTGAATTCCGTCCATTCCAGCAAAAACCTCTTCCTCCGTTCTTGGCGGAAGATCTTTTGCCACCTGACCTTTGGTCCGGCGAAGAAGGAAAGGACGCAAACGAGCAGCGAGACGATTCTGACTGCTCGGGTCCTTCCGCTTGTCAAAGCGGCGCTTAAAATAAGCGCGGGTTCCCAGAACACCGGGCATCGCAAAGGCCATCAACGACCACATGTCCATGAGACGGTTCTCAATCGGGGTACCAGTGAGGACAAGGCGATTTTCCGCATCCAGTTCGCGGGCACACTTCGCAGCCTTTGAATCCGGGTTCTTGATCTGCTGTCCCTCATCGAGAATTACGGTTAGCCAGCGGATCTTGTTCAACTCCTCCCCGCAGACGCGAAGTTGAGCGTAGTTCAGAACGAGAATGTCGAGCTCTTCGCGGACCTCCTTGAGATCAAGATCATCGCGAGTGCGAAGGACCTTTACCTTTAATTCCGGAGCAAATTTCCCGGCCTCGGTCGCCCAGACATCAAGCACGGATTTCGGACAAACCACGAGAGCCGGTCCGAGGCGCTTCATCTTCGTGTCAGACTCGGCGTTTTTGCGTAACCAAAGAATGTAAGTAATACTCTGAATCGTTTTACCAAGACCCATGTCATCCGCAAGGATTCCACCGAAGCCATTGGTCGAAAGGTAAGCCAAGAACTGGAATCCTTCGACCTGATACGGACGCAACTTTGCGTTCAACTCATCAGGAACATCGGGTTTGATATCGATCTGAATATCGCGGGCGCGATCCTTGATTCGCTTCCAGGCTTTTGGGTCGAAGACCTCGGCTGCCTTGGGATCTGCCAATTGCATGGCGTGCATGCGGTGGGTTTCGCCAGAGAGATCGAAGGGATCGAGCCCCAGTCTGGTCACGGCATCGCGTTGATCGGGATCAAGTTTAATTTCCAGTCGCATCCACGAACCATCATCCATGCGAACATAACCACCACGAGCGGCAACCAGTTGACGGATCTGCGCTTTGGAAAGATTCACGCCTTCGACGTCGATGACAACGCGGAGATCGAACCAATCGATTTCCTGATTCACGACCTCGAAGCGAATTGCGGCGGTCACCGGATCGGCCAAAATCGTCTTGAGCTTCTGCTCGATGTCCAACTCGAGGTAATCCGGCATGGACTCAATCCATTCCGCGAATTTTTCAGGAAACTGCTTGGTAATCCGTCCTTTGAAGGCTTCCAGCTTCTCGTCATAGGTCAGACCCATCTCCAGAAGAAGACTTGGCACGGGATAAAGTTTCTCCCGAGCGAAACGCAGTAGGGCTTTCCCTTTTACCGGCTTTTGGTCGATAAGATCCCATCCGGCTTTAATCAATTTCTCTTCCCGCCGTCCTTTGGCTTCAAATGCCTTCACATCAACGACAAGGTGCTCGGTTTCCGCAGCGGTCAACCCCTGCTCAACCCACAATTTGAAGTGGGGGAAGAGATCCAAATCCGTCACCCGACGCTTCATCGAAGGAGGCAGACTTGATCCAATTTTGCGCAGGAATTCCACCCCTTCCAGGCTGTCGATCACCGACTTGGGGATAGAGTAGCGCGGCATGATCTCGGTGTCCTCCAACCAACGGGGAGGACCGGGGAAGACGGTTTCATCTGACTGGTATAGTTCGGTCCGACCAGGGAGCAAACGAACGGAGTGAGACACGAAATCCCCTGACTTCGTCACCAATTGGAGAGCGAAGGAATTTGGATCCATGGCGTCATCGTCACAAATCCAACTCAGCTTTTCATCAACCACCTTGAACGGACGTTCATCGAGGTTCACGAGGTATCCAGCCAACTCCTTCTGATGGAACAGCAGGTTCATGAAGCGACAGGATTCTTCTTGCTCAAGATCGAGGTAGGTCTCCCCACTCCTCTCGGAAAAGCGCAGGAAGTGTTCCCACAAAATCCGGCTGGCGGCATCCATCCTCAGGGCGGCGGCATCAAAGAGTTTCAGAATACGTTCAATCTCCCCTTTTTCGCGGAGCGAGGTCCATTCTTCCTCTCCCTCTTCACGAGCTTCAACCCGAGCTTCGTTAATCGTCGAGAGAAGCCGAAATTCAATCTTATGAGGAATTTCCTGGGGAGGACGGTCATTAACACTTTCGATCCGGTCATACCAAGCTGCCACCTCGCGCTCCTGCTCCCAGTCGTGCATCCGGCGCTGAACTCCTTCGAGATCAGTGATGCACTCCATGAAGTCAGCATATGGCAGTTTCTTCTTATAGAAGGCGTAGGCGAGGTAGTTCCAGAACTCCAAAATATCCCCCGGAGGGACAGGCCAGAGTTCAAGCGGCTCGTAACTTGCGATCTCCCAGCGGGGATTTAAGCGAACCATATCGTGATCGTGAATTTCACCCTCGATGACATATCGGCGATAGCGCTTCTCCACTTTGGAGACAAACTCGGCCTCTTTGTCGTCCAATTCCCGATCAAGCTTCTCCTCAATCAGGTCAACAATCGGAGTATCATCAAATTCATTGGGAGATTCCGGAAGATCTTCCCCACGGTGCAAACGCTCCAGCATGGCCGCAAACATGACCGCCCCGGCTGTTTCATCGTCGTCGGTGGAGCAACTACCAAACCAACGGTTCCCCTGCAGTCGCAGGGTCGTTCGATGCACACCGGATTTATCCTCAACGCGCCCCTGAATAAAGAGGTGATTTCCAAAAATCTGGGTCACAGCCCCCTCTTCCTGTAAATGCTCACCGCGCTTTCGCACAGCTTCGGGGAAACTATTAAGGAAATTGAGGGTTGCCCGGTCCGGGTTCAACGCTGACATGTTACTGGCCATTTTCTCTCGATGGGGATGCAAATAGACCGACGCTTGTCTCAAAAAAGGACAAAACGACGGCGAGGCGCCCATTCTAAACCACACTTTGAGTTTCGTGCAACTAAAAGCTTACTGTTTTACAGAGGAGACATTTCAGATAGCTGAAAGATTCTCGCGCTCCGGCTTGTTTCTATTGAGTACATTCTTCTGATCACTCATGAAAGTCACCCCACGCGGACTCCTTCTGATCGGTCTCTGGCCTCTAGCGCTGGGAATCGGGATTATGATTGGGAGGCAACAATCTCCTTCCTCCCGCGAAGTCTCAGTCTCAGAGGACGCTCCGGCAACTTCTGGGGCAAGCTCAAATAAGCGCAGTGGTTCACCATCTCTAGCCAATCAAAACTCCAGCCTCACCAGAAAACGCTCTGTTTCCTCCCCTGAACAACACGACCGAATTGAAGCCGCGCGCTTTCAGATGGCGGAAATCCTCAATACCAGCAACCGTGTCGAGCGCACCCGGCAACTCATTCAATTCATCGATCAACTCGACCCCTCTGAATATGAAGGTATCGTCTCGGGATTCCGGGAATCGGGGTGGGTCGACTACAATCGCAGCGAGTATGTTATGCTCATCTCAGCCTGGATGAGCCAGGATCCCCACTCTGCGATCGACTATTTCGAACAAAGCGAACCCGATGGATGGAGTCGTAAAACCGCTATCGCCGCTTGGGCCGCCCAGGACCCGGAAGCTGCCGCAGGTGCCATTGACGGACTGAAGGATGAAGGCGACGTCAACGATTGGATCGTTGGATTGGCTCAGGGTATGGCCCGAAATGATCCCGCCGGAGCTTTGCAGACCTTACAAAGACTTCCCGCTGATGAAACCCGCAAACAAGCTATCCGCACCATCCTCCCAGAAGTCGTATCCCGAGGGACTGATTTCGCCGGAGAATGGGTTGAGATGATCGAAGAGCCCAAACTCCAGCGGGAAGCTGCCACCCGTCTGGCCCGCCCGCTGGCGGACCGCGATCCGGTCGCAGCTGCCGAGTGGATCCGGGAAATAAATACCGTCGGCGCCCGGCGGGACGCCTCGGAGGTCGTTGCCGACGTCTACGCCGCGAACGATATTGAAGGAGCCAAGCTATGGACCGAAAGCCTACCACTGGACACCATGACAGAGGCAGCGGAGGGAGTCGCCAAACATCTGGCCCGCCAAGACCCGGCCGAAGCCGCACAATGGCTCCAGAATTTGGGAGATGACCCCGACCTCGATGGCGCGCGCGTCCTGTTCCTTCGCGAAGCAGGCAGTCAGGATCCGCAAATCGCGCTCGATAGTGTCCCCACCCTCTCAAAAAGCTCCGACCAGGAACGATACTACCGTGATATCTTGAAGACCTGGTCCAAGACCGACAAGCAGGCGGCCATCGCCTGGGCCATCGACAACGCCGCAACCTTACCCCCCAAAATTGTCAAATCGATCGTACCGAAGGACCAACGTCCTAAGTGATTAGCTGAGGTGGTATTCTTCGAGCAAATCGAGATACTCTTCCCACTCGGGAGAATCCTCTTTTGAGATCTCTTTGAGTTCCGCCAATCGGGATTCGATTAATTGATCTCCAGACTTTTCTTCGATGAGCAAAGTGACAAGAGACTGCAGGGCCAAGATCCGTGTCGTTTCGTCAGACTCACCATCCAACACCTCCTCGTAAAGATTGATCGCCTCCCCGGGATCGGGTGAGAAATCCGCCCGGGTAGAAATCAAGGCCGACACCCGACCATACTTCTCTTCCAACCCATCCAATAAGAAAAACAGCTCTTTGGTGGAATTCTCATCAAGCGCACTATCACCAGACAATGACGCATTGACAACCTTCATGGCCGCCTCTTGCAAAGGCTTCCAGTCTTCCGGGGAAATCCCTTCCGGTATCATGTTCCTGAAACTCAGGAATAAATCAGCAACCTCATCCACCACCGCCGCCGCCGCCGCCACCCTCACCGCCGCAACAACCGCCGCCTTGGGTTTGGGCAATGTCTTCTGACGTCGGAACGCGTCCCAGCTCAAGCGTCATCCCAACCAAACGACCAACAGTCGTTTGAAGGATCTCGAGATCCTTTTGGGCTCCGAGAAATTCCGAAGCGATCGGATTGGCCATCAAAGATTCACGAGCCGACTCAAATTGAGCGATTTCCGAATCGGCAAGCTCCAGTCCGGCCTGCTGTTTTTGATTCAGGGCCTGACCGCTTTCGTGCACCGACTGATAGGCCAACCGGGCTTCATCATTGTTGAGAAAAGTCTCAACCTTCGCCAATAATTGCTGATAATCCGCATCTTCGGCAATCGTGGAGCAAAGTTCGCGTGCTTTCAGCATCACTGCGGAATCATCTTCAAGGATCTGCATGAGGAAGCCATAGTCACGACTTTCCGATCCGGCAACCGTTAGATTGAAAAAATCCCGTCTGTGTTTGGGTAAATCTATGATAAAATAACGCGAGATGGACAACAAAACTACTTTTATCGCCGCCGGATGGGCTCTCAGCTGCGGAGCCGCCTTCTTCATTGGACGGACAAGCTTCGACGCTCCATCCAATTCGACAGAAGCGAGCAAAAGCGCCCAGGTGTCCTCCTCAGGCCCAAGCCGAACCATTTCCCGGAACACCGCCACCTCTTCCAAATCTTCAACTCGAAGTGGACGCACTCTCACGGGCAGCGAAACTCCGGACGAACTCCAGTTGTCCGTTGACGATCTACTCGCCATCGCCGATCCGATTTCTCGGACCCAGGGATTTCTCGAATTGGTCGAAAACCTGAGCCCCGACCAATTTCTCTCGGTCGTGGACTACTACCGCAGTTTTGGCGTCGATGACCAACAATTTGGAGAGTACGGCATCCTCCTCACCGCCTGGGCCAAGGTCGACCCACTTCAAGCCCTCACCTACGCCAGCGAGAAAACAAGAGGCTCTTTCGCCCGCCAAACAATTCTCGCATCCTGGGCCAAAAATGATCCTGAATCCGCTATTTCCTGGGCCAAGGGAAACTTCGAAGAAGGAAATGACTCCCGGGATCCGGCCAATCCATGGCTCGTCGGGGTGATCAAAGGAATCGTCTCGCAGGACATGCCGCGCGCCACCCAACTCCTCGAAGAGCTGCCATACTCCCGTGGACGCTCCGAGGCCCTGGACTCTATCTTCGACTCCCTCAACCGCCAGGGAACCGAGGCCACCAAGGAGTGGATTTCCCGTCTTTCGGACGAACAACTTCAAGCCGGGGCCGCCTCCCGCCTCGCCGAAAAAATGGCCGAGATCAATCCTCAAGAAGCGATCGAATGGGCTGGCAGTGTCAGCGAGGAAGCTCTCAAAAATTCCGCTGACGATATTGTCGAAAAGTGGGCTGAGAATGACTTAAAAGGAGCACAAGCCTGGGTGGACAGCCAACCCACCGAAATCGCGTCTTCGGCAGCTCCCGAGCTCATCGACGCCATCATTGATCAGAGCGGAGTCATCGCGGCCTCCGCCTGGCTTTCGCAACACGAAGGAAACCCCGCATTTGACCGCACGGTGCAAACCCTCGTCTGGAATTCCATGCGCGAAACCCCGGAGCTTGGGTTTGATTGGATTATGAAAATGACCAACGAGCGCGAGCGCGCCCGCACCGCCCACCGCACCATCGGAGATTGGGCCAGAAGGGACATGGAGGGAGCCTATGAATACGTGCAAAACAATCCCGTCCCCGACGGCATTCAGAAACGCCTCGAATACCAACTCAAAGAGTCCCAAAATCAAAGTAAGCAAAGACCATGAAAACCCTCTATATCATCATTGCATTTTTCGCATTGAGTATCGCAGCCTGTAAATCCGAAGCCGACAAAGACACCGTGCCCAAAGACCACCTTACCATTACCCTAGGCGGAGGCTGCTATTGGTGCGTCGAAGCCGTCTTCCAGCAACTCGACGGCGTGGCTTCCGTGACCTCCGGATTCATGGGGGGGCATATCCCCAACCCCACCTACAAGCAAGTTTGCGAGGGAACGACCGGTCACATCGAAGTGATTAACGTGGTATACAATCCCAAGATCATCTCAACCAAAACCATCCTAAAATGGTTCTGGAAAGCCCATGACCCCACCAACCCGCTTGGCCAGGGCGCCGATATCGGCGAGCATTATACTAGCAACATTTTCTACCACAACGACGAGCAAAAAGCGGATGCCGAATGGTCCAAAAAGACCGCTCAGGAGGCCTTCGCAAAGCCGATTGTAACGAGGATCCGTAAAGTCGGAGTTTTCTACAAGGCGCAGGAAGACCATCAAAACTACTACGCTCGGATGAAGAACAAAAACCCCTACTGTCGGGCGGTCATCACTCCCAAGCTCGAAAAGCTTAACTTGGAAAAGTAGGAGTTAGACTTTTGGTTCACAAACAATGGGAGTGGCCTCGCACACCTCCCGCCAGTTAGGAAAATTCCATCGATTGGGGAAACCGGCACACTGCACCGGTTTGACCTCTTGAAGACGGCAATTTCTCCCATCGAGCATGATACACTCGGTAGTCCCCGACTTATCGATGAGAGATAGGCCCAAGCGATTCTCGCGCAACCGGGTATAGTCCTTCACGAATTCATAGAGAGGAATTCCAAGATAATCGGCGATCACCTCAACCTCTCCTTCTTCCAACACGACATCGCCTTCCCACTTACAACAGTTGGTGCAGCGCTGGCATTGATACCAAAGCCCTTCCCCTGCTTTAGCCATAAGCTCCGGAGGCAATCTTGCGATGGTAAAAGTCCACCTTACGCAAAAAACCTCTCCACTTGTATCCCGGGCGGCCATTGTCCAGAAGGAAATGCGGGCAGTTCTTGTTAGGAGGATTCTTCCCTTTGCGGGGCCACGTGTAATGCGGCACCACTTTGGAAAGAGGGATCTTGTGTTTATACATTAACCAAGCCGCCAGCTTCGCGGTTCGCTCGGTGGTTGCCGATCTGCTATTGCCGGGATGCTCACACATTTCGATGCCAATGCTGTATCGGTTTCCCGGACCATCATAATCGGCGTGATTTCCCTGCTCGGTCGTCGGAAGATGCTGAACTGCGATATTTTCATCAACGGTGTAATGCCACGAGAGACGCCCCAGCGCACCCCGCTTAAGCGCCAGAGAATGGCGGCGGGCATCGGCCCCTTTGCTCCAATTTTGGGTCGAATGTATGGTGATATAACGAGGGCTCATCGACTTACGAGACCGACCTCTCGCCCGATAAGAAAGGTAATCATACTTGATCCCAACCTGCCTCATGAGACTGGATGCGCTGATCCTGCTGCTCCTCACGGAGGGAGCGGTTTTCGAGACAGACGCCGTTTTCTGTGACCGATCATGAATTCCGGTATACTTGTTTCCCGAACCATAGCCGAAGGGACGGTAGACATCACTCGCCGAGACAATGGGCGGGTCCGGAGAACACGCTACAAAAATGCCAACTCCCAGACTGGCAAGAGCGAACCATAGCGCCTTAGTTTGCATGAGCTGAGAGTTTAACACAGTAAACAGCCGATAGAAAGCATGGGATCACTTTTCTGAAATTTCCCCAACTTTTGAAAAACTCCCACCTCACACTCAAAGAAGAAAGTAATTTTAAAGAGATTCCTCGGGAGTTAATTGAATCCAAAATAGGTCTCCAGTCCTGGAAGCTCCTTTTTAAGAGCGGCCGCACCTTCCGGCGTGGCTTTGGAATCCCACAAGTAAAGCTTCTGCAGCTTTGGCAAGACCTTGAGTTTCAGCAAGCCTGCATCAGTCACCTTACTGCCGTAGAGATTGAGCCATTCGAGTTCTTTCAACTGCGCAACCGCATCGAGCCCTTCATCACCAATCTCGGTCTGGCTGAGATCCAGCCTCGTGAGATTCTTCATCTTGGGCAACTCGGATATCAAAACGCTCTCGGAAATTAAGGTTGAGCCAACCTTCACCGTGGCGAGAGAGTCCGCGATCGGAGCCAGCTTTTTGAATCCCTCGTCATTAAGCGATTTCCGAAGGCTGACTGCGGTAAATTCGAGTTCGGTGGAATCTTGGGAGACATACATCAAGGAGGTCTTGAATAACTCGTCCCGCTTGAGGGCATTCAAAGCCCCTTCAATGGCTTTCCGCTTGGCAGCCGCTTCGTCTTCAACCTTCCTTTTAGCCAACTCTGCGGCTGCTTTCGCTGCAGCGAGCTCTTCCGGCGACGCCAATTTAGCAGCCGCATCAAGAATGCTCTGCGGGGCGTTCAGCTCCCTAAGAGTTTGATCTTTCGGCTGTTGGTTTCCTTTTGGAAGGCTGCCTACCCACCACTCGAGAAGTGCAATTTCCGGAGCCTCCATTTGGGTCTTCTTCTTGGGAGGCATATGATAATCATCATCTTCGGGAAGACGAAGCACCTCGATCATGAAGCTTTCCTTCACATCTCCCGGAACAAGAGCTGTGGCTTCCTCTCCCCCCTCGAGAAGTCCTTCCCAACTATCCAACAAGAGACCGCCTTTTTTCTTCTGATCTTTTCCGGTGCCATGACAGTCATAGCACTTGCCTTGTAGGATAGGGACGACCACATCGGCATAGGCCAGACGATCCTCAGGAGCTTTGAAATTCTTTGACTCCTCTCCCGAGCCTACAAAAATCACACCCCAAAAACTGGCCAGGGAGATCCACAGCGACTTAGATTGCATAGGAGAAATGTCTAGCATAGCAAATAAACGACAGAAAGCCTTCGATTGATTTTTTGGGAAATCGTGCGGCTACACCTCGCCGGCTCGGAGCAATTAGTTGCTCCCGAAGAAAAACTCCAATTCAGGAATCTCCTCTTTGAGCGCCTCCGCACCCTCGGGCGTTGCCTGGGAATTCCATAAGTAAACCTTCTCTAATTTGGAAAGGGTTTTGAGCTTCAGCAACCCCTCATCCGTCACCTCAGTGTTGTGAAGATTGAGCCACTCAAGGTTGGGAAGCTGGGCCACGGCTTCAAGTGAACCATTTCCAATCTCCATGTCACTGAGATCAAGCCTTATCAGATTCTTCATCTTGGGCAATTCGGAGAGCAGGGCCCCTTCGGAGATCGAAGTTGAGCCAATTTTCACCGTGGTGAGCGAGTCTGCGATTGGAGCCAGCTTTTTAAATCCCTCGTCATTGAGCGATTTCCGAAGACTCACCGCAGTAAATTCAAGATTAGTGGAATCCTGAGAGACATACATCAGGGAGGTCTTGAACAACTCGTCCTGCTTGAGGGCATTCAGAGCACCCTCGATCGCTTCCCGCTTGGCAGTCGCTTCGTCCTCAGCCTGCTTCTTCGCCGCTTCCTCGGCAGCTTTGGCCGCCGCGAGTTCTTCCGGTGTGACCAACTTTGCAGCCGCATCGATGATATTCTGTGGGGCATTCAACTCTTTGAGAGTCTTATCTTCAGGCTGCTTGTCCCCATCGGGAAGAATTCCGACCCACCACTCGAGAAGTTCGATCTCATGAGCCTCCATCTGATCCTTTTTGGGAGGAGGCATGTGGTAATCATCATCTTCAGGAAGATGAAGCACCTCGATCATGAAACTTTCCTTCACGTCTCCTGGAACAAGAGCGGCCGCCTCTTCTCCCCCTTCGAGAAGCCCTTCCCAACTATCCATCAAAAGACCACCTTTTTTCTTTTGGTCCTTCCCTTCGCCATGACAAGCCAAGCACTTTGCCTCGAGAATCGGAACGACCACATCGGCATAAGCCAAACGATCCTCGGGGGCCTTGGTGACTTTGCCCTGATCTCCATCCTTGACTTCGTCTTCGCTTTCTTCCTCCGGAAGCAATTTCAGCTCCACAAGGAGGTCATTTACCGGGTCAGTCCCGTGAATTTTTTCCCCGCCAATGTGGGCTCCGTAACCCAAAGCTCCCATCGAAGCGATCAAAAGAATTCCATAGACCGGACCATGAGTGTCATTTCGGGCACCCCAGAGCTTGGCAAGATAGGCCAACCCAAGAACACCCGCGAAGATCACCCCTCCCCACATGTGATTTTCCCAAGCCTCACCCTGATATCCATTCAAATCCATGCTGACGTATCCCGTAATGCAGGCAAATACCGCCGTGATCACGCCCAAGAAAAGAGCCAAGCCGGTCTTGGGCTTGAAACGCCCGAAAGAGAGCCATCCGAAAACCTCTGAAGAGAACACGAGAAAGGCGATTCCGATTGGAAGGTGCAAAATCAAGGGGTGAAATTCTCCGGTGATTTGAGCAAACTTCTCAGCGGGAATTACCTTGCTGATGAGTTCGGGGTCTTCTTTCCCGACAAATGGCATCGCCACCGTGATTCCGACCAACGCGAAAATAAAGAGAGTGAGAAAAACGAGCCCTGCAACACTGCCTTTTTCGTCCAGGTCATCTTCGAGATCGTAGTTAATTTGTTCTTCTTCAGACATAGATGAGGAAAATACGAGTTTTCGGATCGGAGTCTTTCGATTCGGACGACTTAATCAATCCCAATTACAAAGAGCCCCCATCCATTGCGCGCTTTTCCTCACTCCACAAACCCAAGAAGACTCTTAAAAACTCCAGTCCCATTTCTCAAGTCCGCAAATCGAGGCAGTGAGAAGATCGACACAGGCCACAATGTCCTTCTTGTGACTCATCTCGATCACTTGATGAATGTGGCGGGTCGGCACTGAGATCGCTCCGGCAATCGAGCCACCCGGAGACATTCTTTGCAAGCCGGCGGTATCTGTTCCGCCAGCTTTTAAGATTTCCGGCTGCCACTTGATTTTCTTTTCCTTCGCGGTGCTCTTGAGGAATTCGATCATGCGGTAATCGCAAATGGTCGAGGCGTCCATGATCTTAATCCCAGCACCTTTGCCAAGCTTCGTCACCTGCTCCTGGGGCTGGGATCCCGGCGTATCATAGGCGATCGTCGTATCGAGTCCAATTCCAAAGTCCGGCTGAATCTCCAGAGCAGAAGCATTGGCACCTCTCAGACCCACTTCTTCCTGCACCGTGAAAACGGCGTAGAAATCATAGCTGGGCTTTCGGCGCCCTTTTTTCAACTTCTTCAAAGCCTCCAGAAGAACGTATACAGACACCCGGTTATCGAGAGATTTCACATTCACGCAATCCCCCATCTCCACCAGCTCGCGCTCTCGTGTCACCGAGTCGCCCACGCTGATGACTTTTTTAACCTCCTTGGCCGACAAGCCGAGATCAATGAAGTAATCCGTAAGCTTGGGAACCTTGGTCCGCTCCTCGGGTGACATGATGTGAATTGGCTTCGAGCCCATTACACCAACCAAATCCTTCTTCCCATGCACAATCACCCGCTGGGAACTGAGCGTCTTGGGATCAAACCCGCCCAAGGGATTAAATCGAATGAAACCATTATCGTCGATATGGGTCACGATGAAGCCGATCTCATCCATGTGCGCGGCTGCCATGACTGATTTGTCCGAGGATTTTCCCTTCTTCAGGGCTACCACACTCCCCATTGCATCCACCCGGACCTCATCGGCGAGGTTGCCATCCTTGAGCTCCTTGAGAATCAAATCACGGATTCTTTTCTCAAAACCGGGCGCACCCGGAGTCCTGCAAATTCTCTCCAACAAGGGCAAATCAATCGACATACCGGGAGAGTTAAAGAAGCCACCCACCTCCACCAGCGGAAAACGCCTCTCAGACAAAAAAAGAACGGAGTCCGAAGACTCCGTTCCAAAGGTTAAATTAGATATGGTTGAACAACTCTTAGAAAGAGAAGGAAACAGAAGCACCAACGTGGGCACCATCGGCAGCGGCAGCACCAAGAATGTCTTCCTCACCCTCGTTGTATGAGACATAAGGAGAGAAGGTAATGGTATCGCTGACGGCATAGTCGAGTGAGATCGAAGCGGAAGCGTAGACTTCGCCATCGTCGGCGAAATCGCCTTCATCTAGCAACGTACCGTATACGATTCCGATGTTCGCAGTGGTTTTGCTGCTTAATTCAAACGAGTATCCGATGGATCCCTCAAGAAGGACCGCGTCCTCAAGCGCCCCGGCAGTCCCGAAGAACACCGTGAGTCCAAGATCAAGTCCTGCCTGTTGGGTGGAGAATCCGAGATAGACTTCGGCGTCGTCATCGAGTCCGCTTGCCCCGTCGTAGGTGTAAACAGTGAAACCAGCTGCAACGGAACCAATACCGAGATCTTTGCCGACAGACGCGTAAATATCGAGTTCATCATCACCTGCACCGTCAGGTGAGATAGACCAGATCCCTGCGGACCAATCAAGGCCACAGTCGCTGGAACCGGCAAAATCAAGGCCATATTCATAAGCATCTTCCCCGAGCTCAGCGCCGCGGTAGATGTAATCTGAATTAAAGCCAACATGGAATTCCGATTCGATTTCAGCCTGTGCTTGGCCGAAAAACAGTCCGGAAGTAATCGCTAGGATAGTGGATGTCTTTTTCATGACGGGGGGAGGTAAGCAGCTAACGTGCCAGTGTGCAATACTTAGTTTTATCTAATTTAAAGCTTTCCGAAGTAGTTTAGGACAGATTGCAAGAAAAACCTTAAAAACTCTGACGATTTATTAATCCAGAGTATACGCCGTTTCCCCGTGCTCGGCGGAGTCAAGCCCCTCGAACTCGGTGTCCTCGTCAACTCTCAGCCCCACAATCGCACGAGTGATGTAAACGATAATCACTGTCGCAACAGCGGACCAAATCACCGTAATCGCCAAAGATTTCAATTGAACAAGCAACTGCTCCATGGCGGTGAAGGTCTCCCCTGTTGCTGGATTCTCGCCCAGTCCGACACCACCCAGGACGCCTTCGACCCCCAGAAATGCCACCATAATGGTTCCAAGAATACCACCGACGCCGTGAACAGCGAAGACGTCGAGTGAATCGTCAATCTTTAACTTACTCCTCACAATGCCGCACATGAAGTAGCAGATCACACCAGCCATTGCTCCAATCACAATCGCCCCCATCGGGCCGACATTACCGGAAGCAGGAGTAATGGTCGCTAGTCCTGCCACCATTCCCGTGGCGATTCCCACTACTCCGGTCTTTCCAGTCTGCAGACGCTCAACAAGGCACCAAACGATTGCAGCCGTGGCAGCCGATAGATGAGTTACCAACATTGTCATGCCGGCTGCTTCATTGGCTCCGCCCTGTGAACCGGCATTAAAGCCAAACCAACCGACCCAGAGCAAGGACGCTCCAATCATCACCAAACCAGGACTATGCGGAGGGCTCAACTGGGAAGGGAATCCTTTCCGAGGACCAATCATCTTGGCCAAAACCAGAGCGGAAACACCCGCCGTGGCATGAACCACAATTCCACCGGCAAGATCAACAGCTCCCCATTGAGCCATGATTCCTCCACCCCAGACCCAGTAAACGGCCGGTGCATAAACCAAGATCAACCACAGGGCCGTGAAGACCATGACCGCCGCGAATTTCATCCGCTCGACAAAAGCGCCCACAATCAACCCAGGAGTAATAATCGCAAAAGTCATCTGGAACATCACCATGACGGTCTCGGGGAAATCATTTCCCCAATCACCTTCGCCGATGCCATTCATGAAGAAGTGACCGAATCCTCCGAGCCAGTCTCCGCCGGTATTATCAAAAGCCAGGCTATAAAGACCAATTGCCCACATGATCGACGCGAGAGCAGCAATGGCATAACAGTGCATTAGCACCGAAAGAACGTTCTTAGCACGAACCAAGCCCCCATAAAAGAGAGCCAAACCAGGAAGAGTCATTAAGAGGACCAAAACGGTCGCCGTGATCATCCAGGCGGTATTGCCGGTATCCGTGGGCACTTTTTCCGCAGCTTCAGCCGAAGCCATGCCCATTCCAGCAAGACCGACCATCAGTCCTACTCCGATTTTACTGAGTATGTTTGTTCTCATTTAATTGTGAGTTCTTGATTTACCGGTGTTTCCACCTCTCAAACCCACTCGAAGCATGATTCATGCCAACCATGAATTTCACTCATCTTGCTCTGGCACAGCCGTTGCTAACCCTCTCTGCGTTCAACAAGAACCCAGAAAAAAATGCGAAAGCTAACACAAACAATGACAAAAGTATGGCTGCTTGCTCTGACGGCGTCGCTCTTGGCCGGGATCGGTCAGGTCAATGCGCAAGACGAAACTCCCCAGCCCACTCCGGAAGAAACAAGTGCAGTAGCAACTCCTGCTGCGGAAGAGGTCAGCGATAACAAAGCAGACTATGACGCCTTGATCGAAGCGCAGGGCAACGAAGCCTACGCCTTCGACTTCTTCACAACCTCCATGCTTTGGACCGTAATTGCAGCGGCAATGGTCTTCATCATGCACCTGGGATTCGCCACTCTGGAAGCTGGCCTGACCCAGAAGAAGAACACCGTCAATATTCTCTTCAAGAACGTCTGGATCATCAGCATCGGCCTCCTCACCTACGCTGCGGTGGGTTTTAATACCCACTACCCTTGCGGCAACTGGCAAATCGCAAACTTCATCGGAATAAACGGTCCCATCAGTGGTCTCACCGGTGGAGAAAACGACACTTTCGCATATGGCGGACTCGGCTTGGCAATGACTGCCTATGGCGACTTTATCTTCCAGGCCATGTTTGCCGCCACCGCAGCAACCATCGTCTCCGGAGCCGTTGCTGAGCGCGTGAAGCTCTCTTCCTTCATGATCTACTCTACCATTCTCGTTGCCTTCGGCTATACCATCGCCGGTTCATGGCACTGGGGTGAAGGCTTCCTCAACCAAATGGAAGAACCTTTCTATGACTTCGCAGGCTCTACCGTCGTTCACGGCTTCGGAGGTGCTGCAGCCCTCGCCGCTGTCATTGTTCTCGGACCGCGTGCCGGAAAATATGTCAACGGACAGGTCCGACCAATTCTAGGACACAGCATGCCGCTTGCAGCTGTCGGTGTCTTCCTGCTCTTCTTCGGATGGTTTGGATTCAACGGAGGATCTGTTCTCTCTGCAAATCCAGGACCTCTCGGTCTTGTCTTCACCACCACTGCACTTGCTGCTGCTGCTGGCGCTGTCGCCTCAATCTTCACCTCAATGGTAGTTCTCAAAAAGCCTGACCTTTCAATGGCTCTTAACGGACTACTCGCAGGTCTCGTTTCCATCACTGCCGGAGCCGACGCTGTCGGTCCATGGCAAGCTGTCCTCATGGGGGCAATTGGTGGAGTCATCGTAGTATTCTCCATCCTATTCCTCGATAAGATCAAGATTGACGATCCCGTCGGAGCGATCTCGGTTCACGGAGTTGTCGGAATTTGGGGAACGATTGCTGTCGCGATCTTCGGTGGCGCTAACTTCATGTCCCAGATTTATGGTGTGATCGCAGTTTACGCCTTTGCCTTCATCTTCTCTTACATTCTCTTCATGGTCTTGAAAGCAACCATGGGCGTGCGCGTCAGCGAAGAGGAAGAGGCCGAAGGACTCGATGTTGCCGAGCACGGTGTCCCCGCTTACAACGAATAATAAGTTCAGGAAACCAGATACCAATTCCAAAGACCGCAGGTTCGCCTGCGGTCTTTTCTTATTTCAACTCATTTCGATCTCAGCATGCTTTTCCACCCAGGCTCTCAATTGCGGTAACGCCTCGAGCCCAAGGTCGTCCCGCAACACTTGTTCGGCAACTTCCCGCGCCTCCCGGATCAAACTGGTATCGGCCAAAAACTCCACAAAGCGCAAGTCCCCCACGCCACTTTGACGCATCCCCAAAACCTCTCCAGGACCACGAAGCCGCAAATCCTCCTCCGCAATCTTAAACCCATCCGTCGTGCTCGCGAGAATATTAAGCTTCTCCACCCCATCGGCACTCTTTCCATCAGTCACAAGAATACAATAGCTCTTATGCTCGCCCCGGCCGATCCGTCCCCGAAGCTGATGCAACTGGGCCAGGCCAAATCTCTCGGCATTGAAAATCACCATGACATTGGCATTGGCAACATCCACTCCCACTTCGATCACGGTCGTCGAAACCATCACTTCCGATTTCCCCTCACGAAACCTCGTCATCACAGCCTCCTTTTCCTCCGAGGGTAACTTTCCGTGAAGCAATTCCACCTCGAAATGCTTAAAGCGCTTCTGCCACTTCGGATGCTCTTGAATCACCGAAGCCGCCTTCACCGACTCGCTTTCCTCCACCAGCGGGTAGACCAGATAAACTTGTCGTCCTTCTTCCAATTGATCCTTAAGAAAGCTCGTCATCTCACCCACCTTCGGCTTCACCCGCACGCCCGAAATGATCTTCCCACGCCCCGACGGCAGCTCGTCTAAAATCGAAACATCCAAATCGCCATAAATCGTGAGCGTCAAGGTCCGTGGAATCGGCGTCGCAGTCATCACCAACACATCCGGCATCACACCGCGCTGAATTAACCTCCCCCGCTGCGCCACCCCGAATTTGTGTTGCTCATCAACCACCACCAAGCCCAAGTCATCAAACTCAACGCCTTCATAGAGCAGCGCGTGGGTTCCGATAATGATCTGCGACGAATTCACGTCCTCCTTTCGGTCTGCTGTTGCCAAACCAATCCTTACTCCGAGCGGTTCGAGCCATTTTGAAAATGTCAGGTAATGTTGTTCCGCCAAAATCTGGGTCGGAGCCATCAAGGCCGCCTGACACCCCGAATCAACTGCCAGCAACATCGCGCAAATCGCCACGAAGGTTTTCCCGCTTCCGACATCTCCTTGCAGCAAACGATTCATCGGTCGGGCTGTTCGCATATCTCCGACGATTTCTTTCACGCTCCGCTTCTGCGCTCCCGTCAAATCAAAGGGCAATGATTTATAAAACTCCGTCAGTAAATTCGTCTTCTTCCCGAGCACTCGCCCATTCAATTCCGCATGCCGCGCCCGCTTCCAGACAACCCTAAGTTGCTGCAGAAAAAACTCCTCCTTCGCAAAATACCGCCGTGCGGTTTCAGCCTCCACCAACTCTCCCGGAAAGTGCAACTCGCGATACGCTTCGATTCTCGGGTAAGTCGGATCAACGTCGTATATGGAAGTCAAACTCTCCGGCTCCACCAACTCCAAAATACGATGAATAATCTCACGCAGCCGCCGCTGGGGAACGCCGTTCACATTTCGATAAATCGGAACCAGGCGTTCGAGATGAAGCGACAACTCCACGTCTTCCTTCATCACCTCAATCTCCGGATGATCGATGACAATCCGCCCATTATTCTCTTTCGGTTTTCCATAAAGCACCACCTCCTGCCCTGCGGCAATCACCTTGCTCATGTAAGGCATATTGAACCAACGGCAGGTCAGTCGCGAAAAACCACCACCAGCCTCATCCTCGATGACCGCTTCATAAAATCCCTTCCCGCCAAATCCTTTCCGCTGTGTATCCAGAACGACACCCCGTAAACACACCGCCGAACCTCCGGCCTGGGCTGGAAACGCGTCAAAGCGCCTCCGATCTTCGTAGCGCTTCGGCAACCAATCCAACAACTCCTGCCCCGTATGAAAACCAGCCTTCTCACACGCCTCCCACTCCCGGGATTTCAGTCCCGGTAAATCTTGTAACGAGTCCTCTGCCCTCATCGCGCTCAATTGTCACTCGCCGCGCGCACGTGTTGAATACTAATCTGCACCGAAACCCTTCCTCGAAAGACATTTCGGTCGACCGTAAAGGTCACATCCCAAGGCGGATCGGGAAGATCATTCGCTCCCCCACCGAAGAAAATCGCATCACGCTCCTCATAGCCCTGCCGAAGAAACAACCTCAGGTGATTATTCTTCAATCTTCGCGGAGGCTCGGTCAGCCAGACTCCGCGCGCCATAAAAATCGGTTGCGCATTTCCGCTCCCAAAAGGCTGAAGGAGTTCATAGCTCTGCAGGAAGTCGAGCGACAAATCGCCCAACTCCACTTCCGCATCAATGTAGACTTTCGGCGAGAGGTCCTTCCCAACAGAAGTTTCATTATAAAACTCCACAAAGCGCTTTCTGAAGTCATCGATCATTACTTCTTCGATACTCAAGCCAGCCGCCATGTGATGACCACCACCGGCCACCAATAAGTCACGAGCAGCTCCGATAGCTTCCACCAAAGATACTCCTTCGATACTTCTTCCGCTTCCTTTCCCAACCCCATCCTCATCAATGGAAATAACAAAGGTCGGCTTGTGAAACATCCGCATCAAACGCGACGCAACAATCCCCACCACTCCGGCATGCCATCCACGGGAACCCACCACGATCACGGGAAGATCTTCGTTTTCCTGCATCAGGCTTTGAGCTTCGGCAAAAATCTTTTGATCCAATTGTTGTCGGACTCGGTTGAACTCCTCCAGATCATCAGCCAGTTGCATCGCCTCACTTTGGCTCTCGGTAGTCAACACCGCTAGGGCCTGCTCGGGTTGATCCATGCGACCGGCGGCATTAAGACGCGGCCCGATTCGAAAACCAATATCCGCACTACTCAACCGCCCCATGACTCCGGTCAGCTTCAGCAGAGCCTGCATTCCCGGCCGGTGGGTTTTTTCTAACAAACGTAATCCATGACGAACCAACAAACGGTTCTCGTCAACCAGGGGAACAATGTCTGAAATCGTGGCCACCGCCACCAAATCGAGGACTTGTTTTAAATCAAAATCCGGAAGAGGCCTCTGTTTCAACAGCGCATGAGCCAGCTTAAAAACGACTCCGGCCGCACAAAGGTATTCCCGCTTATCCTCCACTGATTTGGGATTCACCAATGCGACACAATTCGGACGACCGACCGTCCCCATCTCATGGTGATCCACCACGACAGTTTCAACCCCCTTTTTCGCCAGCCCATCAATGGCATCGTTCGATACCGTGCCGCAATCAACACTGATCAACAAACTCACCGTGGGATTCTCCCGGAGGCAGCGCGCCACGCCCCCATCGCTCAAGCCATATCCCTCGCCACTGCGATGCGGCACAAAACAACTCGGGCTCAATCCATAAGCCTGAAGCACCGAACTCAAAACCGCAATCGAACTCACACCATCAACATCATAGTCGCCGTAGATACAAACCTCCTCACCGGCATCGATAGCTAACAAAACCCGCTCAACAGCGAGATCCATTTCGGCGATCTCAAAAGGATCGGAAAGCTGCGCCAACTTTGGCCGGAGAAATCTCTCAACCGATTCTGCCTCGATTCCCCGTTGCGCCAAAAGACGCCCGAGAATTTTCGGCATACCATCCGGCACCAGACTTTCCCAGTCGTCCGGGGCTTCGCGGAGAATCCACTCCACCTTATGATCCTGTTTGCTCACAGAATTTTAGTGTGTTGAGCCGTGAGAGATCCCCTTGGAGGAGGAGACCCGCCCCCCGACTACTTTCCCTCACGGAGAGCCTCCGTGATCTGCTTGAGGCTCGGCAGTTTCGCTTCCGCTTCGGGATCATCAACGGTGACTACCACGCGGGAAGTCTTACTATGAGCCACCACATTCATAAGGTATCGACCTGGTTTGAGAACCTTCTTGTCCAGCGTCGCGTTCAGTTTCACCTGATCGGCCTTCTGGGCAAACATCGCTGCGGGAGTGGTCCCATTGGCAACGGTCCCGTCGCCTTCGCGACGAAAAGCATTTACGATCAGTAAATCAGACTGCTTCTCGATTTTAAGAAGAGCATCAGTCTTAACCGGCTTGGCGATCACCGCAAAGAGGTCGCCTTTCTTTTGCATCTTGGCCTCCTGGCCACCCACGGTAACCTTGAAAGGATAGATCCCGGCGGTGTCCAGTGGTTCCTGCGCTGCAGCCCACCCGCTGAGCAAGCCCAGCATCAGCAGCAGCTGAATTACCTGTGAATACGATTTCATGGATAACCAATGACACGCTTCCCTCCGACCTGCAAGCGAAAGCCGAATGCCGGTCAACTCTCTGTACGATCTCTCAATATCCTCATCCGCTTCAGTCATGAAAAGCCCTCAACGCGTCGTCATCATTGGAGGAGAATTTGCCAGGCTCAACTGCGCCAAATCCCTCGCCAACTAATCTTTCAAGCTCCGGTAACAATACCGGTGCTTTTTGATATCCCGCGTTTTAACGACCGGAACTCCCCCGGTTCCAATCGCTTGGCATTCTCTCCGCTAGGAAGCAGCGTTGCACAAAGAAAAATCCCACACAGCCATGCCCGTTACTTCACCATCAGCTGAAAAGCCTATCCTTTATTCCAGTTCACTTCGACCTCCAACTCGTTGCCGCCGCGGTCCTCGTATTTCAAATGCCCATGCTTCACTCCGTATTCGTAGACCTCTTTGGTCACTTTGACATCAAAACAACAATACTCGGCGATGTTCATCATGTGCTCGATGTCGCCGGTCTTTTTGTATTTTTGCCACCACTTCAGCGCTTCCAATCCATCTGCCGTCTTCTTCGCCTTGAGCGTGGCAGAAGCAATGGCGTCCAACTTGAGCCGATGCCCCAACACCTCCTCGACATCAACCAACATGTCGCAGTTGACCGTCTGGTCGACCAAGTCGTAAAGCGTGTAGGCTTGTAAAACGCCATAATCAAAACCGATATGATTGTAGCCTACCACCAGGTCGGCCTTGATCAATTGATTCACCAGGTCCTCTGCCTGATCCTCACCAAAAATATGATACTGCCCGGTTTCCGTCGAGTAGGTCACCCCGACCGACATTCCCATCTTGTCCTTATTGGACGCTCCTCCCACATCGGTAAAACTCCGCTGCGTCTCTAGGTCAAAGTATACGATTCCAGGCACGAATGAGTCTTACGAAATGCCCCGCCCCACCGCAAGAGCGCGGCCTTGGTAAAATTAGCGAGGCTCAATCTGCCGCATGATTTCCTCGTGCATCGGCTTGGTCTCCGGCCAAAGCAGAATGGAAATTGCGACAAATATCGCTGCAAAGAGAAGAAAGAACGCCACAATCTTCTTTGACGATGGTTTTTCCCCGCCCACCAACTGGCCCAGCGGAAAATCCCACAGGGGCGCTCCCTTTTTATGCCCCATCCAAAGTGCAACGAGATGGCCAATAGGCAAAAGAATCGGATGCCCCATCCCCATCCCCAAGACCCACACTCTCAAAGACCGGATCACGGAGGCTCCCGTCGAGAGCAATCCCCCGTCCGGTCTGGTCACTCGAAGTGACATCAGCCACTTCCCTGGCGTGTGCCCGAGGGCTCCGATCAGCGCACCTTCCATGATTACCAGAGGAAGCATCATCAGAAAAACCCTCCCCATTGATGGCTCTGCTTCCGGATCAGGTAGGATCGACAATCCTCCCGCCCGAAAAATAGCAAAAAGAATGAGGTGATAGAGCATGTAGTCAAACCACCGGGCTCCAAAGCGCCTCCAGTACAAGAATGGCGGCTTCTCCTTCAACTCCTCTGGAATCGCCGGCGGTTCGAGTTTCTTCTCAAACTCACTCTTTAACACCGCGACCTCCCCTGCGGAAACCCAGCCATCCGCCCCCTCGTGCCAAATCTTCCGATCCGGCGAAACCTCGCCCTTACGGATCAATTCGCGGATTTCATAGTCCTCCAAGGGGCCGCTCTTTTCGCCATTCTCAATTAGCCAAAATTGCATCAATAAGTTCTACAGGTTGCGCAGGGACTTCGCCGGATCACGAAAGGCTGCCATCAGAGCCGGAATCAAGGCCGCCACTAAACAGAGCACCACCGCCACGAGACAAATCAGCACAAGTTGCTCAGGAACAATCTCAGCCGGTAATTCGCTCATGCCATGAAAGCCCGGAGGAAAAGGATCCACTCCAAATTTTCGCAGGAGGGACACAATATATTCACGATAATGAATCGCCGTCAGCCCCATGCCCAGCCCCAGCAAGGCGCCGCCGATGCCCACGATCAGGCCCTGGTATAGGAATACCCGCACGATTTGCGAAGATGAAGCCCCCAGTGCCTTCATCACTCCGATCTCCTGACGCTTTTGCACCGTCACGGTATACATCACCGCCATGATACTAAAGGCCGAGAGCACCGTGATGAACGACAGCGCAAAACTCATCATGATCTTCTCCGTCTTCACCAGCTGGAATTGCTGGGCGTGGGTTTCCATCCAACTCCGAACAATCCACTCCGGTCCCAGCTTCTTTTCAAGATCAGCAGCAACTCCCCCCGCAGTGTATGGATCATCACACAATACTCCGATCGATTCCGAAACACCCTCCAGCCCTTTTAATTCCATCCCGATCACGAGAGGGATAAACAACTCCGGTCCCACCGCTCTCTTGGTATCGCCATAGACGCCATAAACCGTCAACTCCTTCGGCAGAACAAATTCCTCCACACTGCGAAAAGCTTCCACGTCCGCTTTTTCGGTGTCCAGTTCCCGCAAGGCCGCCAAGCGGGCCAACAAATCATCCTTCGCCCCGACGGGATACGTCTCCGTACCATCGTCGCGACGCGTGGCCGTATCAAAAACATCGAGAATCTCACCAATCATTCGGGTTTCCACCTGACGCATCGGTTGGCCACCCCCCTCTTCAATTGGATACAACACCTGCAGAACGCGATAGGCTTCCGTCACCGCATCTGATTTCGCAACTTCCCGATCATCCTTCGTTTCAAAGAGCGCTCTCACCCTGCCCTCGAAATCAGTGAAGATCTCAGGATAAAGGTCCCAGGCTTTTTCCTTTGGCACATCGTAGACCTTCATCACCGCATCTAAATTGCTCGCCGCCAGCACTCTTACCGTGTCACCAACCTGCAACCCCAGGCCTTCGGCCAGTTGACGCGAAATAACGCAGCGATCATCCAACCCCATGTCAGCCTGACTGCTGGGATACCCTTCCCGGTCCAACAGGCCATCGATCTCTTTCACCTTCCCCTCGTTCTCCGTATTGAAGGCCCGAAATCCCACCGGCCGACGCCACATCGGCGTATCCAGCAAGACATAGCCCTCAACGACTGCGTAGGCGCTTTTCATACCCTGCTCCTTTGCCAGATCCTCCTCCATTTCCTGCCAATTTCCAATTCCCCCCATCGCAGAGCTCACCGTGACATGTGGAGAATACCCCAAAAGGATCTCCTTCAGGTTCCGCTCAAACCCCGCGTGCACCGAGAGAACGACAATCAACACCATCACGCCAAAAGCAACCCCGAGCAGCGAGATTAAGGTGATGATCGATACAAAAGTTCGCAGAGGATTGAGATACCTCAGCGCGAGAGTCCAACTAAACGATTTCAAGACGGACGAGTTCTACCCCTCTATAGCGTCACCCTCAACCAAGCTTTTCACGTATTTCTCTCATTTCGCGGTTTTCAAATCTGCGGAAGACTCCAAACTTCCACCATGATTAAGTTTCTCCACACCCGCATCCGCGTTTCCAACCCCGCCGCCTCCATCGCCTTCTACCAAAAAGTCGGCTTCGAACTTGGCGAGCAAAAGAAATCCCCCCAAGGCAACGAACTCGCCTTTATGAATCTCCCCGGCAACGAACACTTCCTCGAACTGACCTACTCGCCGGACTACAAAGTCGAATTCCCCGAGGACCTCATGCACACCTGCGTCGGCGTCCCAGACATCATCGCCTACTGCGATCAACTCGAAAACGACGGCATCGAAATCTGGCCAGGTGGCTGGCGCGAAAAATTCTCTTCCGGCGAGCGCAAGATGGCCTTCATCACCGATCCCGACGGCTACGAAGTCGAGATCCTCGAAAAGTAGTCCTTTTTCATGCAACTCCTGATCGATAACTCCAACACCCGCACCAAGTTTGCCTTGGCCGATGGTGACACTCTCGCGGAGTGGCGAGCCATCATTCCCACCGCGGAACTCAGCCCCGAATCGATCAGCAAGGCCTTGAACGGCATCGCCTTCACCCACGCCACGATCTGCTCCGTGGTTCCCGATGCCTCCAGACTCCTCGCCAGCTCTCTTGGCGAAATCCCCATGCACCGCATTTCCCAACAATCGGATCTCCCCATCGCCATCAACTATTCCAACCCGGCCCAGATTGGAGCCGACCGCCTCGCCAACTCCGTCGCGGCCGCCGACCAACACGGTTCACCCGCCATCGTGATCGACTTTGGGACTGCGGTCACTTTCGACGTGATCGACCAATCCGGAGCCTACTGCGGCGGCGCCATCGCCCCGGGAACCGCTTCCCTGCGGGATTACCTTCACCGACGCACCGCTCTACTTCCCTCGATCCAACTCGAAGAGCCCACTTCCGCTATCGGCAAAAGCACCGAGGATGCCATGCAAATAGGGGCCGTCATCGGTTATCGAGGCCTCATTCGTGAAATCCTCGAGGAAATGCGTCAGGAACTAGGCGGCGAGCCCCACATCATTGCCACCGGAGGCGACTCTCCATTGATTAGCAGCGGATTAAAAGAGATAAAGATTATGTCCCCTGACCTCACACTCCATGGAATTCGCCTGATTGGGCAAAGAAATCACGATTTTTAAAAACAAGCGTTTCCCCTTTCGTTTCGATCCTCTAATTTTTCCGCGATGAGTGACGTCCCTCTTGGAATTGGAATCGATTTTGGCGGAACCTCGGTGAAAACCGGGGTCCTTTACCGTGGCAATGTCATTGAGGAAGCTCCCAGGATCGACACCCAGAAATTCGAAGATGCCGCACCCTTGATCGAGGAGATTGCCAAGCTCGTCAAAGAACTCCGCACCCGCCACCCCAAAATCGAAGCGGTCGGCGTCGGAATGCCCGGCTTCGTCGACTTCCCCACCGGCATGGTCCACAACCTGACCAATGTCAAAGGATGGAAGCGCATTTTCCTCAAGAAAGAACTCAGCGAGCGCATCAATCTCCCCGTAACTGTGGAAAATGACGCCAATTGCATGGCCTACGCCGAATGGAAGCGCGGGTCCGGACGTGGCCTTAATCACCTCGTCGCCCTCACCCTTGGCACCGGAGTCGGAGGCGGATTCGTCGTTGATGGCCGCATGGTTCGCGGAGCCAACTTCGTTGCCGGCGAACTCGGCCAAACTTCCATCGACTACCAAGGGCCCGACGGAACCTACGGCAACCGCGGCGCACTCGAAGACTATATCGGGAACCAACAAATCACCGACATGGCCAAGGCCGCTTATGAAGCGGCCGGAAATCCCCAGTCCGACGAAGACTGCTCTCCGGCTCATCTGGCCAAAGTTGCCGAAGACGGCGACAAAGTTGCCCTCGAAATCTGGGACCGGATCGCCAAAAAACTCTCCACCGCCCTCATGAACTGCTGCTGGCTCCTCAACCCGGAAGCCATCATCATCGGCGGCGGCGTCGCCAAAGCCGGATCACTCCTCTTTGGACCGCTCGACGACTATCTTCGCAACCAGCTGAGCCCCGCCTTCAAGCAGAACCTCCGCATCCTCCCCGCCCGCTTCGGCAACGAAGCCGGAATCGTAGGAGCCGCGACTCTTGCGCTCGAAGAAGCCGGCTTTGACGTCGACGACCATTAGACGTCCAACTCGACCCAACTCCGGCAGCCGCCGTATTTTTTGGTGTATTCGAAGCGGATCGGCTCGTCGAGTTTCTCAACCGTCACGTAAGCCACATGAATGCTGCCCGAGGCCATTCCCTTGCCTTCCCAGAAAAAGCGATCGCGAATGACATCCTCTTTCCAGATGTGCTGGTCCGACAACTTCGCCACTTCCTCCCAGTTCGTCAACGTCACCGCTTTCGTCACCTTCACGCGGCTCGTGATCACCACTTCCTCGCCAATTTCCCATTCCGGCTTCGCCGTCACCCCGGGCACGGTGACAAACTCACCCTGCGCGTGAAATCTCGTCGGAAACAAAACAAACTCCTCATGCGCAAAAGAAAACCCCTCGCGCCCCTCATGAATCCCCCCTTTTCGCAAAATCACCGACTGGCGTCCGCCCTCCAGGGCCTCACAAATCACGTCCCATTCCTTAAAAGCAATCACACCGCTTGATAATTCCACCACGCGGGAATTCAAATCTCATCTTTCAAAATCCTCAATTCCCCTTCACTCTCTGCCCGTGGCCAACAACACCACCTCTTTTCTCCCTCTCGGCGACCTCACTCTCCGCGAAGGCGGACGCATTCCCGGAGCACAACTCGCCTACTCCACCTGGGGCACCCTCAACGAAGACCGATCCAACGCTATTCTTCTTAACCACGCGCTCTCGGGAACCCATCACGCCTCCGGCTCCCACCCCCACCCACCGGAAGGTGTCGATCTCTGGACCGAAGAAATCCATTCCGGCTGGTGGTCTTCCATTATCGGCCCCGGCAAGGCCATCGATACCGACCGCTTCTTTGTCATCTGCGCCAACTACCTCGGCGGCTGCTACGGCTCCACCGGTCCGGCCTCTATCAATCCCGAAACCGGCAAGCCCTTTGGCTCGACCTTCCCCCACCTCAACGCCTCCGATCTCGTCGACGCCCAGATTCCTCTCCTCGATCACTTCGGCATCAAGCAACTCCACACTGCCATCGGCCCATCAGTCGGCGGTCTGCTTACCCTCACTCTGGCCACCCGCCATCCCGAGCGCGTCAAGAACGTCATCCCCATCGCGAGCGGATTCAAAACCACCGTTCTCAACCGCCTCATTCTCTTCGAGCAAATTCTTGCCATCGAAAACGACAGTCACTTCAAAGGCGGTGACTACTACGATAGCGAGGATCCCCGCATCGGCCTCGCCCTTGCGCGCATGATTTCCCACAAGACCTTCGTCCACCTCGACACCTTCGAGCGCCGTGCTCGGCGTGATCTCGTCCAGGAAGAAGAAATGCTCTCCTGGTTCCAGGTTCGCGACACCTTCCAGAGCTACATGCTCCACCAAGGGAAAAAATTCACCGAGCGCTTCGATGCCAACACCTACCTCCGCATTATCGATATGTGGTCGCGTTACAGTGCCGTCATCGAAGGCGAAGCCGAATCACACGAGGAACTCTTCGCCCGCTGCAAAGCCGCCGGGCATAAGTTCCTCGTCTTCTCCATCGACTCCGACTTCTGCTTCTACCCCGAAGAACAAGCAGAACTCGTCGGCCACCTCGAACAAGCCAACGTCTCCACTGTCCACATCACCGTGCACTCCGCCAAAGGCCACGACTCCTTCCTCCTCGAGCCCCACCTCTACACCCCTCACATCCGGGAGATCCTCGCCTAGGGAATCTAGCCGAGATTTTCAGTTTTGGTTCAGATCCCCTGCTCCGGCGGTATCAAAAGAAAAACCTTCGACTCCATTCATGGCCCCTACAAGGCCGGCAACGAGGCCGCCGCAATAGCCTGACCATGACGCTTCATCGTTTCATCCGGCGTCACGAAGGAAATCTGCTCATGCAAGTTCGGATAATGTTCCGCCATCGTCTCAGTCGCTTTATCGAGGATAATCTGACCACCCTCTCCTGAGGTCACACGCCCCAAAACAAGAAGATTACGAATCTCATAAAAGCGCGAGTAGTGTTTGATCGAATGGCCCAAATCACTTCCGATGTTTGAAAAGATGGTGGCCGCTTTTTCATCGCCCGTCTTCATCAAATCCTGCACTTCAATCAACTGCTCGGGGAATGGCATGTCTCCATAGTCGATTCCCAAATCCTTGGCATGACGCGCGACCGCTTGCTGGGAAAAATACTGCACACCACATCCCCTATCTCCCGACCATTCATCGACCGCTGCGTTCGGATCATCATCCACCGGAGCGAAAGCCAACTCGTTGATTCCAGGTGTCAATTGACCTTGCGGATCACAATACCCCACCGCCATCGAGGTCCCCATCGCGATTCCCAACACGGAATCGATATTGAAATTCATCGCCGCGGCCAAGGCCGTTACGTCGCCGTCATTGATCACTTCGAAAGGCACATTTCCCCATTCTTTTTGCAGATTGAGAAACATCGGACGGACTTCCTTTTCGTAGCGCTCTTCATCAGTCACCCCGCGAAAGAGTGACGCCACCCGCACGACGTTATTCATGTAGTTGCCAGCTGCTGAGCCACCAATAGCATCCACCTGTGGCAAATGCTCTGCCGCCCGCTTCAGCGAATGACGAATCCCTTCCAAATGATAATTCGGATCCGCTTCGAAATAAGGATCCCAGGGAACCTCTTCCGAGAAAACAACCTTCCCGTCGATGACCGCCGCCGTCTTGCGATCCGACCCGCCCAAATCAAAACCAATCCGGCAGCCATCGAGGTGACGCCCCAGAGGATTCGCCTTCGATTTGGGCTCGGGAAGAGAATCCGCCGTTTCATGGTGATGAAAACTCAGCGACTCACCGCACAGTTTAGGCCCCATGAAATCCGCATCAAAATGCCGTTCGCCTGTCGCCGAATACAGCGCGGAAAGAAAGCTCACCAAATCAGCATCCCCATGAAGGTGCACCCGGGAGCCGCCTTTCAACCAAAACAAGGTCTTCAAAGCCCGACCGAGATACTTTTCATTCTCAACCCGCATTGCTCCCTCGTGAGGAAGAAGCGGAAAGGAGTAGTGAAAGCACGTTCCATCTTCCCGCCCCAGGGCCAGAATCCCGCGCGTTCCGCCGGGGTGTTCTTCCGCCCTTTTCTCAAAATCCGCATCCCATAGGTGTGTAGGTATCAGGCCGCTCATATTTCATGCCCAATTTAGAAAATGATTCAGCATCGAAAAAGTAAATATTTTAAAAAACAATCCTTTCCGATTTACGCGCTCGCTCCCGGCAGCAAGCGACGCAGGAATTCAATCACCTCATTCTTCTGATGCAGCCACTCATCCAGCCTCAACGGCACCAGCGTGACCCCGGTCCGATCCAGCAAAAGCATTTTCGATAAGGGAATTGCGCTCCCCTCGGCTCCCGGGGTTCCGATCAAATCAATCGCGATATATTTCCCACCATTCAGTAAAAGCAAGTCCACCGGCACTCCCGACAGAGTCGCACGTGGCACGACCTTCCAGCCAATCGCCAAAAGAGCCGGAATCAGATCCGCCAATGACGGAGTCCCGGCCTTCGCTTCCCGGTAATCTCCTCCTTGCAAAAGAAAGTCCCGCAGCAAGGAGCCCATCCTCAACTTGCCCGGCTCAAGCGAATGAAGAACCGACATCTTTTCCCGACTCCGCGTTACAGCGACATTGAAAACATCCTCTCGCTCGGCAAAGCGATGCGCTCCGTTTGGCGAGGAATTTGTCAACACCAGCGAAACGATCATATGATCACGCTCTGCCCCCTGAAAAGAATGTCCGGTCCCCGCCACCAATTGATGACGTTTAATCAGAAGCTCCACCTCCTGAGGAGTCAGTCGCTCCGTGATGAGCTTTAAAAACGCCTCCACCTGCGCCCGAAAGGGAGAAAGAAAACCCACAGACATCGGGAGAGACGTATCCAGAACCTCCCTGCAAATCTCGATTGCTTTCGATATCTCTTCCCGGTTCACCCCAAGCGCATCGCGTTTTCCATGCACTTTGAAAACTTTCAAGGCCTCCAAATCTCCCTCCATCACTTCGGGCTCCCGCATCAAATGCATCTTGCCTTGGTAAAAACGATTATTGCTGAAGCGAATCAACTCGGGCAGCGAACGGAAATGCTCGTTGAGGAAGACATACGCTTTACTTCCCAAGACCTGTTCAAGCCCCCGATCAATGAGCGAGACATTTCGGTAGTGATATTTCTCAACCTCTTCGGAATCCAAATTCCACATTTTCGCTAATTCGGAATGCCGGACCTCGGACAAAAACGAAATATGCCGCAGCTGCTTTGGGTCTCCCGCAATCAACCCTCTCTTGGCTCGCATCAACACCGGAATGACCGAAGCCAAATCGCACTGCGTCGCTTCATCAATGATGGCGAGATCAAACAACTCCGACTTGAGTGGAATCACCCGGTGGAGGTCATCAGTCGTGGTAATCCAAATCGGGCACACCTTCAACAAAGCCCGGGGATCCAAGGTTTTGAGCGCTTTTTCCTGATCCCTGGCATAACGACTTTTGAGACTTTTCAAGTAGATATTCAGCGATTTTCGGGTCTTCTTCTCATCCAACGCATCGAGAAGATTCACTTTATGCATCAAGATATTGAATTCCCGCGCCTTTTCCAATCGAGCTTCATGAAGCTGCCTGAAAGTAGCCGCTACTTCCGCGAGAAGCGGTGAAGATTTTAAGGTCTTGAGATGAATCCACTTCCTCATCTTGACCCACCACGATTCCGAGGGCGTCTGAAACCATTCACCGGTTTTCAATCCCTCATCGACTTCTCTCTTCAGCCACTTCTCATAGCGAAACACATCCGAGACAATTTTGGAGAGCTCTCGTTTGATTGTCTTAGGCCGGTCTCCAAGAATGGAAGTCTGGTAGGACCCCAGAAGCTCGGTAATAGTACTCCGTAATTTCTTCAAATGCCCCCGTCTTCCCGCACGCACAATCATCTTGGAATTCGGGATCATCTCCACGAGCTTCTCATGCAAAACATTCGCCGCTTCGTTCGTCCGACAACAAATCAGCACCGAGCGCCCCATCAGGACCTGCTCGGTTGCCGCAGCCGCAATCGTAAACGATTTCCCCGTCCCCGGCGGCCCCTGACAAACGGTGAGAGGTGCCGCATTGATCGAATCAATCAAGGCCATCTGGGCATCGGAAAGAAGCGCGGGAATGTATTCCGGCTTCCCCTTGTTCTTCTTGATCACCAAATCTTCGCCCGCACAACCAAGTAAAGCTTGAAGCGGCATTGAAAATTTCTCTTCCGGCAATTTCGAAACTTGTTCCAGTTCCTGAAGCAAACCCGCGACATTTTTGGACCGCTCGGAAATGATCACCGCAGAGGCGGGCAGGATTGATAGGTGTTTCTTTTTCGAGGCCTTTTTAACTTCCCCCGAACCGAGGAGATCAGGGAACCGGTCAACCCAGGAAATATCAAGATCCAACAAGTAGGTTTTTAACTCTTTCGCCAAAAGAATCGGAATGGCCGGCCCGATAACACCTTCCGGCACCAGCTCCAGGAGATTAGACTCCGCCGAACTAGGAATGCCGAAGGTCGTGAAAACCGCAGGATTAATCCGAACCTGATCCAAGGCCAAAAACAACTCATCCTTGGTAATCCTAATCGGATACAACAAGAGGGGACAGACGATGGCCTTCGTCTCAAAAGAGCCCGTAATCGGAAGCGTGGCGTATAAAAACTCAGTATCCCGCTTCCGCAACTCTGCCGCATTGGACATGCTCTGCTTGACCTTCTTCGGCAGAGGGATCGACTCAAACTCACTTCCCGTCACCGCATCGAACCCTGTCAAAAACGAACGTTTCAAAACCCGCCCCGCAAAAAGATTCGGCACCCCCGACTGCGAACGCTCCTCCTGCAGGCAGCCACGAAAGAAACTGATCAACTCTTGAGTGCTCGCCATGACTACTTCAGTCCACCCTAGAGAGATCATGCCACTTGTCATGACCAAAAAACCTTTCTCCCAAAAGAAGAGTAAATGAAAGCTCCCGAAATCAAGCGATCCCAAAACGCCCTTTTACCTCACCTTCAACAAACATGCCCTTGTCCAGATTAACCGCCCGCGCGATCACTTCCGCCCCCTCAACATCCACCAACCAAGGCTTGCTTCCCTTCATAAAGGAACCGGTATTGATCACGACATGTTCACCATCCTCCCAAATCCCCGCGCGATGAAAATGACCGCACACCAAAACTTTCGCGCCCTCACCAGACTTCTTGAGAAACTTCAGCCCTTCCCTACCCATCGTTCGCCACACCCTAATTATTTCAAAAGTCCGACTCGGTGGCCAAAGCGCGGTCACGAAAAAGTTAAACGGCACCGGCAACTTCGGCAACTTCCTCGCTTGAATGGTATTGGCAATTTCACACGCCCGGTCCGAGCAGGCCTGCGCCAAGTGCGATTGCGATTCGTAGCGATCCACGATCTCGCGAATCTCCTCGCGGTAATACCCAAACTCCCGTGACCACGGCGTGGCCTCATCGTAAACGGCATCGCCATGCGTCACGAGCACCACTCGATCCGCACACCACGCCACACCCTGCGGCGTTCCCGGGTCGTGATTTCCCCGCAAAATCTCCACCGAAAGATTCCGGTCATGAACCATCTTCTTTAGCTGGGCAAAAAGAATCCCGGCATTCGTGACTCGCTCTCCCGCGATGCGCTCCTGCCAAACATCCCCCGCCAAGATCAAATCATCCACACCTTCCAGCAAAGGCTCCAGCATTTCACAGCCCTCAATCCGGGACGCCGAATGCCCCAGATGTAAATCCGATAAAATCCGCGTCTTCACGATCCCGGCTCGCGCTGGCGAACCGCCTCATACAAACACACGCCGCTTGCCACGCTAACATTCAAACAATCCACTTTTCCCTTCATGGGAAACTGAATTAAAAAATCACATTCCTCCTCGGTCAGCCGGCGCATCCCTTCTCCTTCTCTCCCCATCACGATCGCGGTCGGTCCTTTCAAGTCGGTTTCATATAAGGACTGCGTGGCGCGGTCCGACGTCCCCACAAGCCAAATACCCCGTTCTTTTAAATCCCGCATCGTCCGCGCCAGATTCGTCACTTTCACAAAAGGCACACTTTCCCAAGCCCCCACCGAAACCCGTCGCACCGTATCGGTCAGGCCCACCGCCTTATCCTTCGGCGCAATCACCGCATGGACCCCGGCTCCGTCGGCCGTCCGTAAAATCGCCCCTAAATTATTCGGGTCCTGTACACAATCCAGGACCAACAACAGCGGCACTTCCGCCCCTTCGAGAATCTCATCCAGGTCCTCCTCGCTAAGAGCCCTCGTTTCCCGTTCTCCACGAACCCGGTCCACCCGCTCACCGCGTTCTCCACTGTGTCGATTCTTTCGGGCTTCTCCCGGTCGCTTGCGCATACCCGTGTCTAACTCCCCACTCCCTGAATTTCAAAGTTCAAATCGCCCCCCAAACCTGCCATCTTCGCTGCCGGTCATGAAAAAACTCCTTTCAATTCTCCTCGTCTCAACCACTTACGCAGCCGAAAAACCCAACATCGTTTTCATTCTCGCCGACGATCTCGGCTACGGCGAAGTCGGAGCCTACGGCCAAACCAAGATCAAAACGCCCAACCTTGACCAACTCGCCAAGGACGGTCTCAAGTTCACTCACCACTACACCGGAGCACCCGTGTGCGCTCCGGCCCGATGCGTTCTCCTCACCGGCCGCCACCTTGGCAACGCCGAAATCCGCAACAACGGCGACTCAAAAAACGGCCGCCAATTCCCCGGCCAATGGCCCATCACTGCCAATGCACTCACCATCGCCGAAGTCCTCAAGACCGCCGGCTACACCACCGGCGGATTTGGCAAGTGGGGCCTCGGACCCACCGATTCCTCCGGCTCACCAATGACCCAGGGCTTCGACCGCTTCTACGGATATAATTGCCAGCGCAACGCGCATTCCTTCTACCCGCCCTACCTCGACGACGACGCGGGCATCGATGAGATTAACAAAAACCCCATCCCCGGCCACAAGCGCCAACCCGAAGGCGAAGTGAAAGCCGAAACCTATCAGGCCGAAACCTACGCGCCCGACCGCATTCTCGAAGAGGCCCTAAAGTTCCTCGACTCAAACAAAGACAAACCTTTCTTCCTCTACCTTCCCTTCGTCGAGCCGCACGTCGCGATGCATCCGCCCAACGAATGGACCGAAAAATACCCCAAGGAATGGGACGACAAAAACGGCCCCTACCGCGGCCAGAACGGCTACCTTCCCCACCCACGTCCGCGCGCCGGTTATGCCTCGATGATTTCTGATCTCGATGAACACATCGGCTCCGTCTTGCAGCGCCTCAAAAAACACGGACTCGACGACAACACCCTCGTCATCTTCACCTCCGATAACGGAACGACCCACCCTGGCCGCGATCCCAAATTCCATATCGGCGGCGTCGATGCACCCTTCTTCAACTCCACCCAAAACCTTCGCGGCTGGAAAGGCTCGGTTTACGAAGGCGGCATCCGCGTCCCCACCATCGTCCGCTGGCCCGGCAAAACCAAAGCCGGGAGCGAGACCAACGCGCCTTCTTATTTTCCCGACTGGTTCCCTACTCTCTGCTCGGCCGCTGGCGTAAAAGCCCCAGCCAAAATCGACGGCACCGATCTCACTCCCGCCCTCCTCGGCGACAAATTCAAACGCAGCAAACCGATGGTCTGGGAATTCCACGGCTATGGGTGTCAGGTCGCCATTACCGACTTCCCTTACAAAGCGGTGCGCACCGGACTCAAAAAGAAAAACGCTCCCGGAAATTGGGAGCTCTACAACCTCAATGATGATCCCGGCGAAAAGACCGACCTCGCCGCCAAGCACCCTGAAATTGTCAAGCGCCTTGAAGATGCCTACCGCGCCGATCGCACGCCCAATCCGCGTGCCAAACTTCCTCTCTACGATGGAACGGCAAAGAAGGACTAATCGGCGATAAATTCCCGGCCTCCTTCGCGTAATCACCCGCATGCGACTCAGCGGGTTCATTCTCCTTCTTGCTCTGGTTCTTCAAGCCGGGGCCAAGGACGGCGCGGCGATTTACAAGGAACACTGCGCCTCCTGTCATGGCGACAAAGGCCAGGGTGTAGCTGATGAATACGATGAAGCTCTCGTCGGCAAGAAGAGCATCGCTTCATTGACGAAGTATATTCACAAGTCCATGCCCGAAGACGATGAGGATGCCGTCATCAACGACGACGCCCGCGCCGTCTCGGAGTATATGTTTCACGCCTTCTACTCCCCCGAGGCCCAGGCCAAGCTCAAGCCCGTTCGCAAAGATCTCCTCCGTCGCACCCAACACCAGCATCGCCGCGCCCTCGCCGATCTCGTTGCCAGCTTCCGCGGAACCAATCACCTCGGCGACCAAAACGGACTCCACGCCCGTTACTTCAACAAGGAGAAAATGAACAACCAAAAGGGAAAGTTGGCGGAACGCACCGATACTTGGATTGGCTTCGACCTCAAATCCGATCACAAGATCAAGAACCTCAACCCCAAGGCTTTTTCCATCAACTGGAGCGGCTCCATCATGCCTCCCGAAACCGGCACCTACGGCTTTCGTATCAGCACCCCCAATGGCGCCCGCCTCTGGCTCAACGATATTGACAATAAAACCGACCCCTTGATCGACGCCTGGGTTTCCTCCAACAACAAGATGCGACAAGTTGAGGAATCCACCTTCCTCCTGGGCGGCCACTCGATTTCGATCTACCTCGACTACGTTTCCTACAAGGAAAATGTCTCCTCTATTCAGTTCGAATGGAAGCCGCCCCACGGCACCTGGCAGCCCATCCCGCAGCGTTACCTCTCCCCGAAGCGCTCCCACCTTCTCGCCATCCCCACCACGCCCTTCCCCGCCGATGACGCCTCGATGGGATACGAACGCGGCTCCAGCATTTCCAAAGCCTGGCGCGAAGCGGTCACCAATTCCGCCATCGAAATCACCAATCACGTTTTCGAAGACATCGACCGCCTTTCCCGCAGCAAACCCACCGACAAAGACCGCCATCAAAAGCTCCGTGATTTCTGCGCAACTATTGCCGAACGCGCCTTCGCCCGCCCACTCACCGCCGAGCAACGCAAGCTCTACGTCGATGCGGTCTTTGAACAAAGCAAAGACGATACCGACTCTGCTCTGAAACGCTCACTTCTCCTCACCTTCACCTCACCCTACTTTCTTTATCCTGACCTCAACCTCAACTCCGAGGGCAAGCCCGATCAATTCACTCTCGCCACCAGGATCGCACTCACTCTTTGGGATTCCATTCCCGACCGCACTCTCCTTGATGCCGCACACAAAGGTCATCTCGCCAACGAAAACCAAATCAACCAGCGCATCGACCGCATGCTCGAGGACCCGCGCTCAAAGGAAAAGCTCCACCGCTTCTTCTTCACTTGGCTCAACCTCACCGAAAAAGATGACCTCAGCAAAGACCTCGAAACCTTCCCCGGTTTCGATGAGAATATCATCGCCGATCTTCGCACCTCGCTGACTCTTTTCATCGAACAAGTCATCTGGTCCGAAAAGTCCGACTACCGCCAACTCTTCCTCTCCGGCGAGCTTCCTGTGAACCAACGTCTCGCCAGGTTCTACGGCACCGAAGCGCCCAAGTGGGGCTTTGCCAACGTCCCCTCCAACAAACACCGCGCCGGATTGTTCACTCATCCCTACATCCTCTCCGCCTTCTCCTACCACAAACAAACCTCACCCATCCATCGCGGCGTTTACCTAAGCCGCAATGTTCTAGGGCGTTTCCTCAAGCCACCGCCCAATGCCATCGAATTTAAAGACGCCGACTTCAAACCCAACCTTACCATGCGGGAGAAAGTCACCGAGATCACCAAGGACAGCAGCTGCATGTCCTGCCACTCGATCATCAACCCGATTGGCTTCGGCTTGGAAAACTACGACGCCGTCGGCCGTTTCCGCACCCACGAAAAGAAGAAGCCCATCAACGCGTCCAGCGACTACCCCACCCCGGACGACAAAACCATCCGCATCAACGGCGCCCCCGACCTCGCCAAGATCGCCGTCGAAAGCCCCGGCGCCCACCGCGCCTTCATCAAACACCTCTTCCACCACCTCGTCCAACAATCCACCAACAGCTACGGCTTCGGCACCATGGATAAACTCCACGAGGACTTCGCCAAAAACAACTTCAACATCCGCCACCTCGTCAAAACCATCGCAAGAACAAACGCGATTAACTAAGCCCCCCGAACGCCGAGGTTCAGGTCAACAAAGGCCACCAAATCAAAGACTGTAAACCTCTGCTACCCTCTATCCTCCCGGTTGATAAGACCGATCCAGATGCACGTAGCCGCCATCGGGATAAATGATCTGCCCGGTCGTATGGCTTGAACGCTCCGACGCCAGAAACACCACGGCGTTCGCCATTTCCTCTGTCGTCGTCATCCTCTTCCCCAGCGGAATCACCGAGCTCATGTCATCGAGAAATTTCTGCGGGTCCTCCTCTGCTGCGGCGAGTCCTTCATACATCGGTGTGTAGACTTCGGCCGGCACCACGGAATTCACACGGACACCGTGCTTCGCTAGGTCCAAGGCCCACTCCCGCGTGAGCGCATTCATTGCTCCTTTCGATGCAGCATAACCCGAGGTCCCACCCTGCCCGGTCACAGCCACCTTGGAGGTGACATTCACAATAAAGCCCTTCGAAGCAATCAAGGCCTCCAGCGCATGATGCGTCAGGGCGTATAGGTGAATCAAATTCCTCTGCAGAGACCCTTTGAAAGCCTCAACTCCGTCACGCAATCCCACCTGATCATTGATCCCTGCATTATGCACCAGGCCATCGATCCTGCCATACTCTTCCAAAGTTTTCGCAATGGCATTCTCGCAAGCTTCTTCCGAGGTCAGCTCCGCCTGAATCACCACTCCACGTCCACATTTTTCGATGAGGGCTTTTCCCATCTCCGGCGAGCGCCCGACGATCACCGGAATCGCTCCCTCTTCAGCAAAGAGCTCCACACACGCGGCTCCGATTCCTTTCGACCCTCCGGTGACGATCACTACTTTATCTTCTAATCCTAAATTCATCGCTTGTTCTACTTTTCCGGTGGCCATTCAAAATGCGTGCCGCTCCGATGCTTCGGGCGATCTTTCCACATCTTCCCTGAAGGATACGTGTGATCCGCCAGAAACTCCTCATGAAATTCCAGGCCCCAACCCAATGCCCGCGGAGTAAGATAGTGACCGCCCTTCATCCGCACAGGTTCTTTAACCGCTTCCTGTAAAAAGTCGATATACTCCACCAGTTGCGTGTTCGAGTGCCCGCTCACTGCAATCTGATCCCACATTCCGAAATGCTGGATCATATTGCACAAGGCAATCCCGCCACCGTGCGGACAAACCGGCACACCATACTTCGCGGCCATGAGAATGATCGCCATGACATCATTCACGCCCGCCACGCGCACCGCATCGATCTGACAATACCCGATCGCCCCGCTCTTGAGCAGTTGCTTGAAGATCACCGGTGAGGCCGCATGCTCTCCGCAGGCAAAGTCAAACGACGCATCCTTAAAGGTCTCCGACAACTCGACGTAACCCAGCACATCATCCCGCGCAATCGGCTCTTCGACCCACTTAAGGTTGTAGGGCTCGTAATGCCTCACATGCTCCGTCGCTTCTCCCACGCCCCAATATTGATTGGCATCGACCATTAACGATTGGTCCGGCCCAATCGCCTCACGCATGAACTTGATCCGCGCGACATCATCATTCAGGTCCATCCCGACTTTTACCTTGAAGGAATCAAAGCCCGTCTCCTGCAACTTTCTCACCGTATCGAGAATCGTCTGATCACTCAGACCCAGCCACCCGGCCGTGCAATAGGCTTTCGGTCCGATCTCGCCCATTTCCTGTTCGCGCTCCTCCTTCTTCGCCTTGCGTAAAATCTCCAGTGCCTCTTCCGGTGTGAGTGCATCCTTCAAATTTCGCCAATCGATGCAGCCCACGACAAACTCCGGCTCTAGATCGACCAACAACTTCCACAGCGGTTTCCCTTCCGACTTCGCCCACAGATCCCACATCGCATTGAGAACCGCTCCGCACGCCATGCGAAACACTCCGTCATGCAACCATCGAAGCTGATGGTGGTCAATCAAGCGACGATACAACTTCAGCGGATCTTCCGTGAACTCCTCGAGCGTTGAACCGATCACCAACCCGGCAAGATCTTCAATCCCGTATCCAATCCAGTCCGTTCCCGCGCCTACTGTGAAGACGACCGATACTCCGCGCAGTCCGCCATCTGTCTCCAAATGTAACACTGCCGAGGCATAGTCCGGAGCCTTGTGAAAGGGATCGGATCCCAGCATGTCATCCGATGTCGGAACACGGAGATCGATCACCTTGGCCGAAGTGATTTTCATCGCTCTTTAACGGCAGTTTGTTTCTGAACCCCCAGGCCATCAATCCCAAGTTCCACGACATCGCCCTCTTTCAAATAAACCGGAGGGTCAAACCCCAAACCAACTCCAGCCGGAGTACCCGTCGAGATGACATCCCCGGGAAGGAGCGTCATGAAATTGCTCAGATAACTAATAACCTGCTGCACATTAAAAATGAAATCCAAGGTGCTGCTGTCCTGAATCTTCTCGCCATTCAACTTGAGCCACAAATTCAGCTCATTAGGGTTAGGCACTTCTTCCGCAGTCGCCATGTAGGGACCAAAGGGCGCGTAGGTATCCGCCGATTTCCCCTTCACCCACTGACCACCTTTTTCCAGCTGCCATTCGCGCTCGGAATAATCGTTGTGCACGCCGTAACCAGCCACGTAATCCAGCGCGTCCTCTTCGCTGACATACTTGGCTCGCTTTCCAATCACAACTGCCAACTCCACTTCCCAATCTGTCTTATCGGAATCCCGTGGAATGACGATCGCATCATTCGGCCCGGCCCAAGCGGTCGTCGCTTTAAAAAACACCACCGGCTCGCTTGGAGGCTCCATTCCCGCTTCCTCCGCATGCTTGGCATAGTTCAAACCTATGCAAACAATCTTCGAAGGCCGCGCCACTGACGGAGCCAATCGCACTTCAGCAGCTTGCACTTTCGGAAGCGAGTCGCCTTCCGCCTTGAGAAAGCCCGCAAGACGACTCAGTCCTTCATTCTCAAAAAAGCTCTCGTCCCAATCTTCGCCAAAGGCAGCACAGTTGTAGATCTCGGATTCGGAAGCAAAGACCCCCGGAACAATCGCATCACCGTGATAATATCGCGTCAGTTTCATAATGAAAATTTTCTATCGAAGCAGCGTGCATCCTCCATCGATGTCATATGCCGAACCCGTAATAAAGGAGGCCTTTTCCGAGCATAAGAAAGAAGCCAACTCAGCTATCTCCGAAGGCTTACCCATTCGTCCGATCGGTTGATATTCCGAGAGCTTCTCAAACATCTCCGCGCGTTCTTCCTCGGGATAGTTCTTTTCAAGATAACCATCAACAAAGGGCGTATGCACCCGGGCCGGACAAATGCAGTTCGAGCGAATCCCCTGATCAATATAATCCTTGGCCACCGAGAGCGTCATCGAGAGAGCTGCTCCTTTCGACATCGAATAAGCAAAGCGATCTTGAATTCCCACCTTCGACGCAATGGACGCCATGTTGAGAACCGCACCACCACCTTCCGCGAGCATCTTGGGAACCGCGAAGTGAAGGCAATGATAAATCCCTTTCACATTCACCCCGTAGATTTTGTCCAACTCCTCGGGTGTGGTATTGGTAACATTTCCGATCGAGGCAATTCCCGCGCAATTCACCAAAATATCCACTCGCGGAATCTTTTCAAAAACCGCTCGCACCGACTCGGTATCAGAGACATCGCACTGGAGGCATTCCGCACTCCCGCCTGTCTCCTTGATCAAAGCCACCGTCTCTTCGCCCGTTTCCTCTTGCAGATCAAGAATGACAACATGATTTCCATCCTGGGCAATCCGCTCGGCAATCGCCCGACCAATCCCTGATCCTCCTCCGGTAATAATCGCGTTTTTCATCTTCTCTCTCTGGAACGGGCGTGAGCTTACATCTTCCGTTCCCTTTGCCCATAACAGATCCTCCCTTTTTCACCCGACCAAAACATCTCCATTCCTACGATAGAACCACCGTCTCTAATCGGTAACTGTCCCGATGGTGTTTCACCTGGTCATCGCCTGCCTAGGACTGACAATCGGATCCCTCTTGGGAGACGAAGACGGCTGGGCTTATCGTCCCATCGAAGCACCCCGGCTCCCCTCTGTCAAAAACACCGCCTGGCCCAGCGAGGACCTCGACCATTTCATTCTCTCAGGAATCGAGAAAGCCAACTACCGCCCAACCAAGACCGCCGAAAAACTCACCCTCGTCCGGCGCGCCTATCTCGACCTCCACGGCCTTCCGCCCACCACTGAGCAAATCAACGCCTTCCTCGCCGACGCCCGCAAAGACGCCTGGCCCCGCCTCATTGACAAACTCCTCAAATCCCCCCGCTACGGCGAACGCTGGGGACGCCACTGGCTCGACGTCGCCCGCTACTCGGACACCAACGGCATGGACGAAGACATCGCCCATCCCTCCGCCTGGCGCTACCGCGACTACGTCATTGAATCGTTCAACAACGACAAACCCTTCGACCAATTCATCATCGAACAACTCGCAGGCGATCTCCTCCCCACGAAGGACCTCGCCGAAAGACGCGCCAAGACCGTCGGCCTCGGCTTTCTCTCCGTCGGACCCAAGATGCTCGCCTGCGACGATCCCGACAAGATGCGCCGTGACATCATTGATGAACAAATGGACACAATGGGCCGCACCTTTCTCGGCATGACCATCGGTTGCGCCCGCTGCCACGACCACAAGATCGATCCCATCTCAATCAAGGAATACTACGGCCTCGCCGGCATCTTCATGTCGACCAAAACCCTCACCAAGTATTCTGTGGTCGCGCAGTTTCACGAACACGACTTCACCGAGGAAGAGCACAAGAAAACCTGGGCCGAAGTTAACAAACTCGAAGCCAAGCGAAAGGACAAGAAGACGCCTAAGGAGGAGAAAGAGAAACTGAGTAAACAAATCGCCGCTCTCAAAAAAGACCTCCCCGCCCCCTTCAAAGTCATGGGAGTCACGGAATACCCGACGCAGGATGTCAAAGTTCACCTTCGCGGCGATTATCTCACCCTCGGCGAGGAAGCTCCGCGTGGTGTCCCCGCCGCCTGGACGCATGGTGAAAAAATCACTATGCCCCAAAAACAAAGCGGACGGCTCGAGCTCGCCCGCTGGATTGCCTCCGCCGAAAACCCACTCACCTCCCGTGTCATCGTCAACCGACTTTGGCGCTGGCATTTCGGACGCGGCATCGTCCCCACGCCCGACAACTTCGGCGGCCTTGGCGAGAAACCCACCCACCCCGAGCTCCTCGATCACCTCGCTAAGAAATTCGCCGAATCCGGCTGGTCCATCAAAGCGATGCATCGCCTCTTGATGAACTCCGCGACCTACCGTCAATCCGCACATGCCGATCTCGCGCTCTTGGAATACGATCCTGATAACAAACTCTTCGCCCGCTGGCAACGCCGCCGCGTCGAATCCGAAGTCATCCGCGACAGCATTCTTATGAAGTCCGATCGCCTCGATCTCACAATGGGCGGTTCGATGCTGGTCTCCCGTTCGAACGCCTATGTCGATCGCGGCAAACTCAAAGAACACTCCCTCGTTCCCCGCCGCACTGTTTATCTACCCGTCTACCGCAGCTCCGGATACGACGGACAAAAAGCCTTCGATGCACCCGACCCCGCCGTCCCCGATGGGAACCGCCGCACTTCCGCAGTCGCCAGCCAGGCTCTCTACTTGATGAACAGCGAATTGGTTCACGAGTCCTCAAAGAACCTCGCCAAGGCCCTCCTTTCAAAGACCTCTAATCTCTCCATTCGCGAACGCTCTTCATGGATGATCAAACACCTCCTCGGCCGCGATGCCACGGACGGGGAATGCCTCAAAGGCGAGCAGTTCGTCCAAGACTACGGCGACGAAAAGGAAGCTTGGGCCGCCTTCGCCAGAGTGCTATTTTCCTCCAACGAATTTTTATACGTCGAGTAACCATGAGCCTGTGCAATCACCGAACAAGCTTCCCTCTTTCCCGACGGGAAATGTTGCAACGTTCCGGAACCGGATTCGGAGCCCTCGCCCTGCACTCCTTCCTCGCTCGTGAAGCCGCCGCAAAAACCCAGGCGCCGCCTCTTCCCGGAAAAGCCAAGCGTGTCATTTTCCTTTTCATGCACGGCGGCCCGTCGACGGTGGATCTCTTCGATCCCAAACCGCTTCTCACGCGTGACACCGGAAAAGCCTTTCCACTCAAAGCGCCGCGCATCGTCTCACACAAATCAAAAAACCTTCTCCTGAAATCGCCCTGGTCCTGCCAGCAACACGGCGAAAGCGGAGCTCAGGTTTGCGAGCTTCTTCCGCATATCGCCTCCATCGCCGATGACCTTTGCTTCGTGAAGTCGATGCATTGCTCGAACTCCCGTCACGGCGGCGCGCTGCTCGAACTCCACACCGGCTCCGATACCTTCACGCGACCTTCGATGGGCTCATGGATCAACTACGGTCTCGGCAGCGAAAACGAAAACCTTCCCGGCTTTATCACCATAAATCCCAGCGGCAGCCATGGCGGCGCAGGAGCCTGGTCATCGGCTTTTCTTCCCGCCAAGTATTCCGGCACCCGCATCGAAGGCAGCGGCCCATCAATGAAAGTCCCCTTCATCGATAATCCTCTCAAGGACCGTTCAAAGCAACGCAAGGAACTCGACCTTCTCGCTTCCTTCAACAAGGACCACCTCGCGCAACGCGGCGTCGACAGCGAACTCGAATCGCGCATCGCCTCCTACGAGCTCGCCTTCAAGATGCAGATGGAAGTTCCTGGCGTACAGGACATTTCCAGTGAACCGGATCACATCAAGAAACTCTATGGCGCCGACGCCGGCCCCACGAAATCCTTCGCCGAACAATGCCTCGCGGCCCGACGTTTCAGCGAAGCTGGCGTGCGCTTTGTGCAAGTCACCCACCGCTACTGGGACTCGCATGGCAACCTGACCAAGGAACACGAAAAGCTGAGCGCCGAAATGGACAAACCCGTCGCCGGACTCATCACCGACTTAAAACAACGCGGCCTTCTCGACGAAACCCTCGTTCTTTGGGGCGGCGAATTCGGACGCACCCCGACCGCCCAAGGCAAAGACGGACGTGACCACAATCCACACGGCTTCACCATGTTCATGGCTGGCGGCGGTATCAAACCCGGCTCCGTTTACGGCTCTACCGACGACTACGGCTACTACGCCGAAGACAAACCCGTCCACTTCCACGACCTCCACGCCACCATCCTCCACCTCATGGGCATCGACCACGAGGAATTCACCTACCGCTACGCCGGAAGAGACTTTCGCCTCACCGACGTCGAAGGGAAAATTGTCGATGGAATCCTCGCGTAAGCTTTGTCGAGCCTTCCAAATCTTCAAGATTTGGCTATACTCGAATCAATCGCATCACAGCCCGGGCCGCTCGTCCAAAGTCGAGGGAAAATATCAATTAAGCAGCAAGTAAGAATTTTTTCAATTTACCGTATACTACAGCGAGATGAACAACCGTCGTGATTTCCTGCGCAAGCTAGGCATTTCCTCTGCCTCCCTGCCCTTCCTCACTGGCCTCCCCGGATTCGCCTCCACGGGCTCGGACGGACGCAAGCAGCGCATCATCTTCATGTTCTCGCCCAACGGAACCTTACCCGACAAGTTCTGGCCTGATGGTGACGGAAAGCTCGTCAATTCCAAGATTCTTTCCTGCCTCGCTCCCTTCGAGAACCAAACTGCCGTTCTGAAAGGCCTCTCGAACCGTGTCGGCGGCGACGGCGACCGTCACATGCGCGGGATGTCCTGCCTTCTCACCGGAGCTCGTCTCCACCCCGGCAACATTCAGGGCGGATCGGACTCCCCTGCCGGCTGGGCTTCTGCCATCTCCATCGACCAGGAACTCAAAAACTTTCTCCAGAAAAACGAAGCGACTCGCACGCGTTTCGGCTCACTCGAGGTCGGCGTCGCCGTCCCTGATCGTGCGGATCCATGGACTCGCATGAGCTACGCGGGCTCCAACCAGCCTCTCGCCCCCCTGGACGACCCCTACCAGATGCTCAACAAGCTCTACGGTCAGTCGAAGGACCGCGAAGCCTACGCCTCGGTCATCGATGCTCTCGGCTCGGATTTGAAAAAGATTTCAAAAACCGTCGGCGCGGAGGACAGACATCTCCTCGAGCAACATCTCACCCTCGTGCGCGAAATGGAACAGGAGATGGCCGCCGCGGCCAAGTCAGGAAAGCTCGTTCATCCCGAGCCCGAGCTCGACCCCAACATCGAACTCACCAACGACAACACCCCGCAGCTTGCCCGCATGCAGATGGATCTCCTCGTCAATGCGATGGCCAACGACATGACTCGCGTGGGCACGCTTCAGTTCATGCGCTCGGTCGGACAAGCCCGTATGCGCTGGCTCGGCATCGAGGACGGTCACCATTCCCTCAGCCACGAACCCGACAAAAACGAAGGCGCTCAAGCCAAGCTCGAGAAGATCAACATCTGGTTTGCCCAGCAACTCGCCTACCTCGCCAAACGCCTCCGCGACACTCCGGAGCCCGGGGGCAATGGCAACATGCTCGACAACACCTCCATCGTTTGGGTCAACGAACTCGGCAAAGGCAACACCCATACTCTCGACGACATTCCTTTTGTCATCGTAGGGGGTGGTTGTAACATCAAATCCGGCTATCGTCAGGTCGGCAACAATGTTCCCCACAACCGCCTGCTCCTCACTCTCGCCCAATCGATGGGCCACAACATCACCACCTTCGGTGAAGAAAAGTGGTGTAAAGACGGCGCGCTGAATTTGTCATAAAGTCTCCCCTCTCTTAAGGGCACCACTTTTCAGACCTATCCCACCGACAAAACAGCGCTCCAAAGCATCCTCGACATCCTATGCCCCCTGTAGCAAAGCCGGGTGAGGTGCTGTCATTGTCCTAAAACCTCCTTTGCCTAGCATCCCTCTTGCCACACACTGAAATCCTTCTAATTTCACCCCTTTCGATAGCTCCCTCGAGATTGTTCCGTTTCCTAGTTTCATGCATTTCCGCACTTTCCTCTTCCTTGGCTGCCTCTTTGGTCTCATCAGCAACAGTTTAGCTGCTACCGAGTCTCAAAAACCAGTCAGCTACCACACCGACATTCGCCCGATTTTTGAGGCAAACTGCGTTGGCTGCCACCAACCTTCCAAGGACAGGGGTGGTTACATCATGACCGATTTCGCCCGTCTTCTTGAAGGTGGCGAAGAGAACGTCGCAATTGTTCCCGGAAAGCCGCAGGAAAGCTATCTCATCGAAGAAATCACGCCCGATGCCGAAGGCAAGGCCGAGATGCCCAAGAAGAAGGACCCGCTTCACGAAGTTGAGATCGCTCTCATCACCCGTTGGATCTCCGAAGGAGCAAAAAACGATACTCCGGAAAACGCCCGTCAGCGTTACGATCAAGACAACCTTCCCGTTTACACCAAGCCGCCCGTTATTACCTCCCTCGATTTTTCGCCCGACGGGAAGACTCTCGCTGTTTCCGGTTTCCACGAAGTCCTCCTTCACAAAGCGGATGGCTCCGGAAGCCTTGCCCGGCTTGTGGGACTTTCCGAGCGTATCGAGTCTGTCCGCTTTTCACCCGATGGCAAGCGCCTCGCCGTCACCGGGGGCCTACCCGGTCGCATGGGCGAAGTCCAAGTCTGGGATGTTGCGAAGAAAAAACTCTCTCTCTCTGCGCCCGTTACTTTCGATACCGTTTACGGCGCAGCATGGTCACCCGATGGCACTAAGATTTCTTTCGGCGGCTCCGACCATACCCTGCGCGCCATCGATTCAAAAACCGGCGAACAAGTCCTCTTCCAGGGCGGTCACAACGACTGGGTTTTCGACACCGCTTTCAACCCGAAAGGTGATCACGTCATTTCCGTCAGCCGTGACATGACGGCCAAGCTCACCGAACTCAAAACCGAACGCCTCATCGATAATATTACCTCAATCACTCCGAAGGCTCTCTCCGGGGGAATCAGCGCGGTGGTCTCGCATCCCACCCGCGATGAAATCGTCGTCGGTGGCGCCGACGGCGTGCCAAAACTCTATCGCATCTTCCGCAACACCGCGCGCAAGATCGGGGACGACGCCAACCTGCTTTTCGAATTTCCACCGCTCGAAGGCCGCATCTTCGCCGTCGATATTTCCATGGACGCCAAACGCATCGCCGCCGGCAGCAGCCTCGATGGCAAGGGCGCGATCCACATTTACGAAGTCGATCCCAACGCGAAGATCCCAGACAATGTCGCCGCGGCCATCAAACAGCCCACTCATCAACGTAATGCGGAGATGAAGAAGGCGCTGAAGAAATATTTCACCGACGGCGTAAAAACTCTCGCAGCTATTCCCGTCGAGGAATGCGGCATCTTTGCCGTCGCCTTCAATCCCGATGGCTCCCGACTTGCCGCCGCCGGTGCCGATGGCCAAGTCCGCCTCATTGATGCCAATAGCGGCAAGCAAATCAAGTCATTCGTCCCGGTGGAAATCCACCCTGAAAAACTGACCTCCAAAGAAAAAACCAACAAGAAAACCGCTCTGGATAAACGTAAGTCCCTCGACGCCGAAAAGATCCCCGACGGCCGCAAGATCACCACTCTCAGCGTTGAGCCCAAGAACATCCTTATCGACACGCCTTACCGCTACGCGCAGGTCGTCGTTTCCGCCACTCTCGACTCCGGCGACATCATCGACGTGACCCGCCTCGTCAAAAAACAAGTTCAAGGCAAAGGAACTACCATTTCCAAAACCGGCATCGTCCGGGGCGCGATCAATGGTAGTTCCAAAATCAACTTCTCTATCAACGGCCACTCGGCGGGCATCGCAGTTCAGGTTTCCAACCAGGAACAAGACACCACCCTCTCCTGGACCAAGGACGTCAATCCCGTCGTAGCCAAAATGGGCTGCAACGCTGGCACCTGTCATGGAGCCAAGGACGGAAAAAACGGCTTCAAGCTTTCCCTTCGTGGCTACGATCCCATCTACGACATCCGCGCCTTCACCGACGATGTAGCCTCCCGCCGCGTCAACCTGGCTTCGCCGGACGCCAGCCTGATGCTTCTCAAAGCGACCTCGGCCGTACCCCACGAAGGCGGCCAACTCACCACGCCTCACGACGATTATTATAAGATCATCCGCTCGTGGATTTCCAAAGGAGCCAAGCTCGAGGAGAAAACCACCAAGGTCACCAAGATCGACGTCTTCCCACTCAACCCCGTGGTGCAGAACATCGGCTCGATGCAGCAGATGCGAATCACCGCCACCTATCCGAACGGCGAAACCCGCGACGTCACCACCGAGGCCGTTGTCTCCAGCGGCAATGGCGAAGTCGCCGAAACCGTCAAAGGCTATCCCGCGCTCGTTAAGGTCCTCCGCCGTGGCGAAGCACCCATCCTCGTGCGTTACGAAGGAGCCTACGCTGCCACCACCGTCACCGCAATGGGTGACCGCAGCGGCTTCGTTTGGAACGATCCACCCAAGTTCAACGAGATCGACTCGCTCGTCTCCAAAAAGTGGTTGCGCATGAAAACCCTCCCTTCCGAAATCTGCACCGACATCGATTTCGTCCGCCGCATTTATCTCGACCTCACCGGACTCCCTCCCACCGCCGGGCAGGTCAAAGCATTCCTCGCCGACGTTCGCCCTTCCCGAGCCAAACGCGACGCCTTGATCGACTCGCTCATTGGCAACCCGGAATTCGTGGAATTCTGGACCAACAAGTGGGCCGACATGTTGCAGGTCAACCGTAAGTTCCTCGCGCCGCAAGGAGCCAAGATCTTCCGTGAATGGATTCGCAAGGAAGTTGCCGATAACACCCCGTATGATGAGTTCGCCCGCAAAGTCATTACCGCCACCGGCTCCAACAAGGACAACCCGGCCGCATCCTACTACAAGATCCTCCGCACTCCGGAAGAGACGATGGAAAACACGACCCACCTCTTCCTCGCCACGCGCTTCAATTGCAATAAGTGCCACGATCATCCCTTCGAACGCTGGACGCAGGACAACTACTACGAGATGGCTTCATTCTTCGCGCATGTCGGATTGAAAGGCGATCCCGCCAGCGGCAAGAGCAAGATCGGCGGCACCGCGGTGGAGGGAGCCAAGCCGCTTTACGAAATCGTATACCAAAACAAAAGCGGCGAAGTGAAACACGAGCGTACCGGCGAGATCATCACCCCCGCCTTCCCCTACCCCGCCAAGCACGCCGAGAAAAAAGACGCTCCGCGCCGCGACAAGCTCGCCGGATGGATCACCTCCCCTGACAACCGTTACTTTGCTTCCAGCTACGCCAACCGCGTTTGGGGATACATGATGGGCACCGGTATTATCGAACCGCTCGATGACATCCGCGCCGGCAATCCTCCCTCAAATCCCGAGCTTCTCAATTGGCTCACGAAACACTTCGTCGAGAGCGGCTTCGATGTCCGCGAATTGATGCGCGTCATTTGTAAATCTCGCACCTACCAACTCTCCATCGAAACCAACAAGTGGAATAACGACGACACGATCAACTTCTCCCACGCGAAGGCCCGCCGTCTTCCCGCCGAGGTTCTTTACGACTCCATCCACGCCGTCACCGGAGCCAGCAGCCGCTTCCCCGGAGTCCCCGCCGGAACACGCGCCGCCTCTTTGCCCGACGTCGGCGTCAAACTCCCAGACGGTTTCCTCTCCAACTTCGGTCGCCCCGTTCGTGAAAGCTCCTGCGAATGCGAACGCAATACCGATATGCAGCTCGGACCCATCATGGCTCTTCTCAGTGGACCCACTGTCGGCAATGCCATCAACGATCCCAAGAACGCCATCTCCAAGATCGCCAAGGACAGCAAAGATGATCGACAGATGATCGAAGAACTCTTTTACCGCATCCTCAATCGCCCGCCCGCCGAGGCCGAGATTAAGGCCACTCTCACTCACTTCAGCGAAGGCATTGATCAAGACCACGCCACTTTGGAGAAAGCCCTCGCCGAACACCTGCAAAAACGCGATCCCGCCTTGGCAGCCGCCGAAACAAAGCGCGAAGACGACATCAATACCGCCAAGCTCGCCATCACCAATCGCGAGAAGGAGATTAAGCCCGATATCGACGCGAAGGAAAAACAACGCAAGGAACGCATTGCCAAAATCGACAGCGAAAAGAAAGCCTACGACAAAAGCTTTTCAGCCAGGATCGCAGCCTGGGAAAAAGACCTCGCCAACGCCGCATCACCCTGGGCTCACTTGCAAGCAAGCGAACTCAAGTCCACCAGCGGAAGCAAACTCACCGTAGAAGCCGATCAGACGATCTTCGCTTCCGGCAAGAATGCCAAAACTGACTACATCGTTACCGCTCCCACCAAACTCACCGGCATCACCGCGGTCCGGCTTGAAATGCTCGCCGACGATCGTCTCCCCGGCAAAGGGCCCGGACTCGGAGGTGGTAACTTCGTGCTCGGCGAATTTGAATTAGAAGTCGCTCCCACTTCCGATCCCACGAAATTCCAGAAAATTAAATTCAACACCGCCAAGGCCAGTTTTAGTCAGAAGAGCTACGAAGTGGCCAAAGCCATCGACGGCAAACCCGGCGGCCCTAATGCCGGTTGGGCCATCTCCCCGCAGGTTGGCAAAAACCAAACCGCCATCTTCGGTATTGGTCAACCCATCGGACACGACGGAGGCACCATTCTCCGCTTCACCCTGAAGCAGCACTTCGACGACCGACACCTCATCGGAAAATTCCGCCTCTCCGTCACCACCAAGACCGGCCCCCTGCCTTTCTCAATTCCCGATAATGTGAAGGCTGTTCTCGCCCTCGCTCCGGACAAGCGAAACGACAAACAGTCTGCCGAGCTGACCAAGTATTTCCGCGATAACGACTCTGCGCTCAAGGCGCTCAACGAACAAATGGCAAATGCCAAAAAGCCGCTCCCCATTGATCCCGAACTGATCAAACTTCGCAACCATCTTACCGCGATGGAGAAAGTTCCGCGTGCCGACCCCCTGCACGATCGCTTACAATACGATCTCGACCTCAGCACCAAGCAACTCTCCCAACGCCGCCTCACCGGTGCCCAGGATCTCGCTTGGGCTCTCATCAATACACCCGCCTTCCTCTTCAACCGATAACCGACACCCACCAAAGCCATGTTTAGAATTCCAGGACAAGCCGCCAAAGACGTTTGCGACCCCAACGCCGGAGTCACCCGACGAGATGTATTACGAGTGGGCGGCGCCGGCATGCTCGGCATGTCGCTAGGCACGCTCTTTCAGGCCAAAGCCCTCGCTGAGGAGAAAAAGCACAGTGGCGCTCCCGGTTGGGGCAAGGCCAAGAGCATCATCATGGTTTACCTGCAAGGCGGACCCAGTCACCTCGACCTATGGGACCCGAAGGAGAACGTTCCCGACAATGTGAAGAGTGCCTTCAAGTCCATCCCCACCAAAATCCCCGGCACGCACTTCACCGAGATCCTGCCCAAGCTCGCCAAGATCAACGACAAGTTCACCATGATCCGTTCGATGAGCTACACCCCGAACGGACTCTTCAACCACACCGCCGCGATCTATCAAATGATGACCGGCTACACCACCGACAAGGTGAGCCCCTCCGGCCAACTCGAACCACCGAGCCCGAAGGACTTCCCCAACTTCGGTTCCAACCTGGTCAAGATCCGACCAATGGAGGATCCCATGCTTCCCTTCGTGATGCTCCCCCGCCCGCTTCAGGAAAGTAACGTCGTCGGCAAAGGTGGCGCCGCCGGATTCCTCGGCAAATCATACGACCCCTACACCCTCTATCCTAGCGGCGACGACATGGACATGGACAAGATGACGCGCATCAAGATTGACGATCTGCAATTGCGTCCCGACGTCTTCTCTCTTCGCCTTAAACGTCGCGCTACTCTTCGCAATGCCATCAACGCACAGATGCCTAGCATCGATAAAGCTGTCGAAGAATACTCTCTCGACGAAAATTACGAACGCGCGCTCAACCTCATCGTCAGCGGCCGCGCCCGTGAAGCCTTCGCTCTCGAACAAGAACCCGAGAAGACCCGCGAAGCCTATGGCAAAAACACCTTTGGCGACAGCTGCCTCCTGGCCCGTCGTCTCGTCGAAGCCGGCACTCGCGTCGTCGAGGTCATCTGGCCCAAGGTTGCCAACTCCGACAACCATTCCTGGGACACCCACAAAGGCCTCTCAAAACGCATCAAGGACCAAGCGGGCCCCATGCTCGACAACGGCCTCTCCTCTCTCATTTCCGACCTCGATGACCGCGGACTTCTCGACGAAACCCTCGTCGTTGCCGTTGGCGAATTCGGCCGCAGCCCGCAAAAAGGCGTCAGCACCTCCGGCAACAACAACAGCGCCGACGGTCGCGACCATTGGCCCTATTGCTACACCAGCGTCATCGCCGGAGCTGGCATCAAACGCGGCAACGTCCACGGCAAATCCGACGCCACCGGCTCGGCCCCCACTGAGAATCCCGTCCACCCCGGCGAACTCCTCGCCACCATCTACCACGCCTTCGGCATCGACCCTGAAACCATGGTCATGAATCACCTCAACCAACCGAGGGAACTCGTGAAAGCCAAACCGGTCCTGGATCTCTTTGCGTAGTCAGTCTGGATAATTAGAAATAGCAATCGCTCTGAATGCTGTATTGACGCGGACATCCAACTATCTCGCTGCGGCTTGGTCGCGCACCTCGCGCACGAGGGTATCAAGCTGGTGCCCTTCTGGACCTTCGTGATTAAAAGGAGCGAAGAAGAAATGATCGTTTAACCCAAGACTGGGCAAGCGCATGGTTCGGAAGAGGTCATCATGGTCGATAAGGCATCTTGGCTTTCGACTCCTTTAACCAATTGTTGAGTTCCTTGAGCATCTTCTGCGCAAGCTCTGGCTTCGACTTGGAAAGATCGTTCTTCTCACCAATATCAGCCTTGAGGTCATAAAGCTCGATTGAATCGTCATCGTAGAATCGAATCAACTTATAGCGCCCTGTCACCACAGCTCCGGCAAGACGATTTCTCTTGTGAAAGGCGTAGTTTGGATAGTGAAAGAAAACCGACTTACGCTCCAACACACTCTTTCCAGTGATCAGAGGAATGAGGCTCTCGCCATCTTGGGGCACTCCGGGCTTGGACTTGAGGCCAGCCACTTCGAGGAGAGTCGGGAAGACATCAGTCGTCACAATGGGCACGCCGTTCTCGCTTCCCGGCTTCACTTTGCCCGGCCAGCGAATGACCCAGGGAACGCGAATGCCACCTTCGTAGATGTGTCCTTTGTTGTCTCGGAGCGGACCATTGGTGAAGAGCGAGCCATTGTCCGAGGTGAAGATCACGAGCGTATTATCAGCGACCCCAAGATCATCGAGCGATTTCAACACGCGCCCGATGGAACGATCCATCCCTTCGATCATCCCGGCATAGGCGGGATTCTCGACTCCACGTTTCTTGTATTTCTCAATCAGGTCTTCGGGAGCTTCGATGGGATAATGCACGGAGTAATTCCAAAAGGTCAGGAAGAAAGGCTTCTCTTTGTTCTTTTTCAGGAAAGAGATGCATTCATCCGCCATGCGCGCGGGCAAATACTCACCCTTCTCTCCATCCTCGAGCGCCGGAATACGATAGGGAGCAAAGAAACTTGGCGGCCCGCCACGGTCACAGCCTCCGATATTCAAATCGTATCCCTGAAACTCCGGACGCAGCAACGGCTCCCACTTTTCTCCAGACTCGTTGTTCCCTTTGCGATGAGAGAGATGCCACTTCCCAACAAAGCCGGTGGCGTATCCCGCCTCCTTCTTCAATCGTTCCGCAATCGTCTCCGCGGCGAGCGGCAGATAGGTCAGCTTCGCGGCTCCGGCCTGAACTCGTCCTTTGGGAACCATCCCTTCTTTATGTCCGGGAGCATGATTGGTTATCCCGAGTCGCGCGGGAGAAATACCAGTCATCATCGCGGCCCGGGTGGGCGTGCAAACCGACGCGGCAGCATAACCTTGCGGAAAGATCATTCCTTCCTTCACAAACTGATCGAGAAAAGGAGTCTCAAGATCTTTGTTCCCCTGAAAGCGGGTATCCCACCATCCAAGATCATCGGCCATGATGACCACGATATTGGGAAGGGCGGCGAAGCTCGGAACCACCGAAGCGATCAGCAGAGAGATGATTGATTTTTTCATCAGGCTAAAAGATCTTTGACGACGTGCCCGTGAACATCGGTGAGACGGTAATCACGTCCCTGAAAGCGGTAAGTAAGCTTCTCGTGGTCGAATCCAAGAAGATGCATCCAGGTGGCTTGCAAGTCATGCACGTGCACTTTATCCCGAGCGACCGAGAATCCGAGTTCGTCGGAGGCTCCATGCGTATATCCACCCTTCACGCCTCCCCCAGCCATGACCATGGTGTAGCAATCCGGGAAGTGATCGCGGCCGAGAACTTTTCCTTTGGAAGTCCGTCCCTCGCGGAAGGGCGTGCGCCCAAATTCCCCACCCAGAATGATCAGGGTATCGTCGAACATCCCGCGCTCCTTGAGATCTTTGATCAAAGCCGCCACCGGCTTGTCCATGGTGGCACACTTGTTGGTCAGACCATCGCGAATGTCTTCCTTGGGATTGGTC
>JAAEZT010000053.1 GCA_018222765.1 bacterium | reverse complement strand
CATTAACGCTACCGACCCCATTCGTCGTGAGTGGCAGGACATCGCCGACGCCTTGGTCGATTGAAAGCGCAGTGACCTCGGGAGCGATTTCCCAAGCGAGAGTTATGTTGCCGCCTATCGGGATGCTTACCGGAGCGCCGGTGAAGGAGTTTAAGATGGGCGGTGTTTCCATCGATGCAACATGCTCGGCGATGCGCGAGGCTGAGAGGGCATAGGTATAAAAGGCAACCTCATCGATCACGCCGTCGAAATAGTTGCTGGTGAGGTTTTTGTGAATGCCGATGAAGAAGCCTCCATTGGTTGACTCCGGGCTGACCGTGCCCGTCGCGGTGGCGACTCCGTTGATATACCAGGTCCAGGTGTTGGTGGGGTCATCGAAAACGAGAGCTCCGTGGTAAACCTGTCCCACGGCGGCTGAGGTGCCGCTGCTACTTGTTGTCCCACCTAGAAAACTGCGAATGTCTCCGCCGCTTGAAGAGAGGAAGAAGAGAGTGCGTCCCCGACCGCCATCTTGCTGGACAACTGCTTGTTGGGTCGTGGCGTCGGTTTTGAAAAGGGCTTCGATGGTAAAACTCGTGAGAGCCGGATTGAAAAGTGGAGGAGTAAGGACGCGCGGTTTGTTTGTGGAGCTTCCGCTGAATTCGGCTGCGGTATCAGCTTCCTCGGTCAGTCCGGTGACTCCGAGCGTCGGGAGAACGGTGCCGGCGTAAGTGGCGTGGTTTCCATTGGGGGAGGCATCGAGTGCTACGGTGGCTCCGGGAGTTTCGTTGAACCGGTAAAAGGCCACCGGGTTGTCCGCGAGAACCTCGACCGAGTAGGGTGCAGCCAGAGCGGTGATGGGAGCCAATATCGCGAAGAATAATTGGCGGAAATAAAAGAGGATGCGCATCTGAGAGAGAAGGAGTGTGGTCGGAAAGACTACCCGATGACAGGGTCAGCGCAATCATCAAGGACTGGTAATGCCGTCTGGTATCTAATGGCGCCGCCCATACCGCAAGAGAGTGATGCTTTTGGTATTCCTAATTCAGACCAGAGCGATTTACTCGGTCCTCCCGGGGTCGGGACGGATCGTGGTTTTTTCGATGAGTTCGTTAAAGTTTACGGTTTTGACGATTTGACGTCCCCTGGTGATGAGTCCGAGGTTGGTGTATTTCCCTTCGTTGTGGGGACGCATGAGATGGGTGATGGCGATGTGGTGGCTTGCGGTGTCTTTGCCGAGGTCACCAATGCCGAAGCTGTGTTCTACTTTTGGGATACGAGTGAACTCGGAGCGGATCCGGTATCCAAAGTTGCCCGGTGGTCCGGCTTGAATGACATGATTGGGAACGAGGCGGTAGACATGGAGCGCATCGAAATTTTTCTCTTCGATATGCTTAATGAGGTTGGCAGCTGCGACGGGGGCTTGTTCCGCGTCGAGTTGAATGACGATGTCTCCAAGTTTGGTCGTGAGGATCATCTCAGGGTGGCGGCCGTATTTTTGGAGGAGCTTCCAGTCCGGGTCGAGGAAGGGGAGATAGTCGAGGATGTAGTAATTAATCGGCTTGGTCGTGCCGTTTTTATGTAGCATCAATCCGCGTTGCACGGCTTCACGAATGATCGAGTTGGGGTGTGTAAGGGCGTTCTGCAGGGTGGGAAGGGCATCGGGGTCCTCGGTGGCGCCCAGGATGAGGAGGCAGGCTCCGGCAGAGGAATGGTCACCCTTGGCGAGGAGCATTTTGTAGTAAGCGCCGAAGCGAGCAGCCTGCTCTTTGCCGGAGAGTTTATCCTGTAAGCCGTGCGCGAGTTCAAAGAGTGCGTCTCCACGCACCCGGTGGTCACGGACCTCGGTGAGGAACTTGTAGAAGGCTCCGAAGGATTTTTCGGAAGGATCCCGGGCGGTGCGCTCGGCGAGGTAGACGCCGGTGAGGAGATTAACCTGCGGGTTGGGATGTGTGGTGGCAGCCTCGATTTGGGAGGCAAATGGAGCGAGCTCAATTCCCGGGGCTGCGCTGAGGGCGGTGAGAAGCAAGGGGCCCTCTGCAGGGGTGATCTTGGCGATTAAATTTTGGAGGTATGCTTTTTCGCCATGTTTCCAGAGAATGCTCCAGAGGAAGGAATGAGTGCTCGGATTAGTGTGATTGGCTTTCAGGGCCATCTTGATGGTGGCGACATTCTTTTCGGTAAGGTCGGAGCACGCGGCAAGGAGTTCGGCGGCTGTCATCGCGATGTGCTGTTCAGGGTCTTTGATGGCTTCGATGAGGAGATGGCGCGCGGGCTCCCGGCTGATGAAAGCTCCAATCGATTCCACCGCGACGCTGCGAGCCCGAAGGCTGGCTCCCTTGCGAAACCATCGCGTAAAGAGCGCGAGGTCCTCGTCCCTTTGGCAGGAGGCAAGGTAGCGGAGGAGGTAGGGAATGGAGGGATCCTGATAGTTGCTTGAGTGGACGATCTTGGCGAGGCGCCTCGCGAGGGTGGGGTCTCTGAGTTGTCGTCGTTTGAGAGTGTAGAAAAAGTAGGCGGCATGTTCGCGAATGGAAGGAGCCTGCCTCTTGTCGAGGAGCGCAAGCATGGCCTCAATGCCCTCTTGGGAAACGATATCTCGCTGGAGGTAATAGATGATGCAGAGGATCAATGGGACCTCCTGATTAGAGAGTTTTAGATTGAGGAGTTCGTGATAGGACCGCCGATCTCCTTGAAATCCGAGCGCGCCCAGCAACATAGCTTGGACGTCGGGGTCGACCTCCTTGCGAAGGTGGTCGAGGAGGGCTTGCGAATCCGCGCCGGGGGTTTGGCGCAGGGCGAAGGCGGCATCGACCCGGACTTTAGGTTCAGAGTCATCAAGAAGAGCTACTAACGCGGGGAGGAGGATCGGGTCTTGAAGTGATCCGGCGGCGAAGGCGGCCCGGGCGCGAAGGACGGGATCCGGAGAGGCCAGTGCGGATTTAATCAGGTGAGGGTCCCGCCGGTTCTGCGCCTCGACAATTTTCTGCAAATCACCGCGCTGTAGGAGTCCGTCGGAGTTCCTCAATGCCCAGGCCTGATTTGTAAGGTTAGGCGCGGCGGGTTCCTTGCCGGAGAGTGTCGCGATGATGACGAGTGAACTGGAAAGAACGATGGAGAGGAATGAGAGCGTTCTCATGAATGCGGGAGGCTGCGACAAAGGCAGGCGGAGGTCGATCACGAATGACCAGCGGCCCACTGGGTGCAAACAACAAGACGGATCAACTCGCTTGGATCAAGGGGTCTCATCCCACCTTGCTTCTGTTTCTTGTCGCCCGCTGCTGGATTGGAGGCCGAATCCACGTGGCCGATGACCTCCGCGGGCGGAATGGAAAGTGGCGATCACTTCGGTCAGATCGAGCCGGCTCTGAAAGACCTCGATCTCAAAGGGACACTCCAGGAGTTGTTGGCCTGAAGTCGTTTTTAATTCAGTCAGGCATCGACCAATGATTTATCGTACTTCGGACCAGAGATCGGCGTTTTCGTAGGTATCGCGGATACGCCACTCGCGGAGGGTGGTGAGGAGCTCCGCTTGTTTGCCGGACGCTGCGGACTGGTTCCAGAGGTTGTTGTTTTCGTGAGGATCGTTCTTCAGGTCAAAAAGTTGGCCCCAGGGTTCGTCAAGGAAGTGGACGAGCTTCCAGTCCTGGGTGCGGACCATGGTCATGAACCGGCTCGTGGTGAAGTTGCCGTCCTTGGCTTGTTCGGCAAAGACGACATCGCGGGCGCACTCGGAATCGTCACCGTCGGGATCCAGCATGGGCATCAAGGTGCGGGCCGACATCGGCTCGGGTTTTTCGATGCCGGCAAGGTCCATGAAGGTGGGGCCGATGTCCATCTGGTGGACTAGGTCGTTGATCTCACGATGCTCGCCAAAGCGTCCGTCGGGGGCCCAGACGATCATTGGGACGCGGGTGACGTGATCATACATGGTCCACTTCTGGCTGTGTCCGTGATCGGTCATACAGTCGCCGTGGTCGGAGGTGAACACGATGATGGAATTCTTAAGGTAATCCTTCTCCTCCAAGGCCGCAAGAATCTCGCCGATCTTCTCGTCGATCATGGTAACATTAGCGAGGTAGTAAGCCCGTTGTCGGTGGCGTTGTTCCTCGGTGGGGTTGAGGAGGAAGTGGACGGAGTCGTGGTCGACTTCGGTGTTGTGAATGCGCATCCCCTTGAGCGGATCGGGTTGATTCTCCAGGTCGCCTTCGAGGACGGGAGCGATTTGGAGGTCCCTCTCCAGATAAGGTTCGGCGTAGCGCGGGACGGGATCGTACGGCGGATGGGGTCCGGGGAAACCAATCTGGAGGAATAAGGGTTCGGTGGCAGGGTAGTTGCAAATCCAGTCGCGGGCCATGTTGCCGACGAAGTTGTCAGGGTGCATGTCTTCGTCGAGTTTCCACTCGAAGGCGCCGATGCGCTCCTTGTAATCCGGCCACTGGCGGTAGAGTTCGCGTTGTTGTTTGACTAATCCACGGGCCCGAAGCGCCTTGTCCCATTCGTCGTAAAAGTAGCGACCTTCGAGGTAGCGGTCCTTGTTCTCGACGACATAGCGCTGATCAAAGCCCATGGGCGTGAGAAAGGGCCAGGTGTGCATTTTGCCGAGATTGATGGTCTGGTATCCGCCACGCTGGAGATTTTCAATCCAGCCGTGTTCCCAGCGGTCAGCATTTTTCAGAATACCGGTGGTATGCGGGTAGTGGCCAGTGAAGAGGCTTGCCCGGGCCGGAGCGCAGGATGCCGCAGTGATGAAGCAGTTGTTGAACACGACGCCTTCCCGATGCAATCGGTCAAGGTGGGGCGTGTCCATGTATTCGAAACCAGCGGCGCGAATGGTGTCGAAGCGTTGCTGGTCGGTGATGATGAAAATGATGTTCGGGCGATTGTCAGACATGGATTCAAGGTAGGGCGACAGTGAAGATACGGGTGAAAACGAATTCGGATCCGAGTCCGGCGAGCAGGGCAATCTCGACTAACACGGGTAGCCGTTGGCGCTGCCAGCCGGAGATGATGGCTCCACAGAAGAAGACCATGGCGATGGTGGCAAGAGCAAAGGGCACAAGGCCGAACTGTAGCAGGAGGACGTAGGCGATCACGATGGCAAAGGCAATGATGGCGGGACGATACTCTACTGGAAGGGCTGCCGATGGAGCCGTTCGCTCGACCACCGATTTGACAATAACGACGGCTATCAGGGCCAGAACGATGAGAAAGGCGTAGAGAGGAAAGTTCGGGAGATCGGATTTGGCTCGGACCGCGAACTTCTCCATCTGGGAAACACGATCCTCCAATCGTTGGAGCAAGGATTCCCCCTGTGAAACTTCGGGGGCGATGGACCATTCGTTCAGGGTTTCGCGGACTTCTTCTTTTTCCCACGCGCTGAGCAAGGCTTGGGACAAAGTTTCGATGACCTCGGGAGGCGTGCCTTGGGGAGCCCACCAGTAGTAGGCGTTATCGGAAGTGACATCGATTCCCTCAGCCAGGCAGGTGCCGACCCCGGGCAAGGAGGGAAGCCGCTCGGCCGAGAGGACGGCGAGAGCGCGGACGTTTTTATCTGGCGGCGTGCCCTCTTCGGCACGGAAGGCGAGGTATTCGGCAAGCGAGAAAATCCCAGCATCGAGGTGTCCACCAAGAAGGCTGACGAAGCGTTTCTGTCCCCCGCCAGCAGTGATGAGATTGAACTGTGCTCCGGGGTGTGCGGCCTCGAGTTTCATCGCGGTAAAGTGCGCGGGTGAACCAAGATTTGCGCCAAATCGAAGCGTTTTGGGTTCCTGCTTCGCGGCCTCGAGCAGGTCGCGCATCGATTGGTAGGGAGCGTCTTCGCGGACGACGACAAGTAAGTTGATTCCGCCGGTCTGCACGATCGGCTCGAAAGCTTCGGGACCGAAAGGCACGGAGCCCGAGAGCTTGGCGGTAATGATCGATTCGTGATGACAGAGAATCCGATAACCATCGGGGGGCGAGTCCTTGACGTAGCGGCTGCCGATGGTGCCGCTTCCTCCGGGTTGGTTAATGACGACTAAAGGCTGGGGGAGGAGCTCATGATCAGCGATCGCCTTGGAGAGGAGGCGCACGAAGTTGTCCGTGCCGCCTCCTGCGTCGTAAGGCACAACCACTTGGATCGGCTGGGCAGGATACGAGGCTTCGGAATTGGAATTGAAGACCCCCGAAATACGCCAGAGCAGAAGCACGGCAATCAGGGGAACTGCGAAGATGTGCCAAATGCGATTCATGAAGAAGCCTCCGTGGATTTTTTACGGCCTCGCAGAAGAGGAAGAACAAGGAGCCCGATGGCGATCAACACCAGGGTGAGCGAGATGGGGCGAGTGAAGATGGGTGACCAGTCACCATTGGTCGACATGAGCCCGGCGCTGAGGTTTTCTTCGGCAATCGGACCGAGGACGAAACCAATCACGAAAGGCGCCAGGGGGATGCGCCAGGATTCCAGTAGGAAGCCAAGACCACCGAAGGCCAGCATGACCCATACATCGAAAAGACGATTGGAAAGGGCGAAGGAGCCAATAACGCAGAAGGTTAGGATGACCGGCAAGAGATACTCCCGTGGAATTTCGGTTAGGCGGGCGAGCAAACGCATGGAGCGCGACATGATCACAACCATGACGATGTTCGCGAGGAACATTGCTCCCATGATGGTATAGACCATGCCAGGGCTATCACTGAAAAGGCGCGGACCGGGTTGCAGGCCGTGAATGACCAGCGCCCCGAGCAGGATGGCCTCGACCACGCTTCCGGGCAGACCCATCGCAATGAGTGGAATCAGCGCGCCCCCCACGGTGGCGTTATTGGCGGATTCGGCAGCTACGATACCAGGTTCATGGCCGGTGCCAAACTTGTCCGGAGTCTTGGAAGTGCTCTTGGCCACCGAGTAAGCGGCTACCGATCCGATGTTGGCGCCGATGCCGGGAAGCAAGCCGATCCAAGCACCGATAAAGGAAGAGCGGATCATGTTGGCGAAGTGCTCTTTAAAGTCCGTCCAACGCCACCGATGCCTGCGTTCACCCAGTTTGATGGCCTCGGGTGTGGAATTCTTCCCTGCAATATCCCGCATGATCTGGTTCACCGCGAAAAGGCCGATGAGGACTGGAAGAAGATGGAAGCCGTCATTGAGTTCGGTGAAGCCGAAGGTTAGCCGGGCTTGTCCCGTGGCCGCGGCAATGCCGGGCATCGAGGCCAGGATTCCGAGCATCCCGGCGAGGAGGGACCGGGAGAGGGATTTCCCGCCGATACTGGCAATGAGAACGAGAGCCGTCAGCACGAGTGAGAAGTATTCGAAGGGGCCAAAGCGGGTCGAGAGCAGTGCTACGGGTTTGGCGAGCAAGACGAGCAAGCCCCACGAGATCATGCCACCGACGAAAGATGCCATGACGCCGAGGGCAAGGGCGCGTTCAGGCTTTCCCTTCCTCGCCAGTGGATAGCCATCGAGCGTAGTGATGATGGACGCCGGGGTGCCGGGCATACGCAGGAGAGTGGCTGTGATCATGCCTCCGCTGATCGCCCCGACGTAGACGCTGATGAGAAGTGTCATTGCGTATTGCGGATCCACGCCAAAGGTCAGTGGGAGCATCAGGGCGATGAGCATCGTACCGGTCAGACCGGGGATCGCACCGACAAAGATCCCCAAGGTTGTACCCAACAACACCAACGCCAGTCCGGTGGGGCTGCCAAGTTGCAAGAGTGCTTGTTTCAGAGGATCCATCGATAGTTCAGGATGGCGGGGGGATTTGGGAAGCTACCGGGAATCCGTAACAGACCTCATAATTTTTCCGTTAGATTTCGTTGAGCGCCTCGCCCGTTCGTTGCTTGGGTATTTATCGTTACTTTGGCCGGGCTTGGACGTCATCGGTTTGTGGCAAAATCAAGAAAGCCCCGTAAGAGTTCCGGTGCTACTCGCGAAGCTGTCATTCTCCAGCCCCATCTTCTGCAGCATGCTGACGAAGACATTGCACAGGGGGCTATTCATCTGATCGTTAAACTTCAAATGCTGCCCATGTTGAAAACCACCGCCAGCAAGAATCACCGGGAGATTGACGTTGTTGTGAATGTTGGCATCTCCCATGTGGCAACCATAGAGCACCATGGTATGATCGAGTAGAGTGCCATCTGCCTCTTCGATATCTTTGAGGTCTTGCAATAAATCATTGAGCAACTCCATTTGTCCAACTTCGATCTCGGCGAGCTGTTTCAATTTATTCTCATCTTTTCCGTGATGAGAAATGTTGTGGTATCCGCCGATGGAACGCCCATCATCGAGATTCACTCCCGGCGTTCTTACGCTCCCTAAAAACAAAGTAATCACCCTTGTGGAATCGGTCTGCAGGGCGAGTCGCGACATGTCATTCATCATACGGATCATTTCGAAGAACTGCTTTTTGTCAGAGGGATAATCAGGCATTCCTTCTTCGACCTTGGGTTTGGGAAGTCTTTCCCAGGCCTGCGCTTCAGTCATGCGTTGTTCGAGGCTGCGAACCGCGGTTTGGAATTGATCAATACGCTCGCGATCGGAGCCACTGACCCGTTTGTTGAGATCACTGGTCTGCCCCATCACCACATCAAGGATACTGCCCCGGCGCTTGAGTCGCTCGACCTGCTCCCGCATCGCTTTCTGATCTCCTTGCAGGAACATCTTTTTGTATAGCTCGGAGGCACTCTTGATAGTTGGAATCTCCACTCCAGCCTGAGTATAAGACAGGCTTCTCGGATCATTGATTGAGAGAGAAAGCGAACGGAACCGGGTTTCGTGTCCGACTTCGTTGGCAATCAGCTGGTCCAGCGAAATGGTATTGCGAAAGCTTGCCCGTCCCGGGTGCGGGGCCGCGGTCAGAAATGACTTGTCAGCCCGGTGTCCACCGTCGACTCCGGGATGGGACAAGCCGCTGAAAACGGTGAATTGATCCCTGTGAGCAGCGATCTTCTCCAGATAATTCGAAAGTTCATAGTTGCGGCCTTCACCTTTTGGGAAAAACAACTTTGGAATGAAACCCAGATCCTGGTTGATGGCGATCATGCGCCGTGGCGAGATCTTGTCTGGGGCAGTAGCGCCGAATGACTCAAGGACCGGAAGCCCCAGCGTGATTCCGGCAGCCCGAAGGAAAGTTCTGCGGTTGGTTTTCATTGTTTCTCTGATCTCATTTTTTCAAAAATAGCGGACTCTGCACAATGGCGTGGATGATACTTCGAACACCGTATTCTGACCCTTTCGTCTTTTCCAAAATCGCATCGACCTCTTTGCGGTCGGCGAATCCCACCGGCGCGCCAGTGGCGTAGACTACCAGTTGCTCAACGAGATTTCGGGCGATCACTTCCTTGTCCTGCAAAAGCAGTTTTTTGAATTCAATAATATCGGCAAACTCCTTCCCTTCGCTCAAGCGACCGGACGCATCGACAGGTTGACCGATAAAGTGGACAAACTCGTTACCACTCCGGCCGACTCCTTTGATTCGTTTCGATCCCTCGCCGAGCGAACGGTAGTTGTCGCGCCAGCGTCCCATGACATCAAAGCTTTCCAGGGCGAACCCGGGAGGATCAATCTTTGCATGGCATCCGGCACAGCTGGCATCCTCGCGATGCTTCGCTAGCAGCTCACGAATGGTGGCAGCCCCCCGGATATCGGGCTCCACTGCAGGCACGGACGGCGGGGGAGGAGACGGATGGTAGCCGAGCAGTCTTTCCAGAACATAGACTCCACGCAGGACGGGAGAAGTCACGGTCCCGTTGGCGGTCACCTTCAGCACCGATGCCTGGGTCAGGATGCCTCCATAGGGGCTTTGCGGAGGGAGCGGAGTGCGTTTGAAACCAGCTCCTTGCAAATCGTCGACGCCATAGTGCCGGGCCAATCGTTCGTCGAGAAAGCTGTAGTCGGAATCGATGACATTCGCCGCCGGCCGGTTGTTGATGACCAGGTCGGCGAAGTAAAGCTGAGTTTCTTTCACCATCGAATTGACCAGCCACCAATCGCCGGCGTATTCCGGGTAGAGTTCCCGATCCGGATCGGTATCATTAATTTCATCCATCTTGAGCCAGGAGTTGAGAAACTCCCTAACAAAGCGATCGAACTCCGGCTTTGCGATCAGCCGGTCGACTTGTTGTTTGAGGTTTTCGGATTTACGCAGAGACCCATTGCGCGCCAGCTTGCGCAGCGTGTCATCCGGCAGCGATTCCCCAAGGAAGAGGGAGAGTCGTTCGGCCAGAGCAAAACCATCCAGTTCTCCGGGTTGGCTGCATTGGAACAGTAATTCAGGCGAAGCAAGGACTGCGGAGTAGGTCGCGATCATCGCCTCGGTAAATTCCGTTTTATTTAGGAGGCCTTTGGCATACTGATAAAATCGATCGAATTCCTTCTCTGTAACCGGACGTCGATAGGCGCGCTCCATGAATCGGGCAAGCACCTTGCCGGCATCTTTGAGAGGTTCCTCGGACAGGGCGACAACATGTTTCCCTTTCCGGCTGAATGGCAGGTTTCCAAACAAGGCCCGGTAGGAAGCCGGTGGCCATTCCTCGACAAGCGGCCCTTCCACCTCCATCCAATGGAAGGCGACACCGGGATAACCGTCGGAATCAATTTTTTGGATGGTATGAGGCATGGCCGGCACCATGGGCGAAGGCAGACGCATGCAGTCAAGTTTCACCATGCCGCCCTTTTCCAGAAAGCCCTCGAGATCGTAAACTTCCGGGGCATCCGGTGATGCCTCGAAAGTGCCGATGGGCAGAATGCTTTGGGTATTCGGTTCATCGAGAGTCGATGAATAAACCTTTACGGGCTCACTGCGTTTACCGGGACTGATGCGGTCGTTCACCGGGGTGGGAAACTTCCTTGATGCGTCGAGAACCAGGTTGGGATAAAAGCGAGGCTTCTTGTCGCCTTCCCAATCAACATAGTCGGTATGCCGGATCACCGAACGAGCCTTTACGCGAAATTTGTAGTGACCGCGAACCGGGGCCTTGAATTTTTCAAACCCGTAGTAAAAAGGAGTATAGGCTCCGCGGAAAATCGCCGTGGAGGCATCCTCCAGATTGGGTGATGCAACGGGCGCTTTTTTATTCAGGTCATTGACAGGCGCAAACTGGATGGCATCCGCGATGACCCAGTTGTTGGCTCCTTTATCGGTCAGAAAAACCTCGGCATTTTCCTCGAAGTCAAATCGCCCCAGCGGAAACCAGAGGTCATCAATCGTTGGCTTGGCACTCTGGTCGACAAGAACGCGACTTTCCCCCTTTGCGTGGCGAATGACATATCGAGCATTACTCGCGAGGTTCTCTCCTCCACAGAAACTGGCCCGCACTTCGTAGACGCCGGGTTTTGGTAAAGCGGCTTTCCACGTGATCGAGTGCGAGCCCTTGCCTTTCGCGTTTGCCAAGTAGTGCTTGCCGAAATAATTGGGGCGACGGGTGGATTGATTCCATGGTCCGTCACGCTCCGCATCCGAATCATCCACAATAATTCCGATAGCTTGGACCTTCTTTTTACGGTCGAGACCCCGTTTCACGAAAGAAGCCCTGTCATTAATTTCCAATCCATCGAGAGCCAGCGAAAATCGAGTCCAGGCGGCATTCCCTCCGCCGGCCCACATTCGTCCCTGCTCCCGCGCGTAGAGTCGTTGGGATGTCGACTTGGGTTTTTTCTCGGGAAAATCAAGCGCCCGCCGAAGTGAATACTCAGCCACGTCGAGGTAGGCGTCGACTTGAACATGCGAAACATCGAGAGCTGTCCCGACTTTGGCAAAGCCAAGGACTTCTCCGTCCAGAGGAATGCGATCAGCAATTTTCAGGTAGGGATCATGGAGTAAATCGCGAACGATGTTTTCGTACTCGAAGCGATTGACTCGTCGTGAAACAGAGCGTCCATATTTTTGGGCTTTCGCCTCCTGGGACGCCGTGATTTCCCGTGACAAATCCCGCAAAACCGTCTGCCTCTCGGCGTCCTCTAGTTTGCTTTTTTTCTTAGGCGGCATTTCGCCGGATGCGATCTGATCATAGACCTTCACCCACCGTTCGGCGAGGTGGGGATCCTCCAGATCCCATTTCAGGGAAAGCAGATCCAATCCGCCTTTCTGGTCGAAATCGTCATGACAATCGACGCAGTGATTTTCGATAAGAAGATTCAGCGATTCCGGCAAGTCATCGGCCTTGGCAGAGTTGCCGACACAACTCAGCCAAACGGTCACCGCGATTGAGCTTCCTTTTGTTGAAAAACGCATAAGTCTTCTCTTCTTTATGTGGAGCTTGGGTTGGTTTCGATGAGATGGCTGTATCGATAGACTTCCGGTGGGGCTTCGACCTGCCCACATTTTTCAGAGAATCCCTCATTCTTAAGCTCGAAGCGGGGTTTTCGAATTTGATTCAGGGTCGGCATTTCTTAAGGTCTCTTTCCCAAGGGTAACGTTATTCGGCGGGAAACCGATTCAAAAAACTTGATGGTCTGTGAAAATCATTTTCTCCGGAAAGGCTGACTACGGACCAAAGCTTGCACAAACTCACTCACGGTAAAGTTTCCTCTCTTTGCTTCGGTCATAATCTCATTTGCCAAATCTTCATCGGTGAATCCAAAAGATCGGCCTAGACCATAACCGATAAGGTGTTCGGTAAACCCCCGGGCGAAATCGGATTCGCGTCCGGCAATGATATCGCGCAACTCAAAGTAGTCAGCGAAAGCCGGGCCTTTATGGAAGGCGCCGGAAGGGTCGATTTTGTGTTCGTGCCTTCCCTTGCCTTCGACCAGGCGCCACTTGCCGGCAGCGTCGAAATTCTCAAGTCCAAATCCGATCGGGTCGATCTTGCGATGGCAGCTCGCGCATTGCGCTTCCTCCATGTGGGCCGCGAGCTTCTGGCGGGAGGTAAGCGGTTTGTCTGCCAGACGGGACAGCTGAGGTACGTTTGGCGGGGCCGGCGGCGGAGGATCGTTGAGAATGTGACGAAGCACCCAGGCGCCCCGTTCAACCGGACTACTTTCAATCCCGTCGCTTCCCATGGCATGGATCGCAGCCATCCCTAATAGACCTCCGCGTGGTGACCCGGCTGGCAGGGCGACTTTTTGAAAGTCATTCCCGGTAACTCCGTCGATGCCATAGTAGGTGGCAAGCAGACCGTTGATGAATACGTAGTCACTCTTCAGAAGCTTGCCGAGTTGGCCGGATTCAGAATCGTGCAAGAGATGGGCGAAGGAATGATAGACTTCCTGGCGTGCGGCCGAGCGGGTGCTTTCGTCAAATTCACGGTGTAGGTTGGTAT
>JAAEZT010000084.1 GCA_018222765.1 bacterium | reverse complement strand
GGGGCGGGGACATTGGTAGAGAATCCAGGCGTCGGATTCGGTGTCTTGAATAAGTGTCTCGAGTTTGCGGGTAGGGTTTTTGAGGTGGAAGAGTCCGGGCGAGACGAGTTGGAGTTCGTAGCCTCGTTGATTGAGGAGTTCGCGGAGGGTATCGAATTCCACAAGCATCCATGGTGGGAGCTGGGTGAGGTGTTTCGGGGAAAGGTAGGTGATACGTTTGGTAGCGGACTCCTTGCGGGGAGAGATGGCGAGAATCTGTCTGCGTTTACCGTGTTCGCGGGGAGAGATGGCCTTATCGGCTTCGAGGATTTCAAGCGCAGCGCGGAGAGTGTCGCGTCCGATCTGAAGTTGGTTTGCAAGGGTTCGTTCGCCGGGAAGGCGTTCACGGATGTCTCCCTTGGCGATCATTTCCTGGATTATCGCGGCAGCTTGGATTGGGAGAGCTTGCCGGTGCGGGATTCGTGGCATGCCCCAAGGTAACTGGTTGGGAGAATAGACCAAGTCTTTTGAAGGTCGAATCTTGTCTCTAACAGAGATACTGAGGTATACTTTTGAAGATGGATCCTTTAAATATGAATGGGCTGGTGGCGGCGGTGGTGACGCCGATGGATGATCGGGGCGATTTGAATTTGGGGATTGTTCCGCAGATTGTGGATCATTTGGAATCGAACGGGATCACGGGGCTCTATATCGCGGGGAGTACCGGCGAGGGGATGTCTTTGACTGACGAGGAGCGGCGGGCTGTGGCCGAGGCTTATGTTGGAGCGGCCAAGGGACGTTTAAAAACCTTCGTGCAAGTAGGGCACAATAGCTTGCGAGCTTCTGCTGAGCTGGCGGGTCATGCAGAAGCGATTGGAGCGGATGCGGTCTCGGCGACGCCGACCGGGTATTTCAAAGTGAGCAGCGAAGAAGAGTTGGTCGAAGGATTGTTGCCGATTGTTGAGGCTGCCGCGAAGACACCCTTTTATTATTATCACATTCCTTTTTTATCCGGGGTGAATTTGGATCCAATGAAGTTGACGGACCGGGCGATGGATCGCTTGCCGACCTTTTGCGGGATCAAGTATTCCGATGGAGGGTCGCTTCATAATCTTCCTTTGTTGGAGAAAGTGGGCCCGGGATTGGAATTCTTGGCGGGATCGGATGAAGCTTATCTCATGTCGGTGGCACAGGGGTTTCGTTCGGCGGTCGGGAGTACTTACAACTATGCCGCCCCGATTTATGATCGGGTGAGAGAAGCGTTGGAGTCGGGAGATTTGCAAGAAGCCCGGCTTTGGCAATCTCGTGCGCTGAAGATGATCGGAGCGATGTTCGGGACCTGCGGGAGATCTTCGTTGAAGGTGATGATGCAGATGGTGGGGATCGATTGCGGCCCGGTTCGACGTCCCATTGACCCAGCCAGTCCGGAACAGATTGCGGCATTGCGAGCGGAGTTGGAAAAGATGGGTTGGTTTGACTGGATTGGTCAGGATAGCCACGTGAGTGTCCGATGAGACTTTTACTCGTTCTTTGTTTGTTTGCTTGGGCTCCGGTGTGGGGAGCCCTGAGCTGGGAGCGGCTTCCTGATTTGCCTGATCGTGAAGGATTTGCCGGAGTCTACTCCGGGATCGTGAAGGAGGGCGGCGAGGAATTTCTCGTGGTTGCCGGGGGTGCGAATTTTCCGGAGGGACGACCATGGGAGGATGGAAAGAAAGTTTACTACGATACGGTTTATATTCTCCCTTTAAAGGAAGGTGGGGAGTGGAGGGTATCGGAGGTAAAGTTACCGGCTAAGATCGGCTATGGCATGTCGGTGAGTTTGGAGAGTGGGGTCAGTTGGTTCATGGGCGGAAAGAATGATGAGGGATGTGTTGCGGAGGTCATAGCGGTGACAATGTCGGGGGGTGTCTTGAGCTTTGAGAAGAAGGCGTCATTGCCGGAG
>JAAEZT010000083.1 GCA_018222765.1 bacterium | reverse complement strand
GATACGGGAAGCGCGTGTCACCACCCATCTCGCGGGCGAGAATCTGGTCGAGTGAAATGGTATTGGTGAAATTCGTGGCCTCGGGACTCGGCGCACCGGTCAGGAAAGATTTTTCCGAATCATGGTTGCTGGTCTCCATCCCCGGGTGGAAGAGGTTTTGAAAAACCGTCATCTTGTCCCTCACTGCCATCTCCTTGAGATACCTGGAACTCGTCAGATCACCCCGCTTGTCTGGGAAGAAATTGGGCGCATAAAAACCAAGCGAATTGCAAATGAAGATAACCCGCTTCGGCGGATCTTTCACTCCCGGCGTGCTTGCCGCCCGAGCATTCAGCGAATGCAAAGCCAGCGGAAGGGCTGCTCCAAACTTCAAAAACTCTCTTCGGCGGTATTGCTTCATTTTTCTTCTCCGTTCGTTGAATTGGCAAGGACGTGAGTCATGAGAGTTCCCAGTCGCAGGTTTCCGGGATTCGTTCCAAGAAAGTCCCACAACTGAAGGCGCTGGCTCAAATCCGGTTTGTCTCCATTGGCATATTCGAAAAACTTCTTCCCAAAATTATAGGCCACCTTTCGCTCGTTGGAGAGCAAAACCTTCTTGAGTCCAAAAATGTCTTGAAATTTGGTATCGTCGATCTCTCCGGATGCATCAACCGGTGCACCCTTCTTAAAGTAACCCTGAGGACGATACTGAAAAGTGCTTCGATGGGCTTGCTTGACCCGATATTGATCACGCCATTCTCCCGTGGCATCAAAGCTCTCCAATGCGAAGCCATACCCGTCGATACTCTTATGACAGGCGTAACAGGTCTTGTTGCTTTTGTGCTGATCGATCTGTTCCTTGAGCGTGATGGCTTCTCCGTGTTCCGGTTCCAAGGCCGGAACACTCTCCGGCGGTGGTGACAAGGGCGTGCCCACGATGTTTTTGGAGATCCAGGCTCCGCGTAGAATGGGCGAGGTATCAAAACCATCCGTGGTCACTTTTAAGACACTCCCCATCGTCAAAAGCCCTCCCCGGGGGACATCATCAGAAAAATTCACCTTGCGCATTTTTTGCCCGGTCACTCCCTTGATCCCGTAGTGCCGGGCAAGACGTTGGTTGAGAAAGCTGAAATCCGAGTCGATGAGATTTCGGGCGGGAAGATTTTCCTGAATCAAATGCTGGAGGTATTTCCGGGTTTCGATCGGCAGGTAATGATTCAGCAGGTCATCGTAAAGCGGGTAGAGTTTTAAGGAAGGCGTCACCTTGTTGAGGCCACGCAAATTCAACCACTGATCACTGAAAGAACGAACCATGCGGCGACTGCGCTTGTCGGCCAACATTCTTTGAACCTGATCATTTAAAGTCGCGCCATGAAGCGAGTCTGAAGCCGCCAACTTCAGAAGTTCCTCATCAGGAACCGAAAGCCACAGAATACGAGCGAGATCCGCGGCTTTGCCAAACGACAAATTGGCATGCTCACCGGGAGCCATCAGGAATCTTGGTGAGCAAAGAATGGCCTTCAAGCCAACCTTCGTCGCCTCGACAAAGTCGCTTCCCTCCTCAAGTCGGCGGAGTCCCACCCGGTAGTATGGTGTCAATTCCTCCTCACCGAGAGTCGACGCAAAAGCTCGCTCCGCAAAACGGCGAATCACTTGTTTCAAGTCATCAGGGTTCTTTGAAGCAACTGTGATCGTGGAAGTTTCAATCTGTTCATCCAAAGGAGTGATGACGTCCAGCTTGCCAATCGAAGCGATCGATTTGCCATCCAGCGAAACGGCATCGGTGACGAGAAACTTAATGAAGCGACTGGTCGTTTCCTGCGGAAAGACAATCGGCTGTTCGTTGGCAAGCCTGACATCCAGTCCACCTTCCATCACCTTGTCCCCCCACGTTTTTCCATCGTCGGAAAAGTAAATTTCATAGGCTTTCACCAACCCGTTGCCATTTCCGCCCGACCAGGTCGCGAAGGAAAGTCCTTCGATGACCGCTCCAT
>JAAEZT010000052.1 GCA_018222765.1 bacterium | reverse complement strand
GAAAAAGGCACTGCGGAACATGTCGTCCGCGCGATGAGCCGAGCCCTTCGACTTTCACGTCCACCCACCGCCATCGTCGCCACCCGATCCCGGCACGCGCTCTCGCTCATCTCCTGGATGGCCCAACAAAATCTCAATATCCCACGCGACCTTTCCCTCGTCACTCTCGCCTCGGAACCGTGGTATGAACACCTCATCCAGGAACCCACCCACTACTTCTCCGACCCCGGTAACTTCGCCCGCACCGTCTTGAGGCACATCCTCCCCATCGCGGACGGAAAGACTTCCGCTGCCACGAACAAGCTCCTCATTCCCGAATACGTCGCCGGGAATACTGTGAGCTCGATTTAATGAGTCTATCGCTGGCGCGCTTTCAGGCGAATGAAACCAACCGAATTCGAAGACAGCGGAACTGAGCTTCGATAAACTCAGTCTTTTCCGATGCTCTGGGGGGATGGTAGAAAACCTCTGTTACCGCCACATCCGCCGGGAACTGCCTCGCCCCTCCACCTCAAACAAGCTTCGAAAACCGCCCTCTTCTAAGTTCCACCCCGCAAAATTTCCAGCGGCGGGTGGCTTGTGACTCCTCGGCTCAGGGCAAGGCCACCAAGCACAGAGATCCCCATCACTGCTCCAAAGACTGTGAAAAGAAGTATCGCATCCGGCCATGGCGAAGCATCAAACACGGAGGTCGCCAGCGCGGCGTTTGCCGCTACGGCCAACAACACTCCGGTGAGGGCGGTGAGAAACCCCAACGTGGCATACTCGATCAAAAGAATCCTGCGGACTTGCCTCGCCGAGGCACCCAATGTTCTCAAGAGCACGCTCTCTTTCAATCTGACGTCCCGGCCATTCAACAAAGTTCCTATCAAGATCGGCAATCCCGCCAAGACCGTAAACCCGGCCAGAATGGTAACGCCCGTCGAAATCTTTGCGAGAATATCCCGGACCATCTCAAGAATTTGAGTCAGATCAATCGCAGTCACGTTCGCGAATTCCCCGGCTAATTTACGCTGAAGATCTCCTGAGGATTCCGGCGTCGGAGTCCGGGTAGTCACGACATTGAACCCCGGCGCTTCCTCCAACACACCCGGGGGAAAGACCATAAAGAAATTGAGATTGAATCGACTCCAATCAACCCGCCGGATACTCGTCACTTTTGTTCGAACAGGAATCCCCTGCACGTCCATCGTGATCTCATCGCCGATACCCACTTTCATATCCTTTGCGATCTTCTCCTCCAGCGACAGCGGCACGATGTCTTTTAGATCGGCTCGCTCAGTGGCAAGTTCACCTGCGATCAGCGTCTCGGTGAAATTCAATTGATCACGATAGGTCGAACGAAACTCCCGCCTTCCCACCCAACGAGGCACGTCTTTGAGATCACCCACCTCGACACCACGAATCGATTGAACCCGCATCGTAACCATCGGCGTGGCTTCCAGAACAGGCAATTCATCACCTGCCAAAAGCGCCTTCACGCCGGCCACTTGATCAGGTTGCACATCGATCAGATACAAGTTCGGGCTCTCTTCTGATTGCTGCAGACTGATTCGATCATTCAAGAGCTTCCCCGCTGAGAGAATCGTCACGAGAAGGAATGTCCCCAATCCAAGCGAGAGTAAAAACAAGAGCGTTTGATTGCCAGGCCGATGCAGGTTAGAAACACCCTGCCGTATCATGTAGGGCCAGCGAGCACTCACCACACGACGACTCATCGCCATCAAACCACGCGCCACTCCCACTAACACCAGAAAGGCCACCACCAGTCCCCCCACCATCGCAAAAGCGTCCTTCCAGCTTGGATCGTTTCCATAAGCCACCAGCAACAGCAGCCCCAACAACAGTCCATAAACTGGCAATGCCAGAAGAAAGCTTCCTTTCAAAGTGGCTCCACGTCGTAAAGTGACAGCAGGAGAAATTTCCCTGATCTTCATTAATGGCAACAAGGCAAAACCGCAACAAACAGCAAAGCCTATCGCCGTGGTCTGCCCCACAACCAGCCACTCCGGCGTCGGACTCACCGAAACCGGCAATTTATCTTCGAGCGCTGTCAGCAATCCCATCTGCATGCCAATTCCGAGACCGGCACCGATCAACGCACCCAACAAGCCCAGCGCCATCGCCTGCGCAAAATAGATCCCAAAGGCCAAATTTCCCGGACAGCCAAGACAACGCAGAATCCCAACCGTCTGAATTCGCCTCGTGACATGCGCATGCACCGCACCTGCCACGCCAATTGCTCCCAGAGCCAACGAAGCCAGCGCTATCAAACCTAAAAACTTTTGGAAAAAGTCGAGCGCCTTCCCCAAATTCTCACGACGATTCTCCGGCGTTTCCATACGCCACCGGGTATCAGGAAAGCCCTCACGCACCTTGTCTTTCAACTCACGTGACTCGGGCGCATCTGGAATTTCGAGGTGCACTTGATACCCCGCCATGCTGTTTTTTCCCAATAGACCGCTTCGCTCGATATCTGCCAAATTAACATAGGCCTCCGGCGCAAATCCACTAAAGCGACTCCCTCTTGGAGCAGGCTTGTCGACCACGCCGAGAATTTCTAACTGTATCCCGCCCAACTTAACCCGATCTCCCACCGCAACCGAAAACTGATCAAGGATCGACGGCTCTACTAGGACTCCACCTTCTTTCTGCAACCTTTCCCAGGCCTCCGCCGGGCGGGTTTCTACCTTTCCATAAAATGGATAACTCCCCTCGATCCCTCGCACTTGCATGAGACGAGCCCCTTCTTCAGGGAGAAATCGCATCATTGATGGAAAACTAATCTCTCGACTTACCCTGCTCGCCATCTCAGCAAGCTTATCGACCTCTTCGAGAGTGATCTCCTTTCGCGAAGAAACCCGCAGATCCGACCCAAGAAGCGACTTCGCCTCCGACTCGATCCCCCGCTCAACACTCGTCTTCAAAGAGTGAATCGCTGTCAGCGCCGCAATCCCCGAAACAATCGCCAGAGAAAAAATGACCAAGCGCAATCGCTGCGAGCGACTATCCCGCCAAGCCATCCGCCAGACCCAGGGATGAAACAAGGCCGTCCACAAGCTCCGCGGCAAGGGCTTCTTGTTAGACGATGGCATTCTCCTCCTCCGAAACAATGGTTCCTCCGCTCATCGTTACTACCCGACGCGCTTTCGCAGCCAGAGCAGGATCATGCGTCACCAGAACCAAGGCCGTCCCGGCTTCTCGATTCAAACGAAACAACATCTCCACAATCGGCCCGCTCGTTCCCGAGTCCAGGTTCCCCGTCGGTTCATCAGCAAAGAGAATCTTGGGGCGGTGAATAAACGCCCGCGCCAAAGCCACCCGTTGTTGCTCCCCTCCGGAAAGCTGCAAGGGATAGTGATCAAGCCGATCCCCCAGACCTACTTCCGTGAGTAATCTCTCCGCCTCCGCCCCTTGCCCGGACTCCCCGCGCAGTTCCAGCGGCACCAGGACATTTTCGATCGCGGTAAGCGTTGGGATCAGCTGGAAACTTTGAAAGACAAATCCCACCAAGCGATTCCGCAAAGCCGCCCGCGCATCCTGATCCAACGATTCAATAGCCTGCCCATCCAACTCCACCGATCCCGCGCTGGCATCATCCAACCCCGCACACAACCCAAGTAAGGTCGTCTTACCACTCCCCGAAGGCCCGACAATTGCCAGCGTCTCTCCTTCCTCAAGAGACAGATCAACATCCTTGAGCACAGTGAGATCATGACTCGCAGTGTGATGAACCTTCCGCAAGCCGGTGACCTTCAGGATGGGTCGTTTGACAGTGCTCGTTGTAGATTCTAGACTAGCGGTCGATGGAGATGACATTTTGGAGGAAAGTTTTGTTAGGCCTATTGCTAAGCGTTAGTGGTGCAATATTCGCAGAGGAATCTCCGAATGCAACCGATACGGAGAAACGCATCGTCATCCTGGGGGATAGCATCACCGTCGGCTACGGACTCGGCCCGGAAGAAGCCTACCCTGCCCTCCTTCAGAACAAGATCACCAAAGCCGCACTCCCCTACACCGTCGCCAATGCCGGAGTCAGCGGCGACACCACCGCCGGTGGCCTGCGGCGCGTTAATTGGGCCATGGCCAAAGGGGCCGACGTCCTCGTCATCGCCCTGGGCGGCAACGACGGCCTTCGCGGAATCCCTCCAGGAGAAACCAAAAAGAACCTCCTCGGAATCATCACCAAGGCCCGCACCAAAAATCCAAAAATTAAAATCCTCATCGCCGGCATGCAAATGCCCGACAACATGGGCCCCAAGTTCACTGCAGCCTTCAAGACCCTCTTCCCCGATGTCGCCAATGAATCCAAAGCCACTCTCATCCCCTTCCTCATCGAGGGCGTCGGCGGCGTGGAAAAACTCAACCAAGAAGATGGCATCCACCCCACGGCAGAAGGACAAATAAGAGTCGCCGACAACGTCTGGAAATTTCTCCACCCATTGATCTCTCCTTGATTTCTATCCCTCCACCTCAATCCCCAGCTCCTTCAGCAACAGCACATCCAGATCCCCCTCGCCCGGCGACAAGCACTCCGACCTACCCAGCTTCACAATTTGCACCTTCAGATCCGTTTCCCCAATCGCCAGAAAAAGATCCCGCCCCACAGGAAGCCCGCCATATCTCGTCGCGATCACCTTCCCCACAAAGCGCCCATCCCCACCCTCACTCGTCATCATCTCTCCGGACTCCGAAGTAAGCCCCTCAAAATTTGCGCCAATCGCCGCGTCGATGTATTGCTGAATTTCCTGAGTCGTCATGAAGTATCCCTGCGACCACGATCTTCGTCACCGCTCCTCCAAAATCAAGCTCCTCTTGGCGTCAAACCCGCCGGAGCCCCTGGTGACATCAAGAGCGCAAAAGAAGCTTCCTCAACCAAGCTCCGCGACACGCCATGCGTCTCTTCTCCCCTCTACAAAAGCCTCTCCAGCCCTCGCCGGAGGAGCTCGTCGCTCTCTTGGCTGGGTAACGAGAAAAACGCTAAGTAGTGAATATCGTCTCGACCTTCCCCCCCAATAACACGATGAGGGGGGCAGCAAATGAAGAGCCCATTGATCATCACCCAGGGAGACCCGGCCGGAGTGGGGCCGGAGCTGGCTCTGCAGGTGCTTTCGGAAGATCAATCCGGAGATTTAAAACTCCTCGGATGCCGCGAACTTCATCGCAAGATTGCAGACCGCCTTTCTCTCCCCTTCAATCCTGATCAGATCATCGACCTTCCTCTCGATGGTGAAATCGAACCCGGGAAAGCTGCGGCGATCTCTGGCGATCATTCCTTCCGCTGCCTTGAAGCGGCCGTCGAAGGCGCTTTGACCGGCGAGTATTCCGGAGTAGTAACCAATCCCATCCACAAGGAAGCCTGGCATCTCGCCGGACACCCCTTCCCGGGACATACCGAGTATCTCGTCGAGAAAACCAATTCGCCGCGCCACGCCATGATGCTCACCTCCGACGAGATCACCTGCGCATTGGTCACGACCCATGTTGCTTTGGCCGATGTTCCCGATCTTCTCCAAGCCGATCGCATGCTGGAGGTCATCGAACTCACCCACGAAGCGATGAGTGCCGTCAAAGGACGCCCAGCCAAGCTTGCTATGCCTGGACTTAATCCCCATGCGGGTGAAGCCGGACTTTTTGGTCGTGAGGAAATTAACCTCATCATTCCCGTGTTGGAAAAAGCCCGTGCGAAGGGCATCGACATCATTGGCCCGATATCACCCGACACGGCATTCCTCCCGACCCTACGAAAAACCATCGATGCCTACGTCTGCACCTACCACGATCAGGGGCTGATTCCGCTCAAGACGCTGGCATTCGATCTCGGAGTCAATGTCACCCTAGGGCTACCCATCGTGCGCACCTCCGTCGATCACGGCACCGCATTCGATCTCGCCTGGCAGGGAAAAGCCAGTGCTACGTCTCTGCAAGAAGCCGTCAAACTGGCTCGGCGACTATGCGCCTAGCCAATCACCGGACTCCACGACGGGATATCCTTCGACGCCTTTGAGCCATTCGTAAATCCAGACATTGAGCGGCTCTCCTTTAAAGCTCACTTCGGCCTTCACGCGATGATACTCGCCGTTGCGCTCGTCTTCCGATCCGATGCCTTCGAATTCATCGAGCTCATTCATCAACTTAGGTCCGACCCTGTAAACCTCCCCCAACACCATTGACCCACCTCCCAAGACGAGTCCGGGATACCAATCGACCCTCACGAGAGTTCCCGACACTTCAGCGGGGCCAAGCCACTGCGCACCCTTCATTCGCCAATCGTTGGAAGCTCCCTTACGAAGAGCTCCATAGACAAAAATCAACTCACTCACCGTCGTTCAAGATCTTGGACATCTCTACTTTCAGATCATCAATGCCGTCGCCCTCCATCGCGGAAATCGGAATGATAGGCACTTTGGGAAATCTATTTTGGAAGATCCCAAGATTCTCATCCGCTCCTTCAAGATCCATCTTATTGGCGACCACCATCCAGGGGAATTTCGCGAGATCCTCATCATAGAGCTTAATCTCTTTGCGAAGAGTCTGAATATCCTCGATGGGATCACGCATTTCGCTCCCCGCGATATCGACGACAAAAAGCAAAACACGACAGCGCGTGATGTGACGAAGAAATTCATGTCCCAACCCACGGTTGTCATGAGCACCCTCGATGAGCCCGGGAATGTCCGCCACGGTGCAACGTGACGAACCACCATCCAGGCTCACCACTCCAACCTGCGGAGTGAGCGTGGTAAATGGATAGGAAGCGACCTTCGGCTGCTTCGCAGAAATCTTACCCAGCAATGTCGACTTGCCGGCATTCGGAAAACCAACCAGGCCAATGTCCGCAATACGACGAAGCTCGAAATAGAAAATTCCTTCTTCTCCCTCGGTTCCGAGTTCTCGTTCCTGGGGAACTTGATTAGTTGCAGATCTAAAGTGGAAATTCCCCCGCCCTCCTCGTCCGGGCTCAAGCAGGACGTACTCCTGACCCGGTTCAGTCAAATCGATCACGGGTTCCAACTCGACGCCCTCGTCGCTCCGCTCCATCGCAACCGCTTCGGTAACATCCGTCGCCGGGCTTTTATAAATCACCGTTCCGGGAGGAACACGTCCGATCTTGGTCTTTCCGTTCTTGCCATGCCGTTTCCAGCTCTGGCCGTGCGCGCCGTCTTCGGCGAGCAACTTGGGATCGTAATGAAACGAACGAAGGTTATCGGTGTTCTCGTCTACGATGAGAACGACTTTCCCTCCATCGCCGCCATCACCGCCATCGGGACCACCCCGGGGTACAAATTTTTCCTTCCGAAAACTCACCACGCCATGCCCTCCGTTACCGGCGCGGCAATGAACCCGGATGTGATCGACAAAAGATTTATCTCTCTTCATTAGCTTATCTTTCCAAATGTTTTCATGAAGGACACCTCGAGCGCGAGAGCCTCCACCACGTTGGTCTCGAGGAGACTGCGCAGCTCCTCCATGGCTGCAACGCGCCTCAATAGCACGTCTAAATCTTCATCGGCGACCGCTTGAGCCATTGTTTCGGCATATTCCGGGAATTCCAAACCGGTTCCTCCGGCCTTCTGACGTAGCAAATCCCCCACCCAGGCATGAATTGTCTCGATCATCAGGGACCGCTCGCCCAGATAATCTGCCGAGGACTGGGCTTCGTAGACCTTCTCGCGATCCTTCATCCAGTCGGCCTCCACGACCTTCTGATACTTGAGCTTCTCTTCCTTAAAAATCTCCGCGTATTTTTTCTCAATGACCTGCTTCCTCTCGGCCAGAAGCGCTTCCAGCCCCGACTTTACCCGCAATCCGGATTCCATCGTTCCCAAGCCATCACGCGTCACTTCATCGAGCAGCGGAATAATTTGCTCCACCTCTTCTGAACGGACTGCACCGGCAGGCCTCACCAGTGGAAGATGCACGCAGCGGGACCAAATCGTTGGAAGCAACCTTTCCGGCTCACTCGACAACAGAAGGAGAAGACTTTCCCTAGGGGGCTCCTCGAGAGTCTTCAAAAAAGCATTTTCCGATGATTCATTCATCCGATCAGCGTCCACAATCACTCCGATTTTCCACATCCCATCCGGCGACGATTGATTCATCATTTTTTCAAGCGCGCGAATGTCATCGACGGCAATGCGACGCGACTTTGAGCGAGGACGCACCGCCCGGATAAATTCCCCTTCCAGCTCCTCCAGCGACGGCGCAGTGGATTTCACCGGCTCGCCCCAGAGATCCTCGCCCTCGTCTCCCTTGCCATTGAGCAAATCCCCCATCCGCGCCGCCAGCTCCGACTTCCCGCTCCCCTTGGGACCGGTGATGAGAAAGGCATGCGCCAAGCGCTCCCGCTCATGCGCGGAAGAAATCAACTCGAAGGCTTTATCAACAGTAAAGGCCACGCACAGGGTTTAGTCGCCACGAGAGAAACCCGCAAGCCCAGTGTCATCCAAGAGCTGCCCTCAAGCCTAGTCTCGGCCTATTGCCTTTCTCTGTGTCGACCCACCGCCGAAAAAGTTCTCACTGGAAATCGATGAACACACCGATCACGGGTAGCGCTTTAGCAACTCTTCAGGGGTAAAGGTCGTTTCTCGATCTCCCAATTCCTTGCGCACCTCACTGATCGTCTCCGGCTTCACGCCGCCCTTGCCATTATTCCAGGCAAAACGAACAAAAGTGGCGGCATCCGCGAGGTCTGTATCAGTAATCTCAGGAGCTGCCTTCAAGCCAGGCATCGCGGCGGCTGGAGTATAGGTTTCTCCCTTTACCTTAATCGGCCCCATAAGCCCTTGCAGAAGAATTGCGGCAAGTTTCTTGGGAGATCCCGTCACCCATTCGGCCCCCACCAATGGTGGCCCCAACAACTCGAGGCCGTTCCCGTCTGGCCCATGACAGGCCATACAATTGGCGACATAGAATTTCTCGCCTCGCTTGAATGAAGCCAGATGGTTTTTGTCCCGCGGCGCCTTGAAGGCGCCCGCAGTCGTTTTTGGAGTGAGACAGTGAACCAAATACCTACGGAATTTCTCGTCGGGGAAATCGCCTCCAATCAAATCCTGAAATTCCTTTTCGCGTCCCACCAAGCCATTGATCGCGACCTCGCGAAAAAAGGGCTGGTTGATATTCTTCACGAGAACATCCCGCAGTACCTCGAGCGACTTTCCTGAACGAATGCGCCCCAGACTTCCTGCCAATTGAAGTTGTACGACCAAGTCCGATCGTTTTGACAATTCCACGAACTTTGGCAACAAGGGCTCCGCGTCGGGAAGTAATTCGCTAAGACGAATCGCCGATTCCAACACGTATGGATCCATCGACAACAAGGCCCCGGAAACGGCCTCGAGATTCAGCGCCCCCAACCCCTCTAAAGTCCAAAGCGCATGAATTTGCCCCAGCGGCTTGCTGATATTCTTCGCCAACTTATTAAGCGCAGGAACCGCCGAAAGGTCACCTTGATCAATGATCAATTGCTGTGCGGTGTCCCGCCACCAACCATTGGCATGCGCGAGAAAAGGAACCAAGTCCACCGACTTCCTTCCCAACAACTTTGGTTGCGCCCCCCGAGGAGATCCCTTGTGCTTCACCCGATAAATCCGGCCTAGCTTGGGATGACTTTCGAGATCACGATGCTCGATATGCTCGCGCAAATAACGCGTCAGGTAATGTTTGTGCTGAATGATTCCGTGATAGAGATCGACGACATACAAAGTCCCGTCCGGCGCATTGAAGAGATTGACCGGACGAAAGCGCTCGTCCTTCGACGCGAGAAACTCACGCTCGCCCATGAGATGTTCACCGGAAAGTAATCCGTCCTTCCTGCCGACATGGATCATTCTGACGAGGTTGGCGGCAGGCTCACAAAAAAGCGCCGTATTTCTGAATTCCGGCGGGAATTGATCGCCCCGATAAACCATCGGCCCGCACGCTCCGGTCGCAGCCTTGAGATAGCCCTTATCATCAATATCCCCTTCCCCTCCCCGGTTCACTCCGGGCGTGATGCGGGCAGGATAAAGTTTATCGCGGAAGGAAATCCTCGTGCTGTCATTGCCACCGAGCAAGTAGTTGGGATTTCGACTCAAGAGATTCGGCATGAGGTGGTCGGCCTGAATACCAAACCAATTCTGATTGTAATGAAGCCTACCATAGTTGTCCTGCGACATTCCCCATTGCCCTCGAAATTTTGTTTTTTCCTTCACCCATTTTCCGTCGACCTCCCGATAGCGTGCATCTGATTTCACATTATAGATCCAATTATCCAAGCCCCGCATCAGCGCATTGGTGCGATGTTCCACATTGCCGCCCTGCGTATAATTCTCATCAATAATCGTCATCCTCCCGGCCTTGCCATTCTTGTTTTCAACGAAGAACAATTTCTCATGCCCACCAAAGAGAATGCCGTTTTTGTAAAGTGCAATTGAACGCGGTTGGTTCAGACCATCGAGAAAGACACTCGACTTGTCATAAAAGCCATCACCATTGCTGTCTTCGTGAATGGAGATTCTCCCGATCGGCTCCTCTTCACCCTCGCCATTGGCATTGGTCATGTAGGCTCTCATTTCAACCACCCACATCCGGCCATCGCCATCGAAGCGCAAAGCGAGCGGGTTTTGAATCTCAGGCTCGTGCGCCACCGTGCTCATCTCGAAGTCCTCATGGAGAACAAAACTCTTCAAACCCTCCTTCGGCGACAAAGCCGGCGACGGCGGAATTTCATCGAACGGAATGACATACGTGTATCCCTTCTTCTTTTTCTTTGGAGCTTCTGCTTTTTCTTCAGCCGCCTCCAACTTCAACCTCTGGATCCAAACATTGCGAAATTTCACCGGGTTGTGATGCCCTTGTAATTTAATCGGCAAGGCTTCAGGCCCTTCTTTTTTCCCAGCCCCGGTCTTATTCTTAAAGGCGTAGTCGTCATGAATCAGCACCCCGTTGTGCCTCACCGAAATGCGCGCGTTCTCGGTTTTCTTATCGCCCTCAAACCGAGCCGCCCGAAACACAATATCGTAAGTCTGCCACTCGCCCGCCGGCTTCGAAACTAACTTGTCGGGCTTCTTCTGACGGTAGAGGCTCCCGGCATAACTCGCCTTGTAGTCCCCGGCGGATACTCCGTGGGAATTTAAAATCTGAAGCTCATAGCGCTGCTGAATATAGACTCCCGAGTTCCCGTTCTTCTCAGGGTCCTTGGCATCAGGCACATCGTTCACATTGAACTCCACGTGCATCAAGAAATCTGAATACACACCGGGCGTGATCACGCTGTCCCAAACCGGCGAGGCAGTGAGGACACCATCCTTGAAGACCCACTTGGAAGCACCCTTCCCTTCGGGAACCATCACGTGTCCTTGATTCCCCACGAGCTGAACCGCGTCACTTGGACGTTTCAAGGGATCTTTCCCCATCACGTTCTTGGTGGTCCCGCCAGATGCGCCGAATGAAAGCAGAGCCATGATCATAAAGATTCGTCGCAATTGGGTGAAAAACATGCTCCCGCCACGCCCCCGAAAAAGACTTTCTTCCGCTTTCAAACAATCCATGTTCACAACGAGTAAAAAATCCACCAAGCTCCGTCCATGACATTTTCATCACTCCTGTTCCCAGCGCTACTTTGCCTTGGTCTGGCTTCGGCCCATCCCGTCCCGGAAAGCCCCAAATGGCTCACCTATTCCGGAGAAAAAGGTCCGGGAAAAGGGAAACACATCGTTCTGATTACCGCTGACCAGGAATACCGTAGCGAACAGTCAATGCCAATGATGGCGAAGGTTCTCAGCAAGCACCACGGCTTCGACACCACGGTTCTCTTCGGAGTGAATGAAAAAGGTGAAGTCGATCCCACCATGCCGGTCTATCCCAAGAAGGGAAAAGAAGCGGAATTCAAATCGCACAACATCCCTGGACTCGAGCATCTGGCCAAGGCAGACGCCCTCATCATCATCACCCGTCTCCTCACTCTCCCGATGGAGCAACAAAAGCTCATCGTGAGCTATCTCGACTCAGGAAAGCCCATCATCGCACTCCGCACCGCAAACCACGGCTTCCGTGGAAACCTTCCGTATGAAATCGACGGCAAGAGGATCAACTTCGGCCGCGACCTCCTCGGCGGTGCGTTCATGGGTCATCACGGACGCTGGCACGCCGACTCCACCCGAGGAACCATCGTCGAAGCCCTGAAAAACCACCCCATCGCTACTGGCGTCACTGACATCTGGGGACCGTCCGATGTCTACCGAACCTACAAGGAAGGCACCGGCCTCCCAAAGGACTGCACCGCCTTGGTTTGGGGGCAGCCCCTGATGGGACGAAATTACGAAGACAAGCCCAACACAAAGAAAGAACCTCTTCCCGTGGCCTGGTTCAAGAACTGGACAACCACCACCGGCAAAAACGCCCGTGTCTTTCACACCACCATGGGCAGTGGTAAAGACCTCGAAAGCGCCGGCCTCCGCCGTCTCGTCATCAATGCTACTTACTGGGGTTTGAAGATGGAAAAACAAATCACCCCCGACCGAAGCGTCGAGATCGTTGGTGAATACAAACCCCTCGCCAGCGGATTCAACTACGAGAAACTCGGCGTTGTGCCAAAGCTCCCTGCAACTTACAAGTAAGCCTCACACCAGAATCTAACCGACGCACCTACCCTGGCGGCGGTTATTCTACTCTGATGAAGACTTTCTCCCGGTCAACAATCCCTGCCGCATTTAAATTGTAAGACCTCGTCGTCTCGGTTCCTGCATCCCCAATGACCGAATCATCGATGTCAGCCGACCAATCGATCATGTCATGCGAATATTTGATGACATAAGCCACTCCCTCTCTGGAATTCCAGGTGAGGGTCAACAAGTCATCTCCGGGCGAATATTCAATATTGGTGATCTCAATACTCGTTGGTGTCCCGCCAAGCGCAGTCGAATCTAGTCTGACTTCCTTTAGACGGGTCCAGCCCCAGGACCCGTCATCATTGTCTAAAAAGTCCAATTGGTAATTATCGCCCATACTAATCCCGGCAGCGGTTAGGTCGGATTTTGAAAGAGAGATGCTCTCAACTCCGCCACCATTTGTGGAATCATAGTAAACCGCATCGTATTCCCCGGTCACTAGATTCAGAAAACCGAGACCTTTTTGACCAACCGCGCTCGTGATCCCTATGCCAGAGGTGATGATCGCCTCCGGATTCAAAGGATCGGTAACGACATCCTGGTTGCCCGCGCCTCCTTCGAAATCAAATTCGATCACCGCTCCAGAGTCACTTACCGCAGCAAAATTAAGAACCGGTGAACGATATATAAAATTAACGTGGGCCCCATCATGGCCGTTGCGGGTATTTCCGGTATCGTTTCCACCAACACCATCTTCTTGCCCCGCTTCAACCCCGTTATCACTGAGCCAGGAGACGCCATTGACGGCAGTCCAACCATGTTCGTTTCCAAAGGAAAAATCCCAAGTAATATCGGTTTCAGATGGCGGAGGAGGAGGAGCGCTATACGCGGCACTATCCAACCTCACCTCTGACATGCGAGTCCAACCCCAGCTCCCATCATCGGTGTCGAAAAAGTCCAACTGATAGTTGTCGGTCGTGCTGACACCGGCGGTGGTCAAATCAGTCAAGGTGAGGGAATTGGTGTCGATGTTGTTATTCTGGGTGGTATTGTAGTAAACTGCATCGTAGTCGCCTGTGGCCAGATTGAGCAAGGCGACGCCTTTTGAACCGCCTGCCGTGGTGCTCGCTCCAATAATCGCCGCTGGGTTAGCGGGGTCTGCGATGTTATCCTGATTTCCACCTCCTCCGATCCAGTCGATCTCGAGAACAGGATCGGTCGGGTGAACGGAGCCAAAACTAATGGTAGGAGAGCGGTAGATGAAGTTGGTGTGCGCTCC